>DAOUJY010000097.1:0-41398 GCA_034421995.1 Dehalococcoidia bacterium | reverse complement strand
GGAGGGTTTATCACTGTCAGCCGGCGACCCTGATGTACGAGAACTTCCCGTCACCCTGTACCACCGAATGGTGGATTCCCTCGCTTACGCGGCTTGAATTGCGTAAAGCCTAGATAAGAATTCGGCTTCCGTAGGTCCCGGTTGGGTTGTCGGCGCTGATGTCCGCGCTGGCCGATTGGTCCCCCGCCCAGATTTCCCATCCCCCTTCAGTCGGCGAGGTCGCTGTCAGCGTCAGTTCCTCCCAGGCTGACCATTTCGGCTCGCCGTAGTAAGCGTCGTGGCTGCCCACGATAAACCAGTACTTGATGCCCGGGGTGAGACGGGTCACCGTCCAAGTGGGTTGACCCCGGCTGACGATGTTGGAAAAGCGGAACTCTTTCTGCCATTCCCCGTTTGGCTCCCTGATCGCTCGCTGGTAGTCCTCGTCGGCCATCCACCCAACGCGGTAATACGTGGCGCCCGCCACCGCGTCCCAGGTCATGTTGGCCTCGCCAAGGTCGCTTCCGTTGACCGCGCTTACGCCGGTGGGAGGAAGCAGAGCGGACTGCCCTCGGGCGATGTTGTCCACTCCACCGACGACCATGAGGCAGATGGCCACTGGGATGCTGATAAGGGGAAACGAAATGGCCTTCAACGATATGGAAAAGCTCACGGGAACCTCCCTGCGTCCTCTGGAGTTACGGCTTACCTGCCACAGTTCACCGGTTCCGATGCAAGTCACGCAAGGAGGCACGGCGTAGGCCGCACCACGCGGGTATTGCTCGCATCGCGCCGCACGCCATTGGCGTACTGGCGATAGTGAACTGTGGCAATTATCACGATAGCCGGGGTTCCGGGGGTTGTCAAGGGCGGGTTCCGGCAGGCAATCGCGCCATCCCCGTCATTCCGGCGAAAGCCGGAATCCAGCAATGACTTTCACGATTCTTTCAGTTTATAGCCGCTGGACTCCGGCTTTCGCCGGAGCGACGAATGTCTAGGCCATGACGCGATTGCCTTGCCGGGTTCCGGTGGCAAGGTTTCAGTGGGCTGGCGGTGTAATGAGAGTACGCAACCTTGAGAGGGTTGAAGAGGCGGTGTAACTCCGCTCCGGTCCGATAATAACGAAAAGCCCAGTCAGTCATTGACCGGGCTTTTCACCGCAATCCCTGGAGGCGCCGGCGATCTGAACACTGCGCGTCATCCCCGGCCCAGTAGTCGTACTTCCTTCCCGCCAGTTCCACCACCTCGGCCACATCTTCCTCCAGAAGGTAACGCTCAGCCACCAGATCCATCGCCGCGCGGGTCACCTGCTCCAGGTAGTCCTCGCGGCTGGCGTAGCGTTCCTCGATGGACGCCCGCGGGTCATTTGCTGCCTCACGCTCGGCCGGCGTGGCGGGCAGGGGGAGGGTCCAGCCGGCCAGGCCGCCGGTGATGCCGATGAATAGACTGGGATTGCCGATGCTTTCGTCGCGCAGGTTCCAGCCGGTGTAGGTGGCCACCGGAACGGTCAGGTCCGGCAGGCGGATGCCACCGCGCTCGTTGAAGGACTCGTCGAGGTCGGCTACCAACGCCGGGAATTCCTCTCCCTCGTCGGCGGGCAATTTGGTGGTGCGGCCCAGGTGCGACTCCGGGCCATAGTCCAGCCGTATCGCCCTGGTGGTCTGGGTCGGGACCCGCACGTTTGGCAGCTGGGCAAACCGCTCCAGCAGCGTATGGGATTCCACCGCGGTGCCGTCGTTCAGGTTGGGATGGCGGCTGGCCGGGGGTTCTTCGCCAGTAGTGACCCAACGGTCCAGGTTGTCCAACGCGGCCCGCAACAGGGGGGCATAGTCCACGCTGTTGAAGGGAAGCTGCCCTTTGATACCGTCATTGGCGCGGATTTCCAGCGGGGGAAATTCGCCTGAGCCGTGCTGACAACCGGCGAAGTGGTAGCGGCGCACGGACGACGATTCCGGAGCATCGGTGAGAGATTCCAGGTCGGTGTGGATCAGGGCGGCGTCCCCGCGCCAGTACTCGGCGGAGGTGTTGGTGAACATGATCTTGGGCGCCGCGCCGCGTCGTTCTAGGGCGTCCAGCAGTCCACCCTGAGCGCCGGTGACCGGATCCGTCTGCGGAGTGTCGGTAAAGGGGAACATCTCGGGGATGATGTAGCAGACGTCCTTGGAGGGTTGCCCGAAGCGCAGGTTGAACTCGCCGCGCATCCCGCCGGCCACGTGGGGGATGATGCCGTCCAGGGCCGGCCGGCCTTCCTCGTCCTCATTGATGCCCACGTGGATGTACTGACGCAGGAAGCGGCCGCTCTGGGAACGGCCCATGGCGTAGGCGTAGTCGATAGCCCCGGCGCAGGGGTTGCCCCGTCTCCCGTCAAATGGGGCTGGCGCGTGTTTGAGGAAGGAAACCACGTCCCGCATGGCGGCGAACCCCAGTCCCACGATCCGGCTGCCGGTGGTGGTGTACACCAACTGGTAAATCCGGCCCGGCTCAAAACCGGAAGGCATATAAATGTGGCTGTGCTGCGGCTCCAGGTCCTCATCCTCCACTCGGACGAAGGACCACTGGCCGCGGTCAACGGCGGTAGCAGGACTGTTGGGCAGGTCGCGCACCGTCAGGGTGGCCTCGGCTTCGTCCGGGTCGGCGGCGGGATTGGGCAGGTGCTGCCGGTCGGCCAGCAGGAACACCTGGGTGGGTTCGTTGCACTGGAACTGGCACATAATCTGGCCGGTCAGTGGCCCCTGGGGTCCGATGGCTTCCGGCCCGTGCAGTCCGATGAGGCCGGGAGTGGGCGGCACGTCGGCCTGCCAACCGCCCCAGACCACCGTGTAACCCCGGCGCATCAGGTAGCCGTTGCCGGCCTCCAGAGGAGCGGCGGGGTCGTTGGGGGTGGGGACGCTGTTCAGGCTCAGGGCGGTCTTGCGGCCACGGTTAACCACGTCGAACAGGATGCGGCGGTTGCCCCGGTCGATATTAACC
Source organism: Dehalococcoidia bacterium (assembly GCA_034421995.1). Classification (GTDB taxonomy): domain Bacteria; phylum Chloroflexota; class Dehalococcoidia; order Lucifugimonadales; family UBA3495; genus Bin87. Next base: position 38,449 of record DAOUJY010000097.1, on the reverse strand, counting down.
GGCTGGAGCATGGCGAAGTCCGCCGAAAACTCGACCATTCCGACGGAATTGCGGGGCGCCAGGTCCAGGTCGGTGATCCCCTGGTTTCTTGCGTGCAGCGGGTCCACTGCGTAATGGGCCGTGCCTTCCAGCAGTTCATAGGGGCCGACGTCGCCGAAGCTCTCGCCGGACGCGAACCTGGTGCGCTTGGTGATTTCCAATTCTGTGATTGCCAAGATGCCTCCGGTTGTCGTTGCCGGCTTGCTACCGCGTCCGCCGCAGCCGGGGGTCGAGGGTGTCGCGGAGCCAGTCTCCGAAGAAGTTCATCGCCATCACGACGATGGTAATGGCCAGGCCGGGAAAGAGGGCCAGCCACCAGATGTCGAAGATCTGGTCGCGGCCTTCGGACACCATGATGCCCCAGGCCGGATCGCCGGGCGGCACGCCCACGCCCAGGAAGCTCAGCGATGCTTCCAGCAGGATGGTTTGGCCCACCAGCAGGCTGATGACGATGAGGACCGTATTGATGACGTTGGGGAAGATGTGCCGCCACATGATAACCGGAGGCGACACGCCGGCCACGATGGCCAGGGTCACGAAGTCCCGCTCCTTGATGCTCAGCACCTCGCCCCGGGCCTGCCGGGCGAACCTGGCCCACACGGTGGCCGCCACCGCCACAATCACGTTGCCGATGCCGGCGCCGCCGGCGATGGCAACGATGATGAGCGCTAACAGCACCGTGGGGAAGCCCAGCACGGCGTCCACCAGCCGCATCAGCACGATGTCAACGCGCCCGCCGTAGTAGCCGGAAATCACGCCCAGGGAGCTGCCGACGACCGCGCCGGTGCCCAATGCCACCAAACTGATGAATACCGAGGTGCGCGCCCCGTAGATCAGGCGGCTGAGGATGTCCTTGCCCGCCTTGTCGGTGCCCAGCAGGAACTTGGCGCTTTCGAAGGGCGGGACTTCCCGGTCGCGCTTGTTGAGCTTTTCCGGATCATGGGGCGCCAGCAGCGGCGCGAATACCGCGCAGACGATCAGCAGAGTGAGGATGAAGATGGGTATCCACGGCAGGCGCAGTTCCCGCGCTTTGCGCATGGCGCGAGTCGCCGGATTGGCGACCGACGCCGGAGTTGCCATTTCTTGCGTTGCCAAGTTCAGTTACTCCTACCTGGATTCCCGCTTTCGCGGGAATGACGAGGCAAATTTGAAGGGTGCATCGGGGCGAGTGTTTATCCGTACCGGATGCGCGGGTCCACGTAGGCGTAGGCAATATCAACGATGGTGGACATGAGGATGTAGAGGAAACCCGACGTCAGAATGGTGGCTTCGATAATGGGCACGTCGCGGGTACGGATGCCTTCCAGCATCAGCAGGCCCAGCCCGGGCCAGGAGAAGATGACTTCCACCACGATGGAGCCGTTGAGCAGTCCGGCGAAGCTGATGCCGCCGAAGGTCAGCACCGGGATCACCGCGTTTTTCAGAGCGTGCTTGAATATCACCAACTGCTCCGCCAGACCCTTGATGCGGGCGAACTTGACGTACTCGCTGTCCAGCACTTCCAGCATGGCCGAGCGGGTCAGGCGCATGAAACCGGCCATGGTGAACACGGCGATGGAGAAGGCCGGGATGATGAAGTAGCGCGGGTCCAGGCCCTGTTTGCCGAAGGTGGGCAATAACTGGAACTCCACGGCGAAGATCCACATCAGGATGATCGCCAGCCAGAATTGCGGCATGGACATACCCAGGATGGCAAAGGACTTGCCCAGCCGGTCCAGGATGCTGTCCCTTTTCACCGCCGATAAGATGCCTAACGGAATGCCGACGATGATGGCGATGGCGAGAGCGGTTATCGCCAGCTGTACCGTGTTGGGGATGCGCTCCATCACGATGTCGAAGGCCGGCTGACGCTTGTTGTAGGAACGGCCGAAGTCCCCTACGAACAAACCGCCCAGGTAGTCGAAGTACCGGACCACCACCGGGCGGTCCAGCCCCAGGTTCTTGCGGATGGCCTCGATCTCCGATGGTTTCGCGTCGCCCGGGGCCATGGCCAGGGCGGCGTCGCCGGTGAGGTCGGTGCCGAAGAAGACGGCCGCGCTCAACACGACCAACGTGGCGATGGCCTGAATGATTCGGAACAGGATAAAGCGTGCCAAGCCGAAACCCTCCGCTGGTGAGACCCAGTTCAATAGCCGCCAAAATGGCAGCGGGGCGGATTATAGCAGAAAGGCGCGCTATGCGGTTGGAGGCGGCGCCGGCGCCGGATTGTACAGCTCGACGCCGATGGTGGCCGGAAAAACGGCGGCCAGTTCGTCAACGGACCAGCGGGTGTCCTTGCGAATGGTTTTGACCGGCTCGGGTTCGTTCAGGAGCGACACCAGCCCGCCGGTTACGTGGAATACGTGGCCGTTGACGTGGGCCGCTTCGTCGGAGGCCAGCCACGCCACCATGGGGGCAACGTCCTCCGGCTCGCCACGCAGCCCGCCGCCGGCGGCGATGCCGCGGGCCGAGCGCAAGGCGCGGGCCTCGTCGGGCACGCTGGTGGTCATGCGGGTGCTGGCCGACGGGGAAATTGCGTTGGCGGTCACGCCGTAGCGTCCCAGGTCACGGGCGCAGACGCGGGTGAAGCCGGCGATGCCGTCCTTGGCCGCGCCGTAGTTGGCCTGGCCGCTGTTGCCGTACAACCCCGAGGTGCTGCTGAAGGTGATGATGCGACCCGAGCGCTGCTGCCGGAACAGGATGCTGGCGTGCTTGACCACGGTGAAGGTACCCTTGAGGTGGACGTCGATAACGTCGTCCCATTCCTCTTCGGTCATGTTGAAGACCATGCGGTCGCGCAGGATGCCGGCCACGGTGACCACGATATCCAGCTTGCCGAAGTTATCGATGGCGGTCTGGACGATCTTCTCGCCGCCGTCCATGGTGGCTACCGATTCGGTGCAGGCAACGGCGGTGCCGCCGGCCTCGCCGATTTCGTTCACCACCTGCTGGGCCACGGACACGTCGGCGCCGGTGCCGTCCACGTTGACGCCCAGGTCGCAGACCACGACTTTGGCGCCTTCCTCGGCCATCAGCTTGGATACGCCGCGCCCGATGCCGCGCCCGCCGCCGGTTACGATTGCTACTTTGTCTTGCAGTAGAGGCATTATCGTTCTTTCCTTTTCATGGGGTAGGGGCGAATAATTATTCGCCCCTACGTGTTAGCGTTGCTGGGCCGGCGCCGGGTTGACGATGCCGGCGGTCAGGTAGCCGCGGGCCTGGCTGGACAGGTCGTCCATGTCCCAGTGGCCTTCCTCGGTCCAAATGGCCTTTTCAGGACGAGGTTGAGACATGAGGGACACGGTGTTGCCGTACACCAGGAAGGTCTGCCCGTTGATGTTGGCGGCGTGGTCGGAGGACAGGTAGCAGACGAAGGGAGCGATGCCGTCCGGATCCAAGTCCTGCACGTCGTCCCCGCCGTCGCCGGACAGGGAGGCGACGCCGCCCCGGGCGCGGATCTCAGCGGCGGACTCCGGGATCGCGCCGATCATGCGCGTGGTGGCGCGGGGCGCGATGGAGTTGGCCGTTACGCCGTAGCGTCCCATGTCCTTGGCGACGACCTTGGTGAAGCCGGCAATGCCGCTCTTGGCCGCGCCGTAGTTGGCCTGTCCGCTGTTGCCCACCAAACCGGACTGGCTGCTGAAGGTGATGACCCGACCGGAACGCTGCTGCCGGAACAGGATGCAGGCGTGCTTGACCACGGTGAAGGTGCCCTTGAGGTGGACGGCGATCACGTCGTCCCACTCCTGCTCGGTCATGTTGAAGACCATGCGGTCGCGCAGGATGCCGGCGCAGCACACCACAATGTCCAGCCGTCCGAAGTTGTCGATGGCCGTCTGCACGATGCGCTCGCCGCCGTCCATGGTGGCAACGGATTCGGTGCAGGCCACGGCGGTTCCGCCGGCGTCGCGGATCTCGCCGACCACCAGCTCGGCGATGGACTGGTCAAAGCCGGTGCCGTCCACGTTGACGCCGGGGTCAACCACGACGACCCTGGCGCCCTCCTCAGCCATCAGCATGGCGATGCCGCGACCCACGCCGCGGCCCGATCCGGTAACGATGGCTACCTTTCCTTCCAGATTGTTGGGCATGGTAATTGATTCCCTCTCTCTTTGAGATTCCCGTAGGGGCGGGTTTCAAACCCGCCCCTACAGATTGTTGACGGGAGGACGATCAGCGGCGCACCTATCCGCCCCGGCTGGGCAGCGCCACCGTGGCCGTGCCGGGTGTGGTCTGCTGACCCTGGGGGTTTTCCAGCCAGATGGTGCAGTCCACCAGGTTCTGGTTGCCTTCCTGATAGACGCGGGTAACGTGGCCTTTGGCGGTAATGGGTTCCCTGGGGAAGTCCATGCCGCGATACTGGCAGGTCAGGCGGCGCAGGGTTCCGGCCGGGCCGGCCCAGTTGGTTACATAAGTGCCCAGCATCGCGTTCTTCAGCGCGCCGTGGATGATGATTCCGGGGAGGCCGATGCCTTCGGCGTAATCCTTATCGTAGTGAATTTCGTAAAAGTCACCGGAAGCGCCGGCGTACTGGACCAGTTGCCGGGTGCTGGGTTCTCTAACCTCGGCCGGCAGTTCCATACCTTCGCTGACGTCTTCAAAGTAGATCTGTTGACTCATGTTATTCCTCTCAACTATAACCGTCATTCCGGCGAAAGCCGGAATCCAGCGCCTCAAATCGTCAGTGTCGGCTGATTTAGTGCCGGATCGACGTGCTGGTCTGGGTGGCGACAATCGCCCCGGTCTGGTTGCGGTAGGTGATTTTGATGGTGGTGATGAGCATCTGGCCGATGCTGCCGCTGCGCTCGAGGATGTTCTCCACGCGGCCCACGGCGGTGATGATATCGCCGGGCCGGACGTGGTCGAAATACTCCCAGTCGCTGCCGCCGTCCAGCAGGCGCGTGAACGGGATGTCGAAGGGTATCTCGGGCCGGACGGCGCGCATGGCCCGCAGGAAGGTCGGAGGGGCGACGATGCCGCCAGTTTCGGGAGTGCCTTCGGTGTATGCCGGGTTATCATCGCCGATGGCTTCGGCAAAGCGGGCGATGTGGCCCTTCTCCACCTCAAGGGTGGTCGGCGGGCTTTCGACGCCGATGGACTGCTCGCGCATCTCATCGGTAAGGGTGAACGAATTGGTGGACAACGAAAACCTCCTGCCGCCCGATATACTGAATCAAACGCTTCCTCCCTGGTCAAACAGGAAACAAGCGAGACAAAATTATGGTACGGGCCGGGGCGAGTGTCAAGAAAGCCTTGCGACTGCCATTGCCTTATGAGCGACGATAAACCGGAACTGACGCCTGCCGACAAGCCAAAGAGCCTGCGCTTGATTCGCTGGCGGCTGGTGGTCCTGGGCTACCTGGTCTGCATGATGATTTACTGCGACGAGTATCGGCCCGACGCCATCGCCGTTGCCACCGCCCCCTACCGTTTCAGCGCGGTCAGTTGGGAACTGGGCAACCTACCCGACAAGTGGCTGTGGCGCATCGGGAACGTGCTGGGGGCTCTGCTGAAAAACGACGCTGCCGAGCAGCCCCTGGCGGAGACTCGCCAGTTTTTTGAGATGGGCTTGCTCATTCGACAGGCGGAACGCCTGCTCATTGAAGTGGAAGCGCAAGACCCGCTCCCGCCGGAACTGGCCGCGGACGCAGCCCGGCTCCGGCAAAGGCAGGCCCAGGCGCGCGAAATCCAATCCCGGATGCGGCCCCGGGTTGAGGAAACCCTGGAGTCGGCAGTGGCGGATACCCTGCAATCCTTGGGTTTCCAGGCCCGAATTTTGTCCAAATCGGTCGGCGTGTTTCCGCCGGTGGATACCGTACTGACCGGCTCGCCCACCGTACTCATTACCTCACCCCGCGACCGGATTGCCCGCCAAGACGACGTGGTGCTGCGGACAGGATTGACCAACGACGAGCGGGAGCGCATCGAATCGCAGGTTGAGACGCGAACGGAACTGTCGGCACTGGTGGTGAACACCGGCGGCATCGCCTTCTATCCGTCCATCACCCTGCCCGACGCCGGCCTGGACTTCGCCCTGGAAGTTATCGCCCACGAATGGGTGCATCAATGGCTGTGGTTCCGGCCCTTAGGCAAGCATTATTTTGAGGGCGGAGAGATGACCGTCATCAACGAAACGGTTGCCGACATCGCCGGGCGTGAAATCGGAGAACTGGCGCGTCACCGGCTGGAAGGCACGTCGCCGGCAACGGTCCACCCCAGCCACGGCCCGACGCCGGCGGAACGCCGGGCGGCCACCGACCCGTCGCCATTCGATTTTCAGGGGGAGATGCAGGAAACCAGAGTCCGCGTTGACGAATTGCTGGCGGCCGGCGACGTTGCCGGCGCCGAAGCCTACATGGAGGAACGGCGCCGGTTGTTTGTGGAGCAGGGCTACCTCATTCGCCGGCTGAACCAGGCCTATTTCGCTTTCCACGGCACCTACGCCACCACCGGCGCCGCCGGCGTCAGCATCATCGGCCAGCAGGTCGAGGAACTGCGCCGGCGCAGTCCCACGCTGGAGCGCTTTCTACGCACCGCCGCCGAGATTGACAACCCGGCCGATTTGTCGAGCCTGCTGTCCAGTCCCTCGCGTTGAGCGCGTCAATGCGGGGGAGGCTATGCCGAGTTCAGCGCCTCTTCCAGCAGGGCCAGCGCCGTTTGCGCGAAGACCCACATATTGGCCTCGCGGTCGGGGATGCCCGTCTCCAGCGTTTGGGAGCGTTCCACCGGCCCGGCGACGCCGAAGCAGGCGTGGCCGTAGTTATCGCCGTAGCGGTTGCCCGTCGGGCCGCTGGCGCCGGTTTCGGCCAGCGCCCAGGTGGTGCCCAGCCGTTCCCGCGAGGTGCGGGCGTTGAGCAGGGCGTAGTATTCGGTGCTGGCCCGGTGCCCCTCCATCGCCGATTCGGGCACTTGCAGCAACCCGGCCTGCGCCGTCCGCGTATAGACCACCGAGCCGCCCACGTAGTAGGCCGACGCGCCCGGTATGGAAACCAGCGCGGCGGAGATCAGGCCCCCGCATGAGGATTCCGACACTGCGAGGGTGTCGCCGCGCTCTTTCAGCAAAGCCGCCACCGACGCGGCCAGATCGTTAAGTTCGCCCATTGAAAACCTCCAGATACTCCATGATGATTCAAGGTCCGATTTTCTGGATTCCGGCCCCGTATCAAGTACGGGGTGACGTTCTTTCGCCGGAATGACGGTTGGGGGATTATACCCAGGGCAGCCGCTTGGATACGGTCTTCGCCGATTCCGGCGTAGGCAAGCCCTGTTGCTCCATCAGCATTATAGCTATCCGGCGAAACTCCGCCCGGTCGTGGCCGCTGACCACCGCCTGCTCGTGGGCTTCGGAGATTGCCACGGGATAGCCCAGCCCCAGTTCGCACTGTTTGACCAGCATGGCGTGTCCCCAGGCCAGCAACTCCCGGTCTTCAGCCACCCAGTCCGGCACTTCCACCCTGGCTATCTCCGTGCCGCTGTTCACATAATAAAAATGGCTCCATTCCGTGCCCACCGTCAAACCCATGGCGAAACGGGATTCCACACGGCCCGATTGATACAGGGGCGAGCGATGGCCGGGTTCAAGCAACGTATCGAACAGTTCGCGGTCGTCAAACCCCGCCGCACCGTCGCACTGGGCCAGGTCGGAGCGGCGCGCGCTGCAACGCCGGGTGCACTCCGTGGCGTCGCTGCCGCACAGGCAGACGCGCACGGCGCCGGCCACCTCGGTGGTTTGGGGGCGGGAGGTGTAGGCGGCCACCGCCACCGGACGCCCGCGGTGGGACGCCCCGCGCAGCCGGGTCAACGCAGTGTGCAGCCGTTCTCCGATCAGGGTATCGCTGACGTACCGGGGATAACTCCCCCGTTGCAAGTCCCAGAACGCCAGCGTACCGTCCAGCAGGGCCAATGCCGGCAGGCCGGAAGGCAGCGCGTCCACCGCGTCGGCCAGCCGCTCCACCTCGCGCACGGTGCGCAACGCGCCCAATAGAGGGCCCGAGATCGGCGTCTCATCCAATGCGCCGTCGGTGGGGCGAAGGTAGAGATCGGCGTCGCCCACGGCCAGCGTCGGCTCGCTGAACAGTTGGCAATCGGGGTTCGCGCCGTAGGTGAGCGTGCAACCGCCCAGGTTGATCAGGTAGCAGCGCAAGGGCAGGTGCCGATCCACGTCGATGTGCGAACCGTCCACGGACAGGGCCGACCAGTCGGACGGGGCTTCCGGCGGCGGTAGGCTGGCCAGGAGGCCCTCGTCGCCGGTCCGCGCCGCGATGAAAGGACGACGGCCGGCCAAGTCGGTACGATTGGCGGCCTCGGATGGAGATATTGCCAGAGCCCGGTCCAGCGTGTCGGCAAAACGCTGCCGCCGGCTGCGCGTGGTGGCCGCCACGTCTCCCATGGCGGCCATCAGTTGGCGGGCAGTTTGGCCGAAGTCGAGGGCCATTACTTCATCCGCACGGCATTTCGGGTTGGGATGTGGGCGGCAACTCGGTGATTGTTACCTGCCCGCCGGGGACGGCGTCAACGCTGAGGTTGCTGCCATAAAGCAGGGCCATTCCGACGAGAGGTGCTCCTTCCAGATTGACGACTTCAATATGCCGTACCCGGTCATGCCATAAAATACGGGACAGATATAGCCTGCCGGGTCCGGTCGTGCCGTCAGCCAACGTGATGACAATATTATCGGCGTCCTCGGCCAAGGGGAGGTCAAGGGAGTCAATGATTGACTGAGGAAGGGACACATCACCGGTAGCCCCCGTGTCAATGACAAAAGTGATTGGGGCGCTTTCATCATTGTCAGCCATCACGTTGAGTGTAACCGTGGCTTCCATAGCGTCGTTAACAATGCCGTACTGCACTAATGTGTTGCCTCCGTTCCACGGACGATGCGGCGAGGACTTCGGAATCGCATAACGTGGGTGCGATGGCCGCGCATGGTGTGAATGACCGCATCAGGACGACGTTGACGCAATTTGACGCGAGCATCGGCAGATCTGTCAGCAATTTCGTAGTCGCCGGTGAGGACATCGACTAATACGAACTTGCCTTCATCTTCGTCCGCGATCAGATGGCGGATTTGAGCATCGTAAATGGCCTCGCCGCGGCGTTTCTGCTCTTCGTAGGACATTGTTTTGCGTTGAGTCATTGTTTCACCTCCAATGCTCCGACCTACCGCAGCACCCGCTCGTCGCCGACGCGGCGGGTGATGCGCTGCTGGTCCATGTATTCCAGCAGGGGCAGCACGTACTTGCGGCTGGTGTCGAATATGGAGCGGGCGTCGGCGACGGTTACGCTGCCGTTCTCCTGGAGGTGGGCCACAATACGCCCAGCCATATCCTCGTAGGCCGCCGTGGTGAACACAACCGTCTCGTTGACCTTCACGACGTCTCCCCGTTCCTGCAAATGGGCCAGCAATTCCGGGTCCACCGGGCGGTCGGTGGGCGGCGACCAGGGTTCCGCCGCCAGCGCGCTCAGATAGTCGGCGATTTCGTTCTGCTGGCGGTCGCTCAACTCAACCGCGTGGTCGGGCGTGCGCACCAGCCCGCCGTCGTCGGCAATTACGCCTTCGTCCACCAGCCGGGCCGCCGCCCGCAGATAAACGGGCTGCGACACCCCCAAACGGCTGCGGAGTTCCTGGGGCGGCGCGCCCCGGCGCAGCGGATACTGGTTGTGGTACGCCTGCAACGCCACCTGGGCCTGGTTTCTCACGATGTCCCAACCCCGCCGAGAGTACGCTACTGCGTCGGCCTGAGTTCCCATCTCGCCCAGCACCACCACGTCTCCTTCTTCCACCAAGATGCCCAGCCGTTCCAAGATTTCCATTTCGGACAGGTTGGACCGTTGCGACAGGGTGCGGAGGTCGCAGGGGCCCATCTGGTCGGCGATGGTCAGGATGACGTCCTCGCTGGCGCCGGCGTCCAGCATGGTCAACCGTTCCAGCACCTCCGGGGCGAAGCGGCGATGGCGGCGGCGCGGGTTGGGGTCGGCCACCTGCCCACCGCCGAGGGTGTCTTCCGAGGACCGGAGCACGAAAAAGTCTCCCTTGACCATGGGCACCGGCTCATCCAATAGCACCTGGACCCAGCCCTCGCTTCCGGGCTGAATCCGGTCGGCGTCCAGCAGGCGCACCCGTCCGGTGGTCTCGCTGGTGAACAGGTGGAAGGTGACTCCCTCGTTGTGCTTCAAGGCGTGAGGCGCGCCCTTTACCATCCTCAGGTTGGCGTCGAACCGCCGGCTAGGTTGCAGCCAGCCCGGGTTGGTCAGCACCTCGCCCCGGGGCACGTCATCGCGGGAGATGCCCGACAGGTTCAGGGCCAGGCGCACGCCCGGCGCGGCGTCATTCAAGCGTGACTTATGGCTCTGCAACCCCCGGATCCGGGCCTGTCGTCCCGACGGGGCCAGTTCCACTTGCTGGCCCACTGCCACCGAGCCGTCGATGAGAGTCCCCGTGACCACGGTGCCGAACCCGCTGACGGTGAAACAGCGGTCCACGGGCAGGCGGGGCCGGCCCAGGTCCCGCCGCGTCTCCGTGTCGTCCAGGATGCCGTCGATGGTGGTTTTCAGTTCGTCCAACCCGGCGCCGGTGTAGGCGGAGACGGCGACCATGGTGCAACCCTCGAAAGCCGTGCCTTCCAGGGCGTCCTCCACCTCGGCCTTGACCAGTTCCACCAGTTCCTCGTCAACCAGGTCGGTCTTGGTGATTACCACCAGCCCCCGGCGGATGCGCAGGATGTCCAGTATCGCCAGGTGCTCCCGGGTCTGCTGCATCACGCTCTCGTCGGCGGCGACGATGAGCATGGCCAGGTCGATGGCGCCCACGCCGGCCAGCATGTTCTTGATGAACCGCTCGTGTCCCGGCACGTCCACGATGCTGACCTCGCGGCCGCTGGGCAGGGTCATCCAGGCGAAACCGAGGTCAACGGTCATCTCCCGTTCCTTCTCTTCGGGAAGACGGTCGGGATCAATGTCGGTCAGGGCCTTGACCAGCGTAGATTTTCCGTGGTCAACATGGCCGGCGGTGCCGATAACGTACATGGCAGTTCTCAACACGGTAGTTTCAGGAGGTTTGAGGATGCCGGATGCTGACCGTCCATATTCCGGGTCCCCAACTGCTGGGCGCGTCCAGTATGACGGCCATTAGCCGGAACTGATCGTCCACCGGAATAGCATTGTGCAGCCGGAACAGGACTACGCCATAAGGCGCCGGCTGGTTTTGGCTGACCACAATATCGCCGAAGTCCTTGTCTCGAGTGGCAAGTAGTCTGCCCTCCCTGGTGGCAAGGGCCAAAATATCGGGGTCTGCTTCACCTTGCATAGCCTCTTGGATAAATAGAATGTTGTGGCCGGCCATCCGCAGCAAGGCGACCGTTTCCTCGGGTATATTCTCGTCGGCCAGTATCTGCATGGCCGCCGGGCTTTCAGTCGTCATCCTCATTGCCGTACAAGTCTTGCCAGGTAAAATCGGAGAGTTTGGCGCCCGAGGCAGCGTACCGCCGGCAAGCCTCTATGTCCTCCAGGGAGATATGGGAGTAGCTGCGCCGGATATCCTCCGGGCTGCGCCCACCGCGGAGCAGTTCATCCACCAGTTCCACGGAGATGCGTGTTCCCCTGATGCAGGGCTTGCCGGCCAGAATGCCCGGGGTTTTGACGATGCGATCTTGCCAATCGTCATTATCGGGAATGGCCGGTAATGTTTCGCGCTTTGTCATATCCTTCACCTGCCGTACTTATTGGCTGCGGGTGGTTAACCGCAGGGTGTGATTAAAGATTTCGTCAAAGAACTCAGCCTGCCGGTGTTCGTCGGACAGCAATTCAACGAGCAGAAAGTCTTTTTCAAACAGTCGGGTTTGGTCAAGCCTCCGCCGCATTTCCGGTGTGATTACGCCGGCGATGAGAAAGTTCTTGCAACGTGGGTTGAGTTCTATCGCGGCTTGGGCGGATTTATCTGCCGCACCCAGTCGCTCCAGCGCGCCCGCTGGGTCAATGCCGCCCTTGATTTCGATAGTTGCCTCGAGGGAGCCGTCGCGCCGAAAGGCGACGTCCGGCTCCGAGCTGAATGCCATCACGAAACCATCGCGCAATTTGTAATCGCCGTTGGCAGGTGCAACTGGCAATGAATCCGCGTCGGCATACTCCGGGGATGTCGGCATTCCGTTCTCAAAAAGATGCTGCAACAAGAGACGCCTGATCCGCTGCTCGGGGAGTCGGCCTATTGTGTTGCGCATCGATCCATCGAAAGTTATGCCTAGAGAAGCGATTATATTGCGGTAACCGTTTTCCAGCGTCCAGTCGGTGGTGTTTTCGATGATTGACGAAATCACGCTGTTGTACAGCCCAGCAACCCGTCCAGCCGCGTCCGCCGTTACCCGCGGTTTTCGCCGTCTATTGCCTGGTTCAATCTCCCAATTCACGACTGAACGGGCTTGATTCTGGACCTCTTTAAGAGACAGTCCGCTGATCCCACGATAGTAGAGCGAAACGAAAGGTTCCTCGACTAACATATCGAAAGGGCAGAAAACGCTGACCGGGTTCAGCCGTAAGTTGCGCACGTGCTCCCAAGCGTCTTGGGAAATCAGGTAAGACTCAACAGGTTCACCAAAGCCAAACCGGTCGCCCAGCGATGCCACTGCGAGGCGTGCCTGAACGTCCAGCCGTCTTTGCAAGCCGCCGGTTAAATTTTGTGAGCGTAACTGGCTGAGCAACCGCCGGTAATCGCTGCTCATCGTCGCTCCCACCAATAGACGCATTTGCGCAGTTCTTTGCGGCCGAAGCGCCCCATCTGCTGGCTGGCGTTCCCTTTGCCACGGGGCAGCGTCCAAATCATTTTTGCATGGAACCCGCATTGCTCGGCCAGGTCGGACAGTATCAAGTCCACGGGCACCTCCTCGCCATGATACTGCACGTTGTCGTTGACCATGAATACTGATGCGCCCGGACGGCAGACTCTCGCCAGTTCGGCGATAACTACGGCCATCTCCATAAAGTAGTTGCGCACCAGCCGTATGACGTTGGGATTGGGCAATTCGCCCTGCCGATTGGCGACTTCCAGTGCATCCGTGATTTCGGCAATCGCCGGGTGACGGTCAAACAACGATAGGGTGACGCCATAGCCGAATGACAGATCACCCCGCTTGGAGCGATTTTCCACGGTGGCAGACAGCAACCGCTGGCGTAATTCGCCGATGCCATGGTTATCGTACCCCAGCCAGGCCAGTTCCAACGCATAAGTGCGGGTGTAGTCGTATCGATTGGCATAAGGCGGCGATGTTATTACCGTATCAACGGAATTATCGGGCAGTTGGGGCAGAGCGTCATAGCAAGAACTTTCAATCGCTCTGACATTATCGGGGTTGTAGGCAACGGACAATGCCGGCAGGTCGGCGGCGACCAGGTTCAGTTTCGACCCCAAAGACACGGAGTACGGCAATACACGCCGCTTTTCCATCTTTGCCTTGAGCCGACGGCCGGAACGATGATCCCAACGCAGATATTGGCCGTCCTTGCTGGTCCAACTGGCGTCCTCCAAGGCAGACATCGCCGCCAATTCCATCAAGCAAGTTTCCGGGCCCGGTGAAAGTTGACGCAGATGCTCCCGCGCAGCGGCTATCCCATTTTCATTATCTGGTGGGAAGGCTTTTTCGGTTATCCGAATATGTGGGAATGGTTCCCGTGCCTGGGTTTGTCCAGTCTCCGCCATCGCTACGTATTCCAACAATTCATCGGCCTGTCGCCGGAAAATCTGCCGGTCAGCGATGGGTGCCGCGAGGATCCCGTCGGCAACGCGAATACCTACCGGCAGTATTTCGATTCCGACGCTGCTCCAACCCGTGCCTGCCGCAGTAACCGGAGCAACGCAGGTGCCGGCAAATGGGTCAAGCAGCCGCCCAGCATGAGGCACAAAACCCAATAGGTAGCGCACCAACTTTGTGCTGAACCCCTCCTTGAACTTGAACCAGCGAAAGCCTGGGACGTCTTTGTTAGACTGCCACGAAACCAGCGAGCGTGACAGATCCGGATTGGCCGCAATGCGGTCGGCGAAACGCGCCAGTAGTTTGTCACGTTGGCGGGATTCGCCGCTGACGTCCGAATCGCCAACGTCAACGGCCACGTTCATGGCCGCAAGGGGCGTCATCATAACATTGATACCTTCGGGGAAAGCGGTAGCATTTACCGCTCGAAGTCCGTAATCACGCTGCGACGCACCGATTGCGCTTTCATGTCGGCGAATGCCCGGTTGATCTCCGACAACGGCAGCTCCTGGGTAACCAGTTCGTCCAGCTTCAGGCGGCCCTGCTTGTAGAACTCGATGTAGCGGGGCATGTCGGTGCGGAAGCGGTTGGAACCCATGGTGCAGCCCTGGATGGCGCGGCCGCGGCGCAGGAAGTTGCCGGCGTCCAGCTCGATCTTCACGCCCTCGGGCACCATGCCGATGATGGTGGCCACACCACCGGGCCGGAGCATGTTGTAGCAGTCCTCGGCGGTCTGCTTCAGGCCGATGGCCTCGAAGGAGTAGTCGACGCCGCCGTCGGTGAGATCCATGATGCGCTCCACGACGTTGCCAGCCGTGGCGTCGATGACGTCGGTGGCGCCGAACTCGCGGGCCAGGCCCAGCTTGTCTTCGGTGGTGTCGATGGCGATGATGCGCAGGGCGCCGGCCAGCGCGGCCGCCTGCACGCAGTGAATGCCGATGCCGCCACAGCCGACCACGGCCACGGTGCTTCCCGGCTCAACGCGGGCGGTGTTCAGCACCGCGCCCAGGCCGGTGGTCGCGCCGCAGCCGATGAGGGCCAGTTGCGGGAAGGGAATGTCGTCGTCCACCTTGACCAGCGCGTTCTCGTGGACCAGCATCTCGGCGGCGTAGGAGCCCAGCTGAGCGAACTGCGTGATGGCCTCGCCGTCCTTGCGCAGCCGGGGCGGGTCGTCGCGCCGGCGCGTTACCGCCGTGCGGTCGCACAGGTAGGGCTGGCCCCGGGTGCAGAATTCGCAAGTCCCGCAGAACACTGACAGGCACATGATTACCGAGTCGCCCGGTCGGACATAGCTGACCTGGTCGCCCACGGCTTCCACGACGCCGGCGGCCTCGTGACCCAGGATGCAGGGCATGGGCGTGGTGTAGAGGCCCTCGACGAAGTGGAGGTCGCTGTGGCACACGCCCGACGCGCCGGTGCGCACCAGCACCTCCCGGGGCGCCGGCGCGTCCACCTGGACGTCCTCCACGACTACCGGTTGATTGACTTCGCGCAAAACTGCTGCCTTCATTTTTGTTCCCTCCGCTGGCGGTTGCCCGGGCGTACCCGATGGCGTGGCGCAGGTTAACATTGGGGCCGGCGAGCGTCAAATAAATCGTGGAGTGGCCTCAGGGTCTTTCAGTTTTCCCTTTTCCGTCATTCCGGCGAAAGCCGGAATCCAGAGTCCCTTACTGTAAAGACGTTCTGGATTCCGGCTCAAGGCCGGAATGACGAGAGGGAGCCGGAATGATAGAAAGGGGAGGTTGCGCCGGGATCTTACAGGCGCGGGTCAACCGGCTCGCTCTCCAGGGCCAGCACTGCGAAGGCGCACTCATGCACGCGGTAGAGCGGCTCCCGGTCAACGAACCGTTGCAGGCCCTCGATGCCTAGCGCGAACTCCCGCAGGGCCAGCGACCGCTTCGTGGCCAGGCCCCGGTCACGCAGTCGCTCCAGGTTGTCCGGCCGGGTGTACTCCGGGCCGTAGATGATGCGCAGGTACTCGCTGCCCCGACACTTCATGGCCGGTTGCACTAAACCCCTCCGGCCGGTGGCGACGAACTCCAGGGGCTTGACGACCATGCCCTCGCCGCCGGCGGCGGTCAAATCTTCCCACCAGTGGATAGCGTCCTCCTCGTTAGGTGAATTGAGGTTGACCGTCTTATGACCCGTTTCGCGAAACAGTTCGCCGTCGGCCTGGCGCAGGAGAGCCGCCATGTCCAGGTGCCACTGATGATTCTTGTTGGTATGGGCTGCGCCCTCGCTGGCCAGCAGGTGGAACGGGGCGAGTTGGATGTCAGCCAGCGACGTTGTAGGCCAGCAGTAACGGGCATACGCATCGCGATACAGTTGGGCCAGGCTCAGCCGCTCGCCCACCCGGGACAGCGTTTCGGCGGTATCGACGCCGCGAGCCTCCGCCTGACGCAACAACTCCTGCGCCGCCGACAGACCGGTCCGCGACGCCGCGCCCACCGCCGCGTACTGCTGTTGCAGCAGTTCCTGGGCCTTCAGAGACCACGGCATGAGTTCGCAGTCCAGCAGCGCCCAGTCGGTTTCCAGTTCGTCCCACAGGCCGGCTTTGGCAAACGCATCGCGGACGCGCTCCAGAAACTGCCCTTCCAAAAGGGGATCTTCAAAAAACTTGCGCCCCGTCCGGGTGTAGCAGACGCCGGCGTCTTCGCTGGCGATGCCGAACCGACGCTCAATGGCTGCGGGGTCTCGCCCCACCACCACAACGGCCCGCGAACCCATGTGTTTCTCCTCACAAATGACGGAGGACACGCCGTTGTTGCGGTAGTGATCAAACACCTCGGACGGATGCTCCAGCAGGCCGGGGAGTTTGGAGGTTTCGCACGGTGAGATAGTGGGCGGCAGATACACCAGCCAGCGGGGATCGAGGGCGAAACGGCTCATCACCTCCAGGGCCGCCGTGGCGTGCTCCTCCCGCACCGTGACGTTGCCGCGCAGCCCGGTCTCCACCACCCGTTTGCCCAGCACATCGTTGATGTCCAGGACGTTGGCGGCTCTTGCCTCTGGCATGACAGCGGGTTCCACCATGCTTACGGCATCGCCCAGGGGCCGGGCCGGCTCGTAATAGATCCGGGCCGCCGGCACCGACACCAACTCGTTTTCGGGATACCTCAGCGCCGTGAGCCGGCCGCCGAAGACGCAGCCGGTGTCCACGTTGATGGTGCGGTTCAACCAGGCGGGTTCGGCGACCGGCGTGTGCCCATAAACAACCGAGGCTTTGCCGCGATAATTGGCGGCCCAGTCGGCGCGGACGGGCAGACCCCACTCGTCCGTTTCCCCGGTGGTCTCCCCGTACAGGCAGAAGTCACGGACCCGCGCGGAGGCCCGTCCCTGGTATTCTTCCTTCATGCCGGCGTGGGCCACCACCAGGCTGCCGCCATCGAGGACATAGTGGCTGATGAGGCCGTCCATGAACTCGGTGGCCTGCTGTCGGAAATCCGGCGATTCCGCATCCAGCTGCTCCAGCGATTCCGCCAGCCCGTGGGACACCTGCACGTTGCGCCCCTTGAGCTTGCGGACGAGCTTGGACTCGTGGTTGCCGGCCACGGACAGGGCGGAACCACCGGCCACCATGGACATGACCAGTTTCAGCACGTTGACCACGCCGGGGCCACGGTCCACCAGATCGCCGACGAATATGGCCCTCCGTCCCTCCGGGTGGCTGACGGAATAGCCGTACCCTCCGTCATCGTTTCTCCCAGCAGGCGACCAGCGGTATCCCAGGCGTTCAAGCAGGGCAACCAGTTCGTCATAGCATCCGTGCACGTCGCCGATTACGTCGAAAGGTCCCGTCTCGTGCCGACGGTCGGTCCACGACGGCGTCCGTTCGATGGCGACCGCGTCCACCTCTTCAGGCGAGTTAAGCACGTACACATAGCGGAACCCCTCGCGTCTCAAGCCGCGAATGGACCGGCGCAGCTGTTCCGCCTGCCGGCGCACGACGCCGGAACCGAACTGGCGGTCGGGGCGGTCCCGGTTGCGGGCCTGGCATACCCCCGCGGGCAGGTTCAGCACGATGGCGACGGGGAAGCAGTCGTGGTCCCGGGCCAGTTGCACCAGGTCTTTGCGGGCCTGGGGCTGCACGCTGGTGGCGTCGATGACGGTGAGCCGGCCGGCCCGCAGGCGGGTGGCAGCGATGAAGTTCAGCAGGGCGAAGGCATCCTGAGTAGCCGCCTGGTCGTTGGGGTCGTCGGCCACCATGGCCCGACAGGCATCGGAGGACACCACTTCGGTGGGCTTGAAATGCCGGGCGGCGAAAGTTGACTTTCCCGACCCCGACGGGCCGACCAGCGCCACCAGGCACAGCTCCGGGATGGTCAGATTCATCGCGTGAAAACCCCCATCTGGGTCGGCGCGCCCAGGGCGGCGTCCTCAGGACCGATGTTTTGAAAACGCACTTCGTACCCCCGGCGCTGTGCGACCCCATGCCCCCAGTTTTGGAACTCTCCCCGCGTCCACTCAAAACGATGGTCCTGATGCCGGAAAGCGCCGGGGAAAAGGCCGGGAAAGAGCGCGTTGTACTCCGCGTTGGGCGTGGTGATGAGCGCCGCGCCGGGCCGGGCGGCGCTGAATATGGCTTCCTCGAAGGCCCCCAAACGCGGCGGGTCAATGTGCTCGATCACCTCCATGGCGACGGCGGCGTCATGGCCGGCCAGGCGTTGATCCCGGTAGGTCAGGGATCCGTGGAGCAGGTTCACGCGCTCCCGCTGCGCGGCGGGCAGCGTATCCAGGCGCAGGCGTTGGCTGGCCAATTCCAGGGCGCGATGGGAAACGTCAAGGCCGGTGATGGAACGTATGGCGGGTTCCCGGAGCATTTCGCCGATCAGCCGGCCCTCGCCGCAGCCGAGGTCCAGCACCCGCGCCGCGCCGAGTTGCCGCAGCACGTCCAATACGGCCTGCATCCGTTGCTCGCCCAACCGGAGCGGAGCTTCGAGACGCGCTTCTCCCTGCTCGTGTCGTTGGGCGGTTTCGTCCGGGTCGGACTGGCCGGCGTCCAGCAGTTGCGCCAACGCCTGGCGCACCAGGCCGCGCTGGTGCTTGAGGTAGCGACCGGAGATCAGTTCCTGGTGAGGATGGTCGCCCAGCCAACCCGCGCCGAAGCGCAGCAGCTTGTCCACCTCGTCGTCGCCCACCCAATAGTGCTTGTTGTCATCCAACACCGGCAGCAGCACGTAAAGGTGCGCCAGCAGATCCTGGAGTCTGGCGCGGGTTTTCAGGGTGACGCTGAAGTAGGGGCTATCGCCCCATTCGGGGAAGTCCGGATCCAACGGATGATCCTGAATATCCAGGCCGTAGCCCAGCGGCTCGAATAACCGGCGGATGAGACCGGCTCCCTCCCGCGACGGCAGGGTGGGCAATCGGGCTTCCAGCGGAATGGCCTGCTCCGTCAGCTCGGGGCGCTCCCGGCTCCGGCCGGCCAGCGCGCTGCCGAATACGGAGGCGATGGCCACGCTCAGGTGGGACGACGCCACGTAAGGGCGGTCGTTCACATACTGCTGGAGCCAGCCGGCCGAGTCGGGAGCGCCGGCCCTGGGCCGCACCAGGCCCACCGGGTCAATATCCAAAAGCAGCGCGGCGGTGCATCGGTCCGGCTCCGCCTCGGGATAAAAAACGTCGGCCCGGCCAAAGGGAAGGGGGAAGGACTGCAACCGGCCGGGGTTCTTGTGCAGCAGGTAACCGAGGTCCGTAGCAGGGTTGTGCGTGGTGGTGATGGTGAGCAGCATGATGACTCAGTCGGCAGCCTGACGGCGCCCGGGCTCGGGCGGGCGGGTGAACCAGTGGTAGCTGAACGCGCCCTGCACTCCGCGCACGAAGGCAAACAGCAGCAGCCCGTATATTGCCAGCCAGATCGCGTCGCGGAAACCGTCCAGGGTGATGAGACCCAGCAGGATGAGCGTGATGCGGGATACGACAAAGCCGGCGGCCAGCAGCAGCGACGCCGGCCGCCACCGGCGCATCACTCCCAACGCCAGCAGCGCGATGGCAAAACCCTCGATACCGTAGTAGATCAGCAGTTTGGCGGGGGGGATCGCCGGAGCGGCGCCTTCCGCTTCCGATTCGGCCAGGACCGGCGCGGAGATCCAGACCATCAGCACCACCATGGTCCAGACCCACCATGCCAACCCGCCCAGCCAGGCCCAACGCATCCAGCGGCGGGCCTGCTCCGGGTTGGTCGCCATCATCCGCCCGCTCCAACCGGGCGGGCGGGCGTAATCCCATTCTGCCGCCGCCGGTTCCGGTGTCTGCTGGCCCGGCTCTTCCGGCGTCATGGAAATCTAGGCGTCTTCGTCCAGCAGCGGCAGCGTGGTCCAGGTCACCCCGTCGGGGTCGGAGGAGATGCCCTGCTCCCGCACCATCCGGCGCAGGTCAAGCAGAGTGGCGTTGACCTCATCCGTAACCTTCTGCCACTCCGGTTCGGGCGGGAACCAGTATGGCGAGTTGATGCGCACCACCTGGTTCTGAGCGAAGTTGTAATAGATACCGAATCTTGCCGCTTGCTGTTGCATGACACGTACTCTTGGCCCGGCGCCGTGGGTGCGGCGCCGGGCGGTGGTGTGGTGTGGTGTGGTGTGGTGTGGTTAGGTAGTTTTGATTACAGGATTTCCTTCTTGAGGATCAGCCGTTCCAGGCCGTACTTGCGGCTGCCCATGATGCCGATGATGCCGGCAACGGCGAAATACAGGATGGCGACTTCGCCGCCTCCCGGTTGGAAAGGCCACCCCTTGCCGGCGTGCATCATGAAGTATGCAATCACCATGGTGACGCACAGCGCTCCGGCGCCCAGCCGGGTCAGCACGCCAAACCCGATGAGCAGCGAAACGATGAACTCGATCCAGCCGGCAATGTAAACAATGCCAGGCGGACCGCCTTCAGTGCCGGGGGCTGGGAAGCCCCACATTTGGAAAGCTTTTTGCGCTCCGTGCAGTGATACGAGAAATGCGAAGATGAGTCTGAACAGCAGGTAAAACTCTTCGGTGTAACGCAGGAACAGCCGTCCGAACAGGGACGTGTCCTGCGCGGCCCCTCCAGGAGCCTGGGCGTCAGTTGTGGCCATGACGTTCTCCTTTGAGCAGTCCAGAGTATGGTGTGTCAGCAGACTGTCCAGCGCCATTTTATAACTTTGCCAGCGCGTCCAGCACGGTATAAATCAGACTGTTTCGGTTTTCATTGGTGAACAGCTGTGCCGCCGATGCGCCTTTCAGAAATTCAGCGAAGTTGTCGCGGGCGGCGGCGTAGTCGGCGCTGTAAATCCGGTCAACCACCTCGCGGCGCAGGTAACGGGCTTCACGTATCGCCTCCGGGTATCCTGCCAGTACCAGTACCGGGAAGTATCCGTCTTGCAGGTAAGCGAGCGCCGCATCGGCATATACTTGCCGCAGCCGCTCCGGCGGATCAGTCATGCACCGCCGCGCCGGGGCGAATAATTTTTACGCCGTCCCGGCGCAGCATCAGTTCTACTTCGCGGTCCAGCGGTTCCATGCTGGAGTACAGCTCCGCCGCTGCCAACCGTTTCTCAGGCGGGAAAAGCAGCAGCGTTTCGTATAGCGATTTGCCCTTTTTCGCAGTTGACATTGTTCAGCCTCCGCAAGCGACGGCTAGTGGATTATTTGGTCAATCGCGATGGTTTCGTCCCGGCTGGGGCCTGTGGAAATAATCTGAGCCTCGCAGCCCACCAACGCCTCGATGCGGCGTACATAGGCCAGCGCGTTGGCCGGCAACTGCTCGGGTCGGGTGGCGCTGGCGGTGGGTTCCTGCCAGCCGGGCATCTTTTCGTAGATGGGCTCGCAGCGCTCCAGCGTACCGGTGTTGGCCGGGAAACGGTCCAGGTCTTTGCCGTCCACCCGGTAGCCCACGCAGATTTTCACGTCGTCCATGCCGTCCAGGATGTCCAGGCGGGTCAAAACCATACCGGTGAAACCGTTGATCCGGTTGCTGTAACGGGCGGCCACCGCGTCGAACCAGCCGATGCGCCGGGCCCGTCCGGTGGTGGTGCCGTACTCGTGGGCCTTCTCGCGCAGGTCCTCACCGGCCTGGCCGTGCATCTCCGTGGGCATTGGGCCGCCGCCGACGCGGGTGGAATAGGCCTTGAACACGCCGACCACGCCTTCGAGGGACTGCGGGTTGATTCCCAATCCGGTGATGGCGCCGCCGATGGACGGGGACGATGACGTAACGTAGGGATAGGAGCCGTGGTCAACGTCCAGCAGCGTACCCTGCGCGCCTTCCAGCAACACCCGCTTCTCCTGTTCCAGCAGGTCCTGCACCATCTGTTCAGTCGGACGAACCATCGTCCGCAACTGCTCGCCCCAATGGCGGCAAAGTTCCAGCATCTCGTCGGCATCTACCGGCTCGCCGCCGTACACTCCGGTGATGACACGGTTTTTCATCGCTACGGCAGCCAGCACACGGTCGGGCAGCTGCTCCGTGGTATCCAGCAGGTCGCCCATCCGGATGCCGTCACGAGAGACTTTGTCAACGTAGGCGGGGCCAATGCCCTGCCCGGTGGTGCCGATGGCGCCGCTGCCCCGGGCCTTTTCCTGCAACTCGTCCAGCAGGATGTGGTAAGGCATGATGACGTGGGCGCGGTCGCTGACAAAGAGCCGGCTCGTGTCGATACCCCGCTCCTCCAGGCCCGAAATCTCCCCCAGCAGCACGTCGGGGTTCACCACCACGCCGTTGCCGATAATGCCCGTGACGCCCGGCCAGCAGATGCCCGATGGTACCAGGTGAAGCTGGAACTCGCCGCGCTCGTTGACCACCGTATGCCCGGCGTTGTTGCCGCCGGCGTAACGCACCACGCAATCGGACTGACCGGCGAGGTAATCGATTACCTTGCCCTTGCCCTCGTCACCCCATTGTCCCCCGATTACGGCGTAAGCCGGCATTGTGCTTTGCTCCAAATCCTCAGAAACTAACCAGAAAATCGCCCCCACAGACCGGGGCCTGTGGCGGCACGTGTCCTTAGTCGTGCGTTCGGCGACGATGCGGTTGCCGAGCAAGTATATCAGAAACGCATATCAGGCGACAGAAACATTTGGCGTAAAGGCGATTCCGCTACTCCGACATGGTTTGACCAAAAAGCGTAGGGCAGAAAGATGAGCGCGGAAAGCAGGCGTCTGTCATCGCTGCAATACCGAGCGCACACTGAAGCTGCGGCGGCAACAAGCCGTAGGAAACCGAAGCGACCCACGGCCCAACGCGGAAAACGGAGCCGTCGACGCGACGCGCCGGCTTGCTCATGCCCAGCAGGGGAGAGTAGAAAGGGAAAGCGCAGAAGAATCAGGCCGGTGCCGCCGGCAAGCTTGCAAAATGAAGGGAGACAAGACTATGCTCAACCCCGCCGACGCAGCGCCGCTGCGCGTATGCGACCACGAGTACCAAGCAGCCGTCGCCAAAACCGCGGAGGACTACCTGAGCAGCGTGCTGGACAACTTCCAAAGGCTGCATCCGCAGAAAACCCGCAAGGTCAACGTCTCCGACGCGGCATGGCGCAACGAGTTCTGTGAAGTAGGGAAATCCGCCGGGGACGACCTGCTGGACAGGGACGAGAAAGCCGAATTGCAAATGGCACACCTCACTCTGTCAGGACGCACCTCCAGCGGCACCCGAGTAGACATCGTAGTGTGCGCCAAGCTGCAGTGCTCAGCCGCAGACATCGCCAGAGTGCGCCGCTAGGCGACGCTACTGCGCATGCTGACCAGGGCACCGGCGCTACCGGTGGCGTTCAACGTAAAGTCCAGCGCGGCAGCGCGCGTCGCAGCCCGGGGAAGGTACGCAATCGGCCGGCCCAGGCACTGGGACGAAAAGACGCTAGAGCCGGAAGAAGCCCAAGAAAACGCCCAGGTGCTGCTGCTGGAGTTCGACCCAGGCGGAGAGTTCGCCGAGATGTGGGAACTCTGCTACGGACGCGACGCGTGATCACAGCACCAGTTGGAGTAGCGGAATCGCCTCGGCGCATCAGGCATATCCGCTTCCGGGAGATTGTCAGAAGCAGGATTTTCGAGGTTTAAAGGATTGGCAAGATTGGATGAACGTAATCCCGAAAATCCGCCAAATCCGGTGAATCCTGCTTCTGACGATCTCGGTCAGCCGCCGTTGAATGCCGGCATGACGTCCTGGGCGAAGCGGGAAAGCTGTTCCTTGAACACTTCGCGGGGCATTCCCATCACCGAGCCCAGGTTGATCCGCTCCACGCCGGGGTAGCGGGCCTCATCCTCTTTCAGGGCGTTGACGATGTCGTCGGGGGAGCCGGCCAGCCACGCGCCGGTTTCCACCGCCTCTTCCAGGGTGGGCAGCGAGACGCCCCGGCGCAGGGACGAATTCGCCACGGCGTCGATCTGCTCCGGTTCCAGGCGCATCAGGCCCAGCGGGGCGGCGAACTTCATGGCCTCCTCGAAGTAGGGCTTGGCCTCCTTGATGGCCTCCTCCCTGTTTTTGCCGATGAAGAAACGGTAGCCGAAAGCGATATCCTCGCCCAGGGCCAGCTCCCGGCCGTGGCTGGCGGCGGCCTGCTGGTACATGGTCAGTCGCTCGTGTCGGGCCGGTTCCGGCGTGTTGGCCACCATGGCCTTGATGCCCATGCGGGCCATGAAGTCAACGCCCTTGGGGTTGCCGGAAACCAGAGGCTGCCAGATCTCCACGGGATTCTGCAATGGTCGGGGCACCAGGCTCAGCTTTTCCAGAGTGTAGCCCCGGTAGGGGACCTTGGCCGGTATCTGGTAGTGCTTGCCCTCGTGGGAGAAGGCTTCCTCGTTGAATGCCTTGACCATCACCTCCACCTGTTCCTCGAACAGCTCGCGGTTGGCGTCGCCGTCGAACATGGGGGAGCCGAAGGTCTCGACCTCGCGGGAGTGGTAGCCGCGTCCCACGCCGAAGATGATGCGGCCGCCGGAGAGGATGTCGGCCATGGCGAAGTCCTCGGCCAGCCGCAGGGGATGCCACATGGGGGTAATGTTGAAGCCGCAGCCGTACTTGAGCCGCCGGGTGTTGCAGGCCAGGTACAGCCCCAGCATGATCAGGTTGGGGATGCACTCGTAGCCTTCGGGCTGGAAGTGGTGCTCGGCCATCCAGAACTCATCGTAGCCGTTGGCTTCCAGGTGTTTGGAGATGTCCAGCGCCCAGTCGAAAGCTTCGGCCAGCCGCTCGTTGGAATACCAGCGGTCGTTGGCCGGCGTGCCCTCCAGGCCCAGGTCGTCGTCCACCACGTGGCCGGCGTAGGATGCGCTAAAACTCTTGAACATGATTGCCCGTCCTTTACAAAATCACCCCGTCATTCCCGCTTTCGCGGGAATCCAGGAAATCGGCAACAATTGTACTGCATTTTCAAAGAAACGTAGGGGCGACCGGCCGGTCGCCCCTACTACAGGGTAGCGCGATCCTTCAAGGAAGGATCACTGGGACCAGCGGACCGTCCAGAGGGCGCTGGGGGACGGGCGCAGGGCGCGCGGCCGCCAGTCGTCGATGCGGGCGCTGATGGCGTAGGGCGCGTCCAGGTAGCCGGGAGCGAAGTCCCAGTGGCCTTCGTGGGCCTGGCGGAGAGCCTGGTAATAGTTCTCCTCCTGGGCTTCGGGCGTGGTGGACGACACCGCGGTTGCCACCAGGGGCTCGACCAACGGGTCGTAGCTGATGTAGGAACCTTCGGGGTCGCCGAAGCGTCCGATCAGCTTGGAGCCGGTGTCGTAGGAATGCTCGTTGGAGCGCACCAGGTACTGGCCGGGGATCTCGCCGCCGTACTGCCGGTCCTTGATGGCGGCTTCCTCACCGACGTTGACCTTGCAGTTGAGGCCCAGGTACACGCTCCAGTCGTCGCAGACGAATTCCACGATTTGCAGCATCTTGGGCACGGTGGCGCCGGCCTCCCAGGTCCAGACGTTCCACTCGCCGCCGCCGCCGGGCATGACCGGGTCCTTGAGGCCGGTCACGGCGTCAGCAGTGAGAGCGTCGGTGTTGACGGCGGGTACATTGTAGCCGGCCTCAACAAAGAGTTCGCGGGCCTTGACCGGGTCGAAGGGGAAGGGGTCCAGGGTGCCGTCGGCCCGGTATCCGATGCCGGACGGAGCGGAGGCGGCGGTGCCGGCGATGTGGAAGATATCGGGGCCGCCAACCAGTTCCTGAATGGCTTCCTTGTCAATGGCATAGTCCAGGGCGTGGCGGATGCGCTTGTCCTGGCACATCAGCGGGGCGCCCACCGGATCGCCGATGTACTTGCCCTGGTCGTCCTGCTCGCGGCTCTGGTCGTGGCCCAGATTCTGGGGCGCGTCCGCGCTGCAGTTCCAGGCGTTGATCCAGATGACGGTGGATTCGGGGCCGAAGCGGTATTGCAGGCCGGAGGCTTCCAGTTCCTCGCGGGAGTCCACGTCGATGGGGGAGATGTCAGCCTCGCCGCTGAGGAGGGCGGCCTTGCGCGTGGCGGCCTCGGCGACCAGGTTGATTTCCAGCGTGTCGAACGGGTAGGGGCGCTTGTCCAGGATGAAGTGCTCGTCGCGCTTCTCATAGACAATCTGCGTGCCGGAAACGAATTTTACCAGGTCGAAGGGACCGGCCGCGCCGGGGTTCGGGTTGGCGATGAGACCATCGGAGCGTTCCTGCTCGGTGGCGCCCAGGCTTTCGAAGTAGGACTTGGACATGATGGAGCCGGCAGTGCCACCGCCAACTTCGCTCACGTCCGCCAGGAAGTTGAGGGTCGGACGCACGAAGGTCATGGTCACTTCATTCGGACCGGTCACGCGGGCGTGCCCTTCCTTCTCGCGAGCGGTGTTGTCGCCTTCGTAGTCTTCGTTAGGACCATCGGCAGCGACCAAACGCCAGATGCGAATGCGCACCACGGAGCGGGCGCCGTCGTCCTGAATGTACCGGAGATACCAGGCGGCGTCTTCCGGGGTCAGCGGGTCGCCGTTATGGAAAACGGCGTCCTCCCGGATCGTCCAGGAGATGCTGTTGCCATCCTCGGACACCGACCAATCGGTGGCGAGGCCGTCCTTGGTGTAGTTCAGCTCGTCGTCGGTGGTAATCAAATGGGAGTGGAGCGGGAAGTGCCAAACGTGCTTGTCGCCGCTCTCAAACTTGGGGTCCCACACCTCGTTGCCGAAGGACTCGGTCAGCACGACCAGCTTTCGGCCTTCGCCGGTAACCTCGGCAGCGGGCGGCGCCTGGGTGGGCAACGGGGTGGCGGTTGCGCCGACAGCGGCCGGGGCGGCCGGAGGCGCCGTGGGCGCGGCAGCGGTATCTGCCGTGCTGGGGCTGCTGCTGGCCGGCGCCTCAGCGCCGCCGCAGGCCACGCCGACGATCATTGCGATCACAGCCGCCGGGATCAGCAACTGATAGAACCGCAATCGCGGTAGGGTGAAAGGTCTCATGGCGATATGTCCCTCCTTGGCGGACGGTGTTGAATAGAGTGGAGCGTCAAGCCGCTCCACACAGTGCGGGGCATATTAACGGCGCGGTATCGCCATTGTCAATCAACCGACGCTCCTGGCCAGGACGATTGCAAAGTCACCGCGTAACCCTTTTCCGCTCATCCTGAGCTTGTCGAAGGATGCCCTTTGCGGTGGTTGATGGTTCGACAGGCTCACCATGAGCGGATGGAAAAAGGACTTTGCAATCGTCCTGGCTCCTGGCCACGGCAATCGTGAGCCGCTGCCCGCGTTGACAGGCCGGGCGTTGCCCCGTAGCCTTGAGGCCTGAACTATCGGCGGCCGGCCCGACCCAGGCCGCGTGTCCAAATTGGAGTGTCAGCAATGAAATTCGGCATTATGGCGATGCCCCAGCACCCGGCCACCGATTCCGCGACCCAGCGTTTCCACGAGACGGTGGAACTTACGAGACTGGCCCGGGACGCCGGGTTCAGCTCCATTGCCTGCGGACAGCACTTTCTCTCGCCCCCGTACCAGAATCTGCAGAGCATCCCGCTGCTGGCCCGGTTGGCCGCGGACTCCGGCGATATGCAGCTGGTGTTGTCCATACTGCTGTTGCCCCTGTACTCGCCGGCCGATGTGGCCGAGACGGTTGCCACGCTGGACGTGATCAGCGGGGGGCGCGTGGTGCTGGGCGTGGGCCTGGGCTACCGGGACATCGAGTACCAGGCGTTCAACGTGGAGCGCCGCCACCGCGTTGGCCGGTTCCTGGAATGCCTGGAACTGGTGCAGCGGCTGTGGACGGAAGACGAGGTGACCTTCCACGGGAGACACTTCAACCTGGACAACGCGACGTGCGCCATTCGCCCCGTACAGGAGCCGCACCCGCCCATCTGGGTGGCGGCCAACTTCGATACGGTGGTCCGTCGCGCCGGGGAACTGGGGCTGCCCTGGTTCGTAAACCCCCACGCCACGCTGGAGACGCTGGAACGGCAGA
Source organism: Dehalococcoidia bacterium (assembly GCA_034421995.1). Classification (GTDB taxonomy): domain Bacteria; phylum Chloroflexota; class Dehalococcoidia; order Lucifugimonadales; family UBA3495; genus Bin87. The sequence continues at coordinate 10,337 of DAOUJY010000097.1, read as the reverse complement.
CCGCCATATACAAGGAGGGCTTGGAGGTCGGCGGCAAGGAAATGCCGCCCGAAATGCCCATCATCAAGGAGATGCACATTGCCCCCACCCACGAGGAGGCGGTGCGCAACGCCCAGCCCTACATGGAGGCCAAGTACCAGGCTTACGCCGACTGGGGCCAGGACAAGGCCCTGCCAGGCGAAGAGGACTTCCGCATCCCCTTTGAGGAACTGGCCCGGGACCGTTTCATCCTGGGCAGCAGCGAGGAAGTCATCCAGCAGATTGAGGACCACCGCCAGCGCGTGGGCGCAAACCACTTCATGTTCCGCATCTGGTATCCGGGCATGGAAGCGCGCATGGCCATGCGGGTGGTGGAGCAGATGGGCGACAGTGTCATACCCTACTTCGAGAGCCGGTATGGGGACGCCACGTAGCGTTGCGCCCGCGCCCACCATCTGCGAAAATATCCCGCGTCAATCTCCGGCTATTTCTGCCAGTTCGGACCATCGCCAATGACCACCCAGCACGCCAACCCCATCCGCGTTCTCGTCGCCAAGCCGGGACTGGATGGCCATGACCGGGGCGCCAAGGTCATCGCGCGCGCCCTGCGCGACGCCGGCATGGAGGTCATCTACACGGGCATTCGGCAAACGCCACAGATGGTGGTTCAGGCGGCCGCACAGGAAGACGTAGCCGTGCTGGGCCTGAGCATTCTCTCGGGAGCGCACATGGAGCTCATGCCCGAAATCATGCGGCTGCTGAGCGAACAGGGCATGGCGGACGTTCTGGTGGTGCTGGGCGGGATTGTCCCGGAGGAAGACCGGCAACCCCTGGCGGCCATGGGCGTATCGGCGGTTTTCGGCCCCGGAACTTCCACCAACGACATTATCGAATACATCAGCGCCAACGTGTCCGACGATTAAATTTCCCTGACTCCCCAGGCGCGTCCGAATCGTCATTGCGGGAACGCAAGGTCCGTAATGGGGTTCTGAAATTCACTGAAAATCGGTCAAAAGCGTTGCGGGTTGCCTTGCGGTTAACTTGACCCAAGACTATAATCTACGGGCAAATTAGATACCTCCCGTCGCTGAGGGCGAACCCAGCCATGAAGTATAATGTGGCGCAGTTGCTGAAAGAAGCCATCGGCTCCCAACGCCAATTCAGCATTTCGGAAACCGTGAGCGACGCCGAGCAGTTGATGGATCACGTCACCGGCGATGCAACGCTGGTGCGCACCCATCAGGGCATCTGGGTCCAGGCTGACTTGACTGTACGCATATCCCAGGACTGCAGCCGCTGCCTTGCCGATTTCAACAGGACACTGGAACTGGAGCTGGACGAAGAATATTTTCCCGAAGTTGAGGTCAGGACGGGCCGCCGGCTATTGCCTCCCGACGATTGGGAGGGTCTTTACATCGGCGCTGACCATATCCTGGACTTGGACGAAGCCACCCGCCAGTCCGCTCTCGCCACTCTGCCAATGAAACCCCTCTGCAAACCCGACTGCGTAGGAATCTGCGACCGCTGCGGCGCCGACCGCAACCTCAATGATTGCGACTGCTATGCGCTGGACATCGATCCCCGGTGGGCCGCCCTGCGCTCGCTGATGACCGAACCGCAAACCTGAAAACAAAGGACGTCGGCCCAACGGCCCTATTCCGGCAAATTGCCCGGGATGGTTGAGGCGCCGACGATGGTATTGAAAATGGGCGCACTGCCGAACAAGAAACTGACCCGAGCCCGCAAGGGTCGTCGCCTGTCGTCGCCGGCTTACCGGCTGCGGACGATGCACCCGGCGCGCTGTCCGCGCTGCCGGGCGGCCAAACTACCCCATGCCGCGTGCCCGGAATGTGGATACTACCGTGGACGTGCCGTCGCCATATGACGGCTCAAACTTTGCTCGGGGAACCCACACCCCCTGCCCAACCCCGACCATCCATATCGCAACGTGTTGAGGAGAGCGGTGATTATGTCTGACATCGCACGAGCTCCCGTGTATTCGTACATCTTTCCCGGCCAGGGCGCCCAGAAAGTGGGCATGGGCCGGGAACTCTACGAAACCTCTGCCGCCGCCCGCGAAGTTTTCGCGGAGGCGGACGAGAGCCTCGGCATCAACCTTTCCAGGCTCATGTTTGAAGGCCCCGCGGAAGAGCTCATGGACACGGCCCACGCCCAGCCGGCCATCATGGCGGTGAGCATCGCCATCTGGCGAGCGTGGCAGGAATTCCTGGGCAATCAGACGCCCCGACCCGCCGCCGTGGCCGGCCACAGCCTCGGCGAATACACCTCCATGGTGGTCGGCGGCGTCATGGAGTTCAGCGACGGTATTCGGCTGGTGCGCGAGCGCGGCCGGCTGATGCACGAAGCTTCCGAGGCCCGCCCTGGCTCCATGGCCGCCATCATCGGCCTGGACGAGTACACCGTGGCCCAGGTGGCCCAGGACGCCGGCGTAGAAATGGCGAACATTAACTCCGACGACCAGATCGTCGTCAGCGGCGACAAGATGGCGCTCGCCCGCGCCATGGATCTGGCCTCGGCCCGAGGCGCGAAGAAGGTCGTCCCCCTGGCCGTCAGCGGCGCGTTCCATTCTCGCCTGATGGCGCTGGCCCAGGAGGGGCTGACCGATGCCATTGACAGCATCGCCCTGCGGGACCCGACGTTCCCGGTGATCGCCAACTCGACGGGTACTGCCATCGTCAACTCCGAACAGGCCCGGCAAGAACTGCTCACCGGCCTCTGCAACTGCGTAATGTGGAAACACTCCGTCCGCTTCATGGTTGACGCCGGCGTGAACCGTTTTGTCGAATTCGGCCCGGCCCGCGTCCTGTCCAGCCTGGTCCGTCGTATCGACCCCGGGGTCGAAGCCATGACCCTGTCCGACCCGCAGACCATCCGCAAAGGGGCCGCCGACGCATCGTAATCCCCGCCTGTTCCGGCGTGTCAGCGCCACGGCGCCAACGTCGGTTCAAGTTGTATCCTCGTCCGGCAACAATGCGATATGGCTGCCCGACCTCGCAATCGCAGCCGGCGCAAAGGCCCGATGGGTCGGCAGGCCCGCATTCTAACGCTGCAATACCTCTACGCCCGTGACATACACGGTTCCGCCGAAACCGACGATTTTCTGGATTGGCTCTGCGATGAATTCCCGGCGGGGCAGTCGGCCCGCCGCACTGCTGCCGCCATGATCGCCGCCATCGCCGCCGATGCCATCAACCTGGACAATTTCATACAGCGGTATGCCCCGGCCCTGCCCGTGAACCTGCTGGCCGTCGTTGACCGCAACATATTGCGTGTGGCAATCTATGAGTTGACCTATCGAGAGCAGCTACCGCGCAATGTCGTGGTCAACGAAGCCGTCGAACTAGCCTCAATGTTCGGCAGCGAAAGCAGCGCCCGCTTCGTCAACGGTGTCCTCGGTTCGGTGTTGAATGATTTGCCCCAATCATCGGATAACGACGCTGGATAAAGCCGTCGCCACCATTTACACTGCAAAGCCAGGGCTATTCCAAGCCACTTTTTCACGGAGATGAACCTGTGAGTACCGTCCTTGAACGCATTACCGACATCGTGGTGGACAAACTCGGCGTAGATGCCGACGAAGTCAACGAAGCCTCCTCCTTCCAGGACGACCTGGGCGCTGATTCCCTGGACCTGGTGGAACTCATTATGGCGTTCGAGGAGGAGTTCAGCACCGACGACAATACCATCGAAATACCTGACGAAGACGCCGGCGAAATACACACCATCGCCGATGCGGTAAAATACCTCAAGGACAAGGGTGTGGCTGACGCATAAGATACATCCAATTCTCACGCGCCCCCGCACGTCCGAATGCTGCCCGACCATGGACACTCTCGCCGACCTGGCCCGCCGGGTGAGCGCCTGTACCGACTGCCCGCTCCATACCGGGCGCGCCAACGCCGTCCCCGGCGAGGGTCCCTCTGACGCTGAGATACTTTTCATTGGTGAGGGTCCCGGTTTCCATGAAGACCGACAGGGTCGTCCCTTCGTTGGCCCGGCCGGCAACTTTCTCGAAGACCTGCTGCAGTCCATCGGCATGACCCGTGAGCAGGTATTCATCGCCAATATGGTCAAGTGCCGTCCCCCGGAGAACCGCGACCCGACCCCGGCCGAAATCTCCGCCTGTTCCAAGTACCTGGACCGCCAGATTGAACTGCTCAACCCCCTGCTCATCGTGACCCTGGGCCGGTTCTCCATGGGTAAATTCCTGCCCGGTCAGAGCATCAGCCGCGTTCGGGGACGCCTGCACTCCGTGGGCGGACGCCGCGTTTTCCCGATAATGCACCCTGCCGCCGGCCTGCGCCGCCAAGAGATGCGCGCCGCCATCGAGGAGGATTTCGCCAAGATCCCCGGCCTTCTGGACGTGCTGCGTATCCAGGCCGATCCACCTTCGCATGCTGGCGGCATAGCCGAAGCGCCGGCGACGTATGAAACCCAACCTCCGGCGGAAGCTCCCTCATTGTGGGACCTTCCCTCCCCCGACGCTCCGGAAGCCGAGCCCGGGGGCCATCCCCCGTCTCCGCCGCAGCCGCCTCCCGGCCAGCAGCGCCTCTTCTGAGCGCTTCGTTCGTGACCGCCGTGACAGCGCCGCCGGACGCCCGAACGCCTCCCCTTCGCATCCTGCCCCTGGGCGGGCTGGGCGAAATCGGCAAGAACATGATGGTGCTGGAATGCGGCGACGACATCATCGTCGTCGATTGCGGGATACAGTTTCCCACCGAGGATATGCCCGGCGTTGACCTCATCATCCCCGACGTGTCCTACCTGGTTGCTCAATCCCACCGCGTCCGCGGCATCCTGATCACCCACGGCCACGAGGACCATATCGGTGCGCTACCCCATGTGCTCCCCGATCTTGACGTGCCCGTGTACGCGCCCCGTCTGGCCCACGGCCTGATCACCGTCAAGCTCAACGAGCGCCGGCGCACCCGGGACGCCGTGGTCCACGCCATCGAGCCGGAGCAGCCCGTCAGCTTCGGCGACAACTTCCGCGCCACCTGGTTCCGGGTCTGCCACAGCATTCCCGACGCCATGGGCATCTGCATCGACACCCCCTGGGGCACGGTGATTCACACCGGCGATTTCAAAATCGACCACACCCCGGTGGACGGGCACACCCTCGACCTGCCCGCCCTGGCCGAGCGCGGCGCAAACGGAGTTCTGCTGCTTCTGTCCGATTCCACCTATGCCGAACTCCCCGGCTACACGCCCTCCGAGCAAACCATGACCTCCGCCCTGGACCGCGCCATCGGCGACGCTCCGGGCCGGGTGATTATTGCCACCTTCGCCTCCCTCATCAGCCGGATCCAGCAGGTCATCACCGCCGCCGAAAAGCATGGGCGACACGTCGCGTTCGTGGGCCGCAGTATGGTTGCCAACGTGCAGATGGCCACGGAGATGGGCTACCTGGACGCCCGGCCCGGAACCATCGTCCCCGTGCGGGACTCCGGCGAACTACCCCTCAATCGCGTCGTCCTGATGACCACCGGCAGCCAGGGCGAACCCACCTCCGCCCTGGTGCGCATCGCCAAGGAGGAGAGCCGCGACGTGGAACTCATCGAGGGAGACACCGTAGTTATCTCGGCCACCCCCATACCTGGAAACGAACGGGCCGTGAGCCAGACCATCGACAATCTGCTCCGCCAGGGCGCGCACGTGCTTTACGACCGCATTGCTCCGGTCCACGTCCACGGCCACGCCAGCCAGGAAGAGCTGAAGCTGATGCTCAACATCACCCGGCCCCGGTACTTCGTCCCCGTCCACGGCGAATATCGTCACCTGCGGGCTCACGCCCAGCTGGCCTGGGAACTGGGCGCCGCTCCGGACGGTATTTTCGTGCTGGAGGACGGCGACATCCTACAGTTTGACCACGACGGCGCCCGAGTCGCCGGTTCCATTCCCGCCGGCCCCATCTATCTGGATGGCCCGACGGTCATGGACGCCGACACCGTGGTGCTGCGCGAGCGCCGCTCCCTGGCGCGGGACGGCGTGGTGATCATCTGCGCCGCAGTAGATGCCTACGGTGAAATGGTCGGCCCCGTCCAGGTGGCCGCCAGCGGGTTCATGGATCCCGGCGATACCGTGGAAACCTTCCGCCGTCTGGCCGAAGCCGTGGCAATGGGCGTAGCCGGCGACCTGCCCCCCGACAACCGTGAGCTGGCCCAGGCAAATATCCGAAAAGTCGCCCGGCAATTCCTACGCAATGATTTAAACAAACGTCCTATGATTATCCCGGTAATTCTGGATACGTGACGGCCCGCCGACCGATTGCAGAAGCGCTGTTTCCATTTCCCCCGCCGCCTCGCTGCGGCGGTTCTGTTATCTGCCAGGTTGGCGTCCCTCAGCATAGGAGGCTTACCATGTCTGCGGCTACCTTTACCGGCGACCCCAGATCATCGTCCGAAGCCCTGTCCGCCTTCGACGGGATCAGCTGGTTCCGCGCCGGAATCTCCGTCAGCATCCTGATGTTGGCCTGCGTGGTGGGCGGCGTCGCATTTCTGATGATACCGTCCGCCCGGGAGTGGATAGTGTCCAGTCTCGGCATCGGTTGGGCGCCGGTCGGCGCGTTCGCCGCTGCGACGTTGGTTCTTTTGTTCAACCGACCTTCCCTGCTGGTCCGCCGTTGGCGGTGGTGGCCGGTCGGCATAATAGCCGTCGCAATGGCCGTCGTTGCCCTGTCCGTGGTGGAAGGCAGGAGCGGAGTTTTTTACTCATATGGATTGGCCGGGGAATGGGGTTACCTGACCACCGCCGGCAGCCCGGCGCTGGCGGGCGTGGAGTTGCTGGCCGGCATGGTAGTGATCAGCCTGCTGGCGATCCCAAGAGCGGCTCGCGGGTACGGGCTGGGACTGCGGTACGCCGCGGTCAGCGTTTGCAACGCGCTGATCTTCCTGGGTCTTGGAATGTACAAGCTGGGCGCTTGGTCCGCGGCGGCGGTGGCGGTCGTCGGGCGCGGCGTGGGCGCTCGCATCGGCTCCCGCCGCCGTGATGACGAAATCCCGGAGAAGTTGCGCCCATCCCCGAACCTGGTCGCGGATATCCCGGAGCCGTCTCCGCCACCGGGTCCGGCCCCGGCTCCGATGCCCAATATCTCCCGTTCCGGCGGTTGGCAACTGCCTCCCCTGGAAACCCTGGCCCCGCCGGAGCCGCACCAGATTGACGGCAACGCCGTAGCCGCCATGTCCGACGACATCAAGGATGCGCTGGCTGAGCACGGCGTCTATGTCGATGTTGAGGACGTCAAGGCCGGCCCCCGGGTCATCCGCTTCGGCCTGGTGCCCGGCTACGTGCCGCCCCGGTTGGACAAAAATGGCGAGCCGGCCAAGCAGCGCCCCAGCCGCGTCCGCGTCGGCGACATCGCCAAGCGGCAGAAGGACCTGGCCCTGGCCCTGAAAAGCCCCTATATTCGCATCATCGAGACCCCGGAACCCGGCGAAGGGCTGGTGGGGCTGGAAGTGCCCAACCCGTCGCCCGGCAAGGTGCTGATGCGCTCCATAGTCGAGGAACCGGAGTTCAGCAAAATCGTTCAGAAGGGCGGCCTCGCCTTTGCCCTGGGACAGGACGCCGGCGGGCAATCGCTGGCGCTGGACCTGGCCGCCATGCCCCACCTGCTCATCGCCGGCGCCACCGGGTCCGGCAAAAGCGTCTGCATCAACTCCCTGGTCGCCTCCCTGCTGATGACCCGCCCGCCTGACGAGCTGCGCATGATCATGGTTGACCCCAAGCGGGTGGAGCTGACGCCCTTCAACGGCATCCCCCACCTGGTCATGCCCGTCATCGTGGAACCCGACGAGGTTCAGCCGGCCCTGCGCGGTCTCATCAACGAGATGACCCGCCGCTACAAGCTCATGGAGGAAACGGGTGTCCGCAACATCGCCGGCTACAACGCCAAAGCCACCGAGCCGATGTCCTTCCTGGTGCTTATCGTGGACGAGCTGGCCGACCTGATGATGACCGGCGGCCTGGAGGTGGAGCAGCAGTTGGTCCGCCTGGCCCAGCTGGGCCGCGCCGCCGGCATCCACATGGTGCTGGCTACCCAGCGCCCGTCGGTCAAGGTGGTCACCGGCCTGCTCAAGGCCAACGTACCGGCCCGCGTCGCCTTTGCCGTGGCTTCCCAGGTGGATTCCCGCGTGATACTGGATGGCGCCGGCGCCGAGGCCCTCATGGGCAAGGGCGACCTGCTCCTCCTCAACAACGACTTCCCCAAGGCCCGCCGGGGCCAGGGCACCCTGGTCTATGACGACGAGATGGACCGCCTGGTTGACTTCTGGCGCAACCAGATCGGGCCGCCGCTACCGCCCATCAACCTTGACGACGATGACGACGCGCCCTTCGACCCGGACGAGCCGGAGCGCCCCGACGACCTCTACCAGGGCGACATACTGGAGCAGGCCCGCGATCTGGCGCTGCGCAACCCACGGCTGACTTCCGCCATGCTGGAACGCCGTTTCAAAGTCCGCAAGTCCATGGCCGATGAGCTGATCGACGAACTGCGGGGCGAAGGGTTAGTGATCGGCGGCTGACTATCAAGAATATCGTCTGAATCAGGATTTGCCGGATTTTAGGATTTGCCGGATTACGCTCTTCCAATCCTGTCAATCCTATAATCCTGATTCTGACGGATGGCGTCAGCCCATAGCATCCTTCAACCGCCGGATGGCGTCAATGTGGGCGTCCGGCGAGGCGGCCCCCCGCAGGCCGGCGGCCATGTGGGTCGCGCCAATCTCCTCCCATGACTTCAGCTCGGTGAGCCAGTCCTCGGGGTTGTTGTCGCCGGTGATGGTGATGCGGCCCTCGATCCCCACATCCGAGGGATCTCGCCCGGCGGCCTCGGCCTGCGCGCGGATGCGGCCCAGGACGGCCCGACCGTCGGAGTCGGGAGCGAGCATGGGGAAGTAGCCGTCGGCCAGGCGCCCGATGCGGCGGATGGCGGCGTTGGGAGGCATGGGCGATGCGCCACGCCCGGCGCCAATCCAGATGGGGATGGGACGCTGCACCGGCAGGGGGTTGATGCCGGCGTGGGTGATGTCGTGGTACTTGCCGTGGAAGTCGATTACGTCCTCGGTCCACAGCTGGCGCAGCACCTCAATCTGCTCGTCGCACCGGCTGCCCCGCGTCGCAAAGTCCACCCCCAGCGCTTCGTACTCCACCGAGTTCCAGCCCACGCCGATGCCCAGGCGCAGCCGCCCGCCGGAGAGCAGGTCAACCTCCGCCGCCTGCTTGGCCACCAACGCCGTCTGCCGCTGGGGCAGTATCAGGATGCCCGTGGTCAACCCGATCTTCTTGGTGACGGCGGCCAGATACGCCATCAGCGTAAACGGCTCGTGGATATAGGACTCGTGGGTGTAGGGAAACTGCGGAACCTCCGGATGCTTCTCCGGCACCGCCCCCAGAACGTGGTCCAGAATGCGGACGTGGGAATAGCCCAAATCCTCAGCAGCCTGGATGTAATCGCGCAACGCGCCAAAGTCGTCCCCAATCTCAACAATGGGAACCGAAACGCCAATCTCCATGGTGAACCTCCCGATGAAATGCAACAGCCCCGCCTTCAGGGTGATGGTCGGGGCCATTATAGCGGGTGACGGGGCCGGGGGGATATTGAAGTGGGGCACGGTGCCTACGTGCTACTTCAGCCGTAGGTCCAAGAGAGACACAATTTCGTCAAAATCTTGGCTCGGATAACCTGTATTCGGGCACGGTATTCCAATCTTTTGGCTTAAGATGTGGTTAACTTTCTTGTAAGTTCTGCTGCTCGCCTTTGTTGAGCATTCGCAATTGACCTTTCCACAATCATAACAACGTTGCCCATTAGCCATGGTGGCCTCCTGAAATTTGGTTGGCGGATGAGTTGAACATCGGACCAAGTTGACTTTGAGCCACTGGTCGAGGCTTGCCTGTCGGTTCCTGCGCACAGTAGACGGTGCATGACGCATCCGACATAATTATTTGTACCTCCTTGGCTGGATTGTATCACCAACCATCAGCAATGTCAAGCAGTTTGTGAGTTGTAAAGTGTGCGTAACTACAGAGATGGTCACTATAGAGTATACTCTATAGATATCAGTGCCATTTTCCATGGACACTACTCGGAGATACGAAGTCCCCAAGGCACGGGAATGGATCGTTCAAATGTCTCAAAAGGTTCTTGGTCCGGTTCATGGCGATCCAATAGGTTCGCGGTGGTACGCGTTGGTTTCCAGACAAGCCCTGATCGCGCCCAATTGGTAACCTTTGGTGCTAGTTTGAAGTGATTTTGAAAATGCCACGAGGTTCCCCTATGCTGTGAGTTGACAATCCTCCACAGCAGGGAACCCCATGAACATCACCGATTTTATCAC
>DAOUJY010000096.1:0-21952 GCA_034421995.1 Dehalococcoidia bacterium | reverse complement strand
TGAGGTCGCTGGGATAAGTAGGTCGTTCCATGCCCCCACGCTACGCCCAACACAGCAAACCTCGCTCGTATGCTCCTGCACCAATTGGATCCTTTTTAGACACCCTCTTAGAGGTTGACACAAGAACAACCCATGGCTCTAGGCGCTCACTCCAATCAGCGACCGAAGGGGTAGGGCTTGGTCGTAACGTCGGTCGCCGTGTTGAAGTAGGACGCGGGGTTGGGATTTTGGTGGCTGTGGGTAACGGCGTCGGCGTCGGAGATTTGGTTGCCACAGGCCGTGGCGTGTATGTAGGAGGCGGAACAGGCGTATTGGTCTGAATAGGCGTGGCAGTAGGGACGGGCGTAGGTGCTGCGGCCAACCTTGGTGCGGGTGCCACTGTAGCGGTAGCCTGTTGCTCTATCGCTGACTGTAACTCAGATTGCACCCGCTCCTGAACTAGGACTTCCAAAGTGGCGTCCAAGTCAGGGGTTGGAGCTGGACTAGCGGTCATGCATCCTACTGCAAGCACCGCCAATATGATTATGCCAGCTACCCTATGTTTTACGTTAGGGTACACAACTACCGTCAACACCAAGCGGACTGAACGACATCGTAGCAATCAGGCTGAGCGAGGTTTGCGGCCCTTTCGGGCGAGGAAATCGGAAAAGCCTTCTTCGACGGACAGGCCCTGGAAACGGCCGGTGCGCCCTTCGATTTCATTGCGGTACTGCTCTTCGATGGGGAGGCCGGAGTGCTCGAGCAGCAACTGCTTGATGTTTGCCAACCCCTCGACGCGGTTGCGGGCGATGCCGGCCGCGATATCCAGCGTCCGGTCCATCAGCTCTTCGGAGGGTACCAGGTGGTTGATGAGGCCGATGTGGTACGCCTCGTCGGCAAAGACTTCGCGCCCACTGAGCAAGAGTTCTTTGGCCCGGTGGATACCCACCAACTGCGGCAGGCTCCAGGTAGCGTTCATCTGCCCATAGTTCACCGCGAGAAAGCGGAAACTGGTTTTTTCGCATCCCACCAGGAAGTCCAGGCTGGTGGCCAGAACGGTGCCGCCACCGTAGCACAGGCCGTTGACGGCACCGATGATAGGCTTGCTGCTGGTGTGAAGATGCCAGGTGTACTCGGCTCGCTCTGCCTGGCCAGCCGCCCGCTCCTCGTCTGAAAGCTCACGGTTCTCGTGAATGTCGGCGCCGGCGGAGAAGGCGCGCTCGCCCGCTCCGGTGATGATTACCGCGCCGACACTGTCGTCGGCTTCGTAGTCGGAGATGGCCTGGTCCAGCTCGCGCACCAGCTGCAGGTTGAGGGCGTTCAGCACTTCGGGGCGGTTCAGCGTAACCACGCCGATGTGGGCTTCCACTTCGTTGCGGCCCATCATGGTGGAGCGCGTCACGGTTTCGGTGTTGATGCACGAGTAGGTGGTAACCATGTTTCCGTCCTTGCCATTCGGGGAGAGAGTAGCAGCCCGCCGATTGCAGGCGGGGCCATTATAGCGAGATTGACGGCAGGCGGGTAGGGACGGAATTGCCAGCGGTTCCAGGCGTGTGGTAGCGTTTGTTTCCACAGAGTAGAACTGCGGCAGCGGACTGAACCGGGCCGACGACAACATCGCAGAAAGGAGCCGTAAAATGGCAGAACTGGTATTGGGCTTGGCCTCTTCCCACAGCCCGCAACTGAGCACTCCCGCCGATGGGTGGGCCGGCCGGGGCGAAAGAGACAAGGGCCACGTTGAGTTGATTGGCACCGATGGCATCACCTCAAACTACGAGGACCTGCTGGCCCGCACCGACACCGAACGGATCGCCAGGGAAATCACCCCGGACAAATTCGAGCAACGTCACCAACAGAACCAGGAGGCCATCGCGCACCTTTCCAAGAAACTGTACGACGCCAACCTGGACGTATTGGTGATGGTGGGTGACGACCAGCACGAGTACCTGCTGGACGATAATATGCCCGCCTTCTGCGTGTATTGGGGCGACGAAGTGAAGGTGTCCGGGCACGAAGCCGGGCCATCCACGGGCGGCCAGTTGCTCATTGGCTACAACACTGAGGATCAGCAGGCACCTACCGATTCCGCATTGGGTCTGCACATCATCAACAGTTTGATGAACGCCGAGTTCGACGTGGGCAGTTCCAAATTCCTGGACCCCAGCCGTGGTCGGGGGGAGCGGGGCGGAATCGGCCATGCCTTCGGGTATGTGTACAACCGCCTGATGACCGACGGCATCATCCCGACTGTCCCGGTGATGCTCAACACCTACTACCCGCCCAACCAGCCCACGCCCAAGCGGTGCTACAACCTGGGGCAGGCACTGCGCTCCGCCATCGAGTCGTGGGCCAAGGACATACGGGTGGGCATCCTGGCGTCCGGCGGGCTGAGCCATTTCGTGGTGGACGAGGAACTCGACCAGCAGGCGCTGGCGGGAATGCAGGCCAAGAGCGTTGACAAGCTCATGGCGCTGCCCCGGGAGAAGATCAACTCCGGCAGCTCCGAGATCCGCAACTGGATCGTAGTGACCGGCGCCACCGAGCACCTGGACATGGATGTAGTGGACTATGTTCCCTGTTACCGTTCTCCCGCCGGTACGGGGTGCGCGATGGGATTCGCCACCTGGGGGTAAGTTATCCCACTTTGTCATTGCGAGGAGCAACAGCGACGCGGCAATCTCGTTGCCGGCGCGATGCCGCCCGGGTCAACGAGATTGCCTCGCTGCGCTCGCAATAACGAATTTGGCGATAAGGTGAGATGCAATGGACTTGAAAGCTATTGAACAGAGCATTGTTGCCAACACTAACCAGGAGCGGAAGAGGCGTGGACTGAAACAAGTTCAAGCCAAGCGGAATATGAACGCTGCTGCTCGCTCTCATAGCAAGCACATGGCAAAAGTGGGCAAGCTCGCCCATGAAGGTATCGGCGACGGCACGCCGGCCAGCAGGGGGCGCAAGCACAAGTGCGGCGATGGTTTGTGGGCCGAAAACTGTCAAGGGCCTTGGTCTAAAGATTACTTCACGTACTACAAGACAACAGAGCAGGAGCTCGGCAAAAAAGTCGTCGAGGGTTGGATGAAAAGTCCGCCACACCGGGCTAACCTGCTGCGTCCAGAATGGGTCGTGATGGGCGCCGGAGTAGGGCAAACCCGCAAAGGCGGAATCTACGCTACCCAGATTTTTGGCGACCGTCGCCAGATGGCGGACGAGGTGCTGGTGGCACTGTGCCCGAAGTGCAATAGCCAAAGTATCAGGCCACGAACATCACCCCACGAAAAGAATCTGTGGCGATGTTTGAAATGCAAACAAGTATTCCCAACCCCGCGGACCGGCTACCGGCGTCCGGCTAAACACCATGTGTCGGCATCTGACGTTCAACGTCTCGCAAATAAGGTTGACGCCAAGGCATTCAGGCAGCGGAGGAATGACGCCAAGGCAATCAGGCGGCGGAGGAATATCGCAATCGGGATAGCGACTACGGCGGTGGTAGGGATACTGGCAGTGGCCGCTTTCATGGCGCTAACCGTGTAGCAATAAAGGTTCGTTTCCAACAAACAAAAAAGCGCGCAGTCATGCGGCGATTTCGGCTGGCTTTGGACGGACGCTCTCGCTTGAGCGCGAATAAACGATCAGGGCCATCTCGATTACGACCTCAGCGGCTCCGCCACCAGCGATTTGATGCGTTCGATGATGTCCGTTTGGTCGTAGTTGCGGAGCAGGTTGATCCTATTCCGATTGGGGTCGCCGCCATGCCAGTATTCGTAGATCTCCTGGCGCATCCCGAAGGATGACGCGGCCAGGTCGTGGGCGAGGCGGAACAGGCGGGACTTATACTCCACGCCGACGCCCCGGCCCGGCATATAACGATCCAGGTAGGGGCGGAACTCCGGGTTGGCCAGGTCGGCCTCGCTGGGCTGCATGATCATGCCGGAGCCGGAGATTTCCCGCAGCAGTTCCACCATCCGCTGCGACGTTTGGGCAAAGTAAATGTTCATGCCGGAGGTTGACCCCAGGGACATAAGACCGTTGTCGGCGGGATAGGCGTTGTGTTCCACGCCGTCCATGGCGTGCCGCCACATCTCGGTGTGCATGGCCATCTCACCCAGCTTGGCCGACACTTCACGGTACTCGATCACGCCGATGGCCTCGGCGATCAGCGTGGCGACGGCGGTCATCAACTTCATCCGCTGGTGGATGCGACAGAGGTTGCCCCAACCCCGGAAGTTGGCCTCCGAACCTAGCCGTTGCAAAAGCGGGGTTGAGTCGTAGAGCATGAAGACGCGGTCCCACGGCACCAGGACGTGGTCGAAAAACAGCATGGCGTCCTGCTCGTCGTACGCCGCGCCCAGGGGATGGCCGTAGCTGCCGGCCCACTGGGATACCGGTTCTCGGCACAGCATCTTTATTCCCGGCGTGTCGGTGGGTATGGAGAACGAGAGGATGAACCGGGGATCGGCCCGGCGCATGAAGGTGGCCGACAGGGAAACGTAGGTCTCGTTGCTGATGGGCGCGGCGGTGGCGAGTTGCTTCGCGCCGTGAACGATGACGCCCTGGTTGGTCTCTTCGACGACGTGCAGCGCGACATCGGTTTCGCTTTCGGCGCGGGTCTCATTCTGGGGTTGCGTGCTGCGGTCCACCTGCGGGTCGCCCAGGGCGTGGGTGAGGAACAGGTCGTTCTCCATGCAGTAGCGGTGGTAGTTGACCACGTTCTCGGCGAAGTTGCACCTGGGGTGCTTCACCTGTTCCAGCGCGTCACTGATGGCGACCAGACCGGTGATGAAGGGCGCGAGGATGTCCGGGCTGCGTCCCAGCTGACCCCACGACTCCTCGTTCCAGATTTCGCTGTTGCGCCGTTGCCGCTTCAGGTCCTCATGGCTGCGAGGCAGCAGCCACGACACGCTGCACCGGTTGCCGGTCTCCGGTGAAACGAAGGTCATCTCGTCTCGGTACTCCGGCGAATGTTGCAGGTCGTAGATGCGCGCCAACTCGTGGACCATGCCGGTCGTGGCCGGGTGCGTGGTGACGTCGGCCACCTTCTCGCCGTCGAGCCATACTTCGCGGGAATCGCGCAGGCTGGCGATATAGCGGGCGCCGGTCATGGCGCCGTGGGCGGTTTCAACTTTCAGTGCCATTGTGTACTCGCTGCTAGACGATTTTGCCGGGATGCTCGCCGCGCTGCGCTCGGTTCCAAGCGTCGAACAAATCATCCCGATGGTTATCAATCCACACCTGCACCAGGCGCCGTTGTCGTCCGGTCAGTTCGCCGATAATGTTGCTCGTGTCGGCGATGGCAACCTGCACCCATATTCCGCCGTATCTGACGTGGACGTGCGGAGACCCGTGTTCATTGCTATAGATGTAAAACCGCAGGCTGCCACCGTCGATCCGGCCTACTTCAGGCATCTCAAACTAGCCTGCCGGCTAGCCGGCTTGGCCGGTCAATTCCAGGTACAGCGCATCACTGCACATGGCAATATCCTCACCGTCACCCCAATACACCACACCGTCGGGTCTCAGATTTACCGACTGGAAAAACTGCCGGTCGCTCCACTGTGCGAAAGCCTCTTTGTCCGCCAGGTGCGACAGGTCCACTTCGCCCGCAACGCCATCAGCATAGCGCAGCCAGATGCGATACCCCGACAAAGGCGCGACCGAAGTTGGCCGGGCGAACTCTCCCGCAAAGGGGTCTTCCGGTTTGCCTAACAATATCGGCCCCGCCGGCGCCAGTTCGCCGGTATTGTAGTCCGGGTCGATGTTGAAAGTTTGAAGGGCGGATGCGCCAAGCCGGTATTCGTTATTGGGGCTGAACACCACCGGGCAGGGCCATTGCTGGTCGCCAATCTCCAGCAGGGCGATACCATAACCCCAATCGGCCAGGCTGCCGTCGGGAAGCTTAACGGTTTGCTTGCATCCGGGTTCGATGCCCAGTTCATTCAGGACAGCCGCCGGGAAGACTGAATGATCAGCCCATACGTCCACGACGGGATGGGTCCGGTAAGAATCTGAACCGCCCATCTTGCTGATGCTGACGGCTACCTGTATTTCTGCCATCTCAGCCTATCCCTCAGCGCCAGCCGGCGAGACTTGCTAACGCGATGCCAACATTCTGTTGATTTGCATTATACCCGACAGCCTCAGCTCCGGCTGTTGTACACGTAGTGGGGCGTTCCCATGGCCGGCGGGCGGCTGCGGTAGAACTGCTCGACGTATGGCGACAGACGAGCAGCCATTTGGCGGGTTGCCATCGTTGTCGGTTCCAGGGGGCGCGCCAGTTGCTCGCGGAGTTCCCGCGCCACGTCGGCCTTGTTGGCCCGGGTGTGGACGCCGTCCTGGAGCAGAACCTCCCCGTCAACTATCACCGCCGCAACGTCTTTGGGCTTGGCCCGACCCAGCACCACCTCGGTCGGCGGAGTATCCGCCTCCAGGTAGGGGTCTTCCAGCGCGTCGAGGCGAATGAGAACCATATCAGCCCGCCGGCCCGGCGCCAGCACGCCGATTTCATTGCCGAAGCCGGTGGGCGCGGCAGCGTTGGCGGTGGCCATCGCCAGAACCTGCTCTACCGTGATGGCGGGTTCGCTGAGCCCAGGCTGCCGGTGGAGCTTGCTGACCAGGCGCATCTCCTGGAGCAGGTCGTCATCGTCGTTGATGGCGGTGCTGTCGGTGCCCATGGCGACGTTGACGCCCCGGGCCAGCATGGGATTGACCGGCGCGATGCCGTTCTTCAGGCGCAGGTTGGAGCTGGCGTTGTGGCAAACGGTCGCGCCGGCGTCGGCCAGCAGTTCAATGTCCCGGTCGGTGAGCCAGACGGCGTGGGCGAAAGAGATCTCCGGCCCCAGAAACTCCAGGTCCTGCAAGTGCTCCACCGGGGTCTTGCCCCAGGTGCGGATGCCGTAGTCCTTCTGGTACGGGCTTTCCACCAGGTGCATATGGATGCCGGTCTGGTGGTTGGCCGCCTGTTCCTTGCAGCGCAGCAGGAATTCGTCCGAATTCCACTGGACGTTGGCGGGGCTGAACAGGACGCGGACTTTGCCCGACGGGTGGTTGTGGTACTCCCGACGCATCTGGTCGCAGAAGGCGAAGTAATCATCGTCGCTCATGTGAGCTGCGGACAGGTAGCGGCGCACGTCGTCGGCCAGGTCCGCCGGGAGGCCGGCCAGGAATTCGTCATCGCCGGCATAGACCACCCGGTTCTGGTTGCGCAGGTAGCTGGAAAACGCCACCCGCATCCCGGCGTCCAGGAAGCCGCGCAGCACGGCGTCCACGTCCTCTTTCAGCGTGGCCGCCGCCGTCTGCGGGTGGTTGTACATCACAGTGGTGGTGCCGGATTCCAGCATATTCAGGGCGGTGTACAGGGTCATCAGGTAGTGGTCGTAAGGGCGGCGGCCCCAGCCGGCAAGGATCCATACCTCCAGGCAGTCGTCGCAGGTGCCCATCTGCAGCGTGGTCACGCCGCGTCCGTGGTGGTGGGAGTTGACCAGGCCGGGAATGACGGCATAGTCGATGCCGCCGAGTTCAGCATCCGGTGCGTACTTCGCCCGCAGTTCCCGGTACGGGCCGACGTCTTTGATGACGCCGTCCTCTTGATACACCGCCGTATCATAATGGCTGACCACCGACCCGGAGCCGTCGGCGGTGAGGACGTGCTTGCCGCGAATCAATGAGGAAGCCATGGTTTCACCCCGTCAATCGGTTTGGGACTGGTACCAGTCGATAATCTCCGACCCCGTGGCCGGCCAGACGCCGCCCTGTTCCATTATGTACGCTAGCGCGTCGTCCACAGCGCCGACCCGGAAAGGGTGGCCCACCAGCCAGGGATGCCAGTTCAAGGCCATGACTCGGCCGTTAGCGGTACTATGATAGTGTGAGGCCATAGGTATGGCAACAGATGATAGATCGGGTAAGCGATACGGTATAGATTGACAGGGCTATCGCATATCAAAAATCTGAGGCCGCATACCCTGATTTTCGTCAGAGTTTTGGGCCTGAACGTAGCCTGAAGTCGGATAGCGGTGAGACCAAGCGCCCAAAATTTGAGGTGCCGCGTAGGATTTGGCAATACAATCTGCCCGGCAATATTCGTATGAGATAGCCCTGAATAGATTGATCAGGCCTGATGACGATAGCGACAGCTTTCTGGTAAACTCCCACTGAGCACCGAGCTGATTACTGCCAATAGGAGAGAAAAGGTCGAGCACTATGAAATTTCGAAGTTTCGTCTCACATCACATTTCGCCTCGCCGGCGATGGTATGTCACCTTGATGTTGGTGGCTGCCATAATCGCTACCGGCAGCTATGTGTCCATACACGAGCCAAGCGAGGCTAATGCCCCAGTCCAGTCAGAGGATGACACGATCATTGACCTCGGGAGTGGAGGCGGGAATGCCCAGAGCATAGACCCCAATCCGTGGGGTTGCTATGGAAGGGTCGAAAACCCCCATGAGTCGGAAGATTTCCCAGGGCTAGGGCATATCCAGGCCAAGGCGAGCATTGTCTGTCCAAATGAGCCACCATCTACCTGGACGGCACGAATCGAGCAAAGGCTTTATGTCGAAGACCCGGTAGAAGGATTCGCACTCTTGGCACGTAAGAGCAGCCATTGCCCTAGCTCGGCAGGCCGGGCGAGTTGCAGAACGTGGCAAAACCATCGTAGATACATCATGCAAGCGTATGTCGCAGATGAGTGCACAGTGGGAACTACGTATATCTACGGCCAGGTCGCCGACATCACGTTCACTGTCAATGGTAAAGACTACACTGGCTCAGGAGTCAATACCAACGAAGAAGAGTGCGAAGGACCCTAGGAGCCAGACTCATGAGTGAACTGGAAAAGCGAGTTTCGGGCCTGCTGAGTTCGCCTTTGGGATGCCTCTTTTTGGTGGCGGTGTCGGAAAGCGAACATCCGATGGAGGAATTCGCCAACCCGCAGCTCAGTTTGCGGTTGGCAGCCGAGTGCGCTGATTACATCGAACCACACAGTGGCGCCAATGAATGGATAGTTCCCACGGTTCTCGACTATGGACACAGTCGCCGGGACTTGGCTATTTCGATAGTGACTCATCCTGATTTCAGCTGGTGGTTCGCTCCTGTTGACCGCTCACGGCAGATTTGGATCTCCTTTGGCGGCTCCGCATTTTCGGAACAGCAGTGGCGGGCGCAATCCCACGACGCCTTGGGATGGGAGAGAAAAACGCAAAAGCCTTACCAGCGTTTATGTACTTCAACCGGATACGAGGCGACGTCGTCGTTACTCACGGCTTACGATATGTGGGTCGGCGATCATATCTGCGACTTCCCTCTGGTATGCTACCGAATAACCATACCTGATGATTACCGAGTTTTTGAAGTCCATGGCCCGGAGGACTGGCATAGGTTATGCTTGGAACACCCGGCGCGCCGACGCGACGGACGCCTCACGCCGGACTGGAGCTCGGTAGCACAGGTTTGGGACGGTGTTCATCTGAGTTTCGGAGGACTCCTCAGTTGCGAACAGGCTGAATATGAGGGCAGTGGGGCTTGGTCAAAACATGGGTCTTGGCAGGCCGAGCTGTCGTATTGGTTCAGAACTGAAGGTATCGTCGCAGAGAAATTGGCCGATTATCAGCAGAATCTTAATGGTTCCGGCATTGATTGGCCATTCTTCGAGGAAGAGCTGGAGCCTGGCTCAACATGGCTCAAAGGAGTAAGGCCGGTTCCCGCGGTGTTGCCGCCGCGCTCGGAGGAGTTCAGAGTCGTCGGCAGATAATGCTAGAAGCGGCGGTTATTCAGACGGTGGCCAGACGCTGGACAGCCTAATCCAAAAACCCCGACCCCCGCCGCCAGCGCACGTAGTCGGTCAGGCCGGCCGCCAGATCGTACTGTGGCGTCCATCCCAAATCGTGCCATAGTCGGTAACCGGATAGCGGCCCACGGGTCGGTCCGAGGGATGAGCCGGCCGGCTCCGTCTTTGTCGGCTCGACCAGGCGGGTTTCGGGGAACAGCTCCGCCAGCGTCCGCTGTATCTGCGCGCCGGTAACCGGCACGCCGTTGGTGATGTTGTACAGGTCGTGGGGCAGTTCCAGCGCGTCAACAACGGTTGCAATAGCGGACCCGGTGTCCAAGACGTAGGTGTAGTCCCGCCCGTAGTCGGTGGTGTCGATCTCGATGGGTTCACCCCGCAGCATCTGGCCGGTCCACTGGTACGGAGTGGACATATTGTCGCGGTGGCCGGTGACCCGCTCCATAGGGCCGTAGGGGGTGCTGACGCGCAGGCTTACGGCGCTGAACCCGTGCAGTTCTCCGTAACGGCGGGTCAACTGTTCGCTGGCCAGCTTGGTGATGCCGTACAGATTGCCCGGTTGAGGATGGTCGTCCTCATTGTAGGTCTGGTCCGGATCGCGGGTCAGGCCGTAGGCGGCACCGGAGCTGACGTACACGAACCGCGCCACGCCGGCCAGACGGGCAAACTCCAGCAGGTTGCCGGTTCCGGTGAGGTTGATGTCCAGAATGTCCTTGCTGCGGGCGGTTTCCCGGTCGGTGCGGTTCACCGTGAACACGGCGGCGTGGACCACTTTGTCGATGGAGTGGGCCTGGCGCAACGCTTCCAGTCCGGCGACGTCCAATATGTCGCCGGTGATGAAGTTGACGCGGGAGGCCAACTCCCCGAGAAAATTGTCCATCAGGGCGTCGGTCGGGAGGACGTCCAGGCTGATCACGTCGTGCCCACGCGCCGCAAGTTCCTTTACTATGCTGGCGCCGACAAAGCCGACGCCCCCGGTTACCAGCGTAGCCATCGGATGTTTCTCCACCAAGGCGATAACTATGACAGCGATTCGGTTTGCCAAACCGCGCGGCCATCACGGATATGATGTCGGCGTCAGTATGCCCACGTTGACCGACTAATTCAACCTGCGATCCATCACACCGAACCCAACTTTTCCGCTTGCAACGCACAACCACATTCGCTTGCGCAGCCCCGGCAGCCCGTATATCATTGCGCTTGAATCCAATAGTCAGTCGCCGTCCGGCTTCCGTCGGTCTCCTCACGCAACAGGAGCATGGCGTCAGCAAAAGGAGCGTAGCTACTATGAAGTACGACTATATCGTGATTGGCGCCGGCTCGGCCGGCTCCATTATCGCCAGTCGGCTCACCGAGGACCACAGCAAACACGTGCTGCTCATCGAGGCTGGCCCGGACTATCCGGAATTTGAGCACCTGCCGGAAGAGGTCAAGTTCGGCTACAACACCGAAATCGACATCATGGTCAGCGACCACAACTGGCAGTTCGTGGGCAAAGGCACGGACACCTCGCCGGAGATGATGGTGCCGCGGGGCAAGGTAACGGGCGGTTCCAGCGCGATCAACGGACAGGTGTTCCTGCGCGGCGTGCCCGAGGACTATGACGGCTGGGCTGCCGAGGGCAACGAGGAGTGGGCCTACACCAAGCTGCTGCCCATCTTCCGCCGCATCGAGACCGACACCGACTACGGCAACGACGACTTCCACGGCGGCGATGGCCCCATCGTAATGCACCGCTTCGCCCGGGAGAGCTGGCTGCCGGCCCAGAACGCATTTTCCGCCGCCTGTGTGGCCGCCGGATTCCCCGAAACCTGGGACCATAATCATCCCGATTCTTACGGCGTCGGCCCCACTCCGTTCAACAATCCCAACGGCATCCGGATGAGCACCAACCTGGGATACCTTTCGGAATCCCGCCACCGGCTGAACCTGACCATCAAGGCAAACTGCCACGTTCACCGCATCCTGTTCGACGGCAACAAGGCCGTTGGCGTGCAGTTGGAGTCCGGCGGCGAGACCTTCGTGGCCGAGGCCGATGAGATCGTCCTCAGCAGCGGGGCCATCGGCTCGCCTCACATTCTGATGCTGTCGGGCGTCGGTCCGGCAGACCACCTGCGCGAGGTGGGCATCCCCGTGGTGCACGACTCCCCCGGCGTCGGCCAGAACCTGCGCGACCACCCCACCGTGTGGTGCACCTGGCGCACCAGGCCCGAGGTTGAGCTGGACGGGTTGGCCCCTCGTTCCCAGCTGTGCCTGCGCTACACCGCGCCCGGTTCGGACCGGCGCAACGACATGAAGATCAGTATGCAGTCCTTCGCCACCGAGCGCATCAACCGGGGCGGCGACCGCATGGTGCCCCTGGGCGTCCGCATGAGCACCGGCATCCAGCTGGCTGCCGGCGCGGGACATATGCGCTTGCAGTCCACCGACCCCTACCAGCAGCCCTTCCTGGACTACAACTACCTCCAGGAGGAGTTCGACCTGGTGCGGCTGCGGGATTCCGTGCGCTTGTGCCTGGAGTTGGCGGAGCATCCCGAATTCCAGAATCTTCTCCAGGAACGCATCGAGCCGCCGGCCGACTCGGAAACCGACGACGCAATCCTGGACGCCTGGATCGCCCGGGAGGTGACCACCTCCCAGCACATATCCGGCACCTGCAAGATGGGTCCGGACAGCGACCCCATGTCGGTAGTGGACCAATATGGCAAGGTGAAAGGCGTAACCAACCTGCGCGTCGCCGACGCCAGCGTGATGCCCGACTGCATCCGCGCCAACACCAACGTCACCTCCATGACCATCGGCGAGCGCGTCGCCGAGTTCATCAAGGAAGGTCGGTAGAGCCGTAGGGTGTAGGGGCGAATAATCATTCGCCCCTACGTAGGATTTTGCCAATGCCTCCCGCACGCAAATGGACACGGACCGAAGACCTGGCGGTGCTGCACCTGTACCGGGGCAAGGTCGCGCACGACAGCCGCGAGGTGGCCGCGCTGGCGTCAGCGTTGGAACGGAGCCCAAAGGCGATTGCGACCAGGATGCAGGCGTTTGCGGGGCTGGATCCTGCAAACCCCCACACTCCGGCCGGCAAAGCGACGGCACTGACGCAGTCGGTATGGGCCGAATACCTGGCGGACCGCCCGGCAATCGCCAACGAGGGCCAACGGACGTACCTGGGGATATTGAATCGGTATTCTATGGGGAGACCGTAGTTGCCATCTCATCAGAACGGCAGGCGTTTTGAATTTATAGCGTATTTGTTGATTACACCATGGCTTCCAAGACGCCATAAGAATCCCTTTTTGCCGTTAAGTACAGTATAATCGATGCCCGAAAGGAGGTGATGTTGTGGTAAGTTTGACTGGTGATCCCAAGATGGACGCCCTGTTGGTCAAGCACGCGGAGGAGATTCGACGTTTGGAAGCCCTCGCTGAAGCAAAGGCCAAAGAAAACCAGGAGCTAATCGCAAAATTTTACGCAAGCCGTGCGCAACGCCTGGGGGCGGCCAGTGGGAGATAATCCATCCGAGCTGGAGCTTCAAGGTGAACAGGATTGGCAAGATGAACGAGCCCTGTTGCTCGAGATCCACTTCAATGTAGTGGATATTATCAATCTACGCGCTATCCGGTTACTGGAAATACTGGAACGGCAAGATTACGTTGGCGCGTTGAGAATCAGTGTCCTGAATGTAATGGGGCGTGGAGATTATAGACGCGCCTTGGATAACCTACGGGATTTCGTTCTTGAAGAGCCGGTACTGGACAAGATGTTGCCCGAGCTGATCGACAATGCTGAGCCAGGGTTGGCCCTACTGAGTGAATGGGGCCAATCATACCGCTTGTCAGCGCTGCTATAGGCAGCGCGGACCGAACACGCGGCTGGCTTCTGGCACTCGGCCGAAAATAGCGTAGGGGCGAGCGATCGCTCGCCCCTACGCATTTGCCAACTTTTGGCGACTATACCAGCACGCCAAAACCCGATTTGGTACAGATTTCCAACCGGTTGTGGTCCGGGTCGTGGAAGTAGAAAGCCTGCTGCCCGTCGTGGCGGGTCTGGATGTCGGTGCACTCCACCCCAATGTTTTGCAACTCGTCGCGGGCGGCGGAGATGTCGTCCACCTCAAAGGCGGTGTGATGCGACGGCGCAGACGGGGCGTCGGGGTTTTCTATGATGTGGACCATCGCGCCGCTGGGAAGCTGCAGCCAGTAGAGGTTGTCGTTGTCCACCATCTTCGGAATCTGCTTGACGCCCAGGACTTCCTGATACCACTTCAGGGCGATGTCCTTGTCCCGCACGTTGTAGGTGATGTGGTTGATCGCCTTGAGGCGGATGTTATCGGCATTGAGTCCCATTTTTTAGTTCCTCCGTTTGAGTTACTCCCGTCATTCATGCCCTACTCTCGTCGTTCCGGCGAAAGCCGGAATCCAGAATCCCTTACTACAAAGACTCCCTGGATTCCCGCTTGCGCGAGAATGGCGGAGCCGGGCCGGAATGACGTTCAGGTTTGGGCTAGATACCCAGCAGACGCTCCAGGTTTCCAAAAAGAATGGCGTCCTTTTCGTCGCGGGACAGGCTCTCCAAACCCAGCAGCCAGGAAACCGGCCAATCCGCGCACATATCGAAAGGCCAATCCGTGCCGAAGACCACACCCGCTCAACGCCCACCATGTCGATGAGCATGCGTAAACCCTCCTCGCTGTGGGTCAGGCAATCGTAGTAGAAACGGTTGAGGTACGCACTTGGCGGTTGGTCAATGTTGGCCCTGGCCTCGGGGCGGACCTGCCAGCCACGATCCATGCGTCCGATACCGTAGCACGCATAACCCCCGCCGTGACAAAGGCATACTTTGAGGTTGGGGTACCGGTCCATGACGCCACCGAACACGAAGGACGCAAAGGTCACGGCCCGATCTGCCAGGTTGCCGATGGTATTGGGCAGGTGGTAGCGGTCCAGACGGGGCGAAACCACCGTACCGCCGCCCTGGTGGATCAGGAACATGGCGCCCAAACGTTCCGCGGTAGCCCACAAGGGGTTGAAGTATGGATCGTCGAAGGTGCGTCCATTGACGTGGTCGCCGATCATGGCGCCCTTGAGGCCGAGTTCTTCTACCGCTCGGGTCAGCTCCTCGATGGCCGCGCCCACGTCCTGCATGGGAAGGTGAGCCAAGCCGGCGAAACGGTCCGGGTATTCGTCGGTAAGCCGAGCCACATGGTCGTTGCACTCCCGATGCATGTCAACGGTTTGGTCAACGCCCAGGTCGTAAAAGTACATATTGGCGTTGGTGGAAAGCACATGGACGTCCACCCCGAGCGAATCCATGTCGGCCAGGCGCTGCTCTGGCATCCAGAAGGTGCGGGGATTGTAGCGGTGCTGGTTGTACAGCGCTGGCGCGCTGACTCCGAACCAATTGTCTCCGCTCTGCATCGCCCGCAACGCACTCTCCGGCGTGATATGGGCATGGACGTCCAGGACTCGTACTGCCATAAGCGCGTGTCTCCTGCGGTTCCCTTTTTGGTGGCACTGGGGACCATTTGGCCCGCCGCATTGTGGGGATTATAGCCCGTTTTGGATGGCCCCGTCAGGTTTGCCAAATCCGGGGCTTGGGGCACTGCCATTTGATTGCGAGTTACATCAAAGCGTTGTTAGGATTGGTGGCACGAAACTGCGGTGATGCATCCCGGAGACAGTACATTGCGTTTTCCTCCGCTGGTAGAAGGTCGGTTCATCAGGCGGCTTAACCGGTTTGCCGCGTTGGTCGATGTTGACCGCAAGGAATATCTCGCGCACGTGCCAAATTCGGGTCGGATGCGCGAACTGCTGGTGCCGGGCTATCGAGTGCTGTTAGCGCCGGCTCCGGCGTCGGCATACCGGAAAACCGCCTACGACCTGGCGCTGGTTGACATTGGCGATACCCTGTCCTCCGCCGACGCTCGACTGCCCAATAAATTGCTCGCCGAGGCCATCGCCGAAGATCGTTTGCCGCAATTCGACGGTTACCCGGTAGTTCGCCCGGAGCAGGTTTTCGGCGAGAGCCGGTTGGATTTCCTGCTGGAAGGACCGGGAGGTTCGTGCTACGTGGAGACCAAATCGGTTACTCTGGTTGAGAATGGAGTGGGCCTCTTCCCCGACGCGCCCACGCTGCGTGGGGTCAAGCATTTGCATAGCCTGATGGCGGCGCGGGAGGCTGGCCACGAAGCGGCGGTCATATTCGTGATCCAGCGTGCCGATGCTGATACCTTTGCTCCCCATGACGTGGCGGACCCTCTGTTGGGGACCACGCTGCGGGAGGCCGTAGCGGCCGGTGTAAAAACGTGGGCTTACCGATGCCGGGTTGACGAACAGAGTATCGTTCTCTCCGACGAGGTTCGGGTACAACTGTGATGTTCCCACGGACGTTTACGATATGCCGGCTGGTCTTCTGAAAGAGATTTACCGTCGTCTGCTCGACGCTTACGGCCCGCAGGGTTGGTGGCCCGGCGACAGCCGTTTTGAGATGATTGCCGGGGCAATCCTGACCCAGGCGGCGGCGTGGCGGAACGTTGAACAGGCGTTGGCGAACTTGCGCGCTGCCGGGATCGACGACTGGCCGGCAGTCCACCGTATTGCAGACGCGGAGCTGGCGGATTTGGCGCGCCCGTCCGGGTATTACAACGCGAAAGCGCGCAAGTTGAAAGCCTTCGCTGCCCACGTTTGCTGCAACTACGGCGGAGACCTGGACGTTATGTTTGCTGCTGACACGGAACAGCTGCGCCGGGAACTGCTGAGTATCTACGGGATCGGCCCGGAGACTGCGGACGACATCCTGGTGTATGCCGCCGTCCGGCCGTCTTTCGTAATCGACACCTACACCATCCGGATCATGGGCCGCGTCGGGCTTACGCCGGCCGGCCGGGACAACTATGCCGGCTGGCAGGCGATGTTCCACGCCGCCGTCCCGCCGGACGCCCAAGTGTACAATGAGTACCACGCGCTACTGGACCGCCACCACAAGGTGGCCTGCGCGAAGAACAACCCGCGCTGCGGCGGATGCTGCCTGCGGGAAGTCTGCGCTACCGGGCAGGCTGCGGGCCGTGCCCCAACGGAGATACATGATGACTACGATAAAACCCCGAAGCGGGCTCCGGCTGTCGGTTGACGAGTTCATGGAACTGGACGACACCTGGGACCGGCGCAAAATGGAGCTGGACGATGGAGTGCTTTACATCATGCCCCGACCGAGGATTGTCCACAACTTTGCCCAGTCAGAGTTTTACGTCCATTTCGCCGGTTACCGCAACCGCACAGACGGCCCGCCGATCCGAGTCTATACCGACGTGATTGTCGCTCTGTCTCTCGATGATCGTCGGCTCTACGCCCCGGACGTGACCGTGATACTGCCGGGCAATCCCTGCGCGGTGCGCAACCGGATGGTTGAAGGGTCGCCGGACATCGTGATCGAAATCCTCTCCTCGGATCGGAACCGCGATCTGGTGCGGAAGCGGCAGGCGTACGCCGAGGCCGGTATCCCCCACTACTGGATCGGCGACCTGCGGCAGGACACGCTCACGCTGCTGGAACTACAGGACGGCGTTTATGTGGAGCGGGCTGTCCTGACTGCCGACGACACCCTTACGACGCCAATATTACCCGGTTTCACCATCTCCCTGTCGGATATTTTTCGCCATCCCCACCGTCCGCCGCACGAAGGGAAATGATGGCATGGGCTAAAGCGCCAATGCGTAACAGGCGCGGCGCGGGTCCGCCCCGGTGCTCAGCGATCCGGTCTTCGGGTCTCGCGCCGATACAGTTGCGCCGAGGCCGCAGTTGGCCGTGCGATGAATTTTGTGGCCCAATGCCCGCAGCGTATCCGCAGTGGACTCCGGGATGCCAGGTTCCAAATCCAGCTGACCGGGGTAATAGACGTGCGGATAGAAGGAGTTGACGTTGCTGGCGGTGGCGAACCGGGGCGCTTCCACCGCCTGCTGCGGGTCCATGCCGAAAACCAGCGAATTGAGGATCAGTTGGACGTTGGCCTGTACCTGGTTGTCGCCCCCTGGACACCCGAAAGTCATCACCGGCTGTCCGTCCTTTGACAGGATGTAATTGACCAATGTCGTGCGCGGTCTCTTGCCTGGTTCCACGACGTTGGGATGCCCGGGTTCGCAGTTGAACATCTCGATGCGAGTGCTCAAGCAGCAACCCACTTCGGGGAAGAACACCGACTTAGAGAACGAACCGCCGCTGATGGTTCCGCATACCATATTGCCATCCCGGTCCAGCACCGAGACGTGGGTGGTGCCGTCGTCCGCCGACGCATCAGGACCCAGGGTGGGAGCCGACATCACGGGAGCGGCCGTCTTCCCATTGAAGCGAGAGTACCGCCACGGATCTCCGGGCTCCGGTTGAGCCGGATACGCGCCTTCCGGGTCGATTAACTGGGAGCGTTCGGCGGCGTATTCTTTGGACAAAAGGCCATCCAGCGGCACATCGACAAAGTCTGGGTCGCCGTAAAAAGCCTCGCGGTCTCCAAATGACAACTTGAGAGCTTCGGCAACGGTGTGGATGTAGGCCGGGCTGTTATGCCCCATTGACTTGAGGTCGAAGTTCTCCAGGATGTTCAGGGTTTGCATCAACATGGGCCCCTGGGTCCAGGTATTCTGCCCGCGGACCTCATGCCCGTTGAAGCTGGCGCCGACCGGGTCGGCGAATTGACTGCGGTAATTGGCGAGGTCGTCCACGGACAGAATGCCGCCGACTTTCTCCACTGATTTGGCAATGGATTCCGCGATGGGTCCGCTATAGAAGGCGTCGCGGGCGGCTTGTAACCCTTCCTTGCGGGAACTGGCTGCAACAGATGCGTCGCGCATGATTTTCAACGTGTTCGCCAGTCCCGGCTGGACCATGAGCGAGCCGGGTTGCGGAACGTTCCGGTCGTGGTAAAACACCTCCCAACCGCCCGGCGGGAAGTTGTCAAATTGTTCCTGCCCCGCCTCGGACTTCAGTCGCTCCAGCATATACTCGTAGTGGGGGATACCATCTTCCGCATAGGTGATGGCCGGTTCAAGAACCTGTTCCAACGACAGGGCACCATAGCGTTCCAGCATGGAGATGAACGCATCCACGATGCCGGGCTGGGTGAAGGAGAGCGGAGCGTCCATGCCGGGCCCGGTGGGAATCCGCTTATGACCCCGAGAGCGGTAGAAATCAGCGGTGGCGGCCGCCGGCGCCCCGCCCTGACCACTGAGGGACAACAGGTCGCCGCTCGCCGAATCGTACAGCATGAACACGCCTTCAGCGGCGAGGGAATACGACGCGATTGGCTCCACCACCGCGGCGGCAAACCCGGCCGCCACCAGGGCGTCGAAAGCGTTTCCGCCAGCCATCAGCATCCGCATACCGGCCATAGACGTCAGGTAATGGCCGGAAGAGATTACTCCCTCTCTTGAGCGTATGACGGGGCGGCCGGTTTCGGGCAAGGCGATGTCGCCCTGTTCGAGATTTTGGGTCATCTGCTGGATCACCATATCAACATCAACTCCTTGTCGATCCGGGCACACTTGGTGAGAACCGGTTTAATCGTCGATTTCATTAGATGGCGCCGTTGGGATCAAGGCCCAGAGCCACTCGCCCGTATTGTTGACCGCCAAGATCCATGATGAGCGTGTCCCGGTGAGCGGCAGCCTGCGCGTCGCGGTGAAAACGCTGGAGCGGGTCGGAATCGAAGAGGGCATGACCACCGCTGAGATCGAAGAGGCGGTTCACCGCTTGCAGGCAAAGCTGCGTCACGAATGCCTTGTCCCGGCGGTAAGTCGCCCGTTCCAAGGGGGAGAATTTTCCTCCCGTCTCGCCCCGGTCCAGTATCTCCCGCACATCACGGTCCATCAAAGCCTGCGCCGCGTCAACTTCGGCGGCGGCCTGAGCAAGACGAATGTGGACGGCAGGGGAATCGGCGGTACGTCCGGGCCCGGAGGTGCCGGTTAGCCGAGTCACAAACTCGTCAATCATTCCTCTGGCGATGCCCAACATGGGAGCCACCAGGTCCCAACCCAAAAGCACGGGGATGGGGACACGATAGCGGGCACGTCCGTGAATTTCCCACGCCCTCCAATCCCCGTCGCCGGCAGTGGTTACGTCGAGGATACGATGTTTCGGCACGAACGCGTCTTTGACGACTATGTCTTTGCTGCCGCTGCCCCGCAGGCCGGATACGAACCATGTATCCACGATCTCAAAATCGCCGCGGGGCACCAAAGCCCAGTTACGTTCGTCAATGCCGGGCACGCCCAGCATGAGCCAACTTGCCGCATCGCAACCGCTGGAGAACTCCCAACGCCCGGACAGCCGGTAGCCACCGTCAACGGGATGGCAGGTTGATTTGCCTACATTCAGAGAGCTGGAGCAAAGCGCGTCGGGGTCCTGACCAAACACTTCCTCCTGTGCTAAAAGGGGCCAGTACCCGACCAGCCAAGCGTGGGCGGTCCAAAGGCCATAGCACCACGATGTGGACGGACAACCCCGCCCCAACTCTACCGCCACATCCAAGGCGAGGGAATAATCCACGTCCCAGCCGCCGAATTTCACCGGCACGCCGATGCGATACAGCCCGGCTGCCAGCAGATCATCGACCGATTCCCTGGGTATGCGCCGCAGGTCTTCAGTATGCGCCGCCCTGGTCTTCATCACGGCCACCAGATCCGAAGCACGCCGGCGAAGTTCAACAGCGGCGTCAGCACCGGGCCTTATGTCAGTCGTGGCAGCCATTATGAACCTATAGCCGCTGTCGCCCGCTGAAACCCGTATCGGTAGGATGCCACCAGTCGATGGACGGCTCGCCGCGCTGCCAACAGAGGTACACCACGTTGCCACCCTGATGAGAAGGGAAGTCCACCAACCCGCGTCCGATGTCCCGTACCAGGATCCCGCGGCTCGTTATCTCTGACACCGCATCCTGCAACCGTTGGGTGAGCTGCGACACGATGCGCTGCGTCTCCGAAATTTCCTCCTCGCTGCTGGAGTGGCCGTTGCTGCGGCGACGGCGGAGAAGCGAGAGCAGACTCTCCTGCTGGCGCACCAACTCGGCGCGCAGCGGAGCCATGGCCCCGAAGCGCTCTTCGAGCCACGGCACCAGGTCGTTGGCTTCAGCCAGTGTGAAAGTTCTCTCCTGCATAACGGCTGTATAATACACCAATGAACTCACGCGACGATGACACCAACATCGACGACCCCGGCCGGGACGGCGGCTCAAACCATAGTCTTTTTCGCGCTGGCGAACTCGCGCTCTTCCTGGACCGTAAGGGACGAACCTACCAGGAGGCGCTGGCCCCGGGCGGGGAATTCCATTGCCATTTGGGGTGGATTGCCCATGACGAGGTGATCGGTCGGCCGGTGGGGGGATGGTACACCACCAGTCGCGGACACGTGCTGCTGGGGATACGGCCGACGCTGGGCGACTACGTGCGTCTGATGCCGCGAGGCCCCCAGGTCATCTATGCCAAGGATTTGGGCAACATCGTATCCATGGCGGACATTTTCCCCGGGGCCACCGTGGCGGAGGCGGGTTTTGGCTCCGGCGCCCTGACGACGGCCCTGCTGCGCGCGGTTGGCCCCACCGGGCGCGTGCTCACTTACGAAATCAACGAGGCCGTCATCCCCAAAGCGTTGGCTAATGTGACATCCGTCATCCCGGACATCTCCCGGCTGGAGGTGACGCCCGGAGACATCGGTGATGGTATCGCGGGAGCGCCGGTGGACCGGGTGATACTTGACCTGCCCGAGCCGTGGAGGGCGCTGACGGCGGCGGCAGAAGCGCTGGTCACCGGAGGCATCCTGCTGTCATTCCTTCCCACCATCGTTCAGGTGCAGGAGCTGGTGCTGGCGTTGCACGACGATGGACGTTTCAGCCGGGTGGAGACGGCCGAAACTCTGCAACGGGGTTGGAACGTTTCCCGGCGCAGCGTCCGCCCCGCCCATCGCATGGTGGGACACAGCGGTTTCATCACAACCGCGGTGCGTTGTTTGCCGCCCAGCCGCCAAGGCTACGCCTCCAGGCCGTGAACCGGGGGAATTAGATTGGATCGCTCTAACCGCTATCCTTTTCCCATTTATGTTGATAGAAACCATTGGTGCTAGTAAGTGTCAGAGGGTGAAGTGAGCGATGGAGCGATGGATGCGCCCCTGGGCGTCCGGTTCCAACCCATTCCATTGGGTCAGTATATCGAATGCGGC
>DAOUJY010000095.1:0-3072 GCA_034421995.1 Dehalococcoidia bacterium | reverse complement strand
GATTGGAAGAGCGCGCGGGATGTCACCACCATCAGCTTCAGTGAAGCCCCGGCCGGTCGCTTCTCCGACTGGCACACGGCGCCGCGCCGCCAGTTTGTCATCGTCCTGTCCGGACAACTGGAGATCGGCCTGGGCGACGGCTCCAAGCACGTCTTCGGCCCCGGCGACGCCCGCCTGGTTGAGGACATCACCGGCCAGGGCCACACCACCGCGACGCACGGCGACCAGCCCTGCGTCACTTGCACCATCCCGCTGGCCAACCAGAATTGACGATGTCAACCGATGGGCGGCGCCTGGTTCAACCCGGCAATCCGCTCGCACCACCGCGCCGCGCCCAGGACCCGGCCCTCCTGAGCCCACGGGCCGCCGAACTGCACCGCCATGGGCATACCCAGTTCGCTCAGGCCCGTGGAGACCACCACCGTGGGCAGCCCTGCTGCCGACCACGGTGCCTGGAACGCCGCGTCGCCGGTGGTGTTCAGGTCCCGGGGAGCCGGCGCCGGCATCGCCGGCGTCATCACGACGTCCACCCCGGCAGCCATTTCGCTCAGGTCGGCGCGGAATCGCCGTCGCAGCCGCTGGGCCTTCAGGTACGCCGATGTTGGCATGACCATGCCCATCTCCATGCCGGCGCGTATGCGCGGGCCATAGTCGCCGGCGCGCAAGCGATGATTAGCCTGGTGGATTGCCGCGCACTCGACGTTGGACACGATGCGCTGGGCGCTGTGGATTACGGCGAAGCTGTCGGGCAGCGGTATTTCCTCGACTTCAGCCCCGGCTTCCGCCAGTTGATTGGCCACGGCCTCGGTGTGCGCCCACATCTCCGGCGTGGCATAGTTCTGGAAGTACTGCCGCACCAATCCGATGCGCGGGGGACGGTCATGCTCGGCCATCTGCGCGCTGAAGTCGGGCACGGGTTCGCGCAGGCTGCCGGGATCGTTGTCGTCCGCGCCGCTCAGCACGGTCAGCATCAGCGCGGCGTCGGCCACCGTTCGGGTCAGGATGCCCACATGGTCCAGCGACCAGCTTAACGGGGCCACCCCGTACCGCGAGATGCGCCCGTAGGTGGCCTTCACGCCGACGATGCCGTTGTAGGCTGCCGGCCGGCAGGTGGACCCGCCGGTCTGCGAGCCGAGAGCGGCCGGCGCCATGCGAGCCGCCACCGCCGCAGACGACCCGCTGCTGGAGCCGCCGGGAGTGTGCTCCAAGTTCCACGGGTTGCGCGTTGGTGAGGGGTCGGAGGAGGCGAACTCGGTGGTGACTGCCTTGCCCAGGATGATCCCGCCGGCCGCTTTAATCTTGCCTACCGATGTGGCGTCGAATTCCGGCACGAAGTCGGCGTACACTTTCGATCCGCAGGCGGTGAGCATTCCCTCGGTGTAGAAAATGTCCTTCAGACCCACCGGGACGCCGTGGATCGGTCCCAGCGGACCCCCCCGCTGGACTTCCGCTTCCCGTTGCTGCGCCGCCGATAGCACGGCGTCCCGGTCGATGGTGACCCAGGCCCGCAGGTCGCCGTCCAGCGCGTCGATGCGCGCCAGCAGCGACTCCGCCAGCGCTACCGGCGACAGGGTTCCTTCGCGAATCTGCGCGGCGGCTTCCGCCACCGAAAGCTCGTGGAGTTCAGGCATGATTCAACCTCGTCGTTGTTCTGGGTCATGTTGCTGAAGCCTCAGCACGGGTGGAGACGCCAAGCCGCAAGATACTCCGCCGGCGCGTGGCCGTCCAGAGCCGGCCAGGGTATAGGCAGGACGATTGCAAAGTCACCACATAACCCTTTTCCCGCTCATCCTGAGCTTGTCGAAGGATGCTTGTTCCAGCGGTTGATGGTTCGACAGGCTCACCATGAGCGGATGGAAAAGGACTTTGCAATCGTCCTGTGGGTATAGGATGCAATCAGATATGCAGGTCTGTCCGTCTCCGGGAGCTGGGACGGGACTGGTCGGGCCGGCGCGGTAAGTGGTACAACCACTGGGGACAAATCACGCGCATCCCCCATGTACACGTTTGCATCAGACACTTGGGCGAGGTCAACAAAAGATGGAATACCGCAAACTTGGCAACCTGGACGTTTCAATCATCGGCCTGGGAACCTTACGAACCTTCGATGTTACCGACCAGGATGAGGTCGCGGTCCGAAGGCAAATCGTGGACAACTGCCTGGACAGCGACGTAAACCTGATCGACACCGCCGCCTGGTACGGCAACGCGGAGCAGGTCCTGGGCGAGATCACTGAGGACCGTCGAGAGCGGTTTTACATCGCCACCAAGGTGCGCACCGAGGGGAAGGAGGCTGGCGAAGCCCAAATTGCCCGTTCCTTCGAACTGCTCCAGACCGACTACATCGACCTCTTTCAAGTCCACAACATGATCGACTGGCAGACCCACCTCCCCACCCTGGAGCGCCTCAAGGGAGAAGGCAGGATCGGTATGCTGGGGGTGTCCGCCATGGCGCCCGATGCCTACCCCACCATCATGGACCTGATGCGCCAGGGTCGAGTGGACAGCGTCCAGATCCCCTATAACGTGATGAACCGGAACGTTGCGGACGAACTGCTGCCCCTGGCTGAGGAACTGGGCACCGGCGTCCTGGTGATGGAGCCGTTGCAGAAGGGCCGCTACGTCCTGGACTTGAAGCATCAGCCGGACCTCACGCCGCTGCGAGCCTACGGCATCAACACCTGGGCGCAGGCTCTGCTGGCCTGGGTCATTTCTGACCGCCGGGTGAGTTCGGCGATACCCACCACCTCCCGCCCGGAGCGCATCCGGGAAAACGCGCAGGCCGCCGAGGCAGCCGGGTTGCCTGATGAGATTCGGGACTACATCCGTACCGAGGCGGAGCGGTGTTTGTGAGGGGCGGCCGGCAGACTGGATTGGGGCTTAAACCGCTCCCGCTTCGCGCAGCGCCGCCACTTCCGCGCCGCTATATCCCAGCAGTCCGGTCAGGACGGCATCGGTGTCCTGGCCCAGGGTTGGCGGCGGCGCGAAGTTATCGGGGCTGCCGGTCTTGATGGGGTTGCCGGCGGTGCGGTAGGAGCCGGCGACCGGATGGTCGATTTCCACCACCATGTC
>DAOUJY010000094.1:0-63836 GCA_034421995.1 Dehalococcoidia bacterium | reverse complement strand
TTACAATGGCATCCGGCAGGGTAAGCACAGGTCAACCTACAGTGAGATGTGGGGTCAACCCAGCTTACCCGGCCTTTCCTACTTTTCTAGTTTTTGTACAAAGTCCAGCTTAGGTGGTGTGGTTGTAGGATGTGGTCAGCAGGCTGGTTCAGAGGGGATGGGAAAGGGGCGCCGTCATGGGGTTGTTGTACCAATTGGAAACCGAGACGGAGCGGGAAATTCCGGCTCGTTTGCAAGCGTCGTTGCAAGCGGCCCTGGACGTCTACCGGGCCCATTGTTCCGACTGCGGGTTGGCGATGCACCGGCGCCATCGTTACCACCGCTCCATCATGACCGGCTACAGTGAGGTGGAGTTGCAGATACCGGTGTTCCGGTGCGGGGAATGCCGGCGCATGAGCAGCGGGATGGAGTCGCTGGGGGACGAAGAGCGTTATCGCCGGTACTCAAAAAACTGCCGATACCGCGCTGAAACTGGCTGGTCTGGGGTTGAGTTACGGGGCGGCCAGCGGTCGGGTGGGCGCGGTGAAGAGCAGTCTCTGCTGTTGGCTGCGGCGGACGCCGTTGCGATTGCCGGAGTTGCGGGGCCGAGTGTTGGAGCTGGACGGCCTGTGGACGCGCACACGGGCGGGCCGAGTAGAAATGAAGGTGGTTCGGGATGAAAACGGCGTGGCGTTGGGGTCCTTCTCCAACTGGGGCGAAGTGATTGACTGTGCCTGGCTGCAGGGGGCGACGGCGCCGGTTCACCCCGTATCGATACGGGGCAGGCTCTGGTAAGCGATGGTGACCGGGCCATTGCGGAAGGCATTGCGCTGGTCTATGGGAGCAAGGCGCCCCACCAACTATGCCAGTTTCATCTACTGCGGGAATACCGGCGGAACCTGGGCTGGGACGGTTGGCGGGAGGCTCGGCAACTGCTGGCGTCGGAGAACCTGGCGCAGGCCGTTGGCTGGGCCCAAAGGATTGTGGGGCTGACGGAAGGTCGGGCCCGGTACTGGTGTGATAAGGCTCTGTCGAAAGGGCGGCGACATTGGGCAACGGGAGAGTGGTGGTACAAGACCACGACACGGTTGGAACGGCAGAATCGGGAGTACCGGCGTCGGGAAAAGATGGGCACGGTATGGTCGCCTCACAACCTGCTGGCGCTGCTCCAAAAACGCGGGTTGATCAACCAAACCACCTAAAACGGAACGCTACCGCGACTACACGGCGTCTTGCAGGAAAACCTCAATGCTGAGACTTTGTTGGCTCGATGTCTGTAGGTCCCGCACCATCACCGTACCGTCGCGTACTTCGTCGTCTCCAATGATAAGGGCGGCCGACACTCCCAGGGCATTGGCCTGGCGCATCTGTCCCCGCAGGGCCCGGCCACCGTTGGCCAGAATCGCGCCGATGCCGGCATTCCGCATCCGTCGGGCCAAACGGACCCCCTCCACTCTAGCGGGCTCGCCGATGGTGGCAATCAGGTATTGGGGATACGGCTCGTCGGGCACCGGCGCATCGCCGCGGCGCAAGTTCAATGCCAAC
This sequence comes from Dehalococcoidia bacterium, assembly GCA_034421995.1. Taxonomy (GTDB): domain Bacteria; phylum Chloroflexota; class Dehalococcoidia; order Lucifugimonadales; family UBA3495; genus Bin87. Next base: position 62,312 of record DAOUJY010000094.1, on the reverse strand, counting down.
CGCTCGATACCGCTGCCGAACCCGATGCCCGGCGTGTGCCGGCCTCCCAGCTGCTCGATGAGGCCGTCGTAGCGTCCGCCGCCGCAGATGGTGGACTGGGCGCCTTCTACGGCCGGCTGGATTTCAAAGACGGTGCGCGTGTAGTAATCAAGGCCCCGCACCAGCCGGTGATCGACGCGGTTCGGGATGCCGGCGGCGTCCAGATACGACTGGACCTTATCCCAGTGGGTCTGGCAATCGGCGCAAAGACATTCCGCCGATTTGGGTGCCTCTTCACCCAACGCACGACAGGTTTCAACTTTACAGTCCAGCAACCGCAAGGGATTGCGTTCCAGACGTTGCCGGCAATCGGGGCAGAGGTGGGCAGTCTGGCGTTCGTAATAGGATTTCAACGCCGCGATGTATTCGGGGCGACACTGGCCGTCGCCAATGCTGTTGGTGACCAAGGTGATGTCCGACAGCCCGATGTCGTGCATCAACGTCCATGCCAGTTCAATCACCTCGGCATCCACCGAAGGGTCGCCGTCGCCAATGGCCTCCACGCCGAACTGGTGATGTTGGCGAAATCGGCCGGCCTGGGGGCGCTCATAGCGAAACACCGGGCAGATGTAGTACATCCGCACCGGTTGGGCCTGGTTATGCATCCCGTGCTCCAGGTAGGCGCGACAAACCGGGGCGGTGCCTTCGGCCCGCAGCGTAAGCATATCGCCGCCGCGATCCTCGAAGACATACATCTCCTTTTCCACGATGTCGGTGCCTTCACCGACGCCGCGTACGAATAGCCCCGCGTCTTCGAACATCGGGCTGTCAATCCGACCGTAGCCAAAGCGCCGGGCCACGTCGGTGGCATGGGATTCGATGTAGCACCAATATTTCTGGTCAGCGGGAAGACGGTCAGCGGTGCCCCGAGGGGCTTGGAAAGTTGGCATGGCGTTGGGAAGCTCCGTGGATTGCTGCGGCTGGATCGTCGTTCTTGCGGGATTGTAACACTGGCGGCTGCTTGCTTACCGCACGTTGGCCCTAAGCCTTCCCCTCTGCCTCCAGTTGGGCCAATTCCTCGGGGGTCAGCCCGCCGATGGTGCAGAGAATGTCGCGGTTGTGCTGCCCCAGCAGGGGCGGCGGGTTGGCCGGCGTGTCCACGCATCCCGTGAGTTGAACCGGCGTGTTGACTGTGCGGAATGGCCGGCCGTAGGTGTCGCCGCTGTCCATGAACATCTTGCGTGTTTTCAGATGCGGACAGCTATCCAGATCGGCGGCGTCCTGCACGATGCCCATGGAAAAGCCACAGTCCAGCAAATGCTGATTCAACTCCCGCTTGGGCATGTGCTGCGACCATTCCTCAATGGCCGGCACGATGTGGCTGAAAAAGAACGGCCCGGTCACGCCTCGCCCCAGGTAGCGGGGATCTTCCCCCAGCTCAGGGCGGCCGATGAGGTTCCACATGGCGCGCCATTTGTCGTCGGCGTCGCCGGCGCCGGCCAACACCACGTAGCCGTCGGACGCCCGCAGGGTGAGCTGCGCGGAAAACATATTCTCCCTGGCCGTGGTGGTGACCTGGCCGGTGGACTGAAACAGCGGCATGCTGCTGGTGGTATGGGCTACCATGCAGTCGTACATGGACATGTCCACGTGCTGGCCTTTCCCGGTCTTGCGCCGCGATTCCAGGGCCAGCATCACGCCCAGCGCCGTCCAGACGCCGGGCACGGAATCGCCCACGTTGTCCCCGACCATCTGCGGTCCGCTCTCGGGAGCGCCGGTCATGACCATCCATCCGCCCATGCCCTGCACACACGGGTTGTTCGCCGGCCAGTTGGAATACGGCCCGCGCAGCCCTTCGCTGTCGCCGTAGCCGCTGATGCTGGCGTACACCAGCCCCGGGTTGATTTCGCTCAATCGGGAGTAGCCGAAACCCAGCCGCTCCATCGCGCCGGGACCCCAGTTGTCCAGCAGGACATCGGAAACGCGCACCATATTCTCGAATGCCTTCTTGCCAACCGGGTCGCGGAGATCCAGGGACACGCTCATTTTGTTGCGGTTGACTCCCAGGTAGCGCGCGCTCACCTTAGTCCCGTCGGGGCCGTCAACGAACGGATCGTTGGCGCGAGCGCGGTCTCCGCTGCCGGGGCGTTCGATCTTTATGACCTCAGCGCCCATGTCCGCCAGGATCATGGCGCAAAATGGCCCGGCAACGATATGTGTCGCGTCGAGGACGCGCAGCCCTTCCAGGGGCAGTGGCTGCAGGCGGATGTCAGCGTCGTTTTCGGCTGTCATGGCAAGCTCCATCCACGCGCCGGGACCCAGTGGCGCCGACGCAGGTTTCATCGCAAAAACTATACAGGATTGCAGTTGCCGACAAAACCACTCGCCGGCGAGTGGCTGCGTTCCGTTTCAGGTGGTTCGGTTGATGATCCGTCACTCCGGCGAAAGCCGTCCGCCGAAGGCGGAAGAAAACGCCACTGGATTCCGGCACGCCAAAGGCGCAGCTGCGACTTGCGCCGGAATGACGAGAAAGTTAGACCGCGCGGCAGCGGGGTGGTTGTCCGGGTTTTCTCCTTTGGCCGGTCGGTCGGTGGTTTGGTTGGCTGCGGGTTCGGGGGTTCAGGTTGTCGGCGCTACGGCCAGAGAGCGTGTTTGCGCATTGATGCGCTAAGTTGGCGCGTGCTGACCGCCGCACGCCCGGCCCCGCCCTGGATTCCGGCCCCGTATCAAGTACGGGGTGACCCCGTGTCAAGCACGGGGCCGGCTGTTCTTGCGCCGGAATGACGGGGGTAGGCGCGGTCCTGGATTCCGGCCGAAGCCGGAATGACGGTGGTGGGCGCGGTTGCTCCGCCGTGATAGACGGAGCGGCGACCCTCGCGCAGGGGTGGTGGCACCTGCCGTGCTGCTCGATGCGGTAGCGGTTACCGTCCGGTGAGCGATTAGCCAGCGGTGCAGAAGATCCGACGTGCTGTCCGCCACAGGCGCATCTGCGACCGTGTACGGTGACAGCGGTTGGCCGTGTTACCTGAACCCTGTGAACCCGATATTCAGATGTGATGCAGACAGGTGGGCCGTGGCCTTGGGCTTGCTGCCTTACGCGTGGGGTATAGTGTAGAGAACGGATGTGCGGGTACGCAAGGAGCAGGTGTCATGTGGCAGCGTTCCGCATTGGTAGCGTTCCGCATCAGGTGGTTTGATTTCGGCGGACGCCGTTCCTCGCGCGGGTAGGGGCGACCGGCCGGTCGCCCCCACATAGGGAAACCACCTAAATTGCAACGCTGCCGTGTCATGTAACAGCATTGCGATACAGGTGGTTTATTTCCCGGAACGGTAGATGCACTCGCACAGCCAGGGCAACCATCCGCCGGAGGCGGATTGCCCCTACGCCTGAACACCTGAAAGGAACGCTACCTGGCGGACGCCGGCGGTTGAACGGCCGGCCGGGTTATCCTACAATGCTCACAACCTATGGCTCCCGTCCCCGGCGAACTCCCCTGGGGCGCGAGCGCGGCGGAACCACCGGAGGAATTGGATGATTACCATATTTGACAGCCTGTACGCCGGCCATGTTGACATGGAAAACGTGGGCTATGCGGGCACTGCGGTCAACGACCGCACCTACTCGGACGAATACCTGGCCACCGCTTTCGACAAGGGCGTGGCCATCGCGCAGACCCTGGACAAGTACGGGTACGACACCTTCTGGATGGCGGAGCATCACTTCCAGCCCGAGGGTTACGAGTGCATCCCGAACCTGCTGATGTTCATCGTGCATCTGGCCCACGTCACGGAGCGGCTGCGTTTTGGCTGTGGCTTCAACATCGCGCCGATGTGGCACCCGCTGCGCCTGGCCGAGGACTTCGCCATGGCCGACTGGATGACCAACGGGCGAGTGATCTTCGGCGTGGGCCGGGGCTATCACACCCGCGAGGTGGAATCCTTCGGTTCCCCGCTGATGGACCAGCCGGCCAACCGTGAACTCTTCGAGGAACAGGTGGAGGTCATCTTCAAAGCGTTCCACGAGCGTTCCTTCTCCCACCAGGGCAAGCACTATAATTTCCCGCCCCAGGGAGTGCCCTATCGCGGCTACGACCTGGAAGAGATCACCCTGGTGCCGCGCCCCAAGACGCTGCCGGTGGAATGCTGGCAGCCCATCCAGGGGGGCACCGGCCGCGCGCTGGAGTTCATGGCCAAGATGGGCATCAAGGGCGTCATCGGCGGCGGTTCCTCCGAGGGCGGCGCAATGGACGGCATCATGCACGGATACCGGGATGCCCTGCGGCGCAACGGCAAGCCCGACGCCGAACTGGGCGAGGACCTGGCCGTCGGATTCCACTTCCACATCGCGCCGACGGTGGAAGAAGCCGCCGGCATCGGCGCCAGGTACTACGAAGAAAATCTCAAGATGTTCGGGCCGCTGCGCCTGACCCGTGGCTTGACCGAGCAGCAGATCCGGGACATCAGCGACCCGCGCGTCGCGCCCAATGCCGGCCTGCCGACCATCCAGGACGCCATCGAGAACGGCAGCGTGCTGGCCGGGCCGCCGGAGCGGATCATCGAGCAGCTGAAGGGCGTGGAAGAGCGCTACCCGGGTCTCCAGCGGATCCAGGTGGGCCAGCCCGTCGGCACGCCCCAGAGCATCATCCTGGAGCAGCTCCAGTGGTTCGCCGAAGAGGTGATGCCGGCGTTCAAGGATACTAAGGTAGAGGTGTCCGTTCCCGCCGACGACTAGCCACCGGAGCGAATGGTATCCGACCCATCGCAGGGGCGACCGGGTAGGGGCGACCGGCCGGTCGCCCCTACATTATTGGCTGCGGGCCATTGCCTGAAATTGATGACAGCCCGGCGGGGACAGCGGCGCAAGCGCCCTGATATGCTGGCAAGGAATACCAGAAACATGGAGGCTGATTTATGCCCGAAATGACCGACTATCCCTCAGGCACTCCGTCGTGGGCAGACCTGCTATCCCACAACGGCCAGGCGGCGAAAGATTTTTATACCGGCCTTTTCGGCTGGACCTACGACGACCACCCGGTGGGGCCGGACATGGTGTACACGATGTACTCGCACAACGGCAGGGCGGCCTGCGCGTCGGCCGAGGCCGGCCCGGGACAGGAAAACCTGCCGGCCCACTGGAGCGTGTACGTAACCGTGGATGATTTGGAGGCCGCGGCGGAGCGAGCCAAGACCGCCGGAGGAACCGTCGCTTTCGGACCCATGGACGTTACGCCGATGGAAGGGGTAACGGTAGGCCGAATGGCGGTTATCCAGGACAAGGAAGGCGCCTACCTGCGGCTGTGGTATCCGGTGGCCCACGCCGGCGCCAGCGTGATGATGGAACCCGGCGCGCTGTGCTGGTTTGAATTGGCCACCACCGACCCGGAGTCGGCCCGAGATTTTTACCAGACCGTGCTCGGGAGCGAAATCAAGCTTGACGAAAACGTTGAAGAGTTCCCCTATTGGGTGATGCGGGTCGGCGAGCAGATGGTCGGCGGGATCATTCAGATTGGCGAGGATTGGGGCCCGGTTCCCCCGAACTGGGGCGTCTATTTCGGCGTCAACGACGTTGACGCCACCGCCGCCAAAGCCAAAGAACTGGGCGGCGGCGTTATCGTCGAACCCAGAGACCTTATGGATTTTGCCCGCTTTTCGGTACTCCAGGATGCGGAAGGGGCCGTTTTCACGGTCATCCGGCTGAACGAGTGGTAAAAATATCATACGCCGACCGGCGTACCCGTAGGGGCGAATGGTTATTCGCCCCTACAAAGCGCCCGGCGGATAGTGTTCCAGCCACCAGCGGGCGATTTCGTCGCGGCGGGCGAACCAGACGCCGGGGTGGCTGCGGGCGTAGCGCAGGAAACGGTCCAGGGCGCGGGAGCGGGCCGGGCGGCCAGCGATGCGGCAATGCAGGCCCACCGACATCATCTTGGGGTGGGTGCGGCCCTCTTCGTAGAGTACGTCGAAGGTGTCCTTCATGTATTCGTAGAAGTCGCCCACGCTGTTGAGGCCGCCCCGCCAGAAGCGGGCGTCGTTGGTCTCGAAGCTGTACGGCAGCACCAGCCAGGGACTGCCGTTCACGTCGGTGTAGTAGGGCAGGTCGTCGTTGAAAACGCCGCTGTCGTAGATGAAACTGCCTTCGTTGACCACCAACTCACGGGTGTTGATGCTGGGGCCGTAGCGGGTGAACCAGCCTACGGGCCGGACGCCGGTGGTGGCGGTCAGCGATTCGATGGTCATGCGGATTGCTTCGGCCTCTTCATCCCGCGTCTTGTTGTGGTATTCCTCCCAGCGGTAGCCGTGGCCGCAGACTTCGTGGCCGCGCTCGACTACGGCGCGAGCGACCTCGGGGTTGCGCTCCATGGCCACGGCGCAACAGAAGAAGGTGCTGGGGACATTGTGCTGGTCCAGGAGTTTCAGGATGCGCCAGACGCCGACCCGGCTGCCGTATTCGAAGAACGACTCGTTGAACAGGTCGCGCTGACCGGGTGGGACGGGGGATGGGACTTCGTTGTTGGACTCATGGTAGGCGTCGCCATCCAGCAGAGAGGCCTCGCTGCCCTCCTCGTAGTTCACCACTACGGAGATGGCGATGCGGGCGTTGTTGGGCCATTGGATGGACGGCGGGTTGGCGCCGTAGCCGATAAAATCGCGGGGAAGTTCAGGCATCGCGGGAATCCTTTTTGTAGGTTGGCCCGTCCGGGTCGATCAGACTGCCGATGTGCACTAGCCGCTCAACCATGGCGTTCAAAACTTCCTCTTGGTCGGCACCGTCGGGCAGTTCGATAGGTACTGAAACATCTTCACGTTCCCATATCGAAAAGGGCTCGCTTATGTCTTGCAGCAAGATGCGCACTTTATCGCGAGGAACTTCGCCACCGCCGCGGTAAAATGAAAGCCACAGTGGCTTGTACGGCGTCCGCTCGGTGTCTCGCGAATCATCGATCAATAATCCGGCGGGGGCCCCGGCGAGCCTCAAATATCTGGCGTAGTAACCAGCACCATGCCCCACGGTCAGACCTTCGGTGTTCGCCCATCCCAAAACCTTGAGCCGATCGACTGCCAGTTTGATCAGCTTAGTGAGGTTCTCATACCGACCTGGATTGTTATTCCTGATAATGCTGTCTGCAAGACCTCGTAACTCCGCGATTTCGAAGAGGGTTTGACCACGAGGGTCGGTCATAGTTTTCTCCGCAAATCGGTCGAGGAACGTTTCCCAACCAGCCAGCATCAAGCGACGCTGGTCATCTTTGGCCGTAGCACTTCTCACACCGTTTTCCATGCGGGCGGAATTCAATTCGTAGCCGGATTTTTGTAGCCGGGCCACCAATTCCTCCCACAATGATCCCCGACCGACGCTATAGTCCGGTGCCAAGAACAACAGCACTGACGGACGGTCTGTCGGCAAGCGCTCCCAATATGTGACGGGCTGATGAACAGACAGACCAGCCCAGAACTTGGATTCGATGAGCACTACGACCTTGCCGGCGTCATCAAGGCAGGCCAGATCTGGGATTGACCTGCCTTTGCCAAACGTTCTCGTATTGGCCTTTGCGATTGGCGACAGGTTGGATCCGTCCGCTAGAAAATCAGATAAGGCTCCTCGAGCAACGTCCGAGTGGGACAACATGAAGCACAGGGCATCGGTAGCAGCGTTCTCACTACTGGGAATGTACTGCTGAGAAAGAACGTAACTCAGCAATGAGTGGTTGGTCGCCATCCTCAGTTTCCTCCAAATTCACACGCTCGCTTGCATGGGCTAAGGGAGTTGGCAGCGTACCAGCCAGGATCATCCCGGCATCCGCACTGGCTTGCACACCGGGCGGTTATAGGGCCGCGGCGGGCAGTAGGCGGAGCGGGAGCGGGCCGGGTCGCCGGCGACGACGAGCATGATGTTGTCCGGGTCGCGGACGACCGGCAGCATGGTTTCGGGGCCTTCGGTGTCGAGCCACTTGGGCCAGAAGTAGGGGTCGCCGGCTTCTACGTTGCGTCCGTAGCGCAGTTCCTTGTAGCGACGGACCCGCTCGACGGGGATGCGGGCGCGTTCGTACAGATAGAGTTGTACGTCCCGTTTCGTCCAGCCTTCGTCTTGCAAGCCCTGGGCGATGAGTGGGCTGACCACCGCCAGCAGGTGCCCGCCGTGGATCATGTTGTGGTTCAGATTGCACAGGGAGTCGGCCAGGATCCAGAGGGCAAATTCCATGCTGCCGGAGCCGGCCGGACTGTTGCCCCGAGGCGCGTCGGCGGCAAACACGGTGACGCAGCTTTCGTCGGCGGGGTAGCCAAAATCGGTGTGGATGGGAGTCCAGGGCGTGGCGATGTCAGCGCCGATGCAATAGGAATACTTGGACGGAGAACCCAGGGTTGACTTGTCGCCGGTGTCGGGGCGGCCGTCGCCCAGGTTGATCATCAGCAGGCGCAGGGCGCGGCCGATGGTGGCGTTGGCGCGGCTGCCGTGTCCGAACAGGCCGATGCCGTGATTGATGCCAAGCTGCTCCACCACCGGGCCGCTGACGATAATGAGGGGCGCGGCCGGGTCGCTGGTTGCCTGCAATCCGCGCATGTCGAACCGCTCGTCTAGAGACGCCGCCACGGCCGCCAAGACGACCGGCATATACTCCGGCCGGCAACCCGCCATCACCGCGTTAATGGCCGCCGCCTCGACAGTGACGACACCCAGGCGCGGCGGCATCAATCCCAGGGTTTCGCCGCCATCGCGCCCGGACGCGGCGACGAATTCGGCGACCGCGGTCTCCGTAGGCGGAACGATGGGCAACCCATCCGTCCAGCCGTTTTCGAAATAGGTTTCAATGGTGTCCAGCGCGCCCTGGACCGTGTCCAGGCCAGTCAAGCGGCGGGTTTGTTGTTGGGTCTGCATGGGTATTCGCAGCTATCCGCTGATGAATTAATGGATTCCGGCACGCCAAAGGCGCATCTGCGACTTTCGCCGGAATGACGGGAACATCACCCGAAATGATGGAAACATCGCGGTGAACTAACTGCTTGCTGCTCCGGTGACTGCCGCGACAACCTGGGTGGCTATGGCGCGGGCGCGCTCGGCGGCCTGTTCCCGGTTGCCCAGGGGGTGGGGGATGGACACCAGAGGCAGGTCCCCGATCTTGTTGGCTCCGGCAATGGAGGTAGCCAGGCGGAGGAAGTTGGTGGTGGCGACCACGGCGGCCGGCTGGTTGGTATCCTCGAAGTTCACTGCGTCGAGCACACTGCCCGACGTGCAGGAGCCTCAAAGGGCAACACCCGAAATGAGGAAATCCGCCTCCTCAGCCAACCGGGAGATCAGGTCCGCTTCGGCCGGCCGCGTTGACGTGAACTTGGTGCGCAGTACAACCCGGCTCACGTCAAACTCGCTTTGCAATACCTCAGCCAGGCTGGCAAAAAAGAAGCTGGAAGTGTCGTTACCGTTATCCAGCAGGCCGGCCACTTTGCCGGCTACGCTGCCCAGCCTGGGGGTCAGCATCCGGTTGGTTTGTTGGACGAACCCGGTTGGATCCAGGTAGGCTATCCGACCGATTTCTGGCGCTATCGCCACCGGAGTCTGCATGATTGCCGCCTCAACAACAGGTTTGTGCAATCATATCACGCCATGGGTAACAGTCTGCCCCTTGACGGCAATGCTCTAGTGATACGTTATGGCAAACGCCGGGCATTCGTGCTACGCTTGTATCCGCCGCCGAGTTTGGGTAAAATCGTTGCCTGCTATTCCCGTCAAGGAGCCCGCATGTGCTTTGATTTCGGACGAGGGACGGCGCAACCCATACGGAGGAAAGGGTGATTGGATGTACTAGGTACTCACGTGCTGCTGGAACTCAGAGACTGTGACCCCAAACTGCTTGACGACCTGTCCTACATACGACAGGAATTGCTGCGCGCCGCATCCGCGGTTGACGCGCACGTAGTAGGAGAGTCGTTTCACCAGTTCACGCCTCAGGGCGTGACCGGCATTTTGTCCATCGCCGAATCGCACATCTCCATCCATACCTGGCCGGAGCATGGTTACGCGGCGGCGGACGTATTCACCTGCGGCGATTGCACCATGCCAGAGCGGGCCGCGGCGCTGATCATTGACGCATTGCGTTGCCGAGACCCCCAGATCACCCAGATCCGAAGGGGACTCAACGGCGCCCGCGTGGCCGAGCTCCAGGCGGCGACAACCTGAACCGCTGACCGGCTCATGGCAGCGGTTTGGCCCGCCGGACTTCGGGTTGCTCTCTTACCCTGACTAAACCCCAACCCGAGAGGCGCTCCAGTGGCCAGCTATCCCATGGAAGAGATCACCGGAAAGTGGGTGATCGAAACCGTAATGCCCGACCTGGCGATCATGCTCAAGGTGGATGACGTCCTCTACTCCGGGCACACGGGATTTCAACGGGTGGAGGTGGTCCACTCCGACGTGTACGGGCGCAGCCTTCTGTTGGACGGCAAAACCCAATCCACTGAGCGGGACGAGCACATCTACCACGAAACCCTGGTGCATCCGGCGCTGCTGTCGCATCCGAACCCCCGCGACGTGTTCATCGGCGGTGGAGGGGAAGGCGGCACCCTGCGCGAGACGCTGGTTCACAACACCGTCGAAAACGTGGTGATGGTTGACCTTGATCGGCAGGTTGTTGAGTTGTGCCGCGAGCATCTGCCGCAACACCACCAAGGCGCCTTCGACGACCCCCGCACCACGCTGGTATTCGACGACGCCCGCAAATATCTGGAATCCAGCAGCCAACAATTCGACGTGATGATAATGGATTTGGTGGACCCGCTGGAGGGTGGCCCGGCGTATCTCCTCTATACCGAGGAGTATTACAACATCGCCCGGGCCCGATTGAAACCGGGCGGTATCCTGGTAACGCAGTCCGGGCCGGCGGGATTTCTGAGCCTCCACGAGTGCTTCACGACAATCTACAAGACGTTGGAAAGCATCTTTGCTCACACGCTGCCGTATCACGCGCACGTACCGTCGTTCATCACCATCTGGGGTTTCACCGTGGCGTCCGACGCCCCATTGGCGCAGTTGGCGCCGGCAGAGATAGACCTTCGCATCAAGGAACGCCTGGCTCGTCCCCTGCGCCACTACGACGGCGAAACCCACGCCGCGATGTTCGCGCTGCCCCGACACATTCGCGACGGCATCGCCGGCGAAACGCGCATCAACCGGGACGACGCGCCGGTGTTCATGGTTTAAGCACGGCCATTTGCCTGTGCTATGATGCGAGTAACGGAATTGCCCCAAGCAATATACCGAGCGATCAGCGGCTGGCGGGTGTGGGTCACACTTCTGTTCCTGGCGTCGCTTATCCTCAACGAAGCAGGGTTGGGAATACGGGAAGGGCAGACGATTGTAGAATCGCTGACCCGGATCTCCTACCCCAAATTTCCGTTACTGATTCTGGTGTGCGGCATAGTCGCTCAAGCCGTCATCGGAGCAGTGCCGTTCTGCATAGGAGTCATCATGACGATGATAGATTTTGCCCTGCGCCGGCGACGGGAGTGGCGAGAGGAAGGCCGCGAGGAGGGCCGCGAGGAGGGCAAGGAATTGGGACGCTCGGCGGAACGGCGACGAGCCATCGCCGCCATCATGACCGCTCCCGATTTGACGGACGAGGCCAAGCTGAAAGCCATCGCCGCCATCAACGCCGCCGGGGGCGAAGCGTAAATCAGGTTGCCTCTTGCGCTGCCGCCAGCTCGGGAAAATCCGTCAGCGGCAGAACCTCGCCCATTTCCTCCCAACGCCCCACCAAGGTTCGTATGGCATCGGGAACCCGGCGCGTTCCGCCAGTGTCGGCGTAGAAGCCCACGTACACGGTTTCGATGGTGGTCAGCGCCGGCTGATCCGGGTTCTCACCCTCCGGGAAGATTGCCACCTCCAGGATTAGGCTGGTGTTGCCGATGTGGGCCACCCGGGCCCGCAGGTCCAGCATCTCGTCAACCCGTACCGGAGCCTTGTATTCGATGGTGATCTTGGCTACGGCGCTGTCGAAATAGCCGGCGGCGGCAACACGGTAGATGCTGAACCCCAAGTTGCGGAAATATTCGGCCTGGGCCACCTCCAGCCAGCCCAGGTAGCTGCCGTTGAATGCGATGCCCTGGGCGTCGCATTCCTGCCAGCGCACGCGGACGGGGTAGCCAAAGCGGAAATCGTCGCGTTGCATGGGATATCTGACTATCAGGTTACTGGATTCCGGCTTTCGCCGGAATGACGAATTAAAAAAAGGCCACACTATCTCCGGTTTAAGAGGCCACACTATCTCCGGGCCAACCCAAACCGGCCAGGAAAACCCGGTCCGAATTGGTCAGGGGAGCGGTTGCCAGGAGATCGGGGCGCAGACGCAGCGTGCGTTCCAGGGATTGCCGGCGTCGCCACCGCTCAATCTCCGCGTGGTTGCCGGAGCGAAGGACTTCCGGCGTCTTCATTCCCCTGAACTCGGCTGGCCGGGTGTAGAGCGGGTGTTGGAGCAGGCCGGAGGTGATGCTGTCCTCGCGCACGTTCTCTTCCGAGCCGACGACCTCCGGCACGAATCGGGAAACGGCGTCGATGATCACCATGGCCGCCAGCTCGCCACCGGTCAGAACGTAGTCGCCAATGGACACTTCGTGGGTAACCAGTCCCTGACGGATCCGTTCGTCCACGCCGGCGTAGTGTCCGCAAATGATAACCAGGCCCGGGGCGGAGGCGAACTCGTCCACCAGATCCTGATTGAGCGTTCGGCCCTGCGGCGAGGTTAGCACGATAGGCGTGCGCTCCCGTTGGTTGGCGGGCAGGGTTTCCAGGGCAGCGTCCACAGCGGCGAATACCGGCTCCGGTTTCATTACCATGCCGGGGCCGCCGCCGAACTGATAGTCGTCGGCGGTGCCGTGCCGGTCCGTCGTGAATCGTCGAATGTCGGTTGCCGTCAACGACAGGAGGCCGCGCTGGATCGCCCTGCCGAGGATACTGTAATCGGTGAGGCAAAGAAAGGTGTCCGGGAACAGGGTCAGAACATGAAAGCGCATCACCCTCACCCCAACCCTCTCCCATCAAGGGAGAGGGAGCAGAGATGACCCCGTTCTAGGCAGGTTGCAGTTCCAGGACGGGCAAGCTGTTGGTATGCGCTTCGCCGCCTTTCATAATCAGCAGCAGCCGCTGCCGGTCGCGCAGGACGGATATGTTGCGCAGCGGATCGCCGTCCACCACCAGGATGTCGGCCAGCCTGCCGGGCACGATGGTGCCCACGTCTTTGCCGAGGCCGCAACATTCGGCCGCGTGGCCGGTGGCGGCCTGGATGGCGAGCATATTGCTCATGCCCTTTTCGACCATGAGCTCCAGCTCGCGAGCGTTGTCGCCGTGGACGAACCCGCCGGCGTCGGTGCCGGCGACGATACGGACGCCTTCCTTGACGGCCAGTTCCGTACTCCGGATGTGTATGTCCATCAGGGCCTGGGCGCGAACCTTGATGTGGGGGGCGCTGACGGTGCTGTGGAAGTCGTACACTTCAAAGGTGGGCGTGAAGAAGGTGCCCTGGTCGGCCATCATCTTGAGCATATCGGGGTCGGTGGCTAAGTAGCAACCGTGCTCGATGGAGCCGGCGCCGGCGCGGATGGCGATGGGCAGGCCGGTCCCGCCCACGGCGTGACACAGGGTGCTGCGGCCCAGGGCGGCGGCTTCGTCAACCAGGGCTTTTGCCTCGTCCAGGGCGTAAGCCTGATCCAGCGGGCCGTTGCCGGGGCGGCCGGAGGCCCCGCCGGTGGTGGCGAACTTGATCTGGTCGGCTCCGCAGCGGACCAACTCCCGCACCTTGGCGCGCACTCCCTCCGGGCCATCGGCGACCCCGTCCGGGGACAAGGGGTCATGGCCCAGCAACACCTTGCGATGGCCGCTACCGCTGACCTTGTCCTCAATACCGCCGGTGGGAGACATTATGTTGACGGAGATGATGAGCCGTGGCCCCTTGATAAGGCCCTCTTCGACGGCCATCTTGAACCCGGCGTCCAGGCCGCCGGCGTCGCGGACGGTGGTGTACCCGGCCGCGAGGGTGTCCTCAATAACCTGGGCCGTCCTTATGTTGGCGAGGGACAGCGGCTCGTCCATTCCCCAACGACCGCTGAGGTTATAGCCGCCGGACGCCAGGTGGTCATGCACGTCGATCAGGCCGGGCATGATGGTATGCCCGCTGGCGTCGTGGACCTCCGCGCCCTCGGGGATGGGGACCGAGGCCCTGGGGCCGGCCTCGAGGATGCGCTCGCCGTCGATGAGCACAGCGGCGTTTTCCACCACCGGCCCACCGGAGCCGTCTATCAAGTTCCCTCCGACAATCGCCAGCATAGCGTACCTCTCGTCAAGCCCGAAATTCGGTTCTCGTTGGGTTAGATGGCATGGCGCCTCGAACCAGTATTGCGATGCTAAATTGGCGGCCGGCCCTTGTCAAGGCAACAGTCGCTCGCTCTAACCTGACGTCACCGTAACCGGTTCTCCGCTCTTTACTCCCAGCGCAGCCGCTGCGCTCCCATTCACCACCACGACCTCCAATCGCCCGTGGCTCCCCAATAATGCGCGGAGACCATCGCCCGTCGGGTGATGGAAGGTCCGGGCAAGGCCGACGATGGCGCGTCCGGCAACGTGCACTGTGACCGATGGGTCTCCTGACGATATGCCCATGCCGCTCAGCACATTTTCGGTGATGTCGGTGACCAGATTGCCGAAGGCGTCCGCGAATACGACCTGCCCGCGCACCGTGTTGCCTTCGGGCCGTGGGCTGGGCAGCGGTAGCGCGACGATGGTATCCGTAGACTCCCCCAGCGAATCGGGCGGCACTCCCCGGGACAGGTGGGCGGCAACGGGAGCGAACACGTCGCGCCCGTGAAAGGTGGCGCTCACCGGATGTTGCCAGTAGGCCGGATTGGTCAGTCGCCAGGCCCGGCAAACGTCAGGAAGGACGGTCGGGCTGGAAGTCTCATCCTCGCCAAAACTCGGGGCATACTTTCTACAGACCAGAGTCAAGAGGCCGTTGTCCGGGGCCAGGTAGCGGCCATCGGGGGTATCCAGGAGGATGGCGGCGCGGTCGGTTCCCACGCCGGGGTCAACGACGGCGACGAAGATGCTGCCAGACGGGAAATAACGGTGTGAGTCGGCCAGTACGACGGCGCCGTGGCGTATGTCCTGGGGGCCGATGCCGTGGGTCAGGTCGATGACAGGGACATCGGGGCTAATGCTGGCAATGACGCCGCGCATCATGCCGACGTAGGCATCGGCAAGACCGAAATCGGTGAGGAGCACGATGGGGAACGTGGTCATAATCCAGCATTGGGTAGGGGCGGGTTTGAAACCCGCCCCTACTACAGGCTGTAGCAGAAGTGTCCGGGCTATCCCCCGGTGAACCGGGCGCTCAGGGCGGAAACGAGCAGAAAAACCACGATAAGCGCGATGGTCAACTGGAACATGGTCCGCTCCAGTCCCCGACGGGTGCGGATGGTGTTCTGGGCGCTGCCGAACATTCCGCTGCCGGCCTCCCGCACCTGGGACAGGATGATGAGGACCAGCACTATCGAGATTACTATTTGGGCGACATTGAGCAGGCTCATTAGAAAACTCCGCGGTTATTGTACCACGTCAGGTCTTCTGCGCTTCCAGGGCTTCCTGGACGAGGCGCACGGCAAGGTCCGGCTGGGCCTGCCCTCTGGTGATGCGCATCACCTGGCCCATGAGGAACCGGACGGCGGTCTCCTTGCCGCTGAGGTAGTCGGCAACGGCCTTGGGGTTGGAGGTGATGGCTTCGGCAACGGCGGCCTCGATTGCGGCGGTATCATTGATCTGCTCCAAGCCCTTCTCACGCACGATGTCGGCGGGAGCGCCTCCGGTGGAGTACATTTCTTCCAGCACGGTTTTGGCCAACGATGTTGACAGCGTACCGGCGGAAATCAGGCCCAGCAGGTCGGACAAGGCGGCAGGAGCGACCGGGGAAACCGAAATGCCGCGGCGGTCCTGGTTCAGAAGGTAGGTGAGGTCCCCATAAACCCAGTTGGCAACCTCTTTCGCCGCGTCCCGCTGGGCGTCGCCCGACGAGTCGCGCTGGGATAGCGTTTCCTCAAAGTAATCCGCCATCGCCCGGGAGCCGGTGAGTTGTTCGGCGTCATACTCCGATAGGCCGTAGTCGGACTGAAAGCGGGCTTTGCGCTGGGGAGCCAACTCGGGCAGGGCGGCCTCCAGTTCGGCTACCCACGCCGGCCCGATGTTAAGCGGGGGCAAATCGGGTTCGGGGAAATAGCGGTAGTCGTGGGCGTACTCCTTGCTGCGCTGGGAGACCGTTACGGCCCGCTCCTCCACCCAGCCGCGGGTTTCCTGAACGACTGCGCCGCCGTCTTCGATCACTTTCCGCTGTCGCTCCACCTCGTATTCCAGAGCCTGATAGACGGCGCGAAAGCTGTTCATGTTCTTGACTTCGGTGCGGGTGCCGAAGGTATCGCTGCCCATAGGCCGGATGCTGACGTTGGCGTCACAGCGGAAGTTGCCGTCCTGCATATTGGCGGTGGACACGCCGAGATATTGCACCATGGAATGGAGGGCCACCAGATATTGCCGGGCTTCTTCCGGAGAACGGAGGTCGGGTTTGCTGACGATCTCCATGAGAGGGACGCCGGAACGGTTGACGTCCACCAGAGAGTAGCCGACTCCCCCGTCGCCGTCGGGGAAGTGCTGCATTTTGGCGACGTCCTCCTCCAGATGAACCCGCTCCACACCGATGCGGCGCGGGCCGGGAGCGGTTGCGGGGTCGGCGTCGATGTCCAGATACCCATTCACAGCCAACGGGAGGTCGTACTGGGAAATCTGATAACCTTTCATCAGGTCTGGGTACGGGTAATTCTTGCGGTCAAATTTGGTGAACTCGGGGATACGGCAGCCCAGGGCCAGGCCGGTCATCACGGTGTACTCCACGGCCCGACGGTTGATTACGGGCAGCGAACCCGGCAGGCCCAGACATACGGGGCAGGTGCGGGTGTTGGGTTCCGCAGTCTGGTAGTCGGCGGCGCATCCGCAAAACATCTTGCTGCGGGTGTCCAACTGGACGTGAACTTCCAGTCCGATGACGGTTTCGTATTGCATGGTGGCCGTTCCCGGTTTCCTCTGAGATCGACGATTAGTATAGCAGGGACAAAGTTGCGCGCGTTTCGATTCCATTGCGGGTAGGGGCGAATGATTATTCGCCCCTACAGAGTGGCGCCGCTTGAATTGACACGCTTTCGAGGCCGAGCGCGATATTGACAACCCGACGGATTTTAGTGTATCAGTTTCCTACTGCGTGACCGCCAATTCAAGGATTGGTAGCCTTGCCAACGGAGGAGGAAACCATGCCCGACATCTATTATGCCCGTCCCAGCAACTTCCTTTCCGATCCCCGAGACCGCACCGTTGTCACCGGGGAATCGGAGGACGAAGTTCTCCAGAAAATGTTTGAGTACCTGAGCAGCCCTGAAGCCCAGGCTCGCTACCCCGGTGTGGACGATCCCACCGAGTTGGAGAACAACATTCGCAAGTGCATCTTCAAGAAGGGCACCAAGGCCATCCACAATCGGCCGCCGGATGCTGAACACGCGCATTAAGCTCGCTCAGACAGCGCCCAGCATCGCCCCCGTTGACGATAGTAACGGGGGCGATTGCTTTGCGCCTCAGCGTGACTCCGGAGACGCCGGCGCGCGGGTGACTTCACGGGGCAACAGGACGCCGGCCAACAGCGCCGTCCAACTCATGGCCCAGCAGACGAGGAATCCCGGCAAAAAGGAGCCGGCAATATCTCGGAAGGCTCCCGCCAGGATTGGCGACGCGAACATGGCGATCCCGGAAAAGGTCATGATCGAGCCGTAGATTACCGCCAGATTCTGGGGAGTGATGTCGCTCATGCGGAGGGGCAAGGTGAGCAGCATCGGCACATAGAACCAGGAGCCGAACCCGAGTACGGCCGCGGCGACGTATATTGCGGTGGTTCCGGGCAGCAGAAACGTCCCGATGCCGCCCAAGGCGGCGGCAACGCCCGAAATCAGGAAGATAGGGCGGGCGGAACCGAAGCGCAGCGGCAAAGCGCCGCCCAGCAGAACGGCGAATACGCCGATGAAGGGGAGCACGCCGGTTACCAGGCCCGCTTCAGCAAGGGACATACCGCGATGCTCGTTGAAAAAGGTCGGCAGCCAACCCGTCAACGCAGTGTACTGCACCAGGACACCGGCATCGGTCAGAACCAACAGGACCACCGTGCGGCCCCGCAACACTCCCAAGGTTTGGCGCAATGTAATCGGCGCCGGGCGCGAACCGCTGAAAGGCGCGTCGCGCCCCGCCACGGCCCACGCCACGACTCCGGCCACACCCAACACGCCGAAAAGGCTCATGGCGATTTTCCAGTCCGTCATGGCGGCCAGGGGAGCCGCGCCGGCTACTGAGATGGCTACACCCAGGCTTACCAGCGCGGTGTTGAGGGCGTTCATCACCAGCACTTCTTTCTGCGAGAACCAGCCCATGAGCAGCGGGCCGGTGGACGTTATGGTCATCGCCAGGCCAACCCCGTAGGCCAGACGCAGAATGAGCATGGCGGCGAAGTTTGGGGAGAGGAACGACATGGCCAGGATCGCCATGGCAATCCAGGCAATGAGGTTGGCGCGCCTGACGCCGATACTGGCGACCAGCATACCGCCGGGAATTCCGAGCGCCGCGCCCACCAGCATGGGCAGCGAGATCAGCAGCCCGGCGGTCACCCGGTTGATCTGGTAGTCCTCGATGACGAGGGGCAATACCGGCGAGATGCCGAACAGGTTCAGCCCCAGCACCAGGTGGGCGGCCAGCGACAAGCCGCCCATCACCCAGCGGTAATTGCTGGCTATGGGCTGGGCAGCAGCAGAGTGCATCCCGGACCTGACCTGCAAGCCTAATGCAAAGGTGGGGCGGGTTCCAAACCCGCCCCTACATTGATCGGTTTGGCCAAATCGCTAATCGGCTATGATCCCCTCGGCGCGTCGCAACGAGTCGACGTCGAAAGGTATATCTTCGGCCTCTCCTTTCAGCGCGGCCAACACCCGCTCCCCGGAAAGGGGCAGTTCCTTCACGCGCACGCCCACAGCGTCGTACACGGCGTTGGCGATGGCGGCCGGCGGGCCGAAGCCGGGGGGTTCCGCCACGGCGCGGGCTCCGAAGGGGCCGTCGGGCGCCGGCACATTGACCAAAACGATCTCCGACTCGGGCAGGTCGATTGCCAAGGGCATCAGATACGACGCGAAGGACGGGTTTCGTACCGCGCCGGTGTCCGGGTCGAATTGCTGATCTTCCGTCAACGCCCGTCCGATGCCCTGCACCACGCCGCCATCCAACTGCCCTTCAACCGCCATCGGGTTGATAGCCGTTCCAACGTCCTGGGCCTGTACATACCGCAGTACCTTGACCTGCCCGGTATCCCGGTCCACCTTGACCTCGGCCGCCTGGGCGGCGAAAACCGGAGTGTAGGGCATACTGGAGAGCGATGCCGTACCGATGATGGGACCACGGCGGGAGGTGATGCTGGCCGCCGCCAACTGGGCGAAGGTCAGTCCCTGGGGTTCGTTGTCCAGGACGTAGATGCGCCCGTCCTCGCAACCGAGGGCGTCCTCCGGCACGCCCAGCCGCTCGGAGGCCAGCGCCGTCAGCTTCTGGATGGTGTCCTCCGCCGCGCGGAACACCGCCGTGCCCTGGCTGTACACGACACGGCTGCCGCCCGACTGCCCGGTGTAGGGAGCCATGTCAGTGTCGCGCTTGGCGACGATGACGCTCTCCATGGGGATGCCCAGGGCTTCGGCGGCGATGGCGGCCAAGGACGTGTCGCTACCGGAGATGTCGGTGGAGCCGGTCAACAGGCTCACGGTGCCGTCGTCGTTGACGCTGATGGCCGCGGTGGACGGGCCGCTGCCGCTGCGCCATTCGCACAGCGCCAGACCCAGGCCGTGGCCGTCCTCCAGGTCGCGGGGCCAGTCCATCTTTTCCCGGATGGCCTCCAGGGTTTCCATGAGGCCGTTGGTGGGCACCACGGCGCCGCTCACGGAGACATCGCCTTCGCGCAGGGCGTTATGCACCCGCAGGTCGAAGGGGTCGATGCCAAGTTCCTGGGCGATGTGGTCCATGTGGGATTCCACCGCGAAGGTCATGTCAGCCACGCCCGACGCCCGGTAGGATCCCACGTAGATCTTGTTGGTATAGACGCCGTAGGAGCGCAGGCGGAAGTTGGGCACCCGGTAGGCGCCAATGCCGTGGCCGATGCCGGAGTTAGGCCCGGCGCCCAGGTACGCCCCGACGTCGAAGATGGTGTACGCCTCCCGGGCAGTGATAGTGCCGTCGCGCATGACGCCGGAGCGGATGTAGTTGGTCACCGGCAGGCGCGGGCCGTTCATGGTGAAAACTTCTTCCCGCGTGTTGACCAGTTTGACCGGGCGACCCGTCTTCATCGCCAGCAACGCCGGGAACGCCTCGAATGCCAGCCGGAGTTTGGCGCCGAAGCCGCCACCCAACTCCATCGCCACGACCCGAATGCGCGACACCGGGATCTCCAGCGCTGCCGCCAAGCCGGCGCGGATCTGGTACGGACCCTGGGTGGAGGCGTAGATCACCAGGCGGCCGTTAGGTTCGACATCGGCGACGCAGGCCATGGGTTCCAGGAAGCCCTGGTTAATGCCCTGGGAACGATACACGTCTTCCACGACGACGTCGGCGTCCTGGAATGCCTGCTCCACGTCGCCGCGGTCGGCGTCCAGCAGCGTGCTGACGTTGTGGCCCAGGGTGAAGCCATAGCCCTCGTAGCTCTCGACATCGGGATGCACGGTAGGAGCGTCGTCGCCCATGGCGTCCAGCGGGTTGACGACCGAAGGCAGGTCTTCGTACTCCACCTCAATAAGTTCGATGGCTTCCTGCGCCGTCGCCTCGTCGTCGGCAGCCACCGCCGCGATGGGTTCGCCGACGAAGTTCACCACCTCGCGGGGCATCACGTAGCGGTCCCGCAATGCGCCCGATCCGTAACGGATGTCAGGGAAGTCCGTTCCGGTTACGATGCAGCGCACGCCGGGCAGCGCGGCGGCCTTGCTGGTATCCAGCCGGTTGATGCGGGCGTGGTTGCGCGCGCTGGGCAGCAGCTTGCAGGCCAGCATTCCCGGCAGGTACACGTCGGACGCATAGGCGGCGCGGCCGGTCACCTTGTCGTGGGCGTCCACGCGGGGATGGTTTCTCTCCAGGACTTTGAACTGCGTCGTCGTCATATCAAATGCCTCCATCGCGCCGGGGTGAGCCGATCAGCCAGCGTTTCGCATCTCTTGGGCGGCGGCCATGATGGCCTCCACCACCCGCGCGTATCCGGTACAGCGGCACAGGTTGCCGCCGATGGCGAACCGCACTTCTTCCTCGGTGGGGTCGGGGTTCTCCTGCAAAAACCCGGTAGCCGACATGATCAGGCCGGGGATGCAGAAACCGCATTGCAGTCCACCATGTTCGACGAATGCCTTCTGAACCGGGCTGAGGCCATCAACGCCGGCCAACCCTTCAATGGTGGTGACCTGCGCGTCGTGGGCGCTGTGAGCCAGCACCAGGCACGACGTGACGGGCTTGCCGTCCATCAGGACGGTACAGGCTCCGCAGTCGCCTTCGTCGCAACCCTTCTTGGTTCCGGTAAGCTGCGCTTCGTCGCGCAGGCAGTCCAGCAGCGAATAGAACGGCTCCACCAGCATCTGCCGGTTTTCGCCGTTGATTGACAGGATTAGCGGCTGTTTCATCAGGTTTTCACCCTCACCCTAACCCTCTCCCATCAAGGGAGAGGGGATATTGGTATTGTTTTACCACGCGGTCTGCACGGCCAGACGGCGGATGTCCTCAAAAGTCGGCGCATCGCCGCCGGCGGTGGCTGCGGCGTGTTGCAAGGTGCGTTCCGTCAGGACGCGGGCGATTTCCCGGCGATATTCTGCGCCGCTGCGCACGTCGGCGATGGGGCGGGATGCCTGGGCTGCGATGCGCGCCGCTTCCGCGATGTTGGCGGCGTCGGGTTGCTGGCCGACCAGGCGTCCCTCAGCGCCGTTGGCTCGCATTGGGGTCGGCGCGACGGCGCCCAGGGCGATGCGCACGCGGGCGCAGGTTCCGTCGCCGGCCAGGCTCACCACCGACGCGACGCCCACCGCCGAAATGTCCATGGCGCCCCGGGGGCTGTGCTTGATGTACAGGCCGCCGGTGTTCGGCGCGGGAGTTGGCAGGCGAAGTTCGGTCATAATCTCGCCCTGGGCCAGCGCCGTTTGGCCCGGCCCCACGAAGACCTCATCCAGAGGCAACCATCGTTCGCCGCCAGGCCCGACAATGCGGCACCGAGTATCGTAAGCCAGCAACGCCGGCAGGGTATCGCCGGCCGGCGAGGCGTTGCAGATGTTGCCGACCACGGTGGCCAGATTGCGAACCTGCACCCCGGCGAAGGCCGTTGCGCCGGCGGCCAGCGCGGGGTAAACGTTACGTACAACGTCGCTCCGCTCGATGTCCTCCACGGTCACTAAAGCGCCCAGGGTGAGGCCATCGTCATCGTTGAAAGTGATGTCACCCAGATCCGGCACGTGTTGCATACACACTACGGTCTCAGGACGCCACACGCCGGTGCGCCAACGCACCAGGAAGTCGGTGCTGCCGGCCACCAGCCGCGCCCTGTCGCCATGCTCGGTCAGCATCCCCAGCGCCTCGTCAAGGGAATGCGGCTCCAGGTAATCGAAACGAGCCATTCCAGCCCTCCAATACCGGCCACAACCCCGACGATTCCCCCCAGCGGCCACCGTGACCGGCTCGTTGGCGATTATATGGCCCGGCGGATAGCCGGTCAACGAAACTCGTTCCGTTCGCCCGTTGAGAACGCCGGCCAAACCCCATACAATCAGCCCACACTGCTCGACCATCCAGTGCCGGAGGCCCTCCCATGGCAGCCACCAGAATAATCACCAACGCCTGGAAAGTGCGGACCCTCCCTGACATCTTCTATGAAGAGAAAGAACGGGAAGACGACAGTATGCAGCAAGACCTTCCCATCCGCCGCATCGCGCATCTGCTGGCCGAGCGCTACGAAGACATTCCGGACGTGTTCATTTCGGGAACGGTGTTCATATCCTACGACATTACCAACGGCAACGCGCGCGTCGGGCCGGACCTCTTCATCGCTTTTGACGTGGACAACGACGGGATACGGGAGAACCTGCCAAATTTCTGGATCTGGGAGACGGGCAAGGCGCCGGACTTCGTGATGGAAGTGGCGTCGCCGAGCACAGCGGCGAACGACCTGGGCTGGAAGCGGGAGTTGTACCAGCGGTTACAAATAGCCGAGTACTGGCGGTTCGACCCCACCGGCGGCCAGCTCTACGGACAGGCAATTATCGGGGAGCGGCTGGTTGACGGCCAGTATGAGGAGTATGAGTTGGAGTTGGGCGAGGATGGTTCAGAGCGCGGACACAGCGAGTTGCTGGACGTGGTGTTCCATTGGGGCGGCCGGCAGGAGTTCGACGTGCTGGACCCGGTTACGGGTCTGACGATAGACAAGCGAGTCGCCGCGGAAGCCCGCGCCCAGGCCGAGCAGGCGGCCCGCATTGTCGCGGAAGCCCGCGCTGAGGCCGAGCAAACTCGGGCGGACGCCGCCGAAGCCGAACTCGCCCGCCTCAGGGAGCAGATCCACAGACAGCAGTTGTAGCCGTAGTTTGACAGCACCTCGCTTAACGGGGAGCTGCACACCCGCCAGACCCGGTCAATATTCTGCAAAATCGTCGAGAGGGTAACTGATGATGGTCACGTCCAAATCGGCGGCGGCAATGTTCATCGCGTCGGGCCAGTCGTGCTGCGTGGCCAGATAGGCAGCGGTGGGGGCTCCGGCAATCCGACCAATCAGTTCGGCGCGACGGGCGGCAATTTCCAAATCCTGCCGATTGAAAGTGACGGATACTTCGACGACGGCCAGTATCACGGTTTCGGCGTCGTCATCCATGGCGCGGGCGATGATGTCCGCATTGTAGCCGTCGATGAGCTCGGCCCGGGTGATTTGTCCTGCGTGGCGGGCGTTGACCAACAGCGTGTTAATGCGCTCCCGGTCGGCTGGCACGGCGCGGGCCAGATAGCCGTCAAGAACGGCGGCAATCTGCTCACGACATCTGTCCTCGTAAGAAGTCCCTCTCAATGCTCCCACCTGCCCTTGCAAAACCCGCACTGCGCGGTCGGTGCGCACTACTGCTTCTTCTACCACGCTGAGCCGCTCCAGAATCAGCCGGATGTTGTCGGAGTTTTCCCGCACCAGAGCGACCAGGGCCGGGAAATCCTCAGCGAGTAAAAACCGCAGCATCGGCTCTCTGATTTGCGGATACAGGGCAATTTCCTGCAACATCCGCCGCACCAGCGCGGCTTCTTCCGGAATCAGGTCGCTTATGTCCGTAGTGGTCGTCATCACTTTCGCGCTGGCGTTAACCCGGCTGATTCAATGTAACATACCGGGGCGGGTTTAGAGACCCGCCCCGCGTGAAAACAAGCTTTCGGAGCCAGCGTTAATGGCTGCCGTTGCCGTAGGGCTGGATGAGGACGCGCAACGTGCCGTCGTCTTCCTTGCGCTGGGTGAGCAGACGGTGGCCGGCTTGCTCCGCCCAGTAGATGACGTCGTAGATGTTCAGCGCGTCGTGAAGGATGGCTTCGATGAACGACGTGCGGTCGTATTCCATCTGGCGGCTCAGCGCGGCGATGACGCCGGCGCAGTTCTTGCCGCGACCGTCGATCACGGTCCAGCCGGTGTTGCCATTGCCGTTGCTGTGGCCGTTCCCGTAGCCATTGCCGCTGGGAGCGGCGCCCACCGGGGCGCGCACGTCGATTACGCCGCTCTTGCGCAGGTCCAGCTGCTCCTTGAAGTAGGCCACGGCTTCCCAGGCCACCCCCCGGTCGCGTTCGCCGCTGGAGCAAACCGCGCCGCGCACACCCACGATGTCGGGGTTGATGCGGGCCAGTTCGTCCAGATTTTCCAGCTTGAGGTGGCCGCTGAGGGCGGTGCTCAGGCCGGCTTGCTTGGCCTCCATCACCATGTCCCGCAGGACGGGTTCGGGCATGAAGTCGAACAGGTTGCGCCCGTCCTTGGTCAGCGTGTCGATGAGGAAGCCGTCGCATTCGCCATCCACGGCCAGCTGCACCATCAGGTGCGGGTCCAGGCCGCCCTCGAACAGCAGGTTGTCGGCGAAGAGGGAACCGATGAGCTTGGTGTCGGCGTTGCCGATGGCGGCGCGGGCTTCCTGCAAGACCTCCACGGCCGTTTCGTAATTGGCGACCTGGAAGCCCACCTTGACGGAGGTGGCATCCATCATTGCCGCCGCGTGAACCGCCATGGCCACGGTGCCGGGCTGGTTGGGCACCACGCCCAGGGTTACGCTCACGTGCTTGTGCGCCGGGATGATGTCCCGAACTTCCCGTACCAGATTTGGATGGGCTGAGCCCACCAGCGCTTCTTGCAGGTTTTTCAGGTCGATGATGTCGGCCCCGCCCCGGTCGGCCTCCATGGCCTCGGCTTTATTCTGGGCGCTGACCAGCAGCATCATGCCCGATTCGTTGAGACCGCTGCGTCCGTCGCGAACGTTCGCCATCGGCGAACCGTTGAGCCACGGCGCGTGGGGCCGGCCCTGTATGATCTCCCGAGCCGGTTGGGCCGGCGCTGCCTGGGGCAGCAGGGGTTCCAGTTCGCTCCACAGCTCGGCCTTTTCCTCCGTGGTGAGGTCAACCAGCGGAGCGCGGACGCTACCGCCGGCCATGCCCATCATCTCGCCCCAGGCTTTGCACATGGCGACGGGCAACGCGCCGCCCATCTTCTTCATGGTGCCGCCCCACCACTTGTCGGACAGCGCTTTGATGTCCTTCAGGTAGTGGTTGTAGAACTCCATGTCATGGTCGCCGGCGGTGGCCCGGTCGATGAACTGGGTGTAGTAGTTGTGGCGCGGGGTGTCGAAACGCCAGTCGGAGGTGTTGGCGAACATTACCTGCTGGTGGAACCCCAACTCCTTGGCCTTATGGAAGATCCATTCGTCCGGCGTGCTGATGATGGCGTCCCGGCCGACGAGGAGGTGGGTTTCGATGGAGATCTGCTGGTTGAAACTGGCTTCCTTGACCCCCACCACATTGGGGATGGCGCAGAGCCGCTTCAAACCCTGGGGGCTGATGGTGATGCCGAACTGGGGGGAGTTGTAGAACATGATCGCAAGGTCAGTGGTGTCGGCGACCTGGCGGACAAAATCGACAACCTGGTCCTCGGTCTTGGTAACCATGTACGACGGGGCGATAATGAGCAGGTCGAAACCGCGTTGCTCGGCGTGGTTGGCCAACGCGATGCTCTCGTTCAGAGAGGTGTGCGTCACGTGGGCGCCGATCAACCAGTGTCCAGCGGCCTCATCCGCCACAGTGTCCATCACCAGCCGGCGCTCGGACTCGGTGAGGCTCCAGAATTCGCCCATGTTCCAGGTACAGCCGCCGCCGCGCACGCCCAGGCTCTGCACGTGGCGAATGTTGCGGCGCAATCCCTCGGTATCCACTCGGTTGTCCGGCGTAAACGGAGTGACCAGGGTGGTCCATTGCCCTTTCAGCGTTTGCCAGGCCCATTCCTGCGCCTCGTGCTTGCGGTAATCGGCCATAATAGAAAGCCTCCAACGAAAATCGTTATAACTTCTATGCCATCTGCACGGCGGGCCGGCTCGATATAACCGGCGGAGACGACCGCTTGGCTGGGGATAGTGTACGGGCCGGCCTGCGCTCAGTCAACGCTGCCCGGCCAATCCGGGCGTTTGCGCCACTTTGAGCTCCACCTTTACAATCCCAGCCAATCAAAGTTGGCAGACCCTCTGCGCCCTGGGTGATTCCGTTGCAGCAAACTGAAACCGCAACGCCTGTTGACCGCTCCCACCTCCCCCTGGGTGGACGCACCATCATGCCCGGCTTGGCAGTCGGTCACGTGGTGTTTCACTGGGTAGTGCAGAGCTTTATCGTAGTGCTGCCGGAGATACAGGCTGCTTTCGGCCTGTCGGCGGTGGGAGTGGGCGGGTTATTGTCGGCGCGAGAGGTGGCGGCCGGCATCGTCGCCCTGCCCGGCGGCGTGGCGGTGGACATCATACGGCGATACTGGGGACTGCTGTTGGCGGCAATGCTGGGCGCTTGCGCGCTGGGGTCGTTGGTGATCGGGGTCTCTCCCTTCTACGTGCTGCTGATGTTCGGTATCGCGGTGGTCGCGGCGTCTCATTCCATCTGGCACCTGCCCGCGTCGTCGTCGCTTTCCTACCACTTCGAGCAGCGTCGCGGGATGGCGCTGTCGATCCACGGCGTGGGCGGCAGCATCGGAGACGTGGCGGGGCCGGTGGCGACCGGGGCGTTGCTGCTGTTCCTCACCTGGCGCGAGATGCTGAGCATCTACGCTGCCGTGCCGCTGTTCCTGGGCGTGATGGCGATTTGGGCATTCCGAAACATTGGCCGGGTCACGGAAGAAGAAACGACCGGCGTGGACATGGCCACCCGGATCGAGGTGACGAAGCAACTGGTCAAGAGTCCGGCGCTATGGGGGTTCATGGCGGTGCGCGGGTTGAGACAAATGGCGCTGGTGGCCCTGGTTACCATTTTGCCCTTATACCTGAATAACGACCTGGGCCTGAGCGAATGGAACCGGGGCTTTCACATCGGGCTGCTGATCGCGGTGGGGCTGGTCGCTAAAACCGGAGCAGGATACCTGTCCGACCGCCTGGGACGGAAGCAGGTCCTGGTGCCGGGGTTGATCTGGTCGTGCGTGATGGCGTTGGCCCTGGTGATTTTCGACGCCGGGATCATGCTCACGGTAACCATCGCGCTGCTGGGGCTGTTCCTGTACCCCGACCAACCCATCCTGGTAGCCAGCCTGATGGACTACGTGGGCCGGGAGGTGGCTTCCACCGGGCTGGGTGTGGTGGCGTTTGCCGGTTTTCTGATGGCGGCAGTTTCGTCGGTGGTGGCCGGCGCTCTGTACGAAACGCTGGGTTTTCCGGCTACCGTGTACTATGTTGCCGTGTTGTTCGCGTTGGCGGCTGTGGTCTTCCTGGCGCTGCCGGTGTCATCGGTCAAAGATCGTGTCAGAGCGGATAACCAAGGGGCTACATGACTTCCCTCGGCTGACACGCCGGGCAATGCCACGAACTTCTGCCGCGTACCCGTATCATTGCCACGGTCATTCCGCATTGCGGACACTCTTCTCCGGCGGCCCTGGGTATGGTCCACGGCGACAAAGTCGTCGGCGGGTCGGGCCACTCGGCATCGCGAGCGGCGGCGTAAGCGGCGACCGAGCGGGTCAGAGCGGTAACGATGGCCCGGTGCAGACCCGACAGTTCGTCATCGGTAAGGGTGTTGGCCGACCGCTCCGGGTGTATTCCTGACAGGTACAGGGCCTCATCGGCGTAGAGGTTGCCCAGGCCGGCGATAACCGACTGTTCCAGCAGCAGGGCTTTTGCCGGGGCCTTGCGACCGGCCAACGCTGACGCCAAAACGGATACGGTGAACGAAGGTTCCAAAGGCTCCGGCCCCATTTGGGACATAGCGCCGGCAGGGTCGGCCAGCAGCCACAGGTGGCCGAACTTGCGCGAGTCGATGAACCGCATTTCGCGGCCATCGTCCAGGGGAAAGGCATGACGCAGCATACGGGGCGGCTCAATATCAGGGCCGTGGATGCGGAGGCTCCCGGTCATGCCCAGGTGCAGCACAAGGTATTGCCCGTCGTCCAGCGGGGCGATGAGGTACTTGCCCCGGCGCTGCACATCGGTCACGGTACGACCGGCGACTCCTTCAATGAACTCGCCTACGGATGGTTCCCGGACGGTTTTTGCCCAGGTGATTTCGGGCGCGCCCAAACGACGACCCGCCAGTCCCGAGCGGAGGAGGTACTGGCGGGTGTTCTCGACTTCCGGCAGTTCGGGCATGAGCGCTTATCCCGGCAGCGCCAAGCTCACCCCCAGAGTTACCTCCATACCTTCCACCTTGGCGGTTTCAGACTTGGCGGCGTCCTCGGGGACCGACGCAAGCAAATCGTTGCTGAGGGTTTCTTCCTTGATGTAATCGCCGTGAACGGTCATCACGCGAGCCACATCATCGGGGCCATCGTAGTAGGTGACGATGCGGTCGGTAATCTCGAACCCGGCGCCCTTGCGCAGGTTCTGGATGCGGTGAGCCAGTTCCCGAGCCATTCCCTCATCAGCCAGTTCCGGCGTGAGCCGGGCGTCCACGGCCACCATGTAGCCGGCTTCCAGCGCGGCGGAGTAGCCGCTTACGGACACCACGGTGTCTCCGTCGTCGCCGGCGGCGGCTTGCGCGTCGGTGTAGAGGTTGGAGTCGGCATCCGAAGCACGCAACTCTTTAATGTTCAACTCTTCAAGAACCTGCGGACGCACCTCCGAAAGGTAATGCTGTTCCGCCGGCGTGCGCGTTTTCACCACCACCTCGGCCAACGGCTGCCTCACCTTGAGTCCGGCCTTGCTCCGTGCCGCCCGGCCCATGCTGGAAATGCGGATGGCCAGGCGGGTGGCGTCCATGATGTCCCGGTCAATCAACGAGGCATCGGCCACCGGGTAGTCGGCCAGATGCACGCTGTCCGGGCCGTCCGGGTGGTAGCTCAGTTCCAGGTTGCGGTACATCTGCTCGGATACGAAGGGGGCCAGCGGCGCCATCAATCGGGCCAGGGTGGTCAGGCAGCGGTACAGGGTGGCGTAGGCGCCGATCTTGTCGGCGTCGTGCTCCGACCTCCAGAAACGGCGGCGGGAGCGGCGGACGTACCAGTTGGAGAGGACGTCGATGAACTCGGCGATGCGACGCCCGGCGTCGGTAGGGTTGTAGTTGTCCAGGTGATCGTCAACCACCTGCACCAGCTGGTTCAGTTCGGCCAACACCCAGCGGTCCAGTTCGGCCTCGGGCCGCCACTCGTCGGGGATCTGCCCCGGCTCGAACTCGTCGATGTTGGCGTAGTTGGTGAAGAAGGAATAGACGTTCCACAGCGTCAGGAGCACCTGGCGCAGGGTTTGCTGGACGAGACGGTCGGAGAAGCGGCGCGGCTCGCCGGGATGGGACGCGGTGAAGAGATACCAACGCAGGGCGTCGGCCCCGTGTGAGTCCAGAATGGTGTCCGGTTCCACGATGTTGCCCAGGCGCTTGCTCATCTTGCGGCCGCGTCCGTCCAGGATGAGGCCCAGGCAGATGACGTTGCGGTAGGCCATGTCATCCTGCAACAGGGTGGACAGGGCGTGCAGGCTGTAGAACCAGCCGCGAGTCTGGTCAACGGCTTCGCAGATGTAGTCGGCCGGCAATCGTCCGTCGGTGGCGATGTCCTGATTCTCGAAAGGATAGTGCCACTGGGCGAAAGGCATCATCCCGGAGTCAAACCAGCAGTCCATCACCTCCGGGATGCGGCGCATAACGCCGCCGCAGTTTTCCGTCAGGCAGGGCCAGGTCACATCGTCAACGTCGGGGCGGTGCAAATCCAGGCCGTTCAGGTCCTGGGCGGAGCGTTCCGCCAGCTCGGCGATGCTGCCCACGCAATCCATTGCCCCGCAGTCATCACAGCGCCAGATTGGAATTGGCGTGCCCCAATATCGTTCCCGGGAGATGGCCCAGTCCACGTTGTTGCGGAGCCATTCCCCAAAGCGGCCCTCGCGAATGTGGCCGGGATACCAGTGAATTTTGCTGTTGATGTCCACCAAGCGGTCCTTGACCGCAGTGGTGCGGATGTACCACGAGGTCTTGGCGTAGTAGAGCAACGGGGTGTCGCACCGCCAGCAGAAGGGATAGGTGTGGCGGTACACGCCCTGATGGTAGAGCAGTCCCCGCGCGTCCAGGTCGGCGGCAATTTCCGGGTCAGCGTCTTTGACGAACTTGCCGGCGAAGGGATAGTCGCCAGTGATGACACCCTGCAAATCAACCTGCTGGACGAAGGCCAGGCCTTGCTCGCGGCCCAGGGCGAGGTCTTCGTCGCCGAAGGCCGGCGCGATGTGGACGATGCCGGTTCCGTCGTCCATGCTGACGAAATCGGCGGCCACCACGCGGGGAGCGTAGGCATTCGCTTCTTCCAACGTGGTTTGCCCGTCAGCGTTACGGACGAACTGCCGGATAGGTACGCCGTACTCGGCGGCGTCGTACAGCGGGCGGTAAGGCAGGTCAACCAGGTCGCTACCCCGCAGTGTCTTGACCACCGAATACTCGTCCTGGATCACGTTGAGGAGGGCGGTGGCGAGTATCAGCCGGCACTCGTCGGTTTCAATCATCGAATACTCGGCGTCAGCGTCCACGGCCAATGCCGTATTGCCGGGCAATGTCCACGGCGTTGTGGTCCACGCCAGGAAGAAGGTGGGGGCGTCTTCGGACAAGTCAGGGGCCTCGAACTTGATAAACACGCTGGGGTCGGGAGTGTTTTCGCGGTAGCCCAAGGCGACCTCATGGGATGACAGGCTGGAGACGCAACGCGGGCAATGGGGCGTTCCCCGCCGGTCCTCGTACAGCAAGCCACGATCCCACAATTGCTTCAGTATCCACCAGCCGGTCTCGATGTAATCGGTCTCCAGCGTGACGTAGGGATCGTCCATATCGACCCAGTAGCCGATGCGGTCGGTCATCACCTCCCAGTCTTTCACGTACCGGAAGACGCTTTCCCGGCAACGCTGGTTGAATTCGGCGATGCCGTACTCCTCAATATCGCGCTTGGAGGAGAGGCCCAACTCCTGCTCGACGGCCATTTCCACCGGCAGGCCATGGGTGTCCCAGCCGCCCTTGCGGATGACCCGACAGCCCTTCATGGTGCGGTAACGGGAGATCACGTCTTTGAATACCCGCGCCAGCACATGGTGAATGCCCGGGCTGCCGTTGGCGGTGGGCGGCCCTTCGTACATCATGAAGAGCGGAGCGTCCGGCCGGTCGTCCATCGAGCGCCGGAATACGTCGCGCTCTTTCCAGTAATCCAGAATTTCAGCGTCCAGGTCAGGAAAGCTAACCCGGCTGGAAACCACGTCGAAACCTGCCATGTGGGAATACCTCTACTACCAGAAAGCGTGAAAATGGTGCAACGGCCCGTGGCCCTGCCCGATGGGATAAGAGGCCCGTATCGCCTCGGTTACGTATGCCTTGGCCTGGGCCACCGCGGCGGGCGGTTCCAGCCCTTGGGCCAAACCGGCGGCCACGGCCGAGGCGAAGGTGCATCCGGTGCCGTGGGTATTGGTGGAAGGGATGCGCTCCGTGGTGAATTCCTGGAATCGCTCGCCGTCGTAGAACACATCCGTGGGTGGGCCATCGCGATGCCCGCCTTTGATGACCACGGTGCGGGCGCCCATCCCGATGATGCTCACCGCAGCCTGCCGCACATCGGCATCAGCGCTGATGGTCAGCCCGGTCAGGTCCTCAGCTTCGGGTATGTTGGGCGTCACCACCGCCGCCAGGGGGAGGAGGGAGTTGCAGATTGAGGCGATGGCTTCCTCACGGAGCAGGCGGTCGCCACTCTTGGCCACCATGACCGGGTCCACCACCAGATTCGTGATGCCGTGCCGCTTGATTGCGGCGGAAACCGTTTCAACGATGGCGCTGGACGAGAGCATACCGGTCTTGACCGCGTCGGCGCCGATATCGGTGATTACCGCGTCGATCTGGGCCGAAATCACGTCGGTGGGCACCTCATGCACCGCGGTTACTCCGACGGTGTTCTGGGCCGTGATGGCGGTGAGGGTTGACGTGCCGAACACGCCCAGGGCGGATAGGGTTTTCAGGTCGGCCTGGATGCCGGCGCCGCCGCCGGAATCGGAGCCGGCGATGGTCATCACGGTGGGCGGTCGAGAACCGGTCATGGCATTTCCCTTGATTGGGCGAGACGATCCCTGTTAATTTAATCGGGTTCGTCCGGCAGGCGCCACTCGTCGCCGTTGCCGTTGCCGCCTTCGTCCGGCCCGTTGGGCAGGTTGAGCGCCACGGCTGCATCGCGCAGGATGCTGATGTGTTCTTCGTCGGACAGCACGCCAAGGGGCATGGCCGGCAGGGTTTCGATATTCAGCCCGGCCCGGACCCCCAATTCCAGCGACAACCGGGCCGCGGCGTCATTGTCCGCCGCCTCGGTGATAATCACGAAATCGTGCTGACCCAGCACCGCGTACTGTGTAAGAACCTTGCTGGAGGGCGTCTCCACTTCGGAAGCAGCGTCGCTCAGCAGGTCGGGATTGTTTCGGCTCATACGCCGGCCTTCGCCGGTGAGATTGGCAAGCATTATGTAGAGTGGCATCGCGAGCATCCTCAATGGCGGCTCCGGGATAATTGCGGTGGAGGAGCCATCGCAAGTATAACATTACGAGCCGATGGTCCCGCATAGACCGTCGGGAAGCGCCGTGCTATTATCCCGGACAGGTTGAAGCAGTAACTTTGTGACCCCAGGCGGAGGCTCGTATGGACATCGGCTTGAATATGTCAATCTCCACCAACTCAATTGACGTGGCTGACATCGCGGCCAAAGCGGAGGCCATGGGGTTCGAGTCCATCTGGCTGCCGGAGCATCCGGTGATGCCGGTGAACCCGGCGTCAAAATATCCCGGCTCGCCCGACGGTTCCATACCCGACTACATGAGCGACATGGCCGACCCCTACATTGGCCTGGCCCGGGCATCGGCGGTGACCACGAACATCAAACTCGGCACGGGCATCACCCTGATACCGGAGCGCAATCCCCTGGTGCTGGCCGGCGCGATCTCGAGCCTGGACCGTTTCTCCGGGGGACGGTTCATCCTGGGCATCGGCACGGGCTGGCTGCGGGAGGAGACGGAGATCATGGGCGGCGATTTCGACCATCGCTGGACCCAGGCCCGTGAGGCCATCGAGGTGATGCGCGCGCTGTGGACCCAGGACGCCGCCGAGTATCACGGACGCTACTACGACTTCCCGCCGGTTCAGTGCAACCCCAAGCCGGCCCAGGAAGGCGGCCCGCCGGTGATCCTGGGCGGCAACGCTCGCAACGTGTTCCGGCGGGTGGCCCGCTGGGGCGACGGCTGGATGCCGACGGCCTCCAGCCCGGAGCAGATTGCCGCCGGCCGGGCCGCCATCGACGAGCTGGCCGAGGCGTCGGGCCGGGACCCGTCAACCATCAACATCACGGTATTCGGCCAGCCGGCGGACCGGGAACTGATTGGCCGCTTTGAGGAAGCGGGGGCCAATCGCGTCATCATCCGCCTGCCCGATACCACCAGTTCCGGGGCATTGGATGAGGTTGAGCGCATCGCCGGCGCCGTTTTCTGAACCCATAGTTTCCGACGGCGCGATTGGTGGCCGCGCGGACCGCGCGGCCATTCTCTTATCAAAGGGGCCGATACATTGTCCCGTGCAATATTAGACATTTGCCGGGCTAATGTAAATTTATTGTTAAATCGTCAATAAAAATCCTCTCGGCAACGACATTTTGCAAATAAAAGACGAATAAGGGTCAAATTATCCTTATAATTTCCGGTATTCGTACATCAGGCGCGGAATCCTGAGATTTGACTATGGTAGCGATGTTGCCTATATTGCCCCCGCTAACGTTACAGTCGGGATTGCGCGAAATCCGCGTACAGTCATTCTTGACGCCCTGAATCTTGTCCTGGAGGGCCCATATGGATTACCGACGGTTCTTGAAATTGCCAGTAGCCGCGTTCCTGGCGGCGTTGACCACCACAGTGGTTATCGCCGCCTGCGGGGGCGCGGCGGAACAGCCAGCGCCGGCGCCGGCACAACCCGCTGCGACCACCGCGCCCGCGGCGCCGGCCCAACCCGCCGCCACTGACGCGCCGCCGCAGGTGGTAGCCACCAATACCCCGGTGCCGCAGGGCGCCACCCTGGCGCCGACGCCCACTCAGCGGGCCTCGGTCTTACAGGCCCGGCCAACCCCTACGGCTACTCCGGTGGGACAGGAACCCCAGGGTGCGTTGGTAACGGATCGCCTCATCCTGGTTGCCGACCCGCCGTCCCTTGAGTCCATGCTGGACTGCGAGGTCACCGGTTCCGGGGTGCTGAACTACCGGATGTCGGCGGAGTGGATGGTGGACGCCAGCCGCTTTGACGGATCCTACGAACCCATGCTAGCCACGGAATGGAGCATCACTCCCGACGGGAGGACCTGGAACTTCAAGCTGCGCCAAGGCGTGCGCTGGCACGACGACTGGGGCGAGTTCACGGCGCGGGACGTGAAGCATTCCATGGCCTATTACACCAACCCGGATTGCCGGGCTTCGTACTCGGACTATTTCCGCAGCGACCCCGGCGGCGAGGTTGAAATCGTCAACGACTACGAAGTCAACATCCACATGAAGCGTCGCCCCGCCGTTGACTTCATTTACTGGTACTCGGGCTATCGTGGCATTCCCCACAGCAGCAAGGCCCAGTGGGATCAGAATTGTCCCAACGGCGAAGCCGACTACGGAGATAACGAAGCCGGCCTGCCGCTGAATTACTGCATCCAGAGCCGGGACGCGGTGGCGGAGAAATCGGCGCGCACCGGCCCCTACGAGTATGTGAGCTTTGAAGAGGGCGTCGGCTGGGAGTGGAGCCGGGTCAACTATGACCACTGGCGCGTCAACTCCGATTTCGCCGAGATTGAAATCAAGGACGTGCGCGAATCGGCCACCCGCCTGGCCATCATGCAGGCCCGGGAAGCCCACATCGCCACCATCAACCGCGCCTTGATACAGGACGCCATCGACGACGGCCTGGAGGTTGTGGACAGCTCGGTGCGGTCGGTCACTGCCTTCGCGCTGTTCGGCGGGATGTACTTCGCCACGGGCGCGAAAGGCGTGCCCACCGACCTGCCCGCCGACGAGGTAGCGGACATCAAGGCCAGCTACGACATCGTGGCGGCGCGGGACGAGAAGATGCCCTGGAGCGAACCTGGGGAAACCGGCAAGCTGGTCCGGATGGCGATGAACAAGGCCATCAACCGCGACGAGATCAACGAGGCCATTTACAAGGGCGTCGGCGGGCGGCAATGGGTTGCCACGCTGGTGCCCGACTTCCCCGGGGGCTATAACGCGGATTGGGAAGGCAGATGGGATGAACTTTACGGCTACGACCCCGAAAAGGCCAAAGAGTTGCTGGCCGAGGCCGGCTATCCCAACGGGTTCTCCTTCCGCGTTCCGGTGTTCCCGCTGGGCGGCGTGCCGGAACTGCCCGACCAGATGGAAGCGATGTCCAAGTTCTGGGCCGAGATTGGCCTAGACCCGCAATTGGAGCCGATTGAGTTCTCCAACTGGCGCAACCACTACCGAGGGCTGGACACCGACTGCTGCGTGTACGGTTTCCGGGGACCGGCGGCGCCCATTGACACCCGGGTCCACTTCTACTTCAGCGCCGAACGGTTCTTCCGGGCCCACACCAGTGACGACATTCAGGAAAACAAGAACAAAGCGTTGCGAGCTTTGAACGAAGCTGATGCCACTGTCGACTGGCAGAAGGTCTCGGACGAGCTCTTCTACGAAGTCACCACCATCCCAGGCTGGACGATGCCCATCAGCGCCACAATCGACCCCGACGTGGTGGCGGAGTACGTCTTCCTGGGTCCCAACCAGGGCAG
Source organism: Dehalococcoidia bacterium (assembly GCA_034421995.1). Classification (GTDB taxonomy): domain Bacteria; phylum Chloroflexota; class Dehalococcoidia; order Lucifugimonadales; family UBA3495; genus Bin87. The sequence goes on along the minus strand of DAOUJY010000094.1, from coordinate 25,761 downwards.
TTTCATCTACCTGGAATACGTGAAAGGCGTCCGGGAATAACGCCAGTCGGGGCGACCCGAGCCATACAGACCCCTGACGTCGCATCCCCAGGATAGGCGTCAGGGGCATTGCAACGAATCGCACTGAAAAATTCGACGGCAAGAGGGATCCAGCGCAACCGTTCGACGGTAAGGTGGGAGCAGTATCATGCAGCGATTCATTGTGCTGAGGATTTTGCAGGGACTGCTGGCGGTGTTCGTCATCAGCCTGATTGTCTTCTCGCTGTCACGTGTGGCGGGCGATCCCTTGGCCGCCATCCTGGACGACGAAGCGGGCAAGGAACAGATCGAGCGGCTCCGGCAGAGTTGGGGCTTGGATAAACCACTGCACGTCCAGTACTTCACGTATATGCGCCGGCTGCTGACCGGGGATCTGGGAGTGTCATTCCGGTGGGATCGTCCGGTAATCGAATTGATAGTCGAGAGGCTACCGGCGACAATTCAGCTGTCCGCGGTCGCGTTGATCGTGACCGGGATAATTGCGTTCCCGATTGGCGTATTATCAGCGGTCAAGAAGGACTCGTGGTTCGACGTGGGCGGCAAAATGTTCGCCATATTAGGACAGTCCGCGCCGACTTTCGCGGTGGGCCTGATTCTGATGTGGCTCTTCGCCGTCCAGTTCGGCTGGCTGCCTACTTCGGGCAAAGGCGGGTTCAGACATCTGATACTGCCCGGATTAGCGCTGGGCTATTACAACGTAGCAGCCATCATGCGCCTGACCCGATCCTCGATGCTGGACGTGCTGGACACAGAATACGTGAAGCTGGCCCGCATCAAGGGCATACCGGAGTGGAAAATCATCTGGAAGCACTGCTTCCGCAATGCGCTGATCGGACCGCTGACCTATTTCAGCCTGATTTTTGCGATCCTGATCACCGGCTCGGTGGTTATAGAAACCGTGTTCGCATACCCGGGCCTAGGTCTCATGGTGATTGAGGCCATCAACTCCAAGGACCACATCGTCGTCCAAGCGGTGGTGATGCTGTTCGCGCTGCTGTACATCGGCATCAACATCATTACCGACATCACCTATGCCTATGTTGACCCGCGCATTCGTTACGGCTAGAGGCCGGCGACTTCTGGAATTTCACGACGGCAGACCCGTTTTGATGCTGTAAAGCTGGGGAGGGAACACACATGGCTGTACAGACAGGCGCGCCCGGCGGCCCTGCTGAAGCACTAGCCGGGGCTGCGCCGGATTCGCGCCGGTGGTCCTGGGGAAACATCTGGCGGGAGTTCCGCCGTTTCCCGGTGATCCCATCGTTCATTCTGATTTTCCTGCTGGTAATACCGGCAATTTTCGCCGACGTGCTGGCCCCGCACCACTCCACCATCGGTGACCTGGAACGGGCTTTGGAGCCTCCCGGATGGGTTGCCGACAGTGAAAAAAGGCAGCTGATCGTGCAGCGGGTTAAAGACAAAAACCCCAATGAAATCAGCATCAGCAATGCCCGACGCAATCAGGCCAGCGGAGCGTCCACTTTGGAGGACGCCAACGGCAACGGCGAGCCGGACATCGGCGAGTACATGGTGAGGGTCGAAGAAGGCGGAGACTGGCTGTATCCCTTTGGCACCGACAAGTTGGGACGAGACGTATTGAGCCGAATGATGCACGGCGCCCGGATTTCGCTGGCGGTGTCGTGCCTGGCCATTTTGCTGGGCGGATTCCTGGGCACTGCCCTGGGAATGCTGGCGGCGTACCGGGGCGGTCTTCTGGACGCCATACTCATGCGCATTGTGGACATCAAGCTGGCGTTCCCGTCTATTCTGCTGGCGTTGACGCTGGTGGTTGCCATCGGCTCCGGGTTCAGCACCGTCGTCATCGTCATTGCGCTGCTGCTCTGGGCGCGGTACGCCCGCGTCATTCGCGGCGAGGCGCTGGCGATCCGGGAGCGGGACTTTATCGACCGCGCCAGGGTCGCGGGCGCTTCCAATATGCGGATCATGCTGAAGCACATTTTCCCCAACGTCTTCAACACGGTGATCGTGCTGGCGACGCTGGAGGTCGGTCACGTCATAATCCTGGAAGCAACTTTGAGCTTCCTCGGGGCCGGCATACCAAGACCCAACCCGGCATGGGGCCTCATGGCCGCCGACGGCCGGGAGGTGATCACCAGTTCCTGGTGGATCTTCATGTTCCCCTGCCTGGCCATCGTGCTCACCGTGCTCTCGATGAACCTATTGGGCGACTGGCTCCGCGACCGGCTTGACCCCAAGCTGAGGAACGTCTAGCCAAGCGGCCAACCCGCCCTTTGGCAAAAGCTACATTTATCTCAACTCCGGAGGATTGCATGACCCGCCGTATCAAAATCCGATTATCGATGATTGTGACCGCCATGGCGCTGGTGGCAGCGCTTTTCGCGGTGGCCTGTGGCGGAGCCCAGGAGGCTCCCGCGCCGGTCGCCGCGCCTGCCGCCACCGAGTCTCCCGCTGCGGCGGCGCCACAGCCGGCGGCGGCCACAGAGGCGCCGGTGGCGGCTCCCGCGGCCGCAACCCAGGCGCCGCCACCGGCCACGTCAGCCCCCACCAGGCCGTCTTTCGTGGGCTCCACGCCGGTGGCCGAAGCGACGCCCACGCCGGAAGCGGAAGCCCGCACCGGCGAGCTTACGACCAAGGACCTGGTGTTCCTGTTCTCGCAGCAGACCCGCCAGGGCATCATGGACTGCGACGTTACCGGCAGCGCGACCAGCCAGCACCGGCCGTCCCACGAGTTCATGCTGGACGCCGACCGTTACACCGGCGCGCTGGTGCCGCAACTGTCCACCGACTGGAGCGTTAGCGACGATGGACGTACCTGGAACTTCAAACTTCGCGAGGACGTCAACTTCCACTTCGGGTACGGCGAGTTCACCGCCCACGACGTTGTCAATTCACTGAACTACTACACCAACCCGACCTGTGGCGCGTCCTACTCCGACTACTTCCGCACCAACCCGCAAGCGATACCGGAAGTCATCAGTGACCACGAAATCAACATCACCATGGGCGCGCGGCCGGAGTTGATCTTCGACTACTGGATTTCCGGCTACCGCGGCCTCCCCATCACCAGCAAGTCCCAGTGGGACACCGGCTGCCCCAACGGCGCGGCGGACTATGAAACCTTCGAAGTGGCTGCCCACCTGGAAGGTTTCTGCTCGGCCGGCGAGCAGACCCTGCTGGACGAAGGCCCGGCACGCCTCGGCCCTTACCAGTTCGCCGAGTTTGAGAAAGGCATTGGCTGGCTGTGGGAACGAGCGCCCGGCGACCACTATCGGGTTGACCCGGACTGGGACAGCATTGAAATCAAGATCATCGAGGAAGCTTCCACCCGCCTGGCCGCTATGCTGGCCCGTGAAGCGCACCTGGCCACCATCGACCGCGCGTTGGTGGGTCAAGCCCTGGACGACGGCCTGGACATCGCCGAAAGCCAAGTGGTGGCCGTGAACAGCATGATGGTGTTCGGCGGTCTCTACTATGCGACCAAGGAAGGGCCGGCGTTTGATCCATACTCCGCTGCGTCCTACGACCCCACCGTTCCCTGGGCCGCGCCCGGCGAGACCGGCAAGCTGGTTCGCCAGGCCATGAACAAGGCCATCGATCGGGACGCCATCCGCGAGAATATCTTCGACGGGCAGGGGGCCGAGGGTCGCGTGGCCGGCCTGATCCCCAGCGCCGAAGCCTTCGGCGGTGAATACGCCGGCTATAACCCTGATTGGGAAAGCAGATGGGAAGAACTTTACGGCTACGATCCCGAGGCGGCCAGGGAGTTGCTGAGCGAGGCCGGTTATCCCAACGGGTTCCACGTGCCGATCATCAGCTACACGATGAGCGGCTTGCCCGAAATGAAGGACTACGTGGTGGCCATCGCCGCGATGTGGGAGAACGTCGGGCTGGAGACGGAGATCCGCGAGATGGAGTTCTCCGCCTGGCGGCAGGAATACCGCGGCGCAACCACTAACTGCTGCGTGTACCCCTTCCGGGGCTACGCCGAACCGCCGCATCCGACCATCCACTTCGCATATAGCCCGGAGCGGTTCATGCGCTTCTACGTCAGCGACACGGCTTGGCAGAATACGTACAATGCGCTGAACTCCCTCAACTTCGAGGAGCAGCTAGGCCACTGGCACGCCGTATCGGACGAACTGTTCTACGAAGTGGCGTCCATTCCGCTGCATACGCTGTCGGTCCAAGTGGTGATTGACCCCGAAGTGGTCGAGGAATATATCTACCTGGGGCCCTACGGTGGTCAGTTCACCGACCTCGAGCACATCAAGGGCGTGCGTTACTGACGTTCGGGATTTCCCGAGTTGACGGCTCCGGCTTTGGTTTCCTCCGGTATCGTTGCAGTACAAGAACGATGCCGGAGGCTGTTCGATCAATTTAGTAACTAACCCGGGGAGGGTCGATGCAGAGATACATCCTCAGGCGGATCGCCCAGGGCATCCTGGCGATTTTCGTCATCAGCACCGTCACCTTTGCGCTGGCCCGCGTGTCCGGCGATCCGCTCAACGTGCTTTTGCCGGAAGAAGCGTCCGAAGAACAGATCCAGCTAACCAAAGAAGAATGGGGTCTGGATAAACCGCTCCATATGCAGTACCTGCTCTACCTGGGCAAATTGTTCCAGGGCGACATGGGAGAAGCCTTAGCGTGGCCAAATTCCACCGCCGTCGAGTTGATCATGGAGCGTCTCCCCAACACCATCAAACTGTCGGCTTTGGCCCTGGTGGTGAGCGGGTTTATCGCCTTCCCCATTGGGGTTTTGGTAGCCATCAAGAAAGACACTCCTTTCGACTACGGCGGAAAGCTGTTCGCCATCCTGGGGCAATCGGCGCCGTCCTTCGCGGTGGGGCTGATACTGATGTGGATATTCGCGGTGCAGTTGAACATATTTCCCACCTCCGGGAGCGGCGGGATAGAGTACATGATCCTGCCGGCGGTGGCCCTGGGCTACTACAACGTGGCGGCGTTAATGCGTCTGACCAGATCATCGATGCTGGAGGTGTTGGACACCGAGTACGTCAAGCTGGCGCGGATCAAAGGCGTGGCCGAGTGGAAGGTGATCTGGAAACATTGCTTCCGCAACGCTCTGATTGTGCCGTTGACCTATTTCGGGTTGATCGGGGCGGTACTGATCACCGGCTCGGTGGTAATTGAGACCGTCTTCGCCTGGCCCGGGTTGGGAGCGTTGGTGATTGACGCGATCCTGTTCCGCGACTACGTGGTGGTGCAGGCGGTGGTGCTGCTGTTCGCGGCGGCGTTCGTGATCATCAACATCATGGTGGACGTCCTCTACGCGTACATTGACCCGCGCATCAGGTATTCCTAACCTCGTCGCGGGGATATAATCGCGGCAGGATCGAAACAACGATTGAGGTACTAAATGGCAGCGGTAACAACACCGGACCTCGCAGCGCCGGCAACCCCAAGTTCCTCCAGCCGACTCGGCGACGGTTTCAGGGCGATACGCCAACTTCCGCTCATACCGATAGCGGTTCTGGTGGTGTTGCTGGTGATACCGGCGATATTCGCCAACCAGTTGGCTCCGCACAGTCACCGCATCGGAGAGTTGAACGACGCCAAGCTGCCGCCGTTCTGGGTTTCCGAGAGTTTTGAGGAACGGACGGTGGTGCAGCGCGCTGACCGCAGTCGTCTGGACGTTGAAATCGGCCTGACCAACGCGCGGCGGAAGATTGAACGGGGAGAAGCGACCTTCCTCACCGGCGGAGAAGACGGCACGGTCAATGCCGGGGACACGATCCGCTTCCAGGCGCAGCAAGGCGGCTCAATGAACTACCCATTGGGCACCGACAAGCAGGGCCGGGACATCCTGAGCCGGATCATGCACGGCGCCCGGGTTTCGCTGTTGGTATCCAGCCTCGCCATCCTGCTGGGAGGAGGGCTGGGGACGCTGCTGGGTATGCTGGCCGCGTATCGCGGCGGCAAAACGGACTCCATCATCATGCGGATCGTTGACATCAAGCTGGCCTTTCCGACCATCCTGTTGGCGCTGGTGCTGGTTGCCGCAATCGGCGCCGGTTTCGCCACGGTGATCGTGGTGATCGCAGTGCTGTTGTGGGCCAGGTACGCCCGCGTCGTCCGGGGAGAAGCCCTGGCCATCAAGCAGCAGGACTTCATCGACCGAGCCCGCGTATCCGGCGCGTCCAACGCGCGGATCATGATGCGCCACATTTTTCCCAATTTGGTCAATACAGTGGTAGTATTAGCCACGTTGGAGGTGGGACACGTTATAATCTTGGAGTCAACCCTGAGCTTCCTGGGCGCCGGCATACCCGCACCGACCCCGGCTTGGGGCGTTATGGTGGCAGACGGCAGAGACCTGATAACCACGGCATGGTGGATATTCCTGTTCCCCTGTCTGGCGATTGTGCTCACCGTACTGTCAATGAACCTGCTGGGCGACTGGCTAAGAGACCGACTCGACCCCAAATTGAGGAACATTTAGGCCATGACAGCTGTACAGACCGCAACCGACACCATTCTCGAGGTCAACGACCTCAAAACCTACATTTTCACTCGCGCCGCCGTGGTGAAAGCTGTTGACGGGATCTCCTTCAACTTGAAGAAGGGGGAAACGCTGGGCATAGTCGGCGAGTCCGGGTGCGGCAAGACCATGACCGCGCTGTCGCTGCTGCGCCTGGTGCCCAAACCGGCCGGCCGTATCGTGGAGGGCCAAATCGTCCTCAACGGCGAGGACATCCTGCAGAAGAGCGAAGACGAAATGCGCGACGTGCGCGGCCGTCAGATCTCTATGATCTTGCAGGACCCGCAGACCTCGCTCAATCCGGTGTTCACCATCGGGAACCAACTGCGGGAGGCGCTGGGCATTGCCCACAAGGAAAACAAGAGCTCGATGCTGGGCCGCGCCGTTGACGCTTTGCGCAAGGTCAACGTGGCCGCTCCCGAGCGTCGCCTGGAAGACTACCCGCACCAGATGTCCGGCGGCATGAAGCAGCGCGTCGTCGGAGCCATCGCCATGTCCTGCGAGCCGGGTATCATCATCGCCGACGAGCCGACCACCGCGCTGGACGTCACCATTCAATTGCAGTACCTGCGGCTCCTGAAGGAAATCCAGGCGGAGACCGGACTTGCTATCATCTTCATCACCCACGACTTTGGCGTGGTCGCCCGTATGTGCGACCGGGTGGCGGTGATGTACGCTGGGCGCATCATTGAGCAGGGCGACGTGCGCGACATCTTTAGCCGTCCGGCCCATCCCTACACCCAGGCGTTGATCAACTCGGTGCCCAAGTTAGAGGAGCGGGTGGACCGGCTCTTTTCCATTGAAGGGCAGCCGCCGCTGCTTTCCAACCTTCCCGAAGGTTGCCGGTTCGCCCCCCGGTGCGAGTATGCCACCGACAAGTGCATCAACGGCTATCCGTCGTCGGTCCAGATAGATGAAGGGCACTACGCCGACTGCTGGGCCCTGGGTTCCGACTGGGAGGGGACGCCCATCGCCGAGTTCGTCGCTCCCACCGGCACCAGCGGCTAAGGGCGCCCCAGCTACTTCAACTTTGAAACCAGATAGAGGAGGTCGCGTCGATCATGGCAGTCGCCACCAACGATACGCTGCTCGAGGTCACCGGGCTCAAGAAATATTTCCCGGTCACCAAGGGCCTCATAATGATGAAGACCATCGGCTACGTGCAGGCGGTGGACGGGATCTCCTTCACCATCAAGCAGGGCGAGACCCTGGGACTGGTGGGGGAATCGGGTTGCGGAAAAACGACGACCAGCAAGCTTCTGCTGCGGCTGGAACGCCCTACCGAGGGTGAAATCCTGCTTGAAGGCGAAGACATCAACACCTTCCGCGGCGCCCAACTCCAGGAGTATCGGACCACAGTTCAAGCCGTTTTCCAGGACCCGTGGTCCTCGCTCAGCCCGCGCATGAGGGTCAGGGACATCGTTTCGGAACCCCTGGTGGTGAACCGAAACGTCACTACCCAGGAGAAAAATGAACGGGTGGCGGAAGTGCTGGCTCAGGTCGGTCTGCATTCGCAGCAGGCGAACAACTATCCCCACGAGTTCAGCGGCGGACAACGCCAACGTATCGCCGTGGCGTCAGCCCTGGTCTCGTATCCCAAGCTAATCGTGCTCGACGAGCCGGTTTCCGCCCTGGATGTGTCGATTCGCGCCCAGGTGATGAACCTGCTGAAGGACCTGCAGGAGCAGTACAACGTCAGCTACCTGCTCATCGCCCACAACTTGGCGACGGTCCGCTACATGGCCCACCAGACGGCGGTGATGTACCTCGGGCAGATCGTGGAATTTGCCGAGACCGAGGAGCTTTACAACAACGCGCTGCACCCTTACACCAAGGCGCTGTTCTCGGCGGCTTTGCCCTCACACCCGGACCTGATCCGGGAGGACATCGTGCTGCAGGGCGAGGTGCCGTCGCCCATCAACCCGCCCACCGGATGCCGTTTCCACCCGCGCTGTCCCTTTGCGATGCCCCAATGCTCCGAAGAGGCGCCCGTGGACAAGGAAGTTTCCCCCGGCCACCGCGTGGCTTGCCACCTCTACTGACGGAGGCGGTTGCGGTCTCACGCGCAACACACCCGGGTTTTATGGAGCGGCATCGCGGTTCGGCGATGCCGCTCCCCGGTTTTTCAGCGGGCCGCTGCGGCCGGCACATGGGCCTTCAGGAAGTCGCGCACCTGGTTGATGGTCTGGGCTTTGATGCCCGGATCTTCCTTCCAGGGATACACGGTCGCCTGGGCATTGGGCGCGATTTCAGCCAATTCCATGGCGGCCTCGAGGGAGTGAGAGGGCGTGTCGTCGGGCATGACCAGCAACGGGGTCTGGCACGAGCGAGCGAAGTCCCGAGACACGCTGTACACAAAGTCGGGCTGGATTCGGTAGAGGTTGTGGAGGTATTGCTCGATGACCTCCATGGTTAAATCCGGGCGGCCGGCCATCAACTCGGGCCCCCAGACGTCGCGGCCGGAATCGTACATGGCGTCCGGGGTTGCCTTGGCGTGTCCAACCGGCTGACAGAGCACGGCGGCGACCACCCGGTCCGGCGCGCGATTAACGAGCGTCATGGCGAAAGGCCCGCCGATGCAGAAGCCGATGAAACCGAACTTGTCAATTCCCAGGTGGTCCATCAGCCCCAGCTGGTCGTCGGCGAAGGCCCCCCAGGGGTCTTCCACCTGAACCGGGCCGGTGGACTGTCCTCCGTTGGCGTTGCGCTGGTCCATGGTGATGCAGCGGAAGTCGTCCTTGAATTCATCCATGGCGTTGAAGACCTGTCTGGGCCAACCGCTCATTATGGAGTTCAGTCCCCCGCCCGGCGTCGCCAGCAGCGGAAACCCGGACCCGACATCTTCGTAGTGGATGGTAACGTCGCCTCTGGTATAGAACGGCATGGTTGTTTCTCCTTTGTTTGATTGCAGTGGGGTATCCGCCGCCAATTGTAAATTGGGCAACCGGGTTGTCAAGGCGTGAGCCGGGCATAAGATGCTGCACAACGCTGACGCTGACGTTGCCGGTTGACCGAGACGCGGCGCGCTGTTACCGTCCGATTCACCGGCATGGTTGCCCGGCCTAAAGGCGACGCAGACCATAGGAGATCATAATGGCTACTTCCACGAAGCTGACAGCAGGTGAAGCGACGCTCGCGGCAGCATCCCATCCCCTGGATCCACTGACCGCCGAGGAGATAGCCGAAGCGTCGTCCATCCTGAAAGTTCAACGCCAATTGGGGTCGCGGGTGCGATTTGAGACCGTCGTACTCAGGGAGCCGGCCAAGGTTGACGTGGCAGATTTTTCGCCGGGCGCACCGATGCGACGTGAGGCTTTCGTCGTGGTGTTGGACAACGACGACGGGGCAACCTACGAGGCGGTGGTCTCTCTGGACGAAAAACGGGTCGTTTCATGGGAACATATTCCGGGCGTGCAGCCCAGGGTGATGTTCGACGAGTTCCTGGAGTGCGAGGCGGCGGTGCGGGCCGATGCCCGGTTCCAGGCCGCCATCAAAAAGCGGGGCATCAATGACCCCAGCCTGGTGATGGTTGACCCGTGGTCGGCCGGCAACTATGGGTTTGAAGACGAGGAAGGCCGGCGGCTGGTGTTGTGCCGCAATTTCGCCCGATCCAGCCCGACCGACAACGGCTATGCTCGTCCCATTGAGGGCGTCACGGCGGTGGTGGACCTCAACAGCATGGAGGTGGTGCGGGTTGACGACTACGGACTGACGCCGCTGCCACCTGAGGCTGGCAATTATTCAGCGGAGTTCGTCGGCAAGTTCCGAAACAATCTCAGGCCGCTGGAAATAACGCAACCGGACGGACCGAGCTTCCAGGTGGACGGCTGGAGCGTGGCCTGGCAGAGGTGGAGGTTGCGCGTCGGCTTCACTCCCCGCGAGGGGCTGGTGATACACACCGTTGGCTACGAGGACCAGGGCAGGGTTCGGCCGATCCTGTACCGGGCGGCGTTGTCGGACATGGTCGTCCCCTATGGCGATCCCAGCAAGGACCACTACCGCAAGAATGCCTTTGACGCGGGTGAATACGGCATTGGCTCCCTGACCAACTCGTTGACCCTGGGGTGTGATTGCCTGGGAGAGATTTACTACTTCGATGCCGTGCTGAACAACGGCAAGGGCGAACCCTTCGTGATACCCAACGCCGTGTGCATGCACGAAGAGGACTACGGCATTCTTTGGAAACACACCGACTGGCGCATCGGCCAAACTGAAGTTCGCCGGTCCCGGCGACTGGTGGTGTCCAGTGTCGCCACCGTGGGCAACTATGAGTATGGCTTTTTCTGGTATTTCTACCAGGACGGCACCATACAGATGGAAGTCAAGCTGACCGGCATCATCAACACGGCGGCAGTGCCGGAGGGCGAAACGCCCAAATACGGTACGTTGGTGGCTCCCCAGCTTAACGCCCACATCCACCAGCACTTCTTCAATTTCCGGCTGGATATGAGCGTGGACGGTGAGAACAACACGGTTTACGAAGTGAACACCGTCGCGGAACCTCCCGGCCCGGACAACCCCCACGGCAACGCCTTCTACGCCGAGAAAACACCGCTCCGGTCGGAATGGGAAGCGCAGCGGGTGATTGATCCGATGCAAGGGCGGTACTGGCTGGTTTCCAACACATCAGCCATGAATACATTGGGGCAACCGGTTTCGTACAAGCTCATGCCAGGGGAGAACATTCTTCCCTTTGCGCATCCCGATGCCAGCATCATCAAGCGCGCCGGTTTTATGACCAAGCACCTGTGGGTCACGCCCTACGACCGGAACGAAATTTCCGCCACCGGGCCGTACCCCAATCAGCATCCCGGAGGAGCCGGACTGCCCGAGTACACGAAGCATAATCGGAACGTCGAAGACGCAGACGTGGTGCTCTGGTACACCCTTGGCTTTCACCACGTACCCCGCCCCGAGGATTGGCCGATTGCGCCGGTGGCGTATTGTGGATTCAGCCTGAAGCCGGTCGGGTTTTTCGACACTAACCCCGTGCTGGACGTGCCACCCAGCGACCATCATGGCGGGGCCTGCCATCACTAAGGCCCGGGAACGCGAGGGGACAATCGCGCATGACAGAATGAGGCAAACATGACCACATACACCGTACCCCTTCCGCCCAAGCCCGTGGTTGACCGCGCCACCCTGCCGCCCGGTCCATCCGAATTGCCTGTCGTGGGCCAGTCGTTCCAGTACTTGTTCAACCTGCTGGGTTTCCTGCACGGGGCCGCCGCTTACGGAGATCTGGTCACCTTGTCGGTGAAACCGTCCCTGGTGTATCTGGTCAACCACCCGGATCTGGTGCAGGAACTTTTCGTTACCAACCACCGGAGCGTGGGACGCGGCCGAGTCACCGAAACCCTGCAATACCTGATGGGCTATGGGTTGGTCACATCCGATGGCCCGCTGCACCTGCGCCAGCGTCGCTTGATGCAGCCCCAATTCCACCACCGTCGCATCGCGGCCTATGCCGAGACAATGACCGATTTCGCCCAGCGGCATGAGGCGAACTGGGACGATTTTTCAAAAATCAGGGGAGCCAGGGTTGATCTGGCCGGGGAGATGAGCGAACTGACCTTGCACATCGTGGTCAAGACGCTGTTCGGCCTGGAACTGGCCGACACGGTGCGACGCATCGGCTCCGCTTTCGAACTCAGCAACGACTACATCAAGGCACGGGACAATCAGCCACCGGCGCTGCGTCGATTGTTCCACCGCCTGCCGCTGCCGTTTACACGCCGTTTCAAGCGGGGGTTGGCCTACCTGGACGAAACGACCTATGGTCTCATCGAGGAGCGCCGCCGAACCGGGCTTGAGGGCAACGACCTGTTGTCCATGCTATTGAACGTGAGGGATGAAGAAGCCGATAATCCGGCCGACGCCGTGATGACCGACCAGCAGGTTCGGGACGAGGCAATCACCCTCTTTGCCGCCGGCCACGAAACCACCGCCGTAGCCCTGACCTGGACCTGGTATCTTCTGGCTACCCATCCCGATATGCAGGCTCGATTCCACGCCGAACTGGATGACGTATTGGGAGGCAGACCGCCGACGCCGGACGACTTGCCCAAGCTGGCCTTTACCGAACAGGTACTCACCGAGTCGATGCGACTGTACCCGCCCATTTGGTCCACGGGCCGGATGACCTTTGAACCCATCACGCTCGGCGGATACCACATTCCGGCTGGCGCGGCCCTGGTGGCGCCCCAGTTGATTATTCAAAGGGATCCGCGCTGGTACGACGATCCGCTGGAGTTTTGTCCCGACCGGTGGACTCCCGAGTTCCGCGAACGCCTACCACGATTCGCCTACTACCCCTTCGGAGGCGGTCCACGCCTCTGCATCGGGGAAGGGTTCGCGTGGATGGAGGCCATGCTGGTATTGGCGACCCTGGGACAGAGGTGGGCGATGCGACACGACCCAGGCCATCGGATCGAATTGGTACCGCTGGTCTCGCTGCGTCCCAAAGGAGGGATGCCTATGTTCTTGGAGCGGCGGGATGGAGCCTAAAATCGCGCGCCCGATTTTTGACAGTACCGACGGTTCGGGGTAGCATATTTGCTACGTAGCGCGCCTCAAACCTAACGTCGTTGGCCTCTGACCTGAGCACCCCGATGTCGTTCCTCATCTCCGTTATGCCGCCGACCGTTATGTTGAGTAGTTGATCTGGTACGCGGCGGTAGCCAACCCGAACCGCCGCGCTCATTTTACCCAGCCACGGGGGGAGATACATTGACTAGCCCTACCTCCAAGCCCGCCGGCCGGCCAGAAGCCACGTCGCCGCTGACCGGTCCCGAAATCATCCCCGACTTTGAAGCGGCGCTGACCCGGCTCTGTGCCATCGCGCGGAAAGGACAAAGGGCTGACAGCCCGCTGTACAATCCATCGGAAGAGTGGATAGTGGGAAAGATGCCCATTTTCCAGGATCTTCCGTCCGCGCGGCAGGCCGAACTGTTGGCCGAAGCCGAGGCTCTTGAAGCCGACGCCGTGGAAGCCAACGCCGCCGGCCGCGCCGCCAGCAAGGTATGGCCTGAGACCGTGTTTCGCCTGGACAACGGAGGCCTGGCGTTTTTCAGCCAACTGGGAGTGGTGCGGCGGCCAGACTTGACGCAATATTTCGTGGAAGGGTTCACTCGCAACCGGGACGCTTTAGCGTTCTCCGAGGATAATCAGCAACTCTTCACCGAAATCTTCCATCGAGTCTGCGACAAGATGGAGACCGGCTTCGCCGCCGGCGAGGAAATAGTACAAACCGACCGGCAGATTTGCGACGCGCCAGGTCGGTCTTTTCACGCGCGGCAACTGCTTTTCGGCACGCGGTATATGCAGGCTCCCTATATGTGGCGCCGGCTCACTTTCGATCTGCCGCAGGGGCAATGGCAGGAACCGCCGGATATTCTTGAGGTGTCAGTTCCCCACTGGATGGACGACCTGGACCTTGACGAAGGTTTGAAGACGCGATTACGCGACGCCGGCATCACCCAACTGGTTTTCAAAGCGCCGACGCGGGGTCTTTCGCTCCATTTCGGTTTCGACTACGTGGGTGAACACAAGATGGGCCCGCTCTCCATCGCCATGCATCAGGTCAAGCAGAAAAACGGGTTGGCCGTGCAGGCTGCGTTGAGCATGGCTCGGGTGCGGAAGCTGGATGGAGAACTCGCCAACACCGCTCTGGTTACGGTCGGCCCGTCGCTGCACGGGAAAAGTACGCTGACCATCATGGTTGAGTTGGCGAACAGCGAGTTGGCCGGCGTGTTGAATCTGCCCACCGACCCCGAAGAAGGGGTCTATCCGATGAACGACGACATCGTGCTGCTACAGCCGCTGGAAGACCCCGTTGCGAGCAACCGAGGCGGGCGTCGCGCGGTGATTTCCCATGCGATCGACGGGACCGAGAACAACTTCTATGCCGTTCCATTCGGATTGACTCGGGAGGACGACCCCATCACTTACGACGTCCTGCGCGGCGCGCCCGGTGTAACGTCTCCCGACGAGACCCTGGAAAACGTCCCGGTTCACGTGAACAGTCAGGAACCCAACTACCTGGAAAATCCGGTCCGCAATATGCGGATGATATTGTCGCGGCGCGGCTTGTTGCAGCGAAAGGGGGCGGCCGGATTGATTTCCAAAATCACCGGCGGGCGCCTTACCGACTCGGTCCACGTGCCGATGGAGAACACGGACCGGGTATTCTGGCAAGAGGTGATGCGCCAGAACACGGTCATACCACCCCTGCGCCGTCTCAGCCTGGAGCAGTACATCCGCGTGCTGATGTACGGTGAAGCGGTCCAGATGGGAGCAGCCATTGGCGCCATTGGCCGTCCCTACGTCGAGTATTTCTCCGACCCGTTTATCATCGGCCTTGAGGATGAGAACGCCAACCTGCTTTACCATGTGCTCCAACAACTAGCGTGGGGCGGGATGCCACAGGAGTACTACGCCTTCAATACCGGCGGAGTGGGCGCCGACAGCAACGAGGAAGCTTCAGGTTCACGATATTTGAACATACCCCGTGAATTGACGATGATGCTGCAAGAGGCATTGCTCCGCAACGCGATCAAATTCGAATACGATGGGATACTCCGCTCGGAAGTGGCGGTAGCGATTCTGGACGCAGATAGCAACGAGGTAGTTGACCTGCGTGAGAAGTGGCTGCCAGCCAACATCTACGGAGAAAAGGACTACGCCGACCGAGTAGCCGAATTGATGCACCGTCGTTATTACGGCCGGGACCAGCAGGACAAAGCCGGTATTCTTCGGTACACCAAAGTGGTCAACACCATCCTGGACATCGGCGATGTACCGTCGCCCAGCAACGAGCGGGAACTTTCCTGGCTGCTGTCGTTCTATTGGTCGCTGGATCAGGCTTACGAAACATTGGATGAAACGGCGGCTCACCGTGCCGAAGGGATGCGACCGGTTTCCTACCAACTGCGCGAACTCCAACGCAAATACCAGGAAGGCATGGAGCGAGGCTTGGCCATCACCGAATCCGGCCGGATGAGCCTGGCCGATCTCGCATTGTGAGCAGGGTAGCACGCAAAATTTCAAATTGGAAAACCAGGATAGGCAGACATGGCAAATAACAACATTCAAATCCTCGGCGCCGTTCCCGGTCAGTACGGCGATATCCTCACGGATGGCGCGTTGGAATTCGTCGCTGATTTGCATCGCAATTTTGAGGCTACGCGACGGCGGTTGATGCAAGCGCGAGTTCGCCGCCAGGCCGAGATCGATGCCGGCGCTATGCCGGATTTCCGGTCCGAAACTCGGAACGTGCGGGAAGGCGACTGGCGGGTATGCTCGGCCCCGGACGACCTGACCAACCGACGGGTGGAGATCACCGGCCCGTCGTCAAACCGCCGCATGGTGATTAACGCATTGAATTGCGGCGCGCAGGTCTATATGACCGACTTCGAGGACGCCCATTCGCCGGCCTGGTTGCCCACCTTGGACGGACAGCTGAACGTGCGAGACGCGTACCGACGCACGATCAGCGACGAAGCCGCTGACGGCCGGCAATACCAGCTGAACGAAGATTTAGCCACTCTGTGCGTCCGGCCGCGCGGGTTGCACCTGATGGAGCGCCACATCCTGATTGACGGGGAACCGGTGGCCGGAAGTTTCTTCGACTTCGGTCTGACTGTTTTTCACAACCACGTCGCCCAGCAGAGTCACGGCACCGGCCCCTATTACTACCTGCCGAAATTGCAGTCTCACCTGGAAGCCCGTTTGTGGAACGACGTTTTCAAATATGCCGAGGAACGTCTGGGGATCCCGCCGGGGACGATCAGCCCGACCGTCCTGATTGAGCACATCCTGGCGGCTTTTGAGATGGAAGAGATCCTGTACGAGCTGCGGGAGCGGCCGGCGGGATTGAACCTGGGACGATGGGACTACATTTTCAGTGTCATCAAGGTTTTCAACAAGCGCGGCGACATGGTGTTTCCCGACCGGGCGCAGGTTACGATGGCGACGCACTTCCTGACCTCGGCGGCGCAGTTGCTGGTGAATACCTGCCATCGCCGCGGAGCGCACGCTTTGGGCGGTATGTCCGCATTCATCCCTCGCCGGGATGACCCGGCGGCAAACGATGCCGCGTTCGCCCAAGTTCGCGCCGACAAACAGCGAGAGGCCGATCAGGGTTTTGATGGAGCATGGATAGCCCATCCCGGTCTCGTGGAACCGGTGCTGGATGTATTCCAATCCGCGTTTTCCACCGACAACCAGCTCTCAGTTATACCGGAAGTCCGCATCGCGCCTGATGATCTGCTGGCCGTGCCCGAGGGCCAAATTACCGAGGCCGGGCTTCGCAACAACGTCAGCGTAGCGTTGCAGTACATCGACGCCTGGACCCGGGGCAACGGCGCTGTTGCCATCTACGGGTTGATGGAAGACGCGGCCACCGCCGAGATTTCGCGGTCTCAACTTTGGCAGTGGCTGCATCACGGTTCCAATCTGGAAGACGGGCGCCCAATCACCGCTGAGCTATACCGACAGGTGCGCGCAGAGGAAGCGGCCGTTCTGGTCGAGCAGCGGGGCCAGGACAATCCCGGCGCGCTGGACAAGGCCGTGGAACTGCTGGACGAAATCGTGCTGTCCGACGAATTTGTCGAGTTTCTGACGCTGCCGGGATACCGCTACCTGGATTAGGTGAGGATGACCGATATGGCCACTGCGCCTAACGTCAAAAACTCCGTTGCGGACGAGTTCTACATTGACCTACCGCATCCGGTATGGGTCAACATCAGGCCCATTCTGGAATCCGTGGCCGGCAAGCTCACTGATGACGAGATTGACCAGTGGTTTGTCGGGTTCCACGAGCTCAACGAAGGGCGCGGTTTTACTCTGGAACTGACCGCGGAAGGGGAGTTGATAATCAATCCTATGGTGAATCGAGATGGCTCCAAAGCCGAGGTCCGTTTGGTGAGCGCGTTGGAGTATTGGGAGGAGCAATACGGCGGCGAGGTTCACGGTGCCAACGCCAATATGCGCCTGCCCGACGGCGCGCGGATACGGCCCGATGCTTTGTGGCTGTCGTCGGAGCAAGTGTCCACTTTACCGCCCATCGCCGAAGACCGGGCAATCACCGTCTGCCCGACGTTTGTCGCCGAAATTATGTCTGGCACCGACACGCTTCCGACCCTGCAGCGCAAGATGGAACGATACATGGCCAACGGGGCGCAGCTGGGCTGGCTGATCGACCCCTACCGCCGTCGGGTGTACGTCTATCGCCCCGATGCAGACGTTGAGATACTGGAAGACCCGGAGACAGTCAGCGGCGAGCCGGTGATGCCGGGGTTTGTGTTTGAGGTGCGGCGGCGGATTTTCGCGCTGCATGACATCCCCGAGGGATAGACGCCATGACAACCGATGTCGCAGTCCAAGATAATGCCGCCATTACCGACGCTGGCGAGTTTGACTTCGACCTGCCGCACCCGCTGTCGGTCAACATCCGGCCCATCCTGGAATCGGTAGCCGGCAAGCTTACCGACCACGAAATCGACCAGTGGCTCGTCGGTTGCGCCCAAGCCAACGAGGGACGCGGGTTCTATCTGGAACTGACCGCCGAGGGGGAGTTGGTAATCAATCCTATGGTGAACATGGACGGCAATTTTGCCGAGGTGGAGTTTGTCTTCGTTCTGCGCGGTTGGTCAGAAGATGCCGGAGGGCGTGTCTCCGGCCCACGTGGAATTGTGCGGTTGCCCGACGGCACGCGTGTTGAGCCGGACGCGGCCTGGCTGTCGCCCGAGCAAGTGGTCCAGTTAATGCCGATTACTTCCCGAGCCATCGACCTTTGCCCGGCATTCGTCGCCGAGATAATGTCCCGTACCGACCGGCTGCCTCCCTTGCAGCGCAAGATGGAACGCTACATCGCCAACGGCGCCCTGCTGGGCTGGCTGATTGACCCCTACCGCCGGCGGGTGTACGTCTATCGCCCCGACGCGGAAGTTGCGGTGCTGGAAGACCCGAAGGCGGTCAGCGGCGAGCCGGTACTGCCGGGTTTCGCGTTTGAGGTGCGCCGGCGAATTTTCGCGCTGCACGAACCCACCGAGCAGTAAGCGCAGCCTCTCACTATGAAAATCCACCTGGTTGACGGCACTTACGAGCTGTTTCGCGCCCACTACTCGCCCCGCCCGAGCCGTTCCACCCCGGATGGGCGGGACATCAAGGCCACCCACGGCCTGGCCCAATCTCTCATCGCTCTACTGGGCCAACCTGACGTCACCCATGTTGCCGTCGCCTTCGACACGGTAATTCGTTCCTTCCGCAACGACCTGTTCGACGGCTACAAAACGGGTGATGGCGTCGAGCCGGCGCTACTGGCGCAATTTCCCCTGGCGGAACAGATTACCGCCGCCCTTGGCCTCACCGTGTGGCCGATGGTGGAGTTCGAAGCCGACGACGCCGTTGCCGCCGCCGCCGTTCGTTTTGCCGCTTCGTCGCTGGTTGAACAAGTCGTGATGTGCTCTCCGGACAAGGACCTGGCGCAAGTGGTGTCGGGCGACCGGGTGGTGATGCTGGACCGGCGTAAGCGCGAGGTCATCGACGAGGACGGTGTGGTGGCAAAGTTCGGCGTCTCACCGCCATCCATACCCGACTACCTTGCGTTGGTGGGCGATTCCGCAGATGGCATCCCCGGCATCAGGGGCTGGGGCGCGAAAACCACTGCCGCCGTGCTCACCCGTTACGGACATATCGACCAAATCCCAACGGACGCTGGCGATTGGGATCTGAGCGTGCGGGGGGCTGCCAACCTGGTGAAAGTCATGACCGAGCAGTGGGACAACGCCCAACTCTACCGCCAACTGGCGACGCTGCGGTTGGACGTCCCATTGCTAGAAACCGAACCCGAACAGTTGCATTGGACGGGCGTGCGGCAGCCGGAATTCGCGGACCTGTGTCAATCGCTTGGCCTGGAGTCTCTGCTCAGTCGGCTCCCGTAGGGGCGAATAATTATTCGCCCCTACAATGAACTGGCGCTAGCCACAGTCAACCGACGCCGCCAGTCGCTGGAGCTCGGCGGCAGCTTGATCAGCCGTGGGGGCCCAAGCGGCCCGGGCCTGCGCCAGCAACCGGCGCGACGCCTCCCGGCTACCCTGCACCGCCTCGGCTTCCAGACGCCCCATCCAGTAGGTATCCCGCACTGACGACCGCCGCGACAGCCGCTCATCCAGCATTGCTTTGGCTTCGTCGTACCGGCCGGCCCGGATGTAGGTTTCCAGCAGCGTGTCCTCGAACACCTCCCGCTGGGCGTGGCTCCCGCCGATGCGCGCCAGCATGGGATAGGTCGGGGCTATCAGGTCGGCAGCCTCGTCGTAGTCGCCGGCGGCGAAAGCGGCCGCGCCCAGCGCGATGGGAAGCGACATATCGCGGGACAAGTCGTCTCCCTTTTCCCCCTGGGCGGTGAGACGGTCCACCAACTGATGAGTAGCTTCCGCGTCGCCCGCGCCGGCGAAGGCGAGAGCGGCGTGGCAATCTCGGAAGGCCGCGCCCGGCCCGGTGGCCGCCGGCAACGCCAGATCCAGCACCTCGTCCCAGGGCTTGCCCGGCTCTTCTCCCGAATAGATCTGCAAACGCCACATCAGCGAAGCAGCGTCCTGCAGGTTCGCCAGGTTACGCGCCTGCACCCCGGGCCGGATGTGGGTTTCGTACAGGTCGAGGGCCTGGCTGTACCGCCCTTGCGCCAGCTCGAACAACGCCAAGTGCCAGGACAGGTGGGTGTTGTAGGAGGCCCTTCGATCAAAGCCGTCCAGCCAATCCGCAAGCCACCGCCCGCCGTTCCGGGCATCGCCCTGCTCGAAGTACGAGTGGGTAACCGAGTGGCAGGCCACCGCGTTCAGCGGGTTGCCTTCCAGCGACCGCGTAGCCAGATCCATCGCCTTTTCCGGCTGGTTCGTTTCGTGGTGCGCGAAGGAGTACTGGCCCAGGAAAGCCCAATCGTCTCCGTTGGCCGGCGCCACCTTGTGCATCATTGCCATCAGGTGGTTGGGGAAATCGGGCACGCCGGCGCCGAAACAGCCCAGCATGTAAAGGCGTTGAGCGACCCGCATCGCCAGCGTATCGGTGGGGAAGTCGTTCAGGTGCTCGTGGATCAGGCCGATGGCCTCCGTGCCCTTGCCGTGGGTGAAACAGTGCATGATGCTGGCGATCTGCCTTTCTTCCCGGGAGCATCCCGCCGCAAGCTCGACGCCCTTCTCCGCGGCTTCCCGGGCCGCGGGCACGTTCTGCTGCAAGTGCAGGATGTAGGCCAGCACCACATGGGCCATAGCGAACCCATCGTCAGCGGCAATCGCGGCCTGAAGCTTCTCTTCCGGCCCGTAGTTTTGGGACAGCACCAAGTCCAAGCCCTCATGGTACGAGTCGGCGGCAGTCGGGGAGGAAGTCGTGACAGTGAGTCCACTTCGATTTTTCACCATGGCACACATCGGGATGCCCTCCTGAAATGACGAGTATGTATCCGCAGATTACCACAACGCCGACATGGATTGCAGACGCTACCCAACGCCAGCGCAAGACAACAGATAATTTTGAATATTCAGAATTTTTTCGCAAATTTGTGTTCTATTCTCACCGAAGTCCGATATAATAGCGGCTATATAGGCAACCAACCATCTACTGGAAATCGATACAGTCGGCATATCGCCCAATGGAGGAAACGGTGCATTCCGGCAAAGCACGAAACCACAGGTGGCAAACGCGCACGTCCCGTGGAAATAAGGGACTGTGGTTGTTGATTATCGCGTCATTGGTCCTTGCCGGGTTATTGGCACTGACGTTCGTGGCCAGGAACCAACAGACTTCCCTCACTACCCACGTGCCATCAGCAGCAATGACCGGGACTGAGGTCGTCCAAGGGCCGGTGGATCACGGAACGGTTTGAACCCCGCGGGAAACGCGCCCTTCTTCACGTAGGTAATCCGCTAGTCCTGCTCGCTCTTTCCATACCCGCCTGTTCTATAATGCGCACGACCGCGCACTGATCCTGGCGGTCGGAGATGCGCATGAGCGACATTTATCTGGACTACAACGCCACCACACCGGTCGATCCCCTGGTCGCCGAGGCCATGTTGCCGTACATCCACGGATTGTTCGGGAACCCGTCGAGCGGTCACTCTTTCGGACAAGGCGCCCGCGAAGGCGTCAACCGGGCCCGCCGGCAAGTTGCCAACCTGCTTGGATGCTGCGATGATGACCTGATATTCACCAGCGGGGGGACCGAGGCCAACAACCATGCCATCAAGGGAGCAGCATGGGCCAATCGCCATCGTGGCAATCACATCATAACCTCTGCCGTCGAGCATCCTGCCGTGACCGAGGTTTGTAACTATCTGGCGGGACAAGGCTTCCGCATCACCTACCTGCCGGTGGACGAGTACGGCATGGTTCATCCTCATCAGATTCAAGAAGTCATCACACCGGAAACTCTGCTCGTCACGGTGATGCACGCCAACAACGAGGTGGGCACCATCCAACCCATTGGCGAGATAGCAGAAATCGCCCACCGCCACGGCGCACTGATGCACAGCGACTGCGCCCAATCCATCGGCAAGATTCCGGTAAGGGTGGACGACCTGGACGTTGATCTGCTCTCCGTAGCCGGGCACAAGCTCTACGCGCCCAAGGGTATCGGCGCCTTGTACATTCGCCCCGGCGTCCACCTGGAAAAGCTGATGCACGGCGCCAACCACGAGCAAAACCGCCGCGCCGGAACGGAAAACGTGATCCAGATGGTCGGCCTGGCCAAAGCTTGCCAGCTAATCCAGGAAAACCTGACCGACTACGCTCGGCATATGGCTGCGATGCGGAATCGACTGGAAAAAGGGATTATGGCATCGGGAGTTGATGCCCGCGTGAACGGTCATCTTGAAAAAAGACTGCCCAACACTTCCAGCATAGCCTTTCGTGGGTTGGAAGCTGACCGGATACTGGAAAACCTGCCCGCCGTCGCGGCCTCGGCCGGCGCTGCCTGCCACA
Source organism: Dehalococcoidia bacterium (assembly GCA_034421995.1). GTDB lineage: Bacteria > Chloroflexota > Dehalococcoidia > Lucifugimonadales > UBA3495 > Bin87. Next base: position 3,266 of record DAOUJY010000094.1, on the reverse strand, counting down.
GCGACCAGGTGGAGGTGTCTCACGTGCTGCGGGCAATGAACGTGCCCGTGGAATACGCCATGGGAACCCTCCGCCTTACCGTGGGTCGTTTCACCACAGAGGACGAAATCGACCGGGCATCAGCTGAAATCAACGGAGTAATCGAGACCATGTCCGCCGTCCCGACGGCGGCGAACTAAACGCAAAAACTAGGGAGATACAACATGACGACCCAGACCAACCCGGGCGCTCTGAACGCCGAAACCGTCGCCGGCTTCCAGGAAGCCTTCGCATCGCATCCCAACCACCAACTGATGCAGAACGTGGTAACCCAGCACGACGTGAACGACGTCGCGCTGAACCGCAACATAGTGTCTGAAGCCACCCACTCCTTTTCCACGGTTCTGGACGAATGGGGCGTCACCAACCAGGCCCGTTCCGGCCGCTGCTGGATGTTCGCCGGCCTGAATCTGTTCCGGTCGGAGAGCCGCAACCTGCTCAACGTCAAGGAGTTCGAGTTCAGCCAGAGCTACGTGATGTTCTGGGACAAGATGGAACGGGCCAACTACATCCTGGAAGCCGTGATTGAGACCGCCGACCGGCCCATTGACGACCGGGTGGTGGCCTGGCTCCTCAATGGGCCTCTCGGCGACGGCGGGCAATGGGATATGTTCGTCAGCCTGGTGCGCAAGCACGGCGTGGTTCCAAAGAGCGCCATGCCCGAGACGGAGAGTTCCGGCAACTCAATGAGGATGAACGCCGGCCTCAACTACCAGGTCCGGCAGGGAGCGCGGAACATCCGACGCATCTACGGCGAGGAAGGCGGACTGGACGCCATGCGGGAGGCCAAGCAGGAGGCCCTCCAGTCCATCTACCGGATCCTGTGCATCCACCTGGGCAACCCGCCGGCGGAGTTCGACTGGCAATGGAAGGACAAGGATGGCGAGTTCCACCGCGACGGTCAGATGACGCCGCTGGAGTTTGCCGAAAAATATATCTCCACTCCCATGGAGGAATATGTTTGCCTGGTCCACGACCCACGCCAGTCCAGCCCGCCGGGCCGCACCTACACCGTGCAATACCTGGGCAACGTGGTGGACGGCGCCCGCATCAAGTACCTCAACGTGGACATCGAGTTGATGAAGGACATCACCATGCGGATGCTCCAGGACGGCAAGCCGGTCTGGATGGGCTGCGACACCGGCAAGCAGATGCACCGGGACAAGGGCCTTTGGGACGCCGAGCTTTTCGACTACGCCAACGTCTATAACGCCGACTTTGACATGGACAAGGCGGAGCGGCTGGAATATCACCAGACCGCCATGACCCACGCCATGCTGTTCACCGGCGTTGATGTGGTGGACGGCAAACCCCGCCGCTGGCGCGTGGAAAACAGCTGGGACGACAAGGTGGGCGAGAAGGGTTTCTTCCTGATGAACGACTCCTGGTTCGCCGAGTATATGTTCGAGATCGCGGCCCCGAAGAGCTACCTGCCCGAAGAATTGCAACGGGCGTTGGATCTAGAGCCTATCGTGCTGCCGCCGTGGGACCCGATGGGTTCGCTGGCTTGCTAGATGCACACCGCCCGCTTGGTAGCCAAAAAGGGGGGTTGGTTCCGAAGAACCAACCCCCACGCTTTTGCGAGAGTTCGACGGTTTTATCCTTTGAAGCTCCCGGTCACCGGCTGGTGGCCGGCGTTCTCTTCGTAGGGTTCCTCGCGGTACAGCGCCATGTCCTTAAGGACCGGGATGTCCTGGATTGAGAACAGGACCGCCTCGTCTGAGGTGTCGTTGGCGTGTTCGTGCCAGACCCACGGGGGCACGACGAAGAAGTCGCCTTCGCTCCAGTCGAACCGCTGCCCGTCGATGACGCTGTAGCCCTCGCCCTTGTACACCTGGTACACGGCGCAACTGGTCTGGCGGTGGGCCCGGGTGGAGATGCCGGGGCGGATCATCTGGACCCAGCAGGTCATGGTGCGCAGCACCGGGCCGCCGGTCACCGGGTCGCTGAACTCCATGGCCACGTCGTCGAAGGGGCTGGCATCCACCTCGGCCAGGCGTTGCAGGGCCTCGTAGGTCTTGTCCCACTTGTAATGCCACAGGGGGGAATAGGGAACGCTGGTGTCCTCCCAGGCCGGCCGCAGGGAGCCGGAGGCGAACTTCCGCTCCGATTCGGCCACGCCGACGATGGGCTGCTGGTCTTCGGGATAGGCCTCGTAGAAGTTGGCGCGGAGATACCGCACCAGCGGCACATCCAAACCGTCCAGCCAGATCATCGGCTCATCGCCCTCGTTGTTGTGGTCGTGCCAGGTCCAGGACGGCGTGAGGACCAAGTCGCCCGGCTCCATGTAGCACTTGTCGCCTTCCACGGTGGTGTATGCTCCAGTGCCCTTCAGAACCCAGCGGATTGCGGTGGGAGTGTGCCGGTGGGCCGGCGCGTTTTCTCCCGGCAACAGCAGTTGCAGCGCTGCCGTGATGGTGTGCGTAGTGCCCCGGTCCAGGCCCGGCGTCGCCAACCGCAGCGTGCGCCGCTCCACATCGCGGTCGGGCGTCACCAGTTCGCCGCTTTTCAGCACCAGCGGCTCCACTTCGTTCCACCGCCAGAGATAAGGTTCCATGTGCGGCAGGGGTTGGCCCTCGCCCTGCAGCCAGCCCGGTTTGAGCTGGATGCGGTCGGTTACTTCGTAGTACTGCCGCTCGTCTTCCGTGCGAATCGTGTCCGGTATTGCCATCGCGCCGCCTCCTTGCGTCGGGTTTCGTTATCGCGTTGCCGCGATTGTAGTCTCAATCCGGCCGGATGTCATTCCGTAGCAATCACGTGGTAGCGTTCCGTTTCAGGTGGTTCGGTTGATAAACCGTCGCTCCGGCGAAAGCCGGAGTCCAGAAAACACTGCTGGATTCCCGCCCTGTATCAAGTAGAGAGCCGGCTGTTCTTTCGCCGGAATGGCGAGAAAGTTAGATCGCACGGCAGCGGGGTAGTTATTCGGGTTCTCCTCCTTTGGTTGGTCGGTGGTTCGGCTGGTTGGCTGGTTTGCTTCGGGTTCGGGGGTTCAGGTTGTCGGCGCTACGGCCAGAGAGCGTGGGCTGCGAATTGATTTCCTAAGTTTGCGCGTGCTGACCGTCCCCTACCCTTCCCCGCCTGGATTCCGGCTTCCGCCGGAATGACGGCTTGGGGGCAGAAGGCGACCCTCGCGCAGCGGTGGTGAAACCCGCCGTACTGGTCTATGCGGTACCGGGGAATGAACCGGCCTGTGAGCGATAGCCAGCGGTGCATGAGATCCGACGTGC
>DAOUJY010000093.1:0-18279 GCA_034421995.1 Dehalococcoidia bacterium | reverse complement strand
CCGCTGCATCCCGACGTGATCTACCGGGACGAGCGCTGCTTCGTGGTGCGCGACATCAACCCCAAAGCGCCGGTGCATCTGCTGATCATCCCGAACATGCCCATCAACGGGCTCGATTACATCAGCCCCGCCATGGAGGCCACCATGGGGCACCTGTTCGTGGTTGCTGCCGAGATGGCCCGCCGCGAGGGCGTGACCATCAGCGGCTACCGCCTGGTGGTCAACAACGGCGAAGACGCCGGACAGACCATCGCCTGGCCCCACATGCACCTGCTGGGCGGCCGCGCGCTGGGAGATATGGGCTAGTCCGCTTCAATGCCCCATGCTCCGCGCAGTGATATGTGCGGGTTAGCGTACCAGCGGCTACAAAGGGTGGTTATTGAGGTGTCCTATGGATAACACGCTGTCGCTCCAAGATTTGTTTAGCAAACGGATATTCAGGGTTCCGGACTACCAACGAGGCTACTCGTGGGAAAACCAGCAGGTCGCGGAATTTCTGGATGATCTTGAAGTGCTTCGCTCCGCCCATCATCGCTACCGGCATTACACAGGTACCATCGTCCTTTGTGGTGGGTCTGAAAACGCGGAGGATGACGAGGGGACTATCTACGAGGAATGGGACATAGTGGATGGTCAGCAGCGCTTGACGACGATTGTTCTTTTGCTCAATCAAATCAGTCGCGCGCTGAATGAGTACCCGGGCAGCGTCGCCTTGGCTGACGGAACCATAAAGAATTACGTCCGCTCAAGTCGTGACGGTCAAGACTTACATAAACTGTCACTCAACAGGAGCATCGATCCGTTCTTTAAGGACAGCATTTTGTCCAATAATCAGAGTGTAGCGGGCCCGTCGACAGCGTCGGCTCGACGACTCGAGCTTGCCCAAAAGCAGATTGACGTCCATCTGGCGCGGGCAGGGGATAATCCTCAAGAGCGAGAGCAATGGCTGAAGGATTTACGGACCAACATCACGCGTCGTCTCCACTTCAACCTATATGAAGTCGAAGAAGCGGCGGCGGTCGGTACTATATTTGAGGTGATGAACGATCGCGGTAAGACATTGACTGACCTGGAAAAAGTCAAGAACTACCTGCTGCATGCCACTGCACCTCTCGATGTGGCTCAAATTAGCAAAGATAATTTTGCGCATACTGTGAATGACGCATGGGCAGACATACTAGAACGATTAACGTCTGCCGATTCGAGCTCTCCTGCGGATGAGGATAGGTTGCTCCGTGCGCATTGGCTCATGCAATATGACCCTCAACCTCGTAATTGGAGCGGAAGCAAAAGCATTAAAAATAAATTCGATCCCCGAAATTATCGTGGGCGATCTGCCCAACTGCTCGCCCAACTGCAAGAGTATGTAAATGGACTTCGATCAGCCAGCATATGCTACTGTGATGCGCTTAGTCCTGGCAGAAACGAAGCATTTCCATCGTTCTCTTCCCATCCGACACTCAGGGACGATGTCAGGCTATGGAACTCGAAGTTGGTCAGGGTAGGGGTAACCGCAACCTTCCTACCTTTGCTGATGGCCGTGCGAACGCGCTGGCCTTCCGATCCCAAGAAGTACCTTGAGGTTCTGAGACTCTGCGAGGCGCTAGCATTTCGTTTCTATACAGTGGCGAAATACTACGCTACCTTTCGGCAATCGCACATGTTTCGCCTTGCCAACCGTGTTTATCACGGTATGGGATACGATGAAATTTGCCGTTCTATCAAGGAGATTTACAACGTCAGGGGGGAAAAGCAAAGGTTTGGCGAGTTTACAGATGCTGCGGCACCTGACGAGTGGTACGGAAAGAGAGGTCTTCGGTATTTCCTGTACGAGTACGAGCAGTACTTGGCATCAGCCAGGCGTGTATCTCCTAGAGTCAGTTGGTCGGAAGTCAGCAGCACCGGTCTGAAGGATACTATTGAACATATATTGCCGCAGTCCATTGAAAATGAACCATATTGGCAGGCTCAATTTGATAAACTCACCCACAATGCGTACGTGCACGACATCGGCAATCTGACACTGACCAAGCATAATTCGTTCTACGGCAATAAGTCGTTCCCCAAAAAGAAGGGTGCCAATGGTGATAAATATCCTTGCTATGCGGAGTCGCCGTTTTTCCAAGAGCAAGAAATTGCCATTTGTGATGACTGGACAGTAGAAACCATCAATGCCCGTCGTGTGAAATTGCTCGATTGGGCAAAGGAACGATGGCAAATAGATTTCAGTGAAGTCGAAACTTTACAGCCCGGCAGTAGCGACGACGATGACGAAGACAATGACGCAGGGGAAGCGTAAGCATCTCCCGCCGATCGGAAGCGTCAAGACGAGGGTGACCATCCCATGACCACCATCGAAATCTCCGGCCGCGTGTTCGACCGCATCCAGCGCCGGATGCGCCGCCTCCCCACCGGCTTGCTGGAGCACTGCCAGCGGGTGGAGCAGATCGCCCGCGAACTGGCCGAGCGACACGGGCAGGACGTGGAGGCCATCGGGCTGACCGCCCTGGCTCACGACGCCACCAAGCACTTTTCCGGCGTGGAAAACCTGCTGCGCATGGAGGAGTACGACCTGCCTCCCGTGACCGAGTTTGAGCGGCGGAATCCGGCCATCCTGCACGGCATGGTGGGCGCGGAGTTGCTCAAACGGGAGGACGGCCTGGGGCACCCGCAGCTCTACGACGCCATCTACTGGCACACCGTGGGCAACCCCGCCGGGGGCGACGCCATCGCTCACATCGTTTTCCTGGCCGACAAGCTGGATCCGGTAAAGGTCAAGCGCTACCCCTGGCAGGGGGAACTGCGGGAACTGGCCGAAAGCGACCTGCCCGCCGCCATGACGATGTTCCTGACCCGGAACGTGGCCCGCCTGCTGGACAAGGGCGCGCCGGTGCATCCGGCGGCTATCGAGGCACGGAACACGCTGTTGCTGGCTAGGGAGTGAGGATCCCCGGTATAATCGTTCTTGTTCAGGGAGGGAAAAATGGAATTCGATGTTGTTGTATGGCGTGGAACGTTGTCTGATGGTTCCATCTGCTATGCGGCCATCTGCCCTGCGGTTGCGCACGCTCACGGACAGGGTGACACTGAGGATGAAGCCTTGGTTGACGTCGCAGATACCATGGCGGTGTTTGCGGAAAAAATGCCTGGCAGAGTAAAAACCGGTCAGGCCGCACGAGATGCGCTGACTGAAGAGATTGCAGAGCTGACAGCGGACGGCGTAGTCGTTTGGGTGCGTCAGGTGGAGCCCCGCCGAAACTCGGTGACTGTGTAGTTATGCCCAGAATCGCCAATGTCAAAGCGCGAGACCTGATCAGATTGCTACACCGAATGAATTTCGAAAGGTATGACCGTGACCACATATATTTCTACCACGAGTGGTTGAACTTGTGGACGAAGATATCTCACGGTGACAAGGACATTGACGCTGCTCTCATGGGACGCATAGCCATCAGACAACTCAAGATGAACAGCTCCGACGAATTTCGCGCCGCTCTGCGCGGCAACATCCCCCGCCGTTACATTGACCCCGACGCACCCTGGGACGGACAACCTCTGGATCAGTGAAAACCATGCCCGCTGACTTGCAAATAACCCCCGAGGCTGCCCAGTTCATCCGCAACAAGGGCGGGCAGGCCGTAATTGACCTGATCTGCTGGAAGGGTTGAAGCGGCGAGTCCGTTGAGGTATCGGTCGATACCAACGTGCGCCGTCGCAAGAGCCTGGAGTCCTACGAGCCGGCTGCCCACGGGGACATTGAGTTGTTCATGGCGCCCGGCATCGCCGAGTACGCGGATCAGGTGTCGGTGTCGATGAGCCGGTTCCTGCTGTTCCGCAACCTGAAGGCCACCATCGCGCTGCCCGACGGGATCACCCTGGGCCGGCGGGCCTCCCTGGTCTAGCCTTCACTGGCCCGGGATCCGGCGGCCGGCAGCAGGTCGGCCACGGCGCAGGCGAAGCCGGGCAGGTAGTCGTCGCCGTCAATAGTGTCGGCGTCGGCCAGCGTGAGCGGCGGGGCGTCGAGCGTATGCACCGTGAGTGTGCGGGTGTCGATGTCAATGACCCAGACGGCCTTGCCGCCGGCGTTCAGGTATTCGGTAATCTTCTGCGCGATCTCCGCCGGTGTGTTGCTTTCTGACAGTATCTCCACGGCCAGGTCGGGCGCGCCGTTATAGAGCTTTCCCGCCAGGTCGGGTTGCGCCAGCCGCGCGTTGGACACAAACGAAACGTCGGGCATCCGCGACGTGGCCGGCGAATCCGGCCCGGTAACGTACCCCCGGTTGCCGGTGTACACCTTGCCCAAGCGATTAGGATAGACATGATGCACCAAGTTCGCGGTATTTAGAGCCGCCGCCTCTTCGTGCTCTTCCGACGCAACCATCAGTTCAATCAGGACTCCTTTGACCAGTTCGTAGCGCGGATGTTTAGGCAATGCGGCATACTCCGCTAGCGTAGCCGGCGGCGCGATGGTGGGGTTTTGCGTTGTCATAACAAGACCTCCCCGGTATCATTCTGCAATGTCAAGAGCGCAGCCGGGGCAGCATATCGGCCACGGCGCAGGTGAAACCCGGCAGATAATCTTCGCCGTCCACGGTATCGCCGTCGGTCAAAACCAGCGGCGCTGCACCGGGCCGATGTACCGTCAACGTCCGTCCGATGGGGTCAAAAACCCAGACCGCTTTGCCCCCGGCGGCGAGATACTCGGCAACCTTCTGCGCTATCTCTCGTGCGGTGTTGCCGGGGGATAGTACCTCCACCGCCAGGTCGGGCGCGCCGTCAACCAGCGCGCCAAACAGCTCGGGCTGATTGAGTCGTTCGTTAGATACGAACGACACGTCGGGCAAACGAGATGAGGCTGGCGATTCCGGGCCGGTTACGAAAGGCCGGTTGCTGCCATAGACTTCGCCCAAATCGTGCTCTTCGACATGAATGTTCATCCGGCTGCCGGTTCGTATTACGGTCAGTTCATGCTCTCTGGATGCGTACATTTTCTCAACCAACACGCCTTTCACCAATTCGTAGCGAGGAAATTCCGGCAATGCGGCAAACTCCTCCAACGTTACCAGTCGGGTGGTGGTTGCGTTCCTGGTGGTCATGGCAAAACCTTCCTGCGGCGCGGTAGGACCCTACCGCGCGTAGCGGTAGCCGCCGGCCGGGGTGCGGGCGCAGTTGAGGCGGCGGTTGAGGTGGAGCCCTTCCAGGACGAACTCCACCGCCGACGCCTGGACCTCGGGCCGCTGGTCGTCGCCGGTGAGGATGGCTACGATGGATGACAGGCCCGGGATGTTGCTCAACGCCGAGGCGTAGGCGCCGGAGGGCACGTCGCTGCCGGTTTCCACCGCGTTGCCCAGGTCGAAGGCCATCACGATGTCCTCCAGGTCGTCCACGTTGCAGTAGCGGCTGAAGATGGCCAGGGTGGCCCGCTTGGTGAGGTCTTCCACCAGGCGGTCCTCCCGGCCTTCGCCGAAGGTCTCCATCTCAATCTTGCCGCCCAGGGAAGCGACGAGATAGGGGAGGTCGCTGATGCGCGGGCAGATGACGCTCTCGCCCTGGCGGATGCTGCGGCGCAGGGCGTTGCTGATGAGGGTCTCGTAGTTGGAAATGGAGACGCGCACGCTGACGCCGGACCGCTGGTTGATTTCGTTGCTGGCCCGCGCCCGCGACGTGACCTCGGCGATGATCTCCGTCATGAAGCTGGGGACATACACGCTGTCCTCATCGGGGAAGCGGTTGCGCTCCTGCTCCATGATGGCGATTTCTTCCTCGAGAACCCGCGGGTAGTGGGTGTGGATTTGCGCGCCGTAGCGGTCCTTCAGCGGCGTTACGATGCGGCCCCGGTTGGTGTAGTCCTCGGGGTTGGCGGTGGCGACCACGAAGACGTCCAGGGGCATTCGGATGCGGTAGCCCTTGATCTGCACGTCCCGCTCCTCCATGAGGTTGAACAGGCCCACCTGGATGCGCTCGGCCAGGTCGGGGAGCTCGTTGATGCAGAAGATGCCCCGGTTGGTGCGGGGCACCAGGCCGTAGTGGATGGCCGACTCGTCGGAGAGATGCCGGCCCTCGGCCACCTTGATGGGGTCGATTTCGCCGATGAGGTCGGCGATGGAGATGTCGGGGGTGGCCAGCTTTTCCGAGTAGCGCAGATCCCGCCCGATCCAGGCGATGGGGGTGTCGTCGCCCAGGTCGGCGACCATCTGCTTCGCGTCGGGGCTGAGGGGGTTGTAGGGGTCGTCGTTCAGCTCGCTGCCGGCGATGACGGGGAGCTGCTCGTCCAGCAGGTTGACCATTTCGCGGATCAGGCGGGTCTTGGCCTGACCGCGCTCGCCCAGCAGGATGATGTCCTGCCCGGCCAGGATGGCGTTTTCCAGCTGGGGTATCACGGTCTGGTCGAAGCCGATGATACCGGGGAAGACCGGCTCCTCAGCGCGGATCTTGGCAATCAGGTTGCGACGGATTTCCTCGCGCACGGAAATTGACTGATAACCGCTGTCGCGGAGTTGGCCTATGGTGGCGGGCAAAGCATTGGAGTTGGTGGCCATTGGGCACGTCCTTTGTCTGGATGCAGGGTAGAAAGTTGGGGCAGTATAGCAAAACTCATACCCCGCCTGATTTGACCAATCATTGCCAGGTAAATCGCAGCTTGCTAGAATCTGCGCCCACAATACAGAGTGCCGGCGCCACAGCTGGGAGGCCACACCATGACCATGGAAGCTGAAGCACAAAGAAATTTTAACGTGGCTGGTGACATCCCCGAAGATTGGGCTGCCGAGATCAATTTAGGACACATCATCGTCGCGCCCGCAGCCCCGCAACCTGCGCTCCGGCGTCCTGCTAACTTTGCCGTCTTTGCCCCGGATGTGGAACAACTGGCGCCAGCCGGAGAATCGCCTTTTACTGTGTGGGAAAATTTGAGCAAGGCTCTGGCGGAAACGCGATATGGGTACCGTGAGTTTCGGTTCTATCCCGCAGGAGTCAGGTCGCAACCTACTCCCTACGAGATGGCCGCCGCCATTGCACACTACCACGACCGCCTCGCCGAGCTGCGCGAAGCGGCCGAAGACGAAGGCATCGAGTGCAGTGAAGCCTCCGAGCGGGATTTCCGCGCCTTTGTAACCGGCAACCCCCACTGGCGCAAGGGGTCCGTTGTCCTTATGGACAACGGCAACCTGCGCGCCGTCTGGGATGATGACAACGACGATGACAGGCACGTGGCTGTGCAGTTTCTCGGCGACGGCCACGCCCAGTACGTGATTTTCAAACGTCGTCCCGGGGCCGGCAAAGTCTCGCGCGTCGCCGGTACTGACACCTTCGACGGCATCAAGCGCCAAGTCGAAGCCTTTGACCTGAATCAGTTGGTTCACGCATGACGACAACTTACCTGACAGACAACGACAACGTCGTTCGCTATGTCGGTGGTTCAAAAATCCGGGAAAACAATCGGATTGACGGCAGCGCCTTTTGCCGGCGCCTTGGCGAGGGTGGCGCATCCGTCAACTGGCTGGAATTCTTCTACCGCCTTGACAAACAGCAGCAAATCGCCGAAGTCAGACGGCTGATCCATCTTCGTAGTTTGGGTACGACAGCCGTTTTCGCGGAACTGAACGTTGGCGACGTCAAGCAACGGCTACAGGATGAGTTGCCGGACGTATATGTGATCAATAAGCCACAGCCTGCCGATGCCGATTTTCCTGAGCTGGACCCATCGCACTGCGAGATTATGGGATTGCCGCCCGCGGAAGCGGAAAGTATGGCGCTGACCATCGGCGATATGATTGCCAAGCGCGTCAACGCCATATACCCCGCCGTACTATGAGGCAATGACTTCATGCCGTAGCGATTTGCTTCAATCAATAGGTATATGCCTTTTGACCGCGCAGATTGAAGGGGGCGTCATGAAATTACGGTTTGCGGTCCGTCAGGACGATACCTTTGAGCATTTCCTGTACTTCCTTGATGGCTTCCAGCACCGTTTGGCAGGTGTGCTTGGCGTCAGGGTCCGGGTCATAAGGCGTGTAGTCGAGTTCGAACAACGCGTCGATAGCTTCAGCTAGTTCGTTTTGTGCCTCGTCGAGCGCGTCCTCGTCTCCCAAGTCAAAGTCGTGCATTGCATGGACTGCGTCTTCTTCGTGGAGACGGCGCAGCGCGTCCCGTAAATGCGCATGAGCGAAAAGTTCTCGGATTTTAGCGCCCTCTGCGTAGTTTGCGCACATTCGCGCTGAGGTTCCCAGTCCGTTTTCTGATTCAGCGTCCTCCCAGCAAATCACTGCTTCATTCAGCAATGCTGTTGCGTCGGCCAAGTTTCCTTCGATGGTTTCGTTCATAGCGGTAGATCACCCGTCTTGTTGTGTTTTGTGGATTCGTTCGGTAATGTTGTCCTACACTCGTAATATCCCCCGTATCTGCAACTGCTGTTTCAGGTAGCCCATGTCCCGGTTGCCCTTGATAGCGTTGCAGGTGTGACACATCAGTTGCAAGTTGCCGATGGCGTCCATACCGCCCCGGGAGCGCGGCGTGATGTGATCTATAGTCAGGACGTGCAGGGGCAATGCGTACTCGCAGCCGGCACATCTGCCGTGTTGACTGCGATACAACAAGGCTCGGTTCGACTGAGGGTCGGCTGGGCTCAATAGCGTCAGGTCGTTTCTTCGGGGAGGCTCCCGCAGCACCATGGGTGTCCAATCCTCCCATGGCTTTTCGTCGCCACCGTTCATCGGTATTTGCAATTCCCGTCTAGCCCGTTGCGTCAGCACCTCGGCAGCCTGTGGCAGTATGTCAATGCCGATCCATTGCCGATCCAGCTTTTCGGCGGCGATGCACGCAGTGGCGCAGCCGCAGAACGGATCCAGCACCAGGTCGCCCGGGCTGGACGAGGCGTTGATGATGCGCTCCAGCAGCGCCAGGGGCTTTTGCGTCCTCCATCCCGTCCGCTCAACGGACCGGGGTGGTATGGGACGTATGTCAGTCCACTGGTTGGTGGGGACCTGACCCGGGTTACTGGCAAGGTAGCGCTTCAGGGATGGCATACCATTGTCGCCTGGGTAATAAATCAAGCCGGCTGCATCGAGCGCATCCAAACGCTCCAGTGGACTGGCAATGTCGCGGTAGCCGGAAGTTACATTCCCGTCAATCCAGGCGGCATAACTTCCCGTCATGGGAACTGCCCAGTGCCGCCCGATTCGGTTAGGGTCATGCCCGCGCCAGGGCTGTCCCGTTTCCCCATAACGCAATTCTGCCGCGGTAAGGTCTCCCAAGCGGTACGCGCCCCGCTCGTCTTCGTGCCGGTAAAACTGTTCTACATAGTCGTCGTCCAGCGGAATACGGACTTCGTTTGAGTTTATCCTGGGCTGCCGGCTGTAAAACAGAATGATGTCGCGCACCCTGCCGAAGTTTCGTGAATCGTTATGCGCGGAAGTGCGTTGCCAGCTTATTTGCGCCCGGTAATTGTTTGCCCCAAAGATCGCGTCCATTACCGATTGCAGGTAGTGGCCGGCCGTATCGTCACAGTGCAGGTAGATGCTGCCCGCCGGTTTCAGCATCCGGTGGAGTTCCAGCAACCGGATGCTCATGAACGTCAGATAACCGGCCATGCTCTCCCCGTGGGACAGCCGAGCGCCGTTGACGAGGTGAAACAACGCCGGCAGCCGGTATTCGATCTCATCGATCCACTCCTCTTTCATATCGTCCAGCGTCCATACGTCGTCGAACTCGGCGCCCCGGGCCTCGCTGTCCAGCGGCGCGGCGTAGGTCCGGTTGGAGTTGAACGGCGGGTCCAGATAGATGAGGTCAACGCACTCGGAGTTGATCCCCCGCAGGATGTCCAGGTTGTCCCCGGTGAAAATGGTGCGGCTGGGCACGTTGCACGCGCTGGGCATAAGGTCACCTCGGGGACGAGTCTAGCAGTCACCAAAGAAGACGGGCAAGGTCGAGCGCGTCACCAAACTTGGTTACTCCTCAGATGAGGATTGACGCCGGACTGCTGCGGCGCAACGGCGCGGTTGTGATAGGATTTCTGTGGAAATTGCCGACGCTATTATCCAGGGCCAATGCAAACAGCAACGTCATATCTGTCACGCATCCGCGGCGTGGAGCTGCTGCCCGGAGAGCGGATTGAAGCAATCCTGCACCCGGAGCGGGGGCTGATTGCCGAGCCGGTCGGCTCGGGCCGGCTGCTGGCGGCCACGAACCGCCGGGTCATCAGCGTCGTGGAGGACGGTTCGACGCGGGTGGCGCAGATGTACGCCATGGCGTCGGTTTGCGGTGCCGGCGTGCGCAACGACGCGCGGCGCGGCCTCTCCTGGCTGCAGTGGGCCGTGTTGGCACTAGGGGCGGTGGTGGCCTACCTGGTCCTGGCGTACTGGCTGGTGGATCGTCTGCCCAGCGTGATCATACCGGTCATCAACCTGCACGCGGTGGCAGCGATCCTGGTGATACTGATCGCCCTGGCGGTGTGGCTGCTGTGGCGGAGCATGACCCATTCCGGCGGGAGCGTGATACGGGTTGAGGGCGTGAACTGGTCCCTTGATGTTCCATGCGCCGGCGACTGCTACGAGGATGCGGTGGCTTTCGCCAGTATCCTGCTGTTGATGCAGCACACCGCCTTGGGACAGAATCACCAGCAGCTGGGGAATCACATCGTCGTTCCCGCGCAAGCAGGAGCCCAGGAAAATCGCTGCCAATAGAAAGTTGGCCTGATTTTGCGCTCACTGGATTCCGGCCCCGTATCAAGTACGGGGGACCCCGTGTCAGGCACGGGGCCGGCTGTTCTTGCGCCGGAATAATGGTTTGAGTGCGGGAATGACATGGCGGGGGCGGGAATGACGGGATTTGTCAACACACCGTGACGATTGCTCCCGTAACTGCCCGGCCGAAACCCACGAACTCGGTGCTGGTGAAGCCGTCGATATCGAGTTGGAGCCGCGCGAGATTGCAGATGTCACTCAGTTCCTTCAATTTCCGCTCTTCAGCACGGCTATGAGATTTACAGGCGAGCCTCATGCGGCCTCATATCTCCACCACCTCCGGCTCGATGGCGTCGCGCTGTCCCGCCGCGTCCACGAACCAGTCCACGATCTGCGGGTGGCAGGTGAATACCAGCACCTGGTTGGTTTCGGAGAGTTCGATGAATGAGCTGGCGGCTTTGGTGCCACGGGTTGGGTCGAAGTTGACCAGCGCCTCGTCCACGATGACCGGGAGGCGTTCCGAGTGCTGGCCCATCTCCAGGATCAGGCCGAACCGCAGGGCCAGGAACAGTTGCTCGCGGGTGCCTCGGCTGAGTTGTTGCGGTGTCCTGACGTTGCCGGCGGCGTCCACCACGTTGATTTCGGAACTGCTCAGCGGGGAAAAGACAGTCTGATACGCGCCATCAGTGACGTCATGGAAGAAGCGCTCGGCGTGTCGGATAACGTCCGGCTGCCGCTCCTGCTCGAACTTGCTCTGCGCTTGCCGGATCAGGCTCTCGGCAATCGCGCGCATCGCCCAGTCCCGCGCGTGTCCCTGCAACTCTTCCGAGAGCCGGTGACGCTCCAGCCTCAGCCGCGATGAATCCTCGTCGCTGGCGAGACCATCAAGCGTGGTTCGGATGGAGCCGCGCTCGGTGTCAAGTTCAGACCGGAGCCCGTCGATCTCTTCCAGTTCGGTCTCGCACTGCCGGATGCCGTCGCGGATTGATTGAACGTCGGTTTTGGCCAGCGTGTCCCGCAACGTGTCCAGCGCGTCGCCCGGCCCGCTGATGCGCTGCATCTGCTCCAGGGCGGTGGAGATTGTCGCGTTCAGGCCAACCCGTTCCTGGAAAACCCGGTCGCGCCCGCGGAAGTCGTCTGCATCCTCAGCCTCACCGGATTTCAGCAGCGCCTCGATCAGGTCGGCGGCTTCTTGTCGCCCTTTCTGACGCGCCATCAGATCCTGACGGGCCTCCTCCAGTTCCTTCTCAGCATCGGCCCGTATCCGCGCAGCCTCGGTTACCTCGCGGTGTAGGTCGATGATGTCGTCGGCCACGCCGGCGACCCCGGGGTAGTTGTCCCACTCCGCCGCGAATCCGTGGTCTTCGGCCAGCGGACGGGCCATGTCGATAAATTCATCGATGTCCTTCTGAATGGCGGCAATGCGACTTTCCATGTCGACCACTTCCCGGTGGTGGGTTCGCGCCAGGTCCACTAGGGTGCGCAGTTCCTGGATGCTGTCGGGCAAAAACGTGCTCAGCAATCCGCGTTGCTGGAGCCAGGATTGCCACGCCTGCTGCTCCACCTCCAGCGCCGCCTCAGCGTCCTGCATAGCCTGCTGTGCGTCATCCCGTCTCTGCGCCTGGCGCTCGAGGCGTTCGGTCGCCTGGGTCAGCGTGGTTTCCAGCTGCCGCCATTCCCTGAGCCTCGCGTCAGCCGCGTCCAGCCCCTCCTCGGTTTCCAGCAAGGTGTTCGCGTCGATGGCTTCCAGGCCCAATGCGGCGGCGTCCGATTGGAGACGCGACCGTATTCCCGCCAACTGCTCATCCGCTTCTCTGATTTGTCCGCGCACCTGGGCCGCCGCGGGCGAGGCGGTGGGCTGTCCGTTGGCGCGGCCCCGCATGAACCAGAAAACCGCCACCGTGGCCAGCACCGCGCCGATGGCGGCCAGGATCGCGCCGGCTCCGAAGGTGGTTGCCGCTGCCAGCCAGAGGCCGGCCACCAGCATCACGACGCCCAATACACCCAGTGCGCCCGCCAGCAGTCGTGAGCGGCCGGCGGGCAGCCCGGCCGCGCTGGGTTCGGACCCATCGCCGATCTGCGCTCGCAGATCCCGGCTCCGGTCTTCGGCACGGCCCAATTCGTCCAGGGTGGTTCTGGACTGTCGAATTCGCCGGCGACGTTCGCGGATGTCGTTTTCGTCCAGTTCGGGAGGCTCGACTGCATCGTGTTCGGCTTGCGCCCGTTGTGTTGCTGCCACGGCGTCGGACAGCGTCGCCTCGTCTTGGGCCAACGCGGTCTGCGACCTATCGACTGCGACCTGAGCGTCCCTGAGGCGCTCGCCGTGGTTGGCGACCTCTTCGCGGACGACCAGGGATAGATCGAATCGGTCGAGGCGTTCCGTGTCCCAGTCGGACCCGAGGTTCGCCAGCGAGGTTTCCAACTCGGACCGTTTGCTGGCGAGTTCGGCCCGTCTCTCGGGCAGGTCCTTTACCGACTGGTCGAACGCGCTGCGAGCACGCTCCAGCGCGCGCGCCTCGCTTGACCGATCGAGGATAGTCAGATGCTCGATTTCCTCGTCAACGCTTACCCTAATGCGTTTGACTCGTTCCTCTGCGGCAGACAATTCCTCGGTGGCAGTTTCGGCCTGCGTCTCCAGCGTTTCCAGGCGCATTACGCCATTCTCCGGGAAAGCCTCCACCGCCGGCAACTCTGCCAGCCGCTGTTCCGCGCTGATCAGCTCGTTCCAAGGATCCCAGGCATTGATCAGGTTTTCGTTACGTTCCTTTTCCGACATGAAACGCAAACGACTATCAGCCAACGTTTGGTATTCCCGGTCGATTTCTGCCAGCCGGTCCGATTGCCGGCGATATTCGGTGGCGTGGCCCTCCACTCGCTGCAGTTTGGAATCGGTCTGCTCGATACTTTGGGCAGCACGTGCAACAGATTGGTTCCTTCCACTCGGCAGAAATATCTCCCGTTTCTGTCGATCCAGTGCCGCCAACGCGTCGGGCAGTTTCATCGCCCCGATGCCGGCGCTGTAGATCTGCAGGTTGACGCTGTCATCGCTGAGCCGGTTCTGATCGTTCAGCTCGTCGAGCGTGAACGCGAAGATGCCTTCGAACACGCTGCGCGAGTGGTTCCCCAGTAGCCTTTGCAGTTCGCTGTCAGGAAGTGTCTCACCGGTGCCCGTGGTGAGGGAAACGGGCCCATCGCCCCGCCCTGGGGTCCGGTCGATGGTGATGGCTTCCCCGGCGTCCGTGGTGATCATCACCCTCCCACCGTGTCGCCCGCCTGCCAACGGCAGATACTCGTTGCCTCGGCTGCGGCCGCTGGGGAAGCCGAACAGGATCCGACGAATGAACTCGAGCAGCGTGCTCTTGCCGGCTTCGTTGGGGCCGTAGAACACCGTTACCGGATGTTCCAACGGGCCGACAATGCGGTCGGAGAACCGCCCAAAACCATCGATGTGCAGACCGGTAATTCTCATCAGCGCTCATCCTCGGCAAGCAGGTTCACGGCCAACGCCTCCGCCTCGTCCAGCAGCGCCGCGATCTCCTCCTCGGTCAGAGCGGCGAGATGCTGCCTGAATCGCCGGTGCCGGTAGAGATCGGCGAGTCCATCCTGGAGCGCGGCGGGATCTTCCCTGATTTGGTCAGCAGTGCGCAGCACCTCCGCCAAAAAGTCTTCGCCGGACCGCAGGGCGTCGCGGTCGATGGCCGCCGCCGTTTCGTCCTGGATCCGTTCGCACCACACGAAGGGCAGCCGCTCAGCCCATCGGTCGTTGACACCAGCCAGAAGATCATCCACCGCACCGGGCTGGCGAAGGAACCTGTTAAGTTCGCCCCGGCCGGTCAGGGTCATACGTACCACGATTGACCTGCCCTCTGCGCCATCCAACAGGCTTTGCATTTCATCTTCAATGGCATCGACCAATTCCTGCTCGGTTTCCATTGCGCTGATGTCCGTGCGCGCCTGTTCCCATCGCACGGTGTCCGTGGCGCGAAACTCCAGACTGATGCCGCCAGTGTCATCGACTTCAACAAGATAGACGCCCCGCGCTCCCGGCTCGTTGGGATGCCGGCCCTGGGGGTTGCCGGGATACACCACCGTCGGAGCACGTTCGCGCAGGATCTGGCGGGTGTGAACGTGGCCCAGCGCCCAGTAGTCAATCCCCGACTGCGCCAGGTCGTCCAGCGAGCATGGAGCGTAAAGCGCGTGGTCGGTGTTGCTGCCCACGTTGGCGTGCAGCAGACCGATGGTGAAAGCCGCCTCGTCCACCTGCCCCAGCCGGGCAACAAGGTTGTCGTACACATCCCGAGTCGGATAGCTGATCCCGTAAACCAACCCGCGCTCCGGCGTATCTGGGAACACGAGAACTGCCTCGAATTCAACGCCGAACCGGTGGCAACTTTCAGGATACGATAGCCGCGCTTCCCAGCCGTCCAGCGGGTCGTGATTGCCGTGGCACACAAACGAGCGGATGCCTGCGGCGTCCAGGCTGCGCAGGCCGTCGATGAAGGCCTGTTGGGCCCGCAGGCTGCGGTCGGCGCCGTCGTAGATGTCGCCCGCGACCAGCAGCGCGTCGACGCGTTCGGATATGCAGAGATCGATGATGTTTCGGTAGGAATCGAAGGTGGCCGAGTAGAGTGCCCGGGCTACATTGTCGGGGGCTGCTGCCCTGATGCCTCTGAACGGACTGTCCAAGTGGAGGTCGGCTGCGTGAATGAAACGGAGGGTCATATCGGAACGCACATCCCATCTTCAGCGGGTGTTGCCACAGCGCTCGTGCGGGCGGACATAATGTACATTCGCCGAACTTTAAGGTCAACCGCAGGGAAACACCGCTTGTCTGGCGCCGTCATTGATCTGCTTTCACCATGGGTTGCCCTTCACATCGCGTTGTTGAGTAGCATTGACCTGACTTGGTGGACGCCGACACAATGGGCGGCGCCCACGCATCGTAGGCCGCCGGTCCAATCCAGGATGCGGCGGTCGGCGGTCACCAACTGGTGGCCGTTCATGGCGGTGTCGACTATGATTCGGTTGGCCGTGTCGGCAACGTTGTTCCTGTGAATAATCTGATGCAAGGCAAAATCTCTCTCATCACCGGCGGCAGCGATGGCATCGGCTACGCAGCCTCCCGCGAACTGGTCCGTCTCGGCGCCAGAGTAGTCATCATAGGCCGCAACTCCGCCAAGACTGAAGCCGCAATGCGGCGGATCATCGCCGATACGGGCAACCCGGCAGTTGAGCGCCTTTTGGCCGACCTTTCGGCTCAACGTGAGGTGCGTCGCGTCGCCGCCGAAGCGACGGAACTGTTGCCCCATCTGGATGTGCTGCTGAACAATGCCGGGGCCATCTTCCTGTCTGACCGGCGCAGCGCCGAAGGTATCGAGACGACCTTCGCTACTTCCTGCTGACCGGGCACGAGTGCGGAGCCTTTCGTGCCGTCAGATCGTCCCGGGGTTACTGCGGCTGCAGATCCCGGGACTGGAACTGGAACCACTGGACGTGTCCGTCTTCTATCAGTTGCTGTACGGCGTGGTCGTTCTGGAGGCTTGCGACTACGGCCACGGCGGTCGTGCCCGTGAACCGGCTGATGAGTTCGGCGTTCCGGACAGCCCGCTGGGTATCGCGTTCGTCGGCGGTGTAGGATGCCTCGACGGCCATGAACAGTTGGTTGCCGTCATGGTCTTGAACTTTCGCGACCAGGTCAGCCACGTAGAAGCTGCGCCGGACGCCGGCCGGAATGTCATTGGCCGTGGACCCGCGCAGCATGTCTCGCAGGTCGTTACCGCTGAGCTGCTGGGTGATTTCGTAGCCCAACTGCTCGGCGATATCGTCGGCCATCTCGCGGGCGATACGGCCGGCCACATGGCCCTTGAGGTCGCCCAGGTCGTCGGTGATACGTTGTAGGCGGGTCTCCACGCTGGTGTTGGTGTCCGCCTGCCGGGCATTGAACTCTTCTTGCCGTACGGCGAATTCTTCCAGGCGTGCGATGGACTGATCCTGCCGTGCGATGGATTCTTCCAGGCGTGCGATGGATGCGTCTGTGCGCGTGTTGAACTCTTCCTGCCGCGAGTTAACCTGCTCCTGCCGCTGGATGAAGGCCCTGAAATCGGCGTTGAACTCTTCCTGGCGCTCGATGAACCCCGTTACATGGGTGGCGAATTGGGCGAAGCACTCGGGCAGCTGCACCAGTTCAGCGGGGAGAATCAGGCTGCGGATTTGGGCAAGGAACACTGGGTCGTCCTGCAGCGTCCGGAGCAGGCGTTCTTTGTCCTGTTGGCTCATCGTCATGGTTCTGCTCCGCTCCCAGCTTTGATTATATCACTCTGCCCGGCCGGGCACAGAGTGCGACGGCGCGGCGTCGTGCTATCGTTCATTTTGGGTCACGGCGATCTGGTCTGCGACGACTTCTGCTGAGGCCACGCTGGGGCCGTGCCAAGGTGCTAAACTGCCGGTGTCACGGTCCTGGCACAACCGGTGCCGCGGTATTCAAACAGAGCAGTGTTCAAACAGAAAGGAGCGAGCAGTGCCTTACGCCAACATAGACGGAGTCAACCTGTATTACGAGGAGTATGGCGCCGGCCCCACGGTCATGCTGACGCCGGGCGGACGGGTGGACCACAACGGCCTGCGTCCCATGGCGGCCCTGCTGTCCACCCATTGCCGTGTCATCATCCACGACCGCCGCAACTGCGGCAAGTCCGACGTGGTAATCGGCGGTGAGCTATCCGAGCAGCACCTTTGGGCTGAGGAGATGGCGGCTCTGCTGAAATACCTGGGCGCTGACCCGGCTTATCTGGCCGGAGGGTCCGCCGGATCGCGCACTTCCCTGACGGTGGCAGTGCGGCATCCGGAGGTGGTCAAGGGTGTATTTATCTGGGAAGTCTCCGGCGGGCCGCGGAGCGCGGAGCTGATGTCCCCCGGCTACTACGGACAGTACATCGAGGCCGCCGAGCGGGGCGGGATGGCCGCCGTGGCCGCTACCGAGTTTTTCGAGCAGCGCATCCGGGACAACCCTGACAACCGGGAACGGATCCTTGCCATGGATCCCGGGGAGTTCTGTTCCGTCATGCGCCGCTGGCGGGACCAGTTCTCCCAACCCAACCCGGTGGGCGACCTGACCGAGGAGCAGTTGAAGTCCATCACCTGCCCGGTGCTGGCCTTCGAGGGCAACACGCCGGACGACGTTCATCACAAGTCTGCGGCGGAGAACGTGAAGCGGCTGGTGCCCCGCGCGGAGCTGCTCCCGTCGGCGTGGACCCACGAGGAATGGGCGGTCATCGGTCAGCACGACAACACCTTCCCCGGCATCGCCGCCACCAACCGCTACCACATGAAGTCCACTTTCTACGCCGCGCACCTGCTGGAGTTCATCACAAGGGTCGAAGCCCTGCAGACTTCAGCGGCGGCCTGACCGTATCCCTTACAGACCACAACGGAGGAATAGGATGGGAACCTTCAGACTTTACTCTGGCGACGACGGCCAGTCCCACATTGAGGCCATCGACCTGGACCAGACGCCCGATTGGAAGAGCGCGCGGGATGTCACCACCATCAGCTTCAGTGAAGCCCCGGCCGGTCGCTTCTCCGACTGGCACACGGCGCCGCG
>DAOUJY010000092.1:0-16345 GCA_034421995.1 Dehalococcoidia bacterium | reverse complement strand
GTCCAGCGGACGGCGCACTGGGCCGCTCCAACCCCGGCCAAACCCGTTGCAATAGTGTCTCATATCAATGGTACGCAAACTATTGCACAAGCGGAACCCTATCCGTACACTTTATCCCATGACAATAGCTACGACGGCAACGCTCATCGGATACGCCCGCTGCTCCACCGACCGCCAGGACCTGGCCGCCCAGCGCCAGGCCCTCCTGGAGCTCGGCGTCGCCGAGGACCGCATCTACACCGATCACGGACTCACCGGCACCAGCCGCGCCCGGCCCGGCCTGGACCAGGCCCTCGCCGCCGTGCGCCAAGGCGACACGCTGGTCGTGCCGAAACTCGACCGCCTGGCCAGGTCCGTCCCGGATGCCCGCGCCATTGCCGGCCAGCTTCAGGAACGCGGCGTGAAACTGGCCCTCGGGCAGACCATCTACGACCCGGACGATCCCATGGGCAAGCTGTTCTTCAATATCCTCGCCACCTTTGCCGAGTTCGAGGCCGATCTCATCCGCATGCGCACCCGCGAGGGCATGGCCATCGCCCGCGCCAAGGGGAAATTGCGTGGCAAGCAGCCGAAGCTGTCCGACAGACAGCAGCGGGAACTCTGCCGCATGCATGCCACCGGCGACTATTCCATCAGCGATCTCGCCGAACTCTTCTCCGTCTCAAGACCAACCGTTTATCGCACACTCAACCGGCATCATTCTCCTTAGCGTACGATTCTGCCCCCTACCGGAATCGCCCCGACCTTCAGGTTCGAGGACGGGGAGGCCGTCGACGTTGACCTGGAAGACTATCAATGTCTAGTTTTTTGCCTCTCTCCTGGAGAGCCGTTCTTCCTAGACCCGGGCCTCGACACTGTCGCGCTCGCTGTCAGGGCTTTTAACTGAAAGCTGAAATCTCTACTTATCTGTGCTAAAGTGGCCTTATCGTCAAACCGGAGTGGAACCCGGTTTCGATGATGCGAGAGCAAAGGGCTGGTCTCTCAGCCTGTTTCAACCGCCGCAAGGCGGGCGTTGAGAGTCCGGCCCTTTCTCTTTGGAGACAATCCCGATGCTCATCTGCCAGAAGATCGCACTGGACCCCACCCTGGAACAGGCAGCGCTGTTTCACGCCCATGCGGCCGCGGCCCGCATCATGCGCAACGATCTGCTGGCCCTGTGGATGGACGAGGGCCAGAGGTTGCCCGGGTTCCGCTTCAAGCTGGGCGAGTTGCGTCCTGCCGCAAACCGGCGGAAGTTCCAGAACCACCCGTGGATGCGGGAACTGTCCCAGAACGCGGTGAAGGGTGGGGCGATAGACGCCGAGGACGCTATCAGGCGCTACTACGCCAAGCAATGCCGACGGCCGAAGTTCCACGGCAAGAACGCCCGCAAACGTTTCCGGGCTGACAACGGCGTTGGCACCATCCGGATGGACGGCAACCGGCTGGCGCTCCCGGCCAAGATGGGCGGGCCGGTGAAGATGCTGGAGCCGCTGCGCTGGCCGGGCAAGGCCGTCAGGGAGTGCCGGATTTCGCTTCGGGCTGGCCGGTGGTACGCCTCGGTGCGGGTGGAAATCAGCGAGGGCGAGTACGTCAAGGATCACGGGGAGGGTAGGGCTGGGATGGACCTGGGCATGGAGACTCTGGCAACCATAGCTTGGCCGGACGGCAGTATTGAAAAGGTCTGCGCGCCTGAACCGCACCGCCGGGCATTGAAAGCGTTGCGCCGCGCCAACCGCAGGCTGTCCCGTCGGAGGAAAGGCGGCAAGAACTGGCAGAAGGCCAAGCTGGAGCTCCAGCGCAAGCATGGCAGGATGGCACACATCCGCGAGGACTTCCTGCACAAGCTGAGCGACCGGCTGACGGCCAACTGTCAAGTGCTGACCGTGGAATCCCTGTCCATCAAAGGCTGGCAACGGCGGCGGGGGCGGAAGACCAGCGACCTCGCCCCCGGCGAGTTGCTGCGGCAACTGGAGTACAAGGCCAGCTGGCGCGGCAACGAGTTCGTCAGGGCGGCATGGCACTATCCCAGCAGCCAGATATGCCACGGCTGCGGTGAGCGTGGCCGCAAGCTGGCCTTGAACGAGCGCGAGTGGGTCTGTACGGCCTGCGGTGTCAAGCTCGACCGCGGCGGGAACGCGGCGGAGAACCTGAGAGACTACGGCCCGGAGCTGCTGGGCGACTGCCCACGGAGCCAGTATAAGACGCCGCATGGCGGCGCGGTTGGCATTGAAGTGGGAACCACGGCCGATTACTCCGCATCAGCAGAGATTAGGCCAGATTGTGGATAGCGGCTGACGTAGTTGAGATATTCACCCGTCCACCGCAGAATGATGCCCAGAACGGCGCTGTATCCCTGTAGTCTCCCGTTCGGCAGCGTTTCGATCTCAATAGGCTCGTACCGGCCATTGACCAGCCGGCTTCCAATGAGCGTGGCGCCATGAAGCTCGGCCCTGTGATCAAGCAGCCAATACTCCAGAACGCCCAGCGATTCGAAGTAGTCGCGCCGAGGTCCCAGATTGGCCTCTGCCGTGGAATCGGAGGCCAGCATGATGACCCAATCCGGCGGCTTGCCCTGCTCAGAAATGATGTAGGCGTTGCTGGCCTCAAACAGCGCCACATCCACATCACGCACGATCATCATGTGGGGGTAGGGGATCCGGCTCGTGTCTGCCCCCGCGTGCGGGATGACGTAACGGCCGGCGGTGATCAGCGTGGTGTCGGCGCGGCCGAGGAGGGGGAGCAGCTGTTGAGAGACGTCCTGCTTGTGCAACACGTCGAAGACCGCCGCAGCGTGAGCAGCATCCCGTTCAGGCGGGTCGGGCAGCCGGAAGCGTTCCGGCTCTTTCGGGGCATTGGCAAATGTGTCTGGCGTGCTCATGTCGCACCTGGCGTTGGCAAGGCTTCCAGTTCCCGGACGCGGGCCTCGGCGGCGGCGGCGCGGGCTTGTTCTGCGTTGGCACGGGCCTCGGCGGTGGCAGCCTGGGCCTCGGCAGCAACCCGGGCTTCTCGCTCGCTGTCGGCGCGGGCGCGTTCATCCTCCAACGTGGCGATGCGCCGCCCCGTGGCCGGGTCGCAGAACACCAACTCCCCGCGCTCCCAGCGCAGGTGCAGATCCAGGGCCGCGCTGTATCCCTGCATATAGCCGCCGGGCAGTTCCTCAATGTCGTTGACTCTAATGAATCTAGGCTATTTCTGACGCGGAAAGTGCCGAGTCAAGCAAACTGCAACTGTAGTACTAGCGTAGGATTCTGCCCCCTACCGTAATCTACCCCGGTATGGACGGAGAAGCAACCGCCCGATTTCATCCTGTACTGGTCGTGGTGGAGACGGCGCCACCAGGCCAGATCCCGGCGTTGCCACTACAAACGGCGTCTATCTGATCTGCGACTGTAGTACTAAGGAGGGAAACCCGTGGAACAAGCTCCTGCTAACTCGCAGCACCCTCGCCTCTCGTGGGCCGACGTCGGCATCATTGCCGTGGGACAGAACGCCATAGGAATCGTTGCGGCTGGCGTCTGGAACTCCTTCGGAATCGCGGCCATCAGCCTGCTAAACGCCATGGGGTTGGTTTCCTTCGGCCCGATCAACTCCATGGGACTGGTTGCCATCGGTGGTGTCAACGCCATGGGATTGGTGGCGATAGGCGGCGTGAATGCCATAGGCGTCGTGGCCATCGCCGGATTCAACGCTACGGGCGTAATCGCCATCGGGGGCGGTAACAGCAGGAGCGCCCTGCCGCTGTCGTAGCCCAGTTTCGGGTTGGCGAAGGGTGCGACTCCGCCGAAGCATGACGCAATGCCACAGTCTAGTCGCCAACGGTGGACTTGACCTCCATTTCCTGGCGAGCTTGGGCAAGGTCATACTTGGCTTGGCGGGGATCCAGAATTCGGCATCGCTCCAGCCGATGCTCTCCCGTGTGAGCAGCCTTCGCACCTCCGGGATGGTTAAAGGACTGTTCCGCCAGTTGCCAGCCGTTCTTGTGCTCCACCGGACTGAGTAGCCGTGTCAGGGTGCCGGTGTTGGGGGATCCGGTTCCTCCCGGTTCCTGCGCTCCAGTTCCGCCTCGAGCTCCCTTACGCGGGCTTCCGCGGTGAGACGGCCTTCCCGTTCTGACAGAATGCTCGGCAGAGGCTCGCCGGTTTCGGGGTCGATCAAGTTGAGTTGTCCTTCCTGCCATTCCAGTATCAGGTTGAGGATCGTGCTGTACCCCCGAAGTACGTTGCCGGGCATGACGTCGATGGTGATTGGCCAGTATTCTCCGTCAACCAGCCGGTCTCCCGCCAGTCCGGGGTTTCTCCGTGTGGGAGTCTCGTCAAAGCGCCAGTACTCGGGTATCTCCAGCGCGGCGTAGGTGTCGCGCTTGGTGGTTCTGTCGGCTGTCCGCGTGCGCCGGGAGGCTACCTCCAGTATGAAGTCCGGGGGTTTGCCTTGTTCGGAGATGACGTAGGCGTTGCTCTCCTCCAGAGCCTCCGGGTCGGCGTCGAAGGCGATGAGCAGGTCCGGATAGACGGTGCCGGTCATGTCCCGGGTGGGGACTGCGCTGATGTAGTGCTCAGCATCTACGATGGTATTGGGCCTGTCGGCGAAGTGGACCCTGAGGGAGTTGGATTTGCCGTTGAGGTGGATGGCCTTGGCGCTGGTCATGTCGTCAGGAGTCCTCTCCGGGATGTCCGGGAAACGGATCCGCGATTTGCTCGAGGTCTTTATGTTGGCTGTGGCCATGGCGGTACTCTCGGGGTTGTTTGCGGACATTATCTCTGCGGGGCGCTGCTTTGGCTATTGCTGATTGTTGTCTGGTGGCGGTGAGTTGCGGGCAGGTTAATACCTCCTCGGAGGTCTCGTCGGTTGTCAGTTCCTGGTGCTCCGCTCCAAATATCCGATGAGTGTGGTGCGCGGGATGGCGTATTTGCGAGCCGCGGCAGCCACCGGCATCCCCTCGGCCAGGTCCTGCTGTACGGCGGTCAGCGTCTCTTCGGTCAGAGCCGGTGGCCTTCCTAATCTCTTTCCGATACTTTTTCGCTAACTAACGCTAACCATGCCGGTAGCGCAGTCGCCGATGTGCTCCCGCGCGGCGTCGCGCAGGGCAGGGGTATCTCCCAAAGCCCGCAGGAAGATCCCGCGAGCGCCGTTGGTATCCCGATCTACTCTGATTCCGTCTGAGCCTGCTATCACCTTGCGTCCGCCCAGGTTGGCGATGATCTCGCCGCTCCAGCTACAGGTCTTGCTGGTATAGGCCTCGTTGACCAGCAGCAATGCTTGCCTGTCTGGTTGTAGCACCACCGGGCGGCGTCGAACCAGAGTTTGAGTATCCGGCGTTGTTCCTTGGTGGGATAGACCCGTATTTTTCTCGCCTGCGTTGGGGTGGCGGCGGACTCTGTGAACTCCGTTGTTGACAGCGTGAAGTTTTCTGGAAACAGGTTTTGGGATTCACCGTCTGGGGCGCTGGTCCAAGCGGAATGGAACCAGGAGCCGGTTGCCGTAGCGCTGGGCATGCCCTTGGTTGATTGGAGGTCTGGATTTTTCGGGTCTGCCAGGATGGGCAGCCATAATTGCGAGCTTATGGCCGCGGTGAAAGCGCTCCAGCAGGGGGACATGTCCTTTTCCTTGGAAGACGGCGCTTCCTTCGGGTCCGGAGTCGATTTTACTATGGGCATGGTGTTGCCCACTGCTGACCGGCGTATGGGATCTTATGTGCCTGCCAGGGTCTGGTCAGGCTGGACTTCCGGGGTTTTGTGCCTATCCTGCGGGTATTGTAATGTTGGTCAACAATTGTTAATTAAACAATGTCTAGTTTTTAGCCCTTGTCGTCCTTCTCGATGCCCTTTCGGACATCGTCCGGCAGCGAGACGCCGCGATCCACGAGCTCGCGAATCAGTTCTTCCCGTCCTTCGGTCCGTCCCACTTGGCGGCCTTCTTCCCGCCGTCTCTCGATTTCCTGCCTGCGCTGCGCCAACGCGAAGAAAATCATCTTGAAGCCTCCATCAACCAGGGACGCCAGAGTGCCGTAGACGCCTGCACCCATGGGGAAGACCTGTCCGGCTCGCTCCAGAGCCGCAGCGTCCGCCCACCAGCTCCATCCTGCACCCGCCAGTCCCAGCATGAGCCAGGTAGCGACTAGCGAACCACCCGGCGCAAGGCCGATGTGCCGGTGGAGCGGGTTCTCTGTCAGCCAATCGCTGAACCGGTGCCACAAAATCCTTCCCCGTTCGCTCCCTCAAGGATAACCACTCCGCCGCCGGCCGTGCAAGATTCACGGCCAGGCAGCTGAACCAGGTTGCATAGCACAACTGCCAAGCGTCGGGCCATGTCGCCTGTTAGCGTACCGTGCATCAGGACTCGTAGGCGAACGGCACTCCGCTCAACGCCGGATGACCCGGCGAGTAGTGCGGCACCAACTCCGCAGGCTTGGCGGCCTCGCGCAACTGCCGCAGGTTGTAAGCCATGAACGACTGCGCCCGCCCGTGCCGCGCCCTCCCGGCGGACGGCGGCACTCCCTTTTCGTCGAGTTGGTTCAGCACCTCAATGTCGATGATGGCCCACACGTCCAGAGCGTCCTCTTTCTCCGACCGCCAGCCGTAGCCGTAGTACCGGGTTCCCAGCCCGTGCCCGAAGAACCCGCTCCATTCGGCGGGCGTTCCCCGGCTGCGCGAGAAGCCGAAGCACACCTGCCGCTGGTACACCCGCCGCCAGTAGTCGTCCGTTTCATGGTTCAGACTACGCAGGGCGAAGAGAGACCTCTTGCCACCTTGGATGCCCACTGCGTGTATGCCTTCCACCGGACGGAGGTCGGCCGGCAGTTTCTCCCGCAGCCGTGTCAGCAGGTTGGGTTTGGTGAAGCCCGACTCCCTGAGCACCGGAAACCACAGCCTTTCTTGTTTCTTCCAGTAACTTCCAGGCATCGCCGAATACACCTCCGTCGCCGGGGAAATGGCTCCATTTTCGCTCAGTGTTCCGGGTGGTTGTCTGCAACATCTCCCGGTGCGGGAAGATCGGGACGGTCGTTCTCCAAAGCACTCAGCACATCCTGGATGTTGCTGGAGGAAATCAAGAGGATTTCATACGCCCTGAACGCGTGGAAATTGGTGATCGCCCCACTTCTCTCACTTTCCCACGCTGGCCCGTTGATAATCTGGATCCATGTGCGTCCGTCGTGGGGTTCCAACAACATGACGGTATCGCCGTCTGCAGTTGCCAGATAGTCACCGTTCAGCGAGAACATGACTTCATTGCCAATTGCCAGAACGGATAGGTTGTTCCGCCAATGATCTTCTACCCAGAGATTGTCAGCTTCGCCTTCATAAACACCTTCCCAGCCTGATTCCGGGGTCCACCGGTCAAGCCGCCATTTCCCGGTGCTCTCAATATAGAAAAGAAGAGTGTCCAAGTCCGATCGACGGAATCTAAACCCATAGGAAAACTTGTGCTCCTCTCCGCTGTACGGATTTATGAAGATTGCACTGGCGTAAATGCCCTCATCAACGCCAACTCCGGTATCCACATATCCGTACCGGCCATCATCAGGGTCGTGGTGTATATGGCCGGCCAGCGGAACATCCACATGCTCCCAGAACTCAAAGGGCTCCACCTCTTCCACCGTGGGCGGCGACTCGCCGGCCATCAGGGACGGCAATTGCGCTTGGACGGTGGTTTCGCTGATGGCGTAGCCGAGGCCCTCAGCTCCGTACCTGGATCGTATGATGAAGGTGTTGATGCCCACGATGAGGCCGTCCATCGTGAACAAGGGGCCGCCGCTGTTGCCGGGGTTGATGGGAGCGTCGGTCTGTATGATCTCCCGGTCATTCTCGGTGTCATAACGGAAGGCCGACACGATGCCCAGCGTGACTGCGGCCTGCCCTGGCACAATTACCCGTTCAGGTCCTTTCTCCGCCGTGGGCTGGGCGGAGTCGAGGGGATAACCCATGACGACGACCTGGTCTGCCACGTTCAGGTTTATGGAGTCGCCAAATTCCACGGGTTGGAACTCTCCGCAACAGAACTTGACCACGGCCAAATCGCGCGCCTCGTCAATGCCAACCACCTCACCAGGGTAAATGGCAATATCCCCCACCGTGACCTCCACGTCGATGGTGTTCGCAACGACGTGGTGGTTGGTGATGACGAGCCGGTCATCCCTTCGGTCTGGAAGATCGCCCCGCTTCCCTGGCCGTCGTCATATAAATTCACAACCTTCACCACGGAAGGACGCACCCGCTCAATCATTGGCCACAACGGTTCCCGCCCAGGAGCGGGAGTGATAGTGGGTTCCGGGAAATCGGGAATCCCGCTGACGCTCAAGGTGAATTCACCAGTCTCACCCGCGTCGTAGGTGGTGGCCTCTATGGTGTAGGTGTCCACCGCTAAGGTTTCTTGAATCTGCGACGTTGATTGACTCCCTTCGTGGTCATCATTCTCATATAGGAAGTCGCCCGACGTTGCATATCCAGACCGCAAGTAAAGATAAGTGTCGGCGTCGAGAGACGAGAGGGTGATAGTTACTTCCGAGGATTCTGCCATTGTGAATGTGAAGTATCGAGCATAACCTCGACCTGGAACTGCGGAGTCGCAGTCTCCAGTCCACTCGCTCGAGATAATGGTATCGCCGGGGAGAGTAAATCGGCAGGAGTCGTTCTGACCGTAGATGGCTGAGGTTGCTGCGACGGCCAGCAGCAAGACGACGAAAGCGAGAGCGACAGCGCGTGTCCGCGTAGACATAAGGTAACCGTCCCAACGAGATTGCGTGGATTGATTATACCAGCGTGGGGGGACGGTACTCTCTACTCTCTCTGCTTCTGTCTCTTATGCTTAGCATGGAAGAGAAAAAAAGAGGGGCGCCCATTGCCGGGCACCCCTTGATAGTTGCTGTTAGGGCGGTCTAGCCTCGGCGGCCTGCCATGAACGCTCCGCCTGCCGCGACCACGCCGACGATGGCGATGATCAGGGCCACCCAAGCGATGGCTCCGCCGCCGCCGTCAGCGCCAGCGGGGCCGGTGGCTCCGGCTGCGCCGTCAGCGCCAGCGGGACCCATAACGCCAGCGGGGCCAGCAGGACCGGCAGGACCCCTGGGGCCCTGGGCTCCGTCGGAGCCGTCCGCGCCGTCGGAACCGGCTGCCCCTGCGGGGCCGCGAGCGCCGTCAGAGCCGTCCGCGCCGTCTGCGCCCGGTGCGCCGTCGTGGCCGTCGTGGCCGTGCTCGCCCTCGGGACCCTGCGGACCCGCCGGGCCGGGCTCGCCTTGCTCACCCTGCGGGCCAACCGGGCCGCGCGGGCCGGTCGGGCCCATGGGTATCACGGGCCTGGGGCCGGTGGGGGTCATCCTGGACTCCCCGACTTCCAGGTCCACGTTGCGGACGTTGCCCTGCATCCACATGATGGGCTCGTCCATCGCCATCATGCCTTCTTCCATCATCATGGAAGGCATGGCGTCCTCGGACTCTTCCATGCCCATGACCATGACCCGGAACATGACCTCCTTTCCGGCGAGCGCGCTGTCCCCATCGGTCTCCAGCACGTAGTTGCCCATGGCATCGGTCATGGCCATGCCGATTTCCATGGTCTCGGTCACTTCCTCGCCTTCATCGTTGGTCATCATGGTGGTCACTATGGCCATCACCGTGGAGCCCTCGGGGGGCGCCTCGCCGTCGACCAGGACCATTCCGTAGAACTTCTGGGGCGGAACCGGCTGTTGAGCAAACACCGACGCCAGCGGCATGGCCGCCAGCAGAGCCAGCACACTCAACAATGCCAGAAATCTGGTTTTGGTCATCCGTTCCTCCTTGTCTCACCGTTGCGCTTCAGGGGCGGGCGTTGGGCCCGCCCCCGCTTTTCGGCTTTATGCGCCGGTTGACAGGGCGGCCGCTTCCCAGTTTCCCGGGATGGCAGCCGCCGTTGGGTGTGCTGTATGGGTTACTCCAGGGTCCTCAGGTTCCAGCCTGCGTAGAGGGTCGCGCCCTGGAACATGGTGTTCTCGGTGACCCGAATCCACACGATGTCGCCCCTGGCAACGAATTCAAGATCGTTGATGCCGGGCTGGTCGGCGTACTGCGGATCGTAGGAGTCCCAATCGAAGCCGGTCTCGTCAATGCTGTAGCGCCAGACGGAGCCCAGTACTCCGGCCTCGGTCAGGCCTCCGAAGACTTCCTCAGGAGTGGAGACCACCGGAGTGGTAACCACCTCGAAGGTCTCGGTGACCGAGTTGTTCCGGTTGTCCCGGATGGTTACCGTGTGGCTGCCTGCGCTGAGGCGAGGCACACGGGCCTCGAACGAGAACGCCCCGTTCTTGTCGGTCTCTGGCGCAGGCGACGGCTTGGCGTCAAGTCCGCCAATGGCCACCGTGGTCAGAGTCGAGAAGCTGGCGAAGTTGGTGCCGGAGATGGTGATCGTGTCACCGACCTGTGCCTGTGCGGACACCGTTATCGCCGGGCCAGGAGTCTTGTGATCTGCCTTGGCGTTGATATTCAGGTCTGCATACGTTTCCGTGTCGCTGGGGCGGACCTTGACCATCACCTCGTTGGTGCTGCCGACTCCAGCGTCGGAGGGTATGTCGAGCCTTACGGAAACGTTGCCGTTGCCGTCGGCCCGGCCGATTTCTTCGATGGCGCCGCGGAAGGATACTTCGACCCTTTCGTTGGCGGCGAAGCCGCTGCCGGTCACGCTGATGACGCTACCGGGTACGCTCGTTGCCGGGTCCAGCTCGATGGACGGCTTGGGCACCGTCAGTTCGCCCTCACCGACCCTTCCTTCAACTTCCAGCTCGATCTCCTTGGTTCCGCTGCCCACATCCAGAGGCAACTTTATCGTTACCGAGACGTTGCCCGAGGAGGTTGAACTGGCATCGTCCGGCTTGATGTCTTCCCCGCCGCCGATGGTGAGGCTGGTTACATCCTTGTTACCGGCGAAGCCGGAGCCGCTGATGGTCACCTGCTGACCAGGAACCGCCTCGGCCGGGGAGATGGTCAGCAACAGGACGTTAATCCCGATGGTGGTGCTGGCGGTGGTCTTTCCGCCTTTAACACTCACGGTCTGGGTGCCGGTGTTCACGTCCCTGGGCACCATGACCTTGAAGCTGGCCGCGCCTTTGCTGTCGGTGGTGGCGGAGACGTCAGGAACATCTTCCCCACCGATGGAGACGCTGCTAATCGACACGCTGGCAGGCCAGTCGCTCAGCTTGATGGTGACTTCCTTGGACGGAGTGGTCGACTCGGGGTCAACGACCACCTTGGGCTTGATGGTGAAGCTGTCCGAAGCGTTCTTGCCGCCATCTTCGCCCTTGCTGTCCCGGACGGTGACCTTGTTGTCCATTCCGGCCTTGATGTCGGAGGCGCTGGTGTCTATGGCGAACTCGCCGACATTGCCCGACACCTCGACCTGGCCGATCTCGACCTTATCCCCTTTGCCTGCGGCAACGTAAACCGTGGCGGTGCCGTTGGCGTAGCCCCTTATGGTCAGCGTCAGGTCGTCGCCGCGCGTCACGCTATCCGAGGACAGCGAAACGACGTGCATGATGGTTACGCTGTATTCCTCGTCCTTGGCGTCCTCATCCGTGATGGTCACGGTCTGGGAGCCTGCGGCCGCCGGGTTGGTGATGCCCGCGCCCTGCTTCAGCTTGATGCTGTAGTCGCCGGCGGGGATGTTCGCCCGCGTGGAACCGCCGGACGTACCCTCCCGCGTGGGCACCTCGATGGTTATCTTGGAGCCGCTGACCGTAACGTCGGACGGATTGCCGCTGTAGCCGTCCGAGTCAATCAGGACGTCGGACGTGTCAATGGACGAGGGCAGGCCGAACTTCGGCAGTTCGACAACGATGTCCTCGCCGCCGGCGATTGCCGTGTCGGCGTCGGCGTCAATGTCTATCCGCACGGTGGCCCCAGCGCCGTTGCTCGAAAGCTCAACGCCATTCTTGATGCGGGCCGGCGGAGTGACTTTGACCGGGTCAGAGTCCGTCTGTCCCTGGCCGTTGCCGTAGGCGCCTGTGCCGACGCTGTTGACCGCGGCCACCTGGACCAAGTAGGTGGTGTCGCCATCAAGGCCGGTGAGGACATGAGAGGCCATAGTATTGGCATCCATATCGTCGCCGAACTTGGTCGCGTCTATGGTCTTGTAGCGGACCACGTAGCCCGTGATCGCGGGGGTGTTGTCGGCCATCGCCGGCGCGTCCCATGAGACCGAGAGCCTGTCGTGGTCAATGGTGATGACCGTTACGTTCATGGGAGCAGCGGGGGCCAGAGGCTGGACCGTCGCCGGCGGGGCATTCATAGTCCGCGCGCTGCGCTGCACGGAGGGGCCGGTGCCTTCGCCGTTCATAGCCGCCACGCGCACTTCGTACCAAGTCCCGGCAGTCAGCCCGGTGATGGACTGGCCTACGCCAGTGCCCGTGTGTTCGGCGTCCATCCAGGTGGTGCTGCCGAATACCCGGTAGCCCACATCGTAGCCCGTGATGGCCGAGCCGCCGTCGCTGGCGGGCGCGTTCCAGGACACGGACAACGCTGTATCGGAAACGGCGCTTGCTGACAGGTTCCGCACCAGGCCGGGGGCTGTCGCTTCCACCGTAACCGGAACCGGCTTAGGCTCGCCCACCGACTGGGAATTGATGGCGGAGGTCATGCCGTAAGCCGTGCCTTCCGCCATTGCGGAAACCTGCACCATATAAGACTTGCCAGCATCCAGGCCGGTAATCTCGTAGTAGGTCAGGTCGCCGCCAGAAACGGTGTCCGAAGACCATTCCGTCGTGGGGCCAACCTCCTTCCACTCGACCATGTATCCCGTGGCCGCTGGCCTGACTTCAGCCCCGGTCATGGCCCGAACCGGAGCCCATGAGACGGCCAGGCTGCTTACGAGGGGCGTTACCACCACACCCGTGACCTGGGCCGGGGGCGCCTGCGTCAGCATGAAGCTGGCCGTGGCATCGTAGCCGCCTGAGGTTGCCGTTATGGTTACCTCACCGGCCTCTGTGCCTGCTGCCAGGCTAATATCTACTTCGAAATCGCCCATGGCGTCTGGCGCAAACGCGGTCGGGCTCCCGCCGCCAGTGATGGAACCTATCTCCATGGTGTCGAAATTGCTGCCTGTGACGGTGATGTCAAAGGCCTCGCTGTTATCCATGGGCGGGGCTGAGAGCATGATGGCCGGAGTTACGACCTCCAGATAGGCCATGGCGCTCAGGCTGCCCTGGGTGGCCGTAATCCTTACGTTACCCGGGGCGAGAACGTCTGCCCCAATTGTGAGACCCACGCTCGGTCCGCTTCCGCTTCCAAGGGCAACGTCACCAGCGGTGAACGTTACGGCGCCACTCATGAAGCCGCGGATTTCCGCCGTGATTGGGCTATCGACATCGTTGTTTATGGATGTGGGTGATAGGCTGAGCGTCGGCTCAACCATCAACGTGGCCGTAGCCAAGTTTTCGGTAGCGCTAGCAGAGGCCCTCGCTCCCACCGTATTGCTTCCACCCGAAGCATCATCCGGTACGATGAAGGCTGCCGCAAACGAACCGTTGCTGGAAATGCTGGCAGATACCACTCTCGTGTCTGCTATGAAAATGTACACGGTGGCGCCGGCAGGAGAGCCCATGCCCGTTACCGTGACTGCCTCGCCCGGCTTGGCAGAGGTTGGGTTGACGGCCAGACCTGAGATTGAATCCGGCGTTGAACCCGGAACCGCAACGTTTACCATGGTGGGGCCGCCTACGGAGGCGCCGTCCTGCTCCGCAACCGTGCCGGAGAAGGTATAGCTGCCCGCCGTAACGGGGGCCATAACGGTGTAGACGACCGGTTGTCCGCCTATCACTTCGAATGAGATGTCTTGCCCATCCGTGGTGACATCGACGTCAGACGGCATGACGGATTGGTAAGTCCATCCATCAGGCAGCGTCTCCGTAACCGTTACAACGGCAAGGAACTCATCAAAAGTGATCGTCACATCCAAGGTCCCGCCGGTTGCCACATCATCCGAGCTGAAGCTTCTGGCGACGTTGTCGCTGGTTGTTTCCTGGGCTGCGACGGGCTGGTAGGCGCTAAAGGCGTAGATTGCCAGCGCTACCACGAGGGCCAAGGCGGCGAACATCGCCACTCCGGCCTTCATCGTCAGTTGTTTACTCATGCTGCTAACCTCTCAAGGGTATGAAAGTGTCCCCCTGGTTTACCCTGGGCTGGCCGGGTAAGTCGGCCAGCCCGGATTTGAGTCTCTCGACTGCTACATAAGCTCCACTCCTTTGCCTTGTGTGAGGTGGTGTTCCCAAATTGCTGCCTTTTGCCAGTAGAGCTTGGTGAGTTCCTCGGCCTTAGTTGCTCTGGTAGAGCCGGAGCACCGTTATGGCATCGGAACGGGATAGCTCGCCAGCGCCGTAATCGCGAAGGGCCGCGATGGCTTCAACTCTGTCAATCTTGCCGTTCTCGGGATTGGTGTCGTACCTGGCCATCAGCGCGGTCACCACCATGCTGGACGTTGTAGCCGTCAAGGTCTTGCTCCCATGGCCGTCGTCGTACGTCGCCGAGACCTGCAGGTAGTAGCCCATGTCCTCTGCCGTTGGCGTGTAGCTCATCGACTCCGCAGCGATGTGCGTGAAGACCGCCTCCTCGCCCGTGGTCATGGACCTGGACCACTGCCAGTCCACTTCTGCCATTTCCTCCATATCCACATCCGGGTCCATCATGGTCGGAGTCAACGCGATACCGACCACCGGCCTCATCGACGGCAAGGTTAATGTGCCCTGCTCGTCCATGTCGGTGACGTTGATGGTGACGTTGATGGTGGCTGTCGCCATTTCATCGTCGGTGACCGTGACCATCACCGAGTAACTGTCCTTGGTCTCGTGGTCCAGCATGGTTCCCATGCCGACCGTTATCTGGCCGGTGCTGCTGTCCAAGCTGAAGGACGCAGCGTCGGTGCCCGACAGGGCGTAGGTCAGCGTGTCGCCAGCGTCGGCGTCGGTGGCCATCACCGGGTCGCCGACGTTCATGC
Organism: Dehalococcoidia bacterium; assembly: GCA_034421995.1. Lineage (GTDB taxonomy): Bacteria > Chloroflexota > Dehalococcoidia > Lucifugimonadales > UBA3495 > Bin87. Next base: position 1,414 of record DAOUJY010000092.1, on the reverse strand, counting down.
CGGCGGCGGTGTTCTCCGCCACGTCCCTGGTGGTCATGGCTCCATCAGCGAACACCGGCGTGCTATTGGAGATCACCGCCATGGCGGTCTTCTTCATAGCCGATTTGCCGGAGCCATGTTTGTCGGTGTACATGACCTCAACCATGAGGTAGTACTCGTCGTCGTCTTCCACCGGGGTGTAGCTTGCGGACGTGGCACCGCTTATGTCCACAAACGTGCCGTCCATGGTCATGGACCTGGACCACTGCCAGTCCATGTCGCTCAAGGGGCTGTCGGGGTCATTCAGGGTGGCGGTTATCGCCATGTCCACCATGGGCATGTCCGAATCCAGATCCACCATACCCATCTCGTCCATGTCGGTGACCGTCACCGTAATGTTGCGGGTGTCCTCGTTGTCGCCCTCCGTGGCCTTCAGGGTGACCTCGTAGGTATTGTCCCCGTCCATGGACATGGGCATCTCGTAGTTGGGCGGGCTGCTGAACATGAGCATCGTGCTCATGCCCGAAGAACTGCTGAGCCTGAAGTCGCCGGCGTCGTCGCCTCCCAGCATCCAGTGGGCGGAAGCCGCCTCGGGACCGGAGGCCATGTAGGTGCCAACGGCGTCCGTGCCGTTCTCGGGGTAGCGCTGGCTACTTGGCCCGGATACGGCCAAGCCGCCCTCTATGATCTCCGGGGCCTCGTCCACGTTGCTGACGGTGACTCTCACCATCCGTTCGCCGGTCTGGCCACCGGCGGAGGCCTGAACCGTTACCTCGTAAATGTTGTCCCCGTCCGCGCTCGCTTTCGCCTCGAAGTCTGGCTTCGACACGAAGGACAGGACAGGGCCTGCGCCGCTGAGCTGGAACTTGGACGCGTCCGGCCCAGCCAGCGAATAGTTGACAGTGCGTCCCTCCGGGTCCGCTGCCGTGTAGGTAACGGCAGTGTTTGCGACGTCACCGGTTACTCCGGCGGCACTGTAGCCGTCAGCCGCGGCACCGAAGAGAGCGGTACTGTTCTCAGGAACACCAACTGCCTGCGCTCCGCTGCTGAAGGTTGGCTTCTCGTCCACGTTCGTGATCGTGATGGTCACGGTGGCGCTAGGAGCGGCGGAATCGCCAGTGGAGTCCCTAGCCGTTACGGTTATGGTGCATTCACGATCTGGAATATTGGCGGTGGCGTCTGCGCAAGAACCAGAGGCTGTTGCACTCGCTACGCTGTCACCTTCGTAGTCCAAGACCACATCGGTTGTTATCTGGCCGGTCTTATCGTCTAACTTGAACGCGGCAGCGTCGGCACCGCTCAGGCCATATCTGATGGTGCCGTGGTTGCCCGTCGCCGTCACCGGGGCACCGACGTTCCTGCCTTTGTCTCCCTCGCTAATGGTCCTGGAGACCGCGTCCGGGTCGAACTTGAGCTCGTTGTCCCCAACCCGGGC
>DAOUJY010000091.1:0-60563 GCA_034421995.1 Dehalococcoidia bacterium | reverse complement strand
TGATCGTCTATGACCTGCGCGAGGAGGCGGCCCTGCCCCTTTTGGAAGGCGGCGCGCGTCTCGCCAACACCCCTTCGGAAGTGGCCGCCGCCAGCGACATCACCTTCACCTCGCTGCCCGGACCATACGAGGTGGAGGCAGTATCCACGGGCGCCGAGGGCGTGCTGGAAGGCATCCGACCGGGCAGCGTGTACATTGACCTGTCCTCCAGCCGGCCCACTTTGATCCGGGAGATCGAGCCGAAGTTCCGGGCCAAGGGCTGCCACGTGCTGGACGCGCCGGTGAGCGGGGGCAAGACGGGCGCGGCGTCGGGGAACCTGGCGGTGATGGTGGGCGGCGACCGGGAGGTGTTTGAGCGGGTGAAGCCGGTGCTGGACTCCTTTGGCGACAAGGTGTTCTACGCCGGGGAGATTGGCGCGGGCAGCGTGGCGAAACTGGTGCATAACATGATCGGTCACAGCGTGCGGCAGGCCATCGCGGAGGGCCTCACCCTGGGCGTCAAGGCCGGCGTGGATCCTGAACCCCTCTGGGAATGCGTGCGGCGTGGTGCACTGGGGCGGATGTCGTTCCTCCACGAAGGACTGGTGCGGACGATGTTCCGGGGTGAGTTTGAGCCGGCCAGTTTCGCCCTGAACCTGGCCCACAAGGACATCTCGCTGGCGACGGAGTTGGCCCGGGAGTACGACGTGCCCATGCCGATGTCCACCCTGGCTCAGCAAATCTCGTTGCAGGCGATGAACCGGGGCTGGGGCGACGCCGACAGCAGCAGCACGGTACGACTGCAGGAAGAGCAGTCCGGAGTGGAGGTACGGGCGCCCCAGGTGGACCCGGAGCGCGCCGCCCGCTTTATTACGACGCATCCCGATGCAGAGTGATCGTCCTGACTAGCCATGCTCGGAGGCACTCAGGGCAGCCCCAACGAGCTGCCCTGCTTACTGCGCCAACCTTCGCAGCCGCGCCGCCGTCACATCCACAAACAGCACCAACGCCAGGTACCAGAACAATATCAGCGTGACCTCGGTGAACTTGAAATGGCTCATCGCCAGGCGAAACTCCGCGCCCAGGCCGCCGGCCGCCACAAAACCGACGATGATGGTGGTGCGGATGATGACCTCCCACCGATAGAACAGGAACGTGATGAACTTGGGCAGGGCCTCCGGCAGCACTCCGTAAAGCAACACCTGTAACCAACCGGCCCCGGTGGAACGCAAAGCCCGAATGGGACGGGTATCCAGGCCCTCCACGATTTCCGACCCCAGCTTGCCCAATATCCCGCCGTTGTGGATCGCCAGCGCGATTACCCCCGGCAATGTTCCCTGGGTGAATACGAACACCAGAATCATTGCCCAAACCAACTCGGGCACGGCGCGGCTCACGGTGAACAACGCCCGTATCAAAAAGAAGGGCGACCTCCGCAACAGCGAGTCGTGAGGAGCCAGGCTGCCCACCATGACGTTGCGAGCGCCGAACATGAACGTCGCCAGCGCGCCTGCTGCCGCCAGCCCGGCCGCCGCCACGCTCATCCCCAGCGTTTCTGCGGCCAACCGCCCCTTGTGCGCCCACTGGGCGGGATCGACAAACGCGGGAGCCACCGATGAGTGGAGCCCGAGCAGCGCCGACGCGAAATCCGCCCCTCGCGCCAGCGTCCGACCGGAAAAGAAGTCCCCGGGGGAGAAAAGATCGTTGGCGAAAATCGTCGCCCAGGATGCAATCGCCATCGCCGCCGCCGCCATCGCCGAGCCGGCCAGAAAGCCCACGCGCCGCCGGGGATCGCTGGGGGCGGTGGCTCCGCCCTGGGCAACCGGTTCGCCCCTGCTGTATCCCAAGGCCACGGGGCTATCCCTGCTCAATGGCTACGCGGTGGCGGACCATGGAGCTCCAAACGTCCACGATAATCACCAGGGCGATGAGGAAGTAAACGAAGGTCCACATACGGCTGTAGTCAATGTCCTGCAACGAGATCTGGATGTTGTGGCCGAGACCGCCCAGCCCCACAAAACTCAACACCGCCGCCGACCTGATCCCGCACTCCAATCGGTAAAACGTGTAGCTCAACATATCGGGCAACGCCATCGGCAACCTACCGAACCAGAATACCCGCCACTCCGACGCCCCCGTTCCTCGCAACGCTCGCAGCGGGGCCTCCGGCACGTCCTGCAGCAACTCCGCGTAGATGCGGCCCAGAATGCCAGCGTAGGGCAACCCCAGCGCAAGCACTCCGGCGATGGGAGACAACCCCAGGGCGGCGACGAACAGCCACGCCCACACCAATTCGTGGATGGCGCGCAGCGCCGCCAACACCAACCGGGAGCAAACGACATTGCAGCGCCGCGCCCAGTCAGACCGGACCACCGCGCCAGAGCCGAGCACGCCCAGGGGCAAGCCGATGACCAGGGCGACGGTCATGCCGGCCCAGGCGTAGGCAACGGTCGTCCAGGTGGAGCGCGCGCCAATGACCAGCACCTCCGGGGTCAGTTCGGGCCGGAAGGCGGCGGCGATCTGACCGGTGGCCCGCAGCCCGCCGGTATTGAAAACGCCGTCTTCCCAACCGATCCCGGCCAGGCTGACGGCGAACGCGATCAGCAGTATCGCGGTGAGCGCCCCTTTTCCGCCAAGAAACCGCTCACTCACCCGTTCATTCATCCCTCAGCCCTTCCAGCGCGTACAGGACATCCAGTTGCGCGTCCGTTACTTCCCGTGCCGGCAAGTCGAACTGACGCTCGCCGTTCCGCAATCCGATGAGACGGTCGAAGAAAGACCGTGCCACGGACACGGAATGCACGGTCGCCACCAGGGTTTTCCCGGCCTCGCGCGCCGATTCGGCCAGCATACCCATCACCTCTTCGGCGCGGGCCGGGTCCAACGACGATACCGGCTCGTCGGCGACGATGATGGCCGGGTCCTGCACCAGCAGTCGCGCCACTGCGACCCGCTGCTGCTCGCCGCCGGATAGGAACGCCGCCCGCACCCGGGCGCGTTCCGACACGCCGACCCACTCCAGGGCGGCCAGGCCCAGCTGCCGGTCGCGCGGCCAAACCAGCGACACCATCGACTTCAACAGGCTCCATTGCCCCAGCCGTCCCGCCAGGACGTTTTGCAACGCCGACAGGTTCGGCACCAGGTCATACTGCTGGTGGATCATCCCGACTTCTTCGCACAGTTCCCGTCCGGGCCGCAGTTGGGCCAGGTTTTTGCCCCGGAGCGCTATGGAACCTTCCGACGGTTCCAGCTCGCCGGCAATCATCGCCAACAGGGTGGTCTTGCCGCTGCCGCTGGGGCCAAGCAGCGCGACCCTCTCGCCGGACTCGATGCCCAGCGAAAGGGGTTGCACCGCCACCACGTCGCCGTAGGCCTTGCTGACCCGGTCAACCAGGACAGCGGGCGGCTTACTGTTCTGTGATGAGACCCAGGCCGCGGGCAATGGATTCAATTGCGTGGTAGTTTTCATTGCTGGTCGGTATGAAACGGTCCGCCTGGAAGGCGTCCATGATTTCTTGGTCCCGGCCTCCGTTGGCTGCGTTCAGTTTCAGGAGCGCGTTCACGGTTTTATCGGTAAAACCGTCGCCGAACTCCTCATCCAAACCGGGCCGCACGACCCAGTGGTAATCAAGGTAACCGGGAGTGGTGTAGAAGGCGCCCACCCGGTTGGTGTCAACCTCGCCCTTTTCCAGCCGGGTCTGCCACACGTTGGCGTTCAGGGCGCCGGCCTCCACCGCGCCAGCTTCCACCTGCTTCCAGGTGGCGTCATGGGACCCGCTGTAAGCCACGCTCTTGAAGTCGTTTTCGGGCACGATGCCCGCTTCGCTCAGGAAGTGGCGGGGCATCAAATTGCCCGATGTCGAGCTCTCGCTGCCGAAGGTGAAGGTGCGTCCTTGCAGGTCGGCCAACGTCTCGATGCCGGCATCGGGAGACGCCACGAATACCGAGGTGAACTTCTCGTCCGACGTGCGTTGCGCTACCGCGTTGGAGCCGGGAACCGCCAGACGGGCCTGCACGCCGGTGAGGCCGCCGTACCAGGCCAACTGCACGTCGTCGTTTTTCCACCCGGTGACCAGCGCCGAGTAGGATTGCGAGGGCAGGTATTGGACATCTACCCCCGTTTCGGCGGCGAGGTGCTCGGCCAGCAGCTTGAAACGGGCTTCCAGGATGGCGACGTCCTGGTCGGGAATGCCGCCAATATACAGGGTGGGTTTTGCGTCCTCGCCGCCGCAGGCGGCCAACGCAAGCATGGCCAGGGCCAGGAAAGCCGCGATGCCGGCGCGGCGCAGGAATTTGGGAAGCATATCGTGTCTCCGTCGGTGTTGGGTTGACGTGCGAACACGCCAAAAGGAAAACAGGGGAAAGACGGAGAACGCGAGCGCTGATGACGGCTAGAATCGCTGTCGGTTGGCGCGGAACGCACCCGCCCACCACTCAACCCGGAGTGGTCGGCAAAGTCGTCAAGTGAAGCCGGCGCCTGCGCTGCTCATTAGCGGACAGAAGCATACCAATCGGCGCGCCGGTGGTCAACACGGCGCGCCGCTCACGCGTACCCGCTTTTGTCATTGCGAGCGGAGCGTAGCAATCTCGTCGGCGCAGCAGGGGTTCTCGCCAGCAGCCGCAAATTCCTCAACGAGATTGCCACGAATGCCTGACGGCATTCTCGCAATGACAGATGGCGGAAAGTGGGTACGCGCGAGGGTGCATCGTCGTGCTGGCGCCGAGGCTGCGCTGGAGTCCAGCCCCCAAGACTTCCGTCAGCGAAAATCGGCCGGAGCCGGGAAAGCGGCCAACAGCGGTGACACCGTATCGATCATCGCGGAGCTGATGCTATCCACGTCGGGACAGCCGCACATGCCCATGGTGGCATCCAGTTCGTCCCCCAGCAGATCCAGCACCGCTTTAACCCCAGCCTCGCCGTCCACCGCAAGACCCCAGAACAAGGGGCGCCCCATGAGCACCGAGCGGGCGCCCAAGGCCAGCGCCTTGAATATGTCCGTCCCTCTGCGGATGCCGCCGTCCAGGTACACCTCCGCGTTGCCGTCCACGGCTCGCACCACTTCCGGCAGCACCTCGATGGTGGCGGGAGTGGTATCCAGGTAGCGCCCGCCGTGGTTGGAGACGATGACGCCTTTGGCCCCGTTTTCCGCGGACAGCCGGCCGTCCTCGCCGGCCATGATCCCCTTGACCACCACGGGCAGGCGTATGTTGGATGCAAACCAGTCCAGATCATCCCACGTCGCGGCGACGTCGCGGATGTCGCTGGGTCCGGCGGGGGCGTCAGCCGCGAACTTCCAGGTGTGGGTCCCCAGATCCAGCTGCGCGTAGTTTGGTGAGTCCCCTCCCACGTAATCGTTGCGGATGTTGCGCTCCCGCTTGGGCTTGATCTTGGCGTCCAACGTCATGCAGATGGCCGAATAGCCGGCCTCTTCAGCCCGGGCGGCCATCTCCAGTGTCAACCCCCGGTCTTTGAAGAAGTACTGCTGGAACCACAACGGCCCGGACGCTGACGCTGCTACGTCCTCCAGGGTCCGGGAGGCGTGGGAACTCAGCACCATCAGCGTTCCGGCCGCTCCCGCCGCCTTGGCGGTGGCGATTTCAGCTTCCGGATGCGCCGCGCTGTGATTGCCGGCGGGGTCCAGCATCACCGGCAGCGCGATCTCCTGTCCCAGCACCGTGGTGGCCATGCTTCGTTGGTCCACGTCCACCATCATTCTGGGCCGGAGCATTATGGAGTCAAAAACCGCCCGCGTGCGGCGGATGGTGATTTCATCGGTCGCTCCGCCGGCGATGAAATCGTAATGACCTTTCTCGATCCGCTCTCTGGCAATCTCTTCGTACTCAAAAATGTTGACCGGTTCTGTAGCCATTTGCATTACCTCTTAGCGAGACTTGGTACGTCATCCGGCATTATGGCACGGTAGCGCAGTAGTTGCTCCGGTTTTCCTCCCTGGGTCGGTCGGTGGTTTGGTGGTTTTCGGGTTCGGGGTTCAGGTTGTCGGCGCTACGGCCAGAGAGCGTGGGCTGCGAATTGATTTCCTAAGTTTGCGCGTGCTGACCGCCCCACGCCCTTCCCCGCCTGGATTCCGGCTTCCGCCGGAATGACGGTTTGGGGGCAGAGGACGACCCTCGCGCAGCGGTGGTGAAACCCGCCGTACTGGTCTATGCGGTACCGGGGAATGAACCGGCCTGTGAGCGATAGCCAGCGGTGCATGAGATCCGACGTGCCGTCCGCCGCAGGCGCATCTGCGACCGTGAGCGGACAGCGGTTGACCGTGTTACCTGAACCCTGTGAACCCGATATTCAAATGTGGTGTTAGGCAGGTGGGCCGTGGCCTTGGGCTTGCTGCCATACGCGTGGGGTATAGTGTAGCGAACAAATGCGCTGTTAGACAAGGGGCGGGGTGTCATCGAATAGCGTTCCGTTGATTGCAACGCTGCCCAATGACGACGAAAACAACGCGCCGGTTCGCGCGATGCTACAATCCCGTTCAGGCGGCGATTTGCGTCGCCGTAAAATCCCAATTGGACAACTGAGGTGCATGATGGCCCGACTACCTATTGTTACCCGAGACATGGTGCCGGCAGAGTTTCGCGAGGCGTTTGACGAGTTGACCAGGGACACCGACGGAACCATTACCGGCGGCCCTTACTCCATTGCGATCAACAGCCCGGAGATGGCGCGACGCCGCAGCAACCTGACCAACTACCTGCGTTTTGAGAGCACATTCTCCAAGCGGATCCAGGAGTTGGCGATCCTGGCCACGGCGCGGGCTTTCGACTGCCCCTACATCTGGAACGCCCACGCTCCCGCCGCCCGGCGTGAGGGAGTCAGCGACGCGCTGGTGGACGCCATCCGGGACCGGAAGCCTTTGCCGGATATGGCCGCCGACGAACGTGCCATCGTCAACTTCTGCAACGAGTTCTACAACAACCACCGGATTTCGGCGTCAACCTTCCAGATCGCGCTGGAGCAGTTTGGAGCGCAACACCTGGTGGAGATCACCGCGCTGATGGGCAACTACGCCCAGACCGCGTTCTTCCTGAACGCTTTTGAGGTTGAACTTCCCGCGGAACGAACCGAGCCGGTCTTGCCGGTGGGATAGGCAAGCGGCTGAGTTGGCGCGTCAGGGGTTTTCTATTCTCCGTCAGAATCAGGATTTACTGGATTTAAGGATTGGCAGGATTGGAGCTATTCAGATGCGGAGAACTTTCCAATCCGGTAAATCCCGTAATCCAGAAAATCCTGATTCTGACGATTACGCCAAGAATAGAAAGCCCCTGCTCAACGTCCAACGCTGATTGATTAGCTATGCGACGCGGGCTATAATAAAGCAGATCACTTTTGGAAAATATGGGGGAGGCGCTCCGATGGTTGCAGAAGTCCTTACCGGCACATTTACCGTGAAATCAGGCCATGCCCAGATGCTGAAGGGCGGCGTCATTATGGACGTGGTCACGGCGGAGCAGGCCCGCATCGCGCAGGAAGCCGGCGCCGTGGCGGTCATGGCGCTGGAACGGGTGCCGGCTGACATCCGCGCCGATGGCGGCGTGGCGCGCATGAGCGACCCCTCCATGATCTGCGAGATCATCGACGCGGTTTCCATTCCGGTGATGGCCAAGTGCCGCATCGGCCACTTCGTGGAAGCCCAGATCCTGCAGGCTCTCGGCGTGGACTACGTTGACGAATCGGAAGTGCTGACGCCGGCCGACGAAATGCACCACGTCTGGAAGCACGACTTCACGGTGCCCTTCGTCTGCGGGTGCCGGGACTTGGGAGAAGCCCTGCGTCGCGTCTCCGAAGGCGCGGCTATGATACGCACCAAGGGAGAGGCCGGCACCGGCGACGTGGTGGAAGCAGTACGGCATATGCGCGCCGTCCAGGACGCCATCCGCAAGTTGCAGAACATGCCCGAGGACGAGTTGGTGGTGGAAGCCCGCGATCTTCGCGTCAGCCTTGATTTGCTCCAGCAGACCCGCGAGGAAGGCCGGATGCCCGTGGTCAATTTCGCGGCCGGCGGCGTTGCCACTCCTGCCGACGCGGCGCTGATGATGCAGCTGGGCGCGGACGGCGTCTTCGTCGGCTCCGGCATCTTCAAGTCCGGAGATCCGGTGCGCCGGGGCCATGCCATCGTCCAGGCCGTAACCCATTACAACGATCCTCACATCCTGGCCGACGTTTCCAAGGACCTTGGCGAACCAATGGTGGGCCGAAGCGTGCGGGAGCTCAGCGAGCAGGAACTGCTGGCCACGCGCAGCGTCTAGCCCCACACCGTCATTCCGGCTTTCGCCGGAATCCAGAACTCTTCCCAACGAGGCCAACCTGGATTCCCGCTTTCGCGGGAATGACGGAAAAGATGCGGGAATGACGGGATGGAACTTTTGAAAGCGGCAAGACTTTGGGCAACCGGGTGGTTACTTAGTTGAACATCGGCGTTTTGGCGGTACAGGGCGACTTCGCGGAGCATTGCCACGTGTTGCGCAGCATAGGCGCCGCCGCTACCGAAGTAAGGCTGCCCGAACAACTGGACGGGCTGGACGGGTTGATTATTCCGGGCGGCGAAAGCACCACGCTGAGCCGCCTGATGTCTTTGTACGGGCTGCGCGAACCCGTGGCGGAAATGGCTGCCAGCGGCAAAGCCGTGTGGGGTACGTGCGCCGGGATGATCATGCTGGCCGCAGAGATCACCGAACAGGACCCCGTTCCCCTGGGTCTGATGGACGTGGGGGTTCAGCGCAATGCCTTTGGTCGGCAGGTGGACTCTTTTGAACAGGACCTACCCATCAAAGGTCTTGGAGACGCCGCATATCATGCCATTTTTATCCGCGCGCCGGTCATCATCCGGGTCGGAGAAGACGTGGACATTCTGGCCGCTCTGCCCGATGGACGGCCGGTGGCGGTGCAGCAAGATAATCTGATGGCGACGTCCTTCCACCCTGAATTGACTGCCGACGCCCGCATACATCGCTACTTTGTCGCACTGGCCGGCGGGCCTCCCCTTGACACTTCCGCTCCGCCCATTGAAGCTCCGCGCGTGCGTTAGCCCACGCCGCTGATTACGCCATACCGTCATTGCGACTCCGTCACCCCGGCTTGCGCCGGGATCAAATACAGGAGGCTGTAGTTGGTAACGGTCGAGCAACTGGCCCACGATGAACTGGAACAGCTGCTGTCGGCGCTGCCACCCCGGGTGACCGGGAAGCTCCGCGAGCAGGAAGAACTGGACGATCTCCTGGAGGTCATCCTCGATTTGGGTCGCTTACCGGAGGCGCGCTTCTCCTACGGCGATGTGATGCTAGGCGACGAGCCGGTGAGCCGTGAAGACCTGTTGCACGTGGTATCCGGCATCGGTGACTTCGGGGACGACAACCGGGCCGGAATGGAGCGCACCCTGCATCGGATTTCCGCCATCCGCAACCGTTCCGGCAGCGTCGTGGGGATCACCTGCCGGGTAGGTCGGGCCGTTTTCGGCACCATCAAGATGATTGAGGACCTGACCTACAGCGGGCAGAACATCCTGCTGTTGGGCCGGCCCGGCGTGGGCAAGACCACCATGCTGCGGGAGGTGGCGCGCGTCCTGGCGGACGAAGCGCAGAAGCGCGTGATAATCGTTGACACCTCCAACGAAATTGCTGGCGACGGCGACATACCGCATCCCGCAATTGGCCACTCCCGCCGGATGCAGGTACCCACGCCCACCGAGCAGCATGGCGTGATGATCGAGGCGGTGGAAAACCATATGCCCCAGGTCATCATCATTGATGAAATGGGCACTACCCAGGAGGCGGCCGCCGCCCGCACCATCGCCGAGCGCGGGGTACAGCTGGTCGCCACCGCCCACGGCAACACTCTGGATAACCTGATCATGAACCCCACCCTGTCGGACCTGGTGGGCGGAGTGCAGACGGTTACCCTGGGCGACCAGGAAGCCCGCTTCCGGGGAACCCAGAAAACAGTGTTGGAGCGCAAAGCGCCTCCGACTTTCGACGTGGTGGTCGAAATTCAGGACTGGGACGAAGTGTACGTTCACGAGGACGTGGCTCAGGTCGTTGACCAGTGGCTTCGGGGTTATCCCGTGGAACCGGAAGTGCGCCGCATGGACGCCGACGGTAGCGTGACGCGTACCGCGGCGCCCAGGCCCAGCGAGGTCGGACAAACTCCCTGGTCGGCCAACGACATCCGAGGTCGAAAGGGACGGAAGCGTTCCGGCGGGCCGGAGACGGAGTACGACCGCTATCCGCCCGAAGCCTTCCACGACGAACCCGACGCCAATGGGTCGGCCCCGCGCCGGCTGGATGCCCGCATCTTCCTCTTCGGCGTCAGTCGGGACAAGGTGGAAACCGCCCTGGCGGAACGGGAAGCCAGCGCCGAGATAGTCGGCGAACTGCGCCGGGCCAGCCTGCTCCTCACGACGAAGAATCACTACCGCCGGGGAAGTCAGTTGGTACGGATAGCCGAGAGCAACAATGTACCGGTGTACGTGCTGCGCAAAAACACCGTTCCGCAAGTTTCCGAATTCCTGACGTCGCTGGCCCGGGACCAGGGCGTTGACCTGCCTCCGCCGGCCGGCCGGCGCAACGGACAAGACCGTGACGAGGCCAACGCCGAAACCGTCGCCGCCGCCCGCGCCGAGGTGGAAGAAGCCGCTCAGCGGGTCATGTCCGGCGAATTCAGCGTCCAGTTGGAACCGCAACGCCCCTACATTCGGCGCCTACAGCATATGCTGGCCCAGGAATTCAATCTGGCCTCCACCAGCCGGGGCAGAGACCCGCAGCGCGGTGTGCTGATCTACCGGCCCTAGCCCAGGCCTAACTCCGTCATTCCGGCGAAAGCCGGAATCCAGACTCCGATGCAGCAACAGGTAATTCTCTGGTAGTCTGCCGCTGCCGTATCAGCAAGTTGAGGAGTAGCGGCGATGTCCGGTGTGTTTATAGCGTTTGAGGGCGGGGAAGGCGCCGGCAAATCCACGCAAGCCCGGCTGCTCGAGGCTGCCCTGCAACAGCACGGTTATGGGCCGGTATTGCTGCGGGAGCCGGGTTCGACCGAGTTGGGCGAATATCTGCGGGAATATCTCGTGACCGGCGCGTCGCTATCACCGTCGGCAGAGCTGTTGCTGTTTGAGGCGGCCCGCGCCGAGTTGATGTCCCGGAAAATCATCACTGAAGTGGACGCCGGCGCGGTGGTCGTCGCCGACCGCTTTGCCGGCTCCACCATTGCCTACCAGGGATATGGACGAGGCATTGACCTGCAACGTATCAAATGGCTCAATGACTTCGCCACCGGATGCCGCTATCCCGACTTGACCCTGCTACTGGACATCGACCCGGCAATCGGATTGAACCGCGTCAAAGGTCGCCAGTTGCAGCTTAGCTTGCTTGCCGATGGCAATCGCTTTGAAGACGCGGAACTGGCCTTTCACTATGCCGTCCGCTGCGGCTTTCAAAAACAGGCTGCCGCCGCCCCGGATGACTGGCAGGTCATCGAGGGCAACTATCCCATAGAGGATGTTGCCGCTAAAGTCTGGGATGCGGTGTGCCCATTGTTGGCCCGTAAAAGCCCCCGACGTCAAAGCGTCTGATGGGTCGTGTACGCTTCGCAATAAAACGAGCCGCCGCCCTTGGCAAGAGGGCGGCGGCCAAATCTTTGCGGTAAGCGCCGAGCTAGTTGTCGGCAGCGACTGCCAGGTCAACCTGCGCGATCTTCGCCGAGATGACTTCCTTCATCTTGCGGACGCGGCCCAGGTCAGGGTAGATGTTCCCCTCGGCCTTCCTGTCGAAAATCTTCTCGCCGTCCAAGAACACCTCCATGATGCTCTGGCCGCGCGGGGAGATGGTGATAGCGGCGTCGCCGCCGTAGGCCCGGAAAAATTCGTTCGCCATCCACGTGGCGGTAGCATGGTGCTGTCAAGGCACGCAGTAGGTAATCTCAATCTGAACTTTGCCTTCCATTGTTTCCTCCGGTTGGGAGATGTTTATCGGCGCCTGCCTTTGCGCATTTTATCACAAAGTTAGACGGGTTCCAACCTCGATCTTGCTGAAACAGCAAACTACCGCCGAATAGCGCCCGCTCGTACATCACGGCTATCAATCCAACGACGGCGTTAGTATGCGCCAAACGACATTGACCGGAAATTGCGCCGTTGCTAAAATACGCATAATCATGTTGGTAAAGTGCCAGCCCGCTTCGAGCCGGCGGTTTCAGTTTGCCTTGAAAAGTCATTGGGAGGGACTTTATGGTTACCACTTTTAATGAAGACCTGTTCTCGCCTGAAGTCATCCAGGACCCCTACAGTTACTTCGGGCGGATGCGGGAGGAAGACCCGGTCCACTGGAATGACCCCTACAAGCTCTGGGTCATTACCAAGTACAAGGACTTGGTTTGGGTCACCCGGCGTCCGGAGGCATTCTCGTCCGAGGTGTTCCACCGCGACCCGCTGCCTCCTTACCCTTCCATCGACGAGTCCGATATGGGCCTCTACGAGGATGTGCGGCGGTTCTTCGGCCAGTGGTTCATCCAGACCGACCGCCGGGCGGTCAGCACCCACGAGGAAATCCGCGAGCACGGCGGGCCTGACCATACCGATATGCGCAAGGTCATCCACGGCTACTTCACCCCGAAGGCTATGGAGCTGTGGCGCCCGCTGGTGCAGTCGGCCATCAAGCAGTTGCTGGATGAGGCCGAAGATCGCGGGCACATGGACGTGATGCGCGACTACGCGACGCCACTGCCGCTGCTGGTCATCGCCGCCATGATGGGTATTGAGACCTACGACCGGCAGTTCATCCGCTCCCTGGCCGAGAAGCTGTTGTTCATCGGGCGCGGCAACGCAGACCGGATGCAGCCGTTGGCCGAGGGCATCACCGAGTTGCAGGAGTACCTGCGGCCCATGGTCAAAGAACGGCTCAAGAATTCCAACGGCGACCTGCTGGACAAGATGACCGACGCGGCTCGCATGACCAACGCCGCCGGCAAGCAAATTATGGATGAAGAGCAGGTCGTGGCCAACGCCATCCTGCTGCTGCTGGCTGGTCACGAGACCACCATCAACCTCATCTGCAATGGCACTCGCGCGTTCATGACGCATCCCGACCAATGGGAGCTGTTCAAGACCGACCCAGCCGCCAAGACCGTCCGCGCCACCGAGGAATGCCTGCGGTTCGACGCGCCGGTCAAGTCCATCACCCGCATCGCCGGCGAGGACGTGGAACTGGGCGGCAAGCTGATCCAGAAGGACGAGCGGATGCGCTGGTTCGTCACCTCCGCCAACCGCGACCCCGAGGTGTTTGACCGGCCTGACGACTTCGACATCGAGCGCTATCCCAACCCTCACGTCGCCTTCGGCTCCGGCATCCACCACTGCCTGGGCGCCACGCTGGCCCGGTTGGAAGGGCAAGAGGCTTTCAAGGCCCTCGCTGAGCGGTTCCCCAACCTGAACATGGACTGCAACCCGGCGGATCTGAACTACACCTCCAGCATCACCTTCCGCACGTTGGAGACGCTGCCGGTGAACCTGTCGTAACCGCCGACAGCAACGACCAATCAATCGGCCGCTGGTTTCCCAGCGGCCGATTTCGTTTCGCTTTCTCGCCGCTAAAATCCCGACAATTGTTGACATGATGCAAAGGCATAAGTACGATGCAACCAATTTCGTAACCATGCCGCTTGAAAGCGGCGACAACGCATCTCAGTGCCAGAAGGAAGGACGCTATGGTTACCACGCTGACCGATGACCTCTTCTCCCCGGAAGTGGTCCAGGACCCCTACACCTATTTTGCTCGGATGCGGGAAGAGGACCCGGTACACTGGAACGCGCCCTACAAGCTTTGGGTGATTTCCAAGTACAAGGATCTGGTATGGGTCACCCGCCGTCCCGAGCTCTTTTCCTCAGAGGTGTTCCACCGCGACCCGCTGCCTCCGTATCCCGACATTGACGAGTCCGACATGGGACTCTACGAGTACGTGAAGCAGTTCTTCGCCCAGTGGTTCATCCAACATGACCGCCGGGCGGTGAGCGCCTACGAATCGATCCGCGAGCATGGAGGACCCGACCATACCGACATGCGGAAGGTCATCCACGGCTACTTCAACCCCAAGGCCATGGAGTTGTGGCGTCCGCTGGTCCAGTCGGCCATCAACCAACTATTGGACGAGGCGGAGGAACGCGGTCACATGGACGTGATGCGCGACTACGCCACGCCGCTGCCCCTACTGGTCATCGCCGCCATGATGGGGATTGAAACGTCCGACCGGCAGTTCATCCGCTCCCTGGCCGAGAAGCTGCTCTTCCTAGGTCGGGGCAACACCGACCGAATGCAACCCCTCACCGAGGGCATCGTCGGCCTTCAGGAATACCTGCGCCCGATGGTTGCAGAGCGCATCAAAAACCCCAACGGGGACCTGCTGGACCGCATGACGGACGCCTACCGGGTCGGCGTGATGGACGAGGAGCAGGTGGTCGCCAACGCCATCCTGCTGCTGCTGGCCGGCCACGAGACCACCATCAACCTGATCTGCAACGGCACGCGAGCTTTCATGACCCACCCCGACCAGTGGGAACTGATGAAGGCCGATCCCGAGGGCCGCATGATCCGCGCCACCGAGGAGTGCCTGCGGTACGACCCACCGGTCAAGTCCATCCAGCGGATCTCCGGCGAGGAGCTTGAGTTCGGCGGCAAGCAGATCGAGAAGAACCAGCGAATGCGGTGGTTCATCACCGGCGCCAACCGGGACCCTGAGGTCTTTGACCGGCCCGACGACTTCGACATCGAGCGCTATCCCAACCCCCACGTCGCCTTCGGCAGCGGCATTCACCACTGCCTCGGCGCCACGCTGGCCCGGTTGGAGGGGCAGGAAGCCTTCAAGACGCTGGCCCAGCGCTTCCCCAACCTGAATTTGGGCTGCGACCCGGACGACCTCACTTACACGTCCAGCATCGCCTTCCGCACACTGGAGCAGTTGCCGGTGAACCTGCACTGACAGAACATCGGATGATACGCGCCGACTATGCCCGGAGGATGTTCCTCCGGGCATTCTTTTTTGCTTGCGGTGAGCGGTTTACTCACCTATAATCGGGCCATCAAAGCCCGATACCGACGTATTTCGTCGTGAGCCGCACCCGTCTAAACGGAGGTTGCACAAAATGGTCAGCACCATCAACGACAACCCCTTCTCCCTGGAGGCGATGTACCAGCCCTACGACTTCTTCGCTCGGCTGCGCGAGTGGGAGCCGGTACATTACAACGAGGAGTTCGAGGTCTGGATGGTAACCGACTGGGAGCACCTGGTCTGGGTCACCCGCCATCCGGAGGTTTTCTCATCCAGCGTTTTCGCCCGCGATGTGCGCCCACCGAATCCGCCCATCGACGAAGACGACATGGAGATCTACAACTACATCAAGAATTGGCAGGTTTCCCGGTTCATCCAGCACGACCAGCGGCGTTATAACCCGGAAGTCACCGGCCCTGACCACGTTGATATGCGCCGGGTGATGCACGGGTACTTCACGCCCAAGTCCATGGAGATGTGGCGCCCCCTGGTGCAAGCGTCCATCACCGAATTGCTGGACGCGGTGGAGGAAAAGGGCCGCATGGACGTGATGGCCGACCTGGCCACGCCGCTGCCCCTGCTGGTCATTGCCCGGATGTTGGGGATCCCGGACAGCGACCGGCCCATCATGCGCCGGCTGGCCAAGGACTTGCGTCATCTGAACCGCACCGGTCCCGACCGCATGGGGCCTCTGTCTGAGTCCGTGCAAAACCTGCAAGACTACCTGGGCCCGCTGGTGGCGGAGCGCGTCGCCAATCCCAAGGACGACCTGATTTCCGTGGTGGCCGAGGGCGAGCGCAAAGGCATCTTCAATCGCGATATGGTGGTCAACAACGTGATGCTGCTCCTGTCGGCCGGCCACGAGACCACCATCAACCTGATCTGCAACGGCACGCTGGCCTTCACCCAGCATCCTGACCAATGGGCCAACCTGAAGTCCGACCCCGAAGGCAAGACCGTCCGGGCCACCGAAGAGTGCTTGCGTTATGATTCACCCGTGAAGTCCATCCAGCGCATCGCGATGGAGGACATGGAACTCAACGGCCAGGAGATCAAGAAGAACGACCGGGTACGGTGGTTCATCTCCGGCGCCAACCGCGACCCCAAGGTCTTTGACCGGGCCGACGACTTCGACATCGAGCGCTATCCCAACATGCACGTGGCTTTCGGCAGCGGCGTGCACCACTGTCTCGGCGCGACGTTGGCCCGGCTGGAAGGGCAGGAAATCTTCCGCAACCTGGCCAACCGCTTTGACACCCTGGAGCTTGAGGTGCCCGTCGAGCAACTGGAGTATGACCAGCTGATTGGCCTGCGGGCGTTGGAGGGCCTGCCGGTTACGGTGACCAGCGCACGCTAACCGCGTTCCGATATTCGTCGCGATCTTACGGGGGCGGGTTTGAAACCCGCCCCTACTGCACGTTTGCCTGAAAATCGGTTATAATCGTCCAATCTGATGCGACCAGCGGCAACGCCGGCCGAACGCAAATACGTCCAACCGGAGGTTTCAACCAATGGTCAGCACATTCAACGACAACCCATTCTCGCTGGAAGCGATGTACAAGCCCTACGACTTCTACAATCGGCTGCGCGACTACCAGCCGGTGTACTACAACGAAGAATTCGAAGTCTGGATGGTCACTTCCTGGGAGCACATCGTCTGGCTCACGCGGCATCCCGAGGCGTTCTCCTCCAGCGTGTACGCCCGGGACACGCGGCCGCCGAACCCGCCCATTGATGAAGACGACATGGAAATCTACAACTTCATCCGGCAGTGGCAGGTTTCCCGCTTCATCCAGCACGACCAGCGACGCCACAACCCCGCCGTTTCTGGTCCCGACCATGTGGACATGCGTCGGGTGATGCACGGTTACTTCACCCCCAAGTCCATCGAGATGTGGCGCCCGCTGGTGCAGTCCGCCATTGACGAACTGCTGGACGCCGTGGAAGAGAAAGGGCGGATGGACGTGATGGCCGACCTGGCCACGCCGCTACCCCTGCTGGTGATCGCGCGAATGCTCGGCATACCCGACAGCGAGCGGCCCCGGCTGCGGGAACTGGCGAAAGACCTGCGCTTTCTCAACCGTGAAGGCCCCGACCGCATGAGGCCGCTGAGCCAGGCCGTACAGAACCTGCAGGACTTCATCGCGCCCATGGTCGAGGACCGGGTGAACAACCCTGAGAAGTTCGACTCGCTAGACTTGATGATGGTGGTGTCCGAGGGCGAGCGCCAGGGCATCTTTACACGGGACCAGACCATCAACAACGTGATGCTGCTGCTGTCGGCCGGACACGAGACCACGATCAACCTCATCTGCAACGGTACGCTGGCCTTTACACAGCATCCGGACCAGTGGGCCATCCTCAAGTCGGACCCCGAAGGGAAGACCGTGCGCGCCACCGAAGAGTGCCTGCGCTACGACTCCCCGGTTCGGTCCATCCAGCGGATCGCCACGGACGACATCGAGCTGAACGGCCAGCAAATCAAGAAGAACGACCGGGTGCGCTGGTTCATTCCGGGCGCCAACCGGGACCCCAAGGTCTTCGACCGCGCGGATGACTTTGACGTCGAGCGCTACCCCAACCCGCACGTCGCCTTCGGCAGCGGCGTCCACCACTGCCTCGGCGCGACGCTGGCCCGCCTGGAGGGACAGGAAATCTTCCGCAACCTGGCCAACCGCTTCGACAACATCGAGCTGGAAATCCCGGTGGAAGAGGTGGAGTACGACCGTGTTCTCTCCTTCCGCGCCGTGGAGAGCTTGCCGGTTGCGGTGACGAGCGCGAAGTAACGAGCGACGCTCCGACCGGTTTGGGCAGAAATAAGGCCGGCGGCTACGCAATGTAGCCGCCGGCCTTATCGTAATTCAGGTGAAAATCAGTGATCTTCGTAGAGAGATCCCAGCGCGGCTTCTATTTCCACCCGGTTGATGCCAATTTTTGACAGATTGAACACAAAGTCATCAAAGTGTGTATCCCACCCTTCGGTGACGATGGTCACTATGCCATCTTCCTGACTGCCAACATAAACCGCATATGCTCCAAAGCGCTCAACTTCGTCAATGCCGAGGCGGGCGAGTATCCCGGTCACTTCCAGCCAGTTGAGGCTTCGCTGGCTATGCAACCAGCACCTCCTCCAAGCTCACTTCGGTTGAAGCGGGGTGCGGGCCAGAGCGGATGTCATGCTGAATACGTGCCCTCGCATGGTCAATTGGATCCGGCGTGCTCTGGCGATCACGCTGTATGTCGTAAAAGCGCACTTCGCGTTTTTTGAGAAACCGCTCGATGGCATCCAAATCCCCGTGGAAACTCTTGAGCAAAGCGGACAGCGCCTTGTTCACTTCCTGCCGAGCCGCGTTACGGGTTTTTCCGTACACCGTGAATCCGAACTCCGGTGAACGGCAGGCCCAGCGGTCTGCTCTCTCCTCGGTCTCAATGGCGATTTGCACATACACTTTTGCCATGTCAGCCACCTCTCCGTTTGAATTATAGCATCGCTTATGATAATTTTGACGCGAGCCGGCCCGCTGCCAAAGGGGTTCAGACATGCCCGCCAACATCCACGACGACCTGTTCGCTCCCGAAGCCATCCAGGATCCTTACGCCTATTTCGGCGCGCTCCGTTCCGAAGCGCCGGTGCATTGGAACGAGCAGTACCGGATGTGGATTGTAACCAGCTACGAGCGGCTGGTCTGGACGGCACGCCATCCTGAGTATTTCTCTTCGGAAGTCGCGTTGCGCGATACCCAGCCGCCGTCGCCATCCATACCTGAGGAGGATATGGAGCTGTTCGGCGCGGTGCGCAACTGGATGGCCGCCCGCTTCACCCAGAACGATGGGGCGAAGCACAAAGAGAAACGCAAGGTGGTCCACGGGTACTTCACTCCTAAGGCGATGGAAACCTGGCGTCCCCTGGTGCGGCAGACGGTAAACGATCTGTTGGATGACCTGCAAGGGGCGGGGCGGATGGACGTCATGCATGACTTCGCCACGCCGTTGACCTACAGCATCATCGCCGGCCTGATGGACATCCCGGCCAGCGACCGGGCTTTCGTCAAGGAACTGTGCGGGCGGATGTGCGGGTTTGATGGCAACCAGCCCGACCGCATCCGTATGTTCGCCGAGGGAGTGCAGGCCGTAACCGACTACCTGGCTCCCATCGTGGCCGAGCGGGTGCGGGATCCGGGCGATGACCTGCTGTCCGTCATCTGCAAGGGCGAAATTATGGGCGCCTACACCCGCGACGAAGTGCTGGCAAATGCGCTGCTTCTGCTGGTGGCCGGGCACGAGACCACCAACGACCTGATCGCCAACGGAGTGCTGGCATTTGCACGACATTCCGACCAGTTCGACCTGCTTCGAACCGACCCGGACACTCACATCGTCAACGTTGTGGAAGAGGTCCTGCGCTACGACTCGCCGCTGAAGTCAGTGCAGCGCATCGCCACCCAGGAGGTTGACATGGGAAACGGCCAACGGGTCGGCAAGGATGACCGGGTTCGCTGGGTAATCTCTTCCGCGAACCGGGACCCGGAGGTTTTCAACAGCCCCGACGACCTGGACATCACCCGCAACCCCAATCCTCACGTATCCTTCGGCAGCGGAGTGCATCATTGCCTGGGCGCGACCCTGGCGCGTTTGGAGGGGCAGGAAGCCTTCGCCGAGCTGGCCCGCCGGTTTGAAGGATTCGAGCTGGAAACCGCTCCCGAAGAACTGGAATATTTGCCCAGCGTGGGCCAACGCACGCTACTCAACCTGCCGGTTGCGACTCGTTGACACCGGCCGCCGCTTTCATTACTCGCAACACGCTACACCCGCCTGACCACCACGAGGAGGTTACCCCAATGGCCCGACAGTTGAAGATTACCGTGGACTACAACGTGTGCGTGGGCAACGCCATGTGCGAAACCTTCGCGGTCAACACGTTCGGCCTCAACGAAGACCGGCAGTCCTACGTGAAGGACCCGGCCGGCGACCCTGAGGAAACCATCCTCGAAGCCGCCGAGAACTGCCCGGTGACCGCCATCACGGTGGAGGACGCCGAGACCGGGGAGATCCTGTTCCCGTAAAGCGCAACCTGCCATCTAACGTGTAGGGGCGGGTTTGAAACCCGCCCCTACGATATTTGGGCGATAACCTCTTCACCAAAGCGGCGGATTATGTCGCCCGGGTCACGGCTGATAGCGGTGATTTGCAGCACATCAACTCCGGCGCCGCCGATCTGCGCTACCTTGGCGCGACATTCCTCGGGCGTGCCGACCACGGCGAAACGGTCGGCCAGGTAATCGGTGACGCCGAACTCGTCGGTTATGGCGGCGTTGCGGGTGTCGCCGACCTGCTCATGCTCGGCAGGCACGTATTCACCCTGAATGGCCATCATGGCCTCGTGCAACTCTTCGGGAACGTGCTTGCCTTCCAGGGTGAAACGGAAAGCGTGGTGCGCGCTGGCGGCAAGGGCCATCTTGATTTCAGCAATGGCCGCGTCGTGGTCGTCGGCAATGTTGCATTTGGCGAAAGCCCAGATTTCCGTTGATCCCAGGGGTTTGCCGACGTTCCATTCGCCGGCACGAACGTGGGCTACCGTGTCCTCCAAGATATCCGGCGTCAGGCCGGTGTGAATCATGGCCCGGTCGGCGATTTCACCGGCGATGCGCAGGGTGCGCGGCCCTTCCGCGGACATCATGATGGGCGCAGGATCGGCGCTCCATTGCACATGGCCCTCTCGCCCCAGGTATTCGGCGGTTTCGCCGGACATGAAGGAGCGCACCGCGCCGATATATTCACGCAACGCGGCCAGCCGAGCCGGTCGCAAGCCCAAGTTCAGGATGGCCGAGTCTCCGGTGCCGATGCCGAGGAACGCCCGCCCTTGGGAAAGCTCTTGCAGCGAAGCGATGGCAGAGGCAGTAACCGCCGGGTGTCGGGTCAAAGGGTTGGTGACCGATGGCCCCAGGTGGACCCGCTCGGTTTCCATCGCGGCCACCGCCAGGGAGACGAACAACTCGCGGAACAGCGATTGGGAATCGGCGACGCCGATGTAATCAAAACCTACCGACTCGGCTAGGCGGACATGCTGACGGAAGGAGTCATAGGAGGTGGGGAGGAGAGTTACGCCATATTTCATTTATTCCGCCTGTTGCTCGGTGTCATCGGCGTGCGACGTGGGCGACAGTGCATAGCAGGAGATGCGCGGCGATTGGTCAATCGCCTCCGGCATCCGAAAACTGTCTTCACTGCCGGTCACCAGTTCGGAGAATTGCCGGCCTTGGGGTACGACGCGACTGTCAAAAGAGCCTACGGAGCGATTGAAAGCGGTAACGGCCTGGTTCAACTCCCGGCCAACATTTTGATAATGGCTGATGAAATTGAGCATCCGCTTGTGCATTTCCTCGCCAGCTTCCTTGATTTTGCGTGTGTCTCGCGCAATCCGGTCCTGTTGCCAGCCGTTGGCTATGGCCCACAGGAGCGAGATCAGCGAGACCGGCGTGGCAATGGCAACCCGCTTGCCCATCGCGTACTCGATAATTTCGGGGTTGGCCCCAATGCTGCCGCAAGGAACTGGTCACCGGGAACAAACATCACTACGAAATCCAGTGAACTGTCCATACTGGCGCCGTAGTTTTTGCCGGCGAGGTTATCGACTTGACCTTTCAAAGCGTTGGCATGCTTCAACCAGGCAGCATCAGCCGCTACCTCATCATCAGCTTGCCGTGCCTCCATGTAAGCCGCCGTGGAGGCTTTGGCGTCAACGACAACCGCGCGGTTGTCCGGCAAATTGATGACCATATCGGGGCGTTCTCGTTTTCCGTCAGTGCCGATGGTTGGTTGCTCAACGAAATCGCAATAGTCCGTCATGCCGGCGAGCTCTACTACCCGCCGTAGCTGTATCTCGCCCCATTTGCCCACCTGCCGGTTGTCAGTCAGAGCACCTGATAACTTGGCGGTTTCGGCGGTGATGGAGCTCATTTGCGTAGTCAGCGTTTCAATTTGCGGGTTAAGCTTGCCGTAGTTTTCGGCCAAGGGCTTCACCAACTCTTGAAATTGCTGGTGTCGCTGGTGGAACTCGCTCTTGGCGGATTCCAGTGTCTTGCCGAAATTTTCGTTGGCAACCGTTAGAAAAGCCTCGTTGCTGTTTTGCAAAGACTTGCTGGCAACCGCTTGGAATTCAACGCTCAATTGCTCCTTGGCGTCGGCAAGGATCTGTTGAGCGCTGGCCGCCTGCTGTAATTGCCCGTTTAATCCGGCTACTTCTTCACGATGGTCGGCGGCTTGTGTTGCTAGTTGCGAATTAGCCTGCGCGCTGCGAATCAGCCAAGCGGCCACACCACCACCAGCCAATCCCACAATCAATCCAACGATCAGCCCAACTATCCATTCCATTAGTTAGCCCTCCAGGGTGTCACCCATTACGATTGACTGCTTCTGTTGACGGCAATCGCTTCATCCCCCGCCCATCCAAGTCTGCGTCCGCGCCATGTCAATCGTCGTCTGCACCGTCAGGTTGTCGCCCACCTGACCCTGATAACGGGCTAGCTCGCGCCGATGCCGCATCCGCTCGGTATCGATATGCAGGCCGTCTTCCGGCGAACACAGCCGGTCGATGCTGCGATTGTGGAACTGCCAGATGAGGCCGGTTAGCCATCCCATCGGGCATTTCTCCTCTCAGGGGGTCTGGATTCCGGCTTTCGCCGGAATGACGAGAATGGGGCCGGAGTACCAGAATGGGGCCGGAATACAGGAACGGGGATGGTCAGCTGTAGCGCAGGCGCGGGCCGACGGTAGCCTGGTAGCCGTCGTAGTTGCGCCGCGTTTCGGGGATGCTGTCGCCGCCGAATTTCTCCATGAAGGCGTCGGCCAGCACCAGAGCGACCATGGCTTCGCCGATGACGCCGGCCGGGGGAGCCTGGCACACGTCGCTACGCTCGAAGTGGGCCTGCACCGGCTCGCCCGTGTCCAGGTCAACGGAGGGCAACGGGTTGTGCAGGGTGGCGATGGGTTTGATGACGAAGCGGGCTACCAGGGGCGGGCCGCTGGTCATGCCGCCCTCGGTGCCGCCAGCCCGGTTGGTCTTGCGCTGCCAGGGGCGGTCGGGGTCCGTGACGGGTTCGATGACGTCCTGGAACTCGGAACCCCAGCGGTCCAGCAATTCCCAGCCGGGGCCGATGCTGACGGCTTTCACGGCGTTGATGCTCATGAGCGCCTGGGCCACCTTGGCGTCAATCTTGCGGTCCCAATGCACGTGGGAACCGAGGCCGATGGGGACGTTTTCGGCGATTACCTCGACGCTGCCGCCCACGGTGTCGCCGGCCTCCCGGGCGGCGTCCACCTCGGCCATCATCAGGGTAGCGGCCTCGGGGTCGGCGCAATGAACGGGAGAATCCTCCACTGCGTCCCAGTCGATTGCGTCGTGTTCCGGCGGGTTGGCCCGGATGCGGCCGATGGAGATGACGTGGCTGTGGAGGACGATGCCGAACTCCTCCAGCAGGCGCATGGCGACGGCGCCGGCGGCGACCCGGCCGGCGGTCTCCCGGGCGGAGGCGCGCTCCAGGGAGTTGCGCACATCGTGGAAGCCGTACTTCATGGCGCCGGGCAGGTCGGCATGGCCGGGGCGGATGCGGGTAACGCGCTGGTTGCGCCCCTCCTGGGACGGGTTTTCCACGTACTCGACGGCCATGGCTTCCTGCCAGTTGACCCAATCGCGGTTCTCCAGCAGCATCCCGATGGGGCTGCCCAGGGTGTAGCCGTGGCGCACGCCGGTCTGGATGTGGGCGTGGTCGCGCTCAATCTGCTGGCGACCGCCGCGCCCGTAGCCCCGCTGGCGGCGACCCAAGTGGCGCGCGATGTATTCCTCGTCCAGCGGCAGGTAGGCTGGCACTCCTTCCACAATTATCATCAAGCCCTGCCCGTGGGACTCTCCCGCCGTGAACCAACGTATCATCGCGTGTGGCCTCCTGGATTGAGGTTAGTGGGATTCCGCCTCGCGGGCACGCATTGCGGCTAAAGCCGCGTCCATCATGGCGGAAACCGGGGCCGGACGTTGCAGCCACAGTTCAAAGGACGCTGCTCCCTGGTACACCAGCATGGAAATGCCGCCGAGGGTTTTTGCTCCGGCAGACTGCGCCGCCTGCAGCAAAGGTGTCAACATGGGATTATACACCAGGTCATAGACCAGAGACCCCGCCGGTATGTGCTGCGTCGCCAACGGAGAAGCCGTTTCGTCGGGGCCGTGCCGCATCCCAAGGGATGTGCAATTGACTATCAAATCGGCCGCAGCGGCAGCCTCGGACAATTGGCTGGGATCCAATGAGGCTGCGCCGGCGGGCACGCTGCGCTGTTGGGCCAGTTCCGCCAACAATTCAGCTCGGGCCAGCGTGCGGTTGGCGATGTCCAAACGGCCCACCTCGGCGCGGATGAGGGCTTGCACAACGCCTCTCGCTGAGCCCCCGGCGCCCAAAACCAGAACCCGTTTGCCGGCGGGATTCAAACCTCCCTCGTCGGTCAGGGCCCGCAAAAATCCGTAGCCATCGGTGTTGTAACCCGTGAGCCTGCCGTCCCGGTTGACGATGGTGTTAACAGCGCCGGCTTCGGCAGCCCAATCGTCAATGTCATCAAGGAAGGGCATAACCGCTTCCTTGTGGGGGACGGTCACGTTGATGCCCAAGACGCCTTCAGAGCGGAGGGAGGCGATGAAGTCTCCCACGGAATCGGGATGCACTTCGTAAGCGCGATACCGGTGCGGGACGGAAAGCCGGTCCAGAGCCGCCTGTTGGAACAAGGGCGATACGGAATGGCCAATCGGGTAGCCAATGACACCAAGGGCGGATTCAATCGTCATACGAATGTCAGGCTCGCTCCGTACGGGTCAGCAAGGGCGGCCATCATTCTACCAGACGGCAAACGGCCCCGGATAATCGCCGTTCCGGGGCCGCCAGCGCCGTAGTGAGCGCCCTATGGGATGGTCAGGTTCCTTATTTCCCGGCAACCCCGGAAGGTTACTGGGGTATCGACGCCCGAATCCTGGACCCGGACGAATATGTCGAACGCCTCGTTGTAGTACAGGATACCCAGTTGATATGTGCCATCCTGATTGGTCCCATCTTCGGCGACCACTTGCCCGTCTCCCCTTTGGCTGCGGGCATACACTGGCGTGCCGGCCGGCGGGACCGCTCCGCCGATAGTGACTTTGCCGGCGACTATGCACGGGGGGCCATCGGACGGCTGGCGGGCCGGCGCGATAGCAGTGGGAACCGGCGTGTTAGTAGGCGGAGGCGTGTTAGTAGGCAACGGCGTGGCCGTGGGCTGGGGCATGGCAGCGCGGGTCGCGGCGATACTGGCGTCAATGGTAGCCTGAATGTCGGGGGTGGGCTCCGGCGTGTTGGTGGGCGGAACCGGGGTGTCTGTGGGGGGAACCGGGGTGTCCGTGGGGGGAACCGGGGTGTCCGTGGGCGTTGCCGCGCTGACCGCGGCGGCGATGGTGGCCGCCAGATCGGGCGCCTCGGTGGGTTCCGGTTCCTCTTCCCCTCCGAAAAAACAGCCGGTCATAGCGGCGAGCATCAAGGCAGCGACCAGACCGACAATCGATAAACGGACAATCCTCTGCGTCATCAAAGGCACTCCTGTCAAACGGCGCACGTGGTGCTACCGGAGTATTTTGCCATCACGGGACCCAATGCGCTTTGACTACGGCGTGCAGGTTATGGCAACTTTGGCAATCATCGGCTCAGTTGAGCCATGATTTCCTCGATACGTTCCCGCTGCTCGGTGAGACTTTGCAGACGTTGACGTTCTTTTTCCACCACTTCGGGCCGGGCTTTGGCCACAAAGTTCGGGTTATTCAACAACTGCCCCACCCGTTCCTGGTTGCGGCGGGTTTCGCCCAGTTCCTTGTCCAACCTTTCGGTTTCGACCTCCAGGTCAACAACCCCCGCCAGGGGGAGACGCACCACTAATGGGTTGACAACCAAACTCACACCGGACGTCGCTCCAGGGTCTCCTGCGTCCAGGACGCGCAGCGGTTCCACGCGAGCCAGAGCGCTGATGACATCTTTTTCCTCCGATACGACGGACATCATCCCATTGGTTTCAATTGCGGCCTCCAATTTTTGCCCGGCCGGTATTCTCAGTTGCGCGCGCATATTACGGACGGCGCGGACGGTCTGCATGACCAGGTCGATTTCGCCCTCGGCTTCCGGCGCAGCGCGCGGCGTATCCACCTGAGGGTAGGCCGCCACCATGATGGAAGGCGGCAAACCACCTTTGGGCGTCGGAACCCGGCTGACCAGGTTTTGCCAGATTTCTTCGGTCACGAATGGCATGAACGGGTGCAGCAGGCGCAGCGACCTTTCCAACACATGCACCAGGGTGGCTGCCGCGGCAGTAGCGTTCCCCGGGTCAGCGGTACGCAACCGAACTTTCGCCATCTCGATGTACCAGTCGCAGAAATCGTTCCACACGAAGTCGTAGAGATTCTGCTGTGCGTCCCCCAGCTCGAAGTCGGCTAGTCCCTGGTTCACCGCAACAGTGAGATCGTCCAGGCGGCTGACAATCCAGCGGTCTCCCCGGTCCAGGAAGTATCCGAGATCATACCAATCGTCCAGATCATCGCGCCGGTCCACGGTGGTGATGACGAAGCGGGCCGCGTTCCAGATTTTGTTGGCGAAGTTGCGGGCCGACTCCAACTTGTCGTCGCTGAGACGCAGGTTGTTCCCCGGAGCGGTGCCTGTGGTCAGAGCAAAGCGAAGGGCGTCGGTGCCGTACTGTTCCAGCAGATCCAGCGGGTCCAGCGTGTTCCCCCGGGTTTTGCTCATCTTCTGTCCCTGGGCGTCCAGCACCATACCGTGAAGATAGACAGATCGGAAAGGAACCTCGCCGGTATTCTCGATGCCCAGCATGATCATGCGGGCCACCCAGAAGAACAGGATATCGTAGCCGGTCTCCAGCACGGTGTTGGGGTAGAAATAATCCAGATCGGCGGAGTCCTGTTCCGGCCAACCCAACGTGGAATGGGGCCAGAGACCACTGCTGAACCAGGTATCGAGCACGTCGCTTTCCTGTTCGATGTCAGCGCTGCCGCAGTCGGGGCACTGGTCAGGCTCTTCGATGTGGGCGGTCTGGCTGCCGCAGGACGCGCAGTACCACACCGGGATGCGATGGCCCCACCAGAGTTGACGGCTGATACACCAGTCGCGAATATTCTCAAGCCAGTTCAAATAAACCCGGGCGAATCGCTCCGGCACTATTTCGATGTCGCCTTTGACCACGGCGGCATAAGCGTTGCCGGCGATGGTTCCCGGCTGGTCGTGCTTGCCGACGTTGAGGAACCACTGGAGGCTGATCAGTGGTTCCACCACTTCGTTACACCGTTGGCAGTGGCCGACGGAGTGGTGGTAATCCTCAACCTTCTCCAACGCGCCGGTGGCCTCCAACTCGTCCACCACAGCAGAGCGGGCGGCAAAGCGTTCCATGCCCGAATATTTGGAGCCGGCCTCATCGGTCATACAGCCGTCAAATCCGATAACGTTGACGATGGGCAGGTTATGGCGCTCGCCTATTTCAAAGTCCACCAAATCGTGGCCAGGCGTGACCTTCAACGCTCCCGTGCCGAACTCCATTTCGATGGCGGTGTCGCCAACCACCGGAATTGGCCGCCCGACAATGGGGAGCAACACCGCTTTGCCTACCTTGTCAGCGTAACGTTCATCGTCGGGATGAACGGCGACGCCGGTGTCGCCCAGCATAGACTCGGGCCGGGTGGTGGCAACGGTAACGTAGTCGGCCGGGCTGTCGGCTACGGGATAGCGAATGTAATAGAGCTTTCCGTCCTGCTCCTCGTAGTCCACTTCGAGGTCAGACAGGGCAGTGGCGCAGCGCGGACACCAGTTGATGATCCGCTCGTGGCGATAGATCAATCCCTTGTTGAAGAGGTTAACGAAGGTGGTGCGTACGGCCTGGACGGGACCCGGGTCCAGGGTGAACCGGAGGCGCGACCAGTCACACGACGCGCCGAGGCGCCGATGCTGTTCGTCGATGGTATTTCCGTAGAGGGACACCCAATCCCAGACCCGTTCCTCGAACTTATCGCGGCCCAGCTCGTGGCGGTTGGTGCCTTCGGCGGCAAGGGCGCGCTCCACCACCCACTGGGTAGCGATGCCGGCGTGGTCTTTGCCCGGGAGCCAAAGGGTGGGATCGCCGCACATCCGGTGCCAGCGGGTGAGGGAGTCCTGGAGGCTGGCCGTGAGGGCGTGTCCCAAGTGCAACTCGCCCGTCACGTTGGGCGGCGGCATTACTACGCAGAAGGGCGGTCGGTCAGCGTTTATGCGCGGTACGAAGTAACCCGAATCCCACCAGCTTTGATAAATGCGCTGTTCGACGGATGCCGCATCATAGGCGCGTGGCATCGTAATGGCAGACTGAGTCATCGTACCGTCCCAACAGCCACCACCGAAGGATGGCGCTAAGATAAGAGCGTCCGGTGGGTTAGCTGAGTTGATTTTCTTCTCAAGAATGGTACATCCTATCCATTGGGTTGTCCATATGATATTGCTCTCACGCAAGGCTTATGCGAGGTTATTCCGTCACTCCGGCGCAAGCAGGAATCCAGAACATCATTGCCGTCGGGAGCCTGGATTCCCGCTTTCACGGGAATGACGGTTTTGGGGAGAGGCGGCCGGCTGAAACAGACCAATTTCACGTCAGTCTGGAATAGCGGTTGCAATTTGTATCCGACATAAGTATTATTAGGCAGGCGAATTGTGGGGAAAGTGCTTCACGCTAGAAACCGAGTACCTGCTCGACCTATGCGGTCGCTCTGAGATGGACCGTAAGAAAGAGTAAGGAGCAACTGAACTGATGGTAGCCCAGGACCCGAACGTAGTTGATGTCACCGATATGTCGCAGCTTCCCGAGTCGGCGTTTTCGCCCCGGGAATATCGCAGGGGCGACCTGGTGACCGGGGAAATCGTACGCATTGACGAGGAAGGAATGGTTATCAGCGCCGGTCTGAAAACCGAGGGCATCGTCCCGCCGCAAGAAATGCGCACGTTAACCTCAGAGAAGCGGGAGCAGATGCAGCCTGGCACGAGCGTGATAGTTATTCATCTGAACAACCGCGGGCCGGGGGGTATGGCCGTATTTTCCTACGACCAAGCGCAGGAAAAACAGGTCTGGGAAGACCTCATTGAATTGCACCGCAACGATTCCGAACTTGCGGCTAAGGTGGTTCAACACAATAAGGGCGGTTTAGTGGTTGACTGGAACGGCGTGCGCGGGTTCGTGCCCTTTTCCCAGATGGCTCCGGTTCCCAAAGAAGGCCGGATCGAGCATCTTGATGCGCGGATTGGCGAAGATGCGCGCTTTAACATCCTGGAGCTGGACGCCCAGCGGGAGAAGTTGGTGCTGACGGAGCGCCGCATCTGGCGGCAACTGCGAAATGCGGCCAAAGAGCGTCTGCTCGAGGAACTGCAGGAAGGCCAGATCGTCCAAGGCACCGTGCGCTCCATGCGCGGTTTTGGCGCTTTCGTTGATCTGGGCGACGCCGAAGGTCTGGTTCCCATCTCAGAACTATCCTGGTCGATGGTCAAGTCTCCTGAAGAAGTGGTCAGCATCGGCGACAACCTGACGCTGAAAGTCCTCAGGGTTGACCGGGAGAACAGCAAGATCTCACTGAGCCTAAAGCGCACTCAACCGGAACCTTGGGACACGGTGCCGGAGCGGTACCACGTAGGCGACATCGTCGATGGGACGGTGACCCGGCTGATGGACTTCGGCGCTTTCGTAAAGCTGGAAGACTGGGTAGAGGGCCTGGTGCATATCTCGGAGCTCTCGGCGCGCCGCATGGAGCATCCCAAAGAGATCGTTTACCAGGGCCAGCAGATCAAGGTCCAGATCCTGAGCATCGACACCGAGCGCAAGCGGATGAGCCTGAGCTACCGCAGAGTGTACGGGTTGTAAGCGGACATTTTTCCGAAGCTAATTCCGAACGAAACCAGGGCGACCTTTCAGGTCGCCCTGGTCGCTCTTACGCGTCGACTCGCTTCACTGGCGGCGGCCGGCGGACATCAGAACCGGCGCGGCGTCATCGGGAACGTACAAAACGCCGGCGGCGTCTTCCGGCCCACCCAGACGCAATTCGTTCAACCGGTCCAGTCCGCGACGGGTGTCGCTGGCGACACGGGCGGGATGCCACTTTCGAACGCGCCGCTTGAACAACCAGTAGGTAAATTCATACCACCCGGCCAGAGATATGGTTTCCCAATCACCGCCCCATTGCCCGACAGTCTCTGCCTGGAATTGCCCCGCAAGTTCGGTGCGGTTTGCGCCGTACAGATGCCGGTAGGCTTCTTCAACCACCTTCTCGCTGTCCCCGTAGCAACGGGCCATGCGGCTCTTCCGGATGCTCTCCTCCACCGCCAGTTGCAGGGCCTCTTCCACTACCACTCCGTACCAAAAGTTGAGGTGGGCCGTGTACCGGTACGGGCCCACCAACTGGCGGAACTGATCAGCGCTGAGGTTACCCGGCAGTCGGCCAAAAAAGAGCAGTGGCTCCAGTTCTTTGGTAGGGATAACGTCTGGGATGGCCAAGCACAGCCGTTGGGCCAGCGTGAGCCAATCCAAAGCCTCGCCGCCGATTACGTAATGCCAGTGGCGTCCGGACACCTCTTCGTCCGGCAACTCCCATTCGCCGATGGCGCGCAGCACAGCGATGTGCCATGGCTCGACACGCCCGGCGCGGGCCTGAAGTCGTTCGACTACATCTTGGGCGGCGGGAAGTTGTTCCGCAGCATCGGGTCCGGTGAAGGCCAACGCGGCGCCGTTTTGATCAACGGCAGCACTCATGAAACTGATTCCGAAACCCTGGACGCGATCATAGCGTCAAAGCGAAGCATTCGCTGGGATTTGGGAGTCCGGAGCCAGGCCAGGAACTCGGCAGCCGGATACGTGTTGAGGATATGTTCCGGGCCGCACTGGGCGCGTCGCGCTACGGCGACGCCGAACCGCCGATTGGTCAGGCCGTCGGTATGGTGAGAGTCGGTGTTGATCACCAAGGGCACGCCCAACTCCCGGGCACGGGTGGCATTGGTGTCTTTCAAATCCAACCGTTCCGGAGCGGCGTTGATTTCCATGGCCGTTCCGGTGTCACGGGCGGTTTGGAGCAGGGCTTCTATGTCAAAATCCACCGGATCGCGGCGACCCAGCAGTCGGGTTGAAGCGTGGCCGATGGCGGCGACGTGAGGGTTCTCCATAGCGCGGATGATGCGCCGGGTCATCGTGTCGCGGTCCTGGGTCATGGCGTTGTGCACCGAGGCGATCACCCAATCCAGCATGGACAGCACATCATCGGGGAAGTCCATCGCTCCGTCGGCCCGGATGTCCACCTCGGAACCGCAGAGGATGATCATGTCGTAGCGGTCCTGTAGGCTCCGGAGGACTTCGATTTGCCGAGCGAGCCGATCCGGGGTCAGGCCGTTGGCAACTCCCAGGCCCTGCGAGTGATCCGTAAGAGACATGTACTGGTATCCCATATCAGCAACGGCAGCGACCATTTCTTCCAACGAAAACTTTCCGTCGCTCCAGTCACTGTGGAGGTGCAGGTCACCCTTCAGATCGGATTCGGTCACCAGATCAGGCAGATTGCCGGACCGCGCCAGGTCCAGTTCGTCGGCGCCCCGCCGCAACTCCGGCGGAATCCAGGGCAGTCCCAAACGGGCGTAGAAAGATACCTCGTCTGGGAACCGTTCAACCTCGCCGCTTTCCATTACGGTGATACCATACTCGTTCAAGGACAGTCCCTGCCGATTGGCGTAGTCGCGCAGCCGGATGTTGTGCTGCTGACTGCCGGTGAAATACTGGAGCATTGCGCCCAGGCTGTCGGGTTCTCCGGCACGGAGGTCGATCTGGATGCCCGGGTCAACGACGACGGATGTTTTAGCGTCGCCATGCACCAGCACCTCACGAACAGAAGGTAGGGACACCAACGCTTGCCCGGTTTCGGAAGGATTGTCGGAGATGGCGATGAGGTCCAGATCGCCGATGGTTTCTTCCCACCGGCGGAGGGAACCGGCCGGGGTCAGGCTTACCAGCTCGGGGCAGGCGTCGAACAACTGCGCCGACACTGCCGCGCACGTCTCGGCGGCAATCCCTAGAGGAGTCCGGTCGGAACGCAACCGTTGCGCGCGTATGTGGCGCAGGATGTTGTCCGCCGACTTTTTACCCATACGGGGCAGTTGCGCCAGCCGGCCATCCAGGGCTGCCTGTTCCAACTCCGCGACCGATCCGATGCCGAGTTCTGCAACAGCCGCCTTGACGGTTTTCGGACCCATCCCAGGAACTTCGAGCAAATCGAGAACGTTGGGCGGCAGCTCCTCAGCGAGCCGGTCGTAAGCGGCGACGTGGCCAGTGGCGACGTATTCCTGCACTTTTTCGCTGATCGCCTTGCCCACGCCCGGTATCTTGCGGAGGTCGTCCCCCGCCGCCGCGGCTGCGGCCAGTGACCAACTCAGCTGTTCTATCGTATTGGCGGCCCGCTGGTAGGCGCGGATCTTGAACACCGAATCGCCTTTGATCTCCAGCATCGCGGCCATGTTGTTGAACAGCCGGACAATTTCGTCGTTGCTGATTGGCGTAGTCATGGATAACACGATACCACCGGCCTCACGGGGCGGGCAAGCGGGCACGCATGGCGCAACTTGCCGGTTTGACGGCAATGAGCAGGCCCGATACGATGCAAAGGCCATGCGGATTCGCCTAAATTAAGGTTCCGCTGGGATTTACGCTGGTTCCCATTAACTGACGGTAAGTTGCAATGGACATCTACTGGTTGGGGCACGCCTGCTTTCGGCTCCGGTCGGCCAACTCCGGCCTCTCCATTCTCACCGACCCATATCCCTCAGGTATCGGCGGGCTGGGCGTGCGCATGGACCCGAGGCAGACCGTGGACGTGGCGGCGGTTACCATCAGCCGCGACGCCCCTCTGCACAACGACGCCGGCGACCTGGATGGTCAACCCCGTGTTTTCGATGCTCCCGGCGAGTATGAGTTCCAGGGCATCACCGTCCGGGCCGTGATGACGCCCCTGCCGGAAGGGACTCCACGGAGTCAGCGCAACGTGGCCTATGCCATAACCATCGACGGCATCTGCATCTGTCATCTGGGCAACATCAGCCAGCCGCTGACGGCCCAACAGATCGATCTGATTGGGCCGGCGGACGTCGTGTTGGCTCCAGCCGGAGGAACGGAACAAAACCTGCTGTCCTATCGGGCCATCAACCAGACGGCTCAGCAACTGGATGCCCGGTGGTTGGTTCCCATGCACTATCGAGGCCCCGTCGAACCTTCGACGGTGGAACCCGACGGGGCCGGCGCGTTTCTGCGCGAGCTGGGCGTAGCCGAAGGCACATTGCAGCCCCAGGGCCGGATGCAGGTAACGCGCAACAACCTTCCGCCGTCGCTGCAAATCGGGTTGTTGACGCCCCAATACCGGACGCAGTAAGCCGGCAACCCAAACCTGCGCGCCCCAGCGAGGTGTATAATACCGCCATCGGGAGGTGCGTTATGCCAGAGTCAATGGGGCCATACACCGCGATCCGCAATGAATTCAACCTACCCGTGATGATGCGCGACGGCGTTACTCTGTACGCCGACGTGTATCGACCCGACGTTTCGGAACCGCTACCGGTACTGCTCCAGCGCACTCCCTACGATAAATCCCAGGGACGCACGGGCAGCCTGGACGTGATCCGGGCAGCTTCCCACGGATATGCCGTGGTGATCCAGGACACCCGGGGACGCTACACCTCTGAGGGTGAGTTCTATCCGTTCCTGGACGAGCCTGACGACGGCTACGACACGGTGGCCTGGTGCGCTGATCAGCCCTGGAGTACGGGCAAGGTAGGGATGTTCGGGCGTTCCTACGTTGGCGCAACCCAGTGGCTCTGCGCCATCACCAACCCGCCGGCCCTGACCTGCATCGCTCCCGGCATAACCGCCTCCGACTATTACGAGGGCTGGACCTACCAGGGCGGCGCGCTGGCCTGGGGCTTTGCCCTGTCCTGGACGATGCGGCAACTCACCATGGCCAACATGGACGCTATCGGACGCCGCCATGAGGTGCCCGACGGCACTCGTGGAGCGCTGCTGGCCGCGTTCAATGAACTGGATTGCACCTTCCGGCACCAGCCCATTGTGGACCTGCCCCATCTCAAGGAGCCGTTGGCCGGCTACCTTTACGACTGGATCCGCCACTCGTCCAGCGACGAGTACTGGAAACGCTGGCGCATCGAAGAGCATTATTCGCACATTACCACGCCGGCGTTACACATGGGCGGCTGGCACGATATTTTCCTGCTGGGCACCCTGCGCAACTTCGTCGGAATGCGCGCGCAGGCCGAGAATGCCGCGGCGAGAGACGGGCAGCGACTTATCGTCGGCCCCTGGCATCACGGACCTTTCGGGGAAACATCCGGCGAGTTCTTCTTCGGGTTGGGCGCCGCCGGGCCGGCCATTGACACCGACGGCATCCAGTTGCGCTGGTTCGACCACTGGCTGAAAGGCGATCAGAACGAATCCGAAGCCGAGTCTCCGGTGCGCATCTTCGTGATGGGAGCAAATCAGTGGCGAGATGAGCAGGAATGGCCCCTGGCCCGCACCCAGTACACTGACTACTACCTGCATAGCGGCGGGAAGGCCAACACTTCGTCCGGGGACGGCTCCCTGTCCGTTGATACCCCCGGCGACGAAGCGCGGGACGTGTTCCTGTACGACCCTCGAGATCCGGTGCCGACGCGGGGCGGCGCCCTTTGCTGCGGCCCGTCCTTCGTACCGGGTGGCGCATACGACCAGCAGGAGATAGAAGCCCGCAACGACGTCCTCTGTTACACCACACCGCCCCTCTCGGCAGATTTGGAAGTGACTGGGCCAGTCACGGTAACGCTGTTCGCCAGCACCACTGCCGCTGATACCGACTTCACGGCCAAGCTGGTGGACGTGGAACCGTGCGGAGCGGCCCGCAGCCTCTCCGATGGCATCATCCGGGGCCGTTACCGGCTCGGCACCGACGCGGCCCGACCGGCGAACGCAGGGGAAGTTACGGAGTACACCATCGACCTGGTGGCGACCAGCAACGTGTTCAAGGAGGGCCATCGCATTCGCCTGGAAATCAGCAGCAGCAACTTCCCCCGGTTCGACCGGAACTTCAACACCGGCGGCGACCCCTGGGCGGCCACCGAGTGCGTCCCCGCAATCCAGACCATCCACCACGATGGGCAATATGCTTCACGAGTACGATTGCCCGTCATCCCGGCGTAGTTGTGGCCCGGTACGGCTGCCTCGTGCTGGCGGTAATCGTCGCCACAGTGCTGCTGTTTTTTATCGTGTACCTGTGGTCGGGTTGGCTGAACCGCCCGGTGGGCCACAGCCCGCCGGTGGCGGCGAACGGGGCGGTGATAGTGGCGTATCTGGACTGGCTGAACAGTCAGACCGCACAGTAGGAAAGCCCTATGAGCACCACCGAAGACAGGCCAGCGATCAACAAGTCCCGTTGCCGATTGCTGGTGCGGTGGTCTTCTGGAGGATGGCGTTCGCCTCTGGTGCGGTTGATGCGGGCGCAGATTAATCTGGGGGCCAGGATGCCGGCTACCAGAAATACCGGAATGGCGCCAAAGGTCAGATACCACAAGCCGTTGGGCAGGGTGAGTTTGGCCCATCCCAGATTGAGGAAGGTTACCGCGACCGCGACACCGATTCCAACGAGGGTGGATTCCCCGGTTGAGATTCTGGGCATGGACAGGCCGCACCTAAAACCCATGACGATAGGTATCAGGACTGGGGCGATGATATAGAAGATCGCTCCAAGGATGATGATTTCGATGGAAAATAAAACGGGAACTACAAGAGGTATAGTCATAAAGGCTCAGTCCGGTCGGTGAGTGGCGGGACCGTTCCCAACATTCGCGAGGCGAGTTCAGGCCGGCCGTGCTCATAACGTGTAGTCACTCCGTCGCCGAACGGACTATTCCATGGTCGCTCAGAGCGATGTCGGCTGGGGTTGCATACCGGTGGCGGGATGAGCAAGGGTGTTGATGGCTGTGCGGGCATATTGCTTGCAACGATATGATATGCACAGTTGTCATTACCGCAATGCGGGGTTAAGGTAACTACGCATCGCAGTCACCTCGTTTCTTGGTTGTCCGTACGACCTCGACAGGTTACGGTCCCGTCGGGATTCACTTTGCCCGGAAGTTGGAACGGTTGTCAAGTGAAGCGACGGGGCACGGTTCAGCCGCCAGAATCGCAGACTAACGACGCCCGGCGGCTAGTTTCGACCTGTCCTGCCTTATTGCGGCTTGACCGTGATGCGGTAAATGTTCAGCAATTCCTCAGAGTAGGGGTCACGTATTTCCAGTACACCGTCGCCGGCTGTGCATCCTTCAATGTGGATGTACTGCCGATTGTTGAAGTTCAACGTTTGATTCTGGCTGGCAGAGCAGCCAGTGGATGACGGTCGACTCATCGATATTTTCAAAGCGCGGTCTTCTCCAGTGGGATTGACCACGACCTTGACCTGACCGCTTGAGTACACGAGGAACTGACGGGCGCCCCCTCTTACCTTGAAGGTGTACAGGCTTGGATCTTGCCTGATGCTTGCCGTCGGGTCTGCCGTGCTCACCCGAATTGTGTATGAGCCGCTAGGCGTGGAATTGCTGCCATTGGTGGTGGCCTCTGCGGTGTAGAGACCCGGTTCCAGGAGTTGCGTGATCTGAGCGTCGGTGCCGCTGGTGCCGCCGCCACTGTCGTTGTCGAACGCAATGACATCGGCATTGGCATGCGCTCCGTTCCGCAGGTACAGGTAGGCGTCCTTGCTGCTGGACGAAAGCGTTATGGTCGTCTTCTGCTTTTCGTCCACGTAGAATGTGTGGAAGTCAGACTTGGCTCCGCTGATCTTGGCGGTGTTGCAGTCCGTGCTTGCCCAATAGCCGGTTGTACTGTTGACTGGGGCTTCTCCTGCGGGTTCTGAGAAACACGGCAGCTTGAGGAATCCGTGAGCAGAACCACTCATGGGGGTTGCGATGTTGCGCAAGTAGTTTGCCACGTCTTCGGGGCCGTGGTTCATGTCCATGTCGTCAAACCATTGATCCACGACTGCCGCGATACCGCCGGTGTGAGCGGTGGCGGCGCTGGTTCCAGTGAAGTAGATCTTGTTGCACGACTGTACGAACCTGAGCAGTTTTAGTTTCTTGTACGGTTCGTAACAGTCCCAGCGCCATTTGGTGTAGGTTGCGCCATCGGTGCTTGCCACCACGTCGGGTTTGATGCGAGAGGGAGTAGCACTCAGAATGTTGTCGCCTTCGGAGAATACCGGGCCACGGCTGACCCATTCCTCCATGGGGCCGCTTTCTCTGCTGTTCAGACTGAGTGCTCCAACTGCCAGGAGCGCTTCATTTTCGCTCTCTGATGGGTTCACCACAGACCGGCCGGCCTTGTCGCTGGACCAGTTGGGGCCGCTGCTCTTGGCTTTTTTGCCGACCAACGCCTGGAACTGTATCCACTCGGGCTTGTCCGGAGCTTCGTCGTCATCCATGTCGTCATCGACCACGTAGATGCGGAGACAAAGGTCCAGGGTCTCTTCCGACAGCTTAGAACTCCGGCGCACTGGATAGTCGTCTTCGTACTGGTCCACTTCTCCGGAATCCTGATGGTCAACGTAGTGATAGTTGGTGTAGGGGTAGACGTGGTTGATCCGGTAGTGCAGGTTCATATTTCCATCCGGCCAGCTATCGGCCCACCGCATGGAGTAGTACGAGAGTTCGAGATGAGTGGTCGGCATACGCTGGCAGGTCTGGTTCCGATAGTTGTTGGCCTTGGGATTGAAGATCACGTGTCCGTGATAGGTTGGGTTGTTTTCATCGTTTATGATTTGGTAGTTCTCAAGCCACAGCGACCAGTTCTCGTGGTTGCCGGCGGCATTGACCCAGACGGGTCCACTATTTTTCGTGATCTTGTCCACTGTTGCCAACGGGGACGGGAAGTAACGACCCTCCGCGTGCTCGTCGTTGCCCAGAACAGTGGTCGCCAGGTTGACACCCATCTGAGGCTTGCCGTCGCCCGCGCTGTCGTACGGCCAGCCGGCGGCGTGCACGATGACGTCCGCGCCCTTGCGCTTGAGCCAGTCGGCAGCCTTATAGACTTGCTGAGGCGAATTGGCTTGTGCCATCAGCAACTTCGCTTTGGGGGCCATCCGCTTGACGAGTTCGGCGATGTTGTTCCCGTGGCGCATGTTTTTGACGTACAAAACTGCCGGTTCGCAGTTGTCCTTTTCCCCCAGGAAGAGGTGTGCGTTAGGGATTATGCTTTCGGACACCTTTTGGCAGTAGGCGTTGTAGGATGAGCTGATGCTGCCGGTTTTGGTCTTGGTCAGGCTGGGGATGCCGGGGATTTCATTGAATCCGGCGTATCCCCAGTCGATGATGCCCACCGTAACGTTTCCTTGATAGCCTTCGTCATGCCATTGCTGGACGTTATGGCGTGTTTTTGCCAGGGCAGCGTTCGTCGCGATCTTGGTTGCGTGCCGGCCGGACGGGGTGGGCGGTGAACTATAGAACGTCGAAGGCGGTGGCGAAAAGGCGTCCACCATGTTTTTCTCAAATTCCAGCGCTTCTTCGCTCCAGCGCGACCGGGTGAGTGGCCGATGGCTGTGCCACAAATTGGGCGCCATCACGCTGAGGGTCGTGAAGTTGCTCATCATCGGCCCGATCTTGTCGACCGGCATCAACATGACCATCTTTGCGTCGGTGCTGTCTGGCGTCAGAAGTTCCCGTGGAATGTATATTTTCTGTTCCTTCAACCACGCCTGCACCTTGATGGCGGTCGCAACGTCCGGGGCCGCGATCTTGACCAGTACGCTGTTTTTCTTGGCGAAACTCGCATACTGGACAGCGTCAGCGGGGGGAATGCCGTTGGCGATGGCCGTCGTGATGGCGTTCAGCGTATCGTCCAGACGAGGATTGGTGGTGGGTTCCGGATCCTGCACCAGCACGACGTAGAATACGTCGCTGCGCTGAATGATCTCCAAGGTGCGCGACGTGGGTATCTCCCATGTCTGGTCTTCGATGTGGCGGCCACCGACGGCTGTGATGTGCTCGGAGAGTGTCTGGTCCATGTCGAGATGGTTGAATGTGTCCATCCCAACTGTGACGTTGGTCGGCACTTTGCCGCCGGTTGAGTGCCTTTGCAGGATGCCCCATAGCGTGGGGTCCAGATAGGCCGTGCCTGCTCCGGGGTCGACAGTGGCCGGCGGCTCCTGCGCCTGGGCCGGGCCGGGCCGGCGATGACGACGGTCAGCAGTGCCAAGGCAAGCAGGCCCAACGCCGCGAGGATGACGGGCAATCTCAGTCGTTGGATGGTGGTTGTTCTTCGCATCATTCGGGTCTCTTTCCTCTCCGCCAGAGTTGTGTCGGCGGTAGCCGAAGTGGTGTACCACTATTTGGGCATACTGTCAAAGCGCTAAATTCACGAATATCGATACTGTGCGACTGCCGGGGACGGCGGATTCCGCCAGTGGCCCGCGCTACACGGGAACGGCCTGCATCGGCCGTGTCCGTGGCCGGAGGCGATTCCTTGACAATTTGGGTAGTGGTGTATTTTGAAATGGGGTATCGGAGAATCAGATAGTGAATAGCGCCAGCCACGCTGTTGTTGATTGCAAGCA
Source organism: Dehalococcoidia bacterium (assembly GCA_034421995.1). Classification (GTDB taxonomy): domain Bacteria; phylum Chloroflexota; class Dehalococcoidia; order Lucifugimonadales; family UBA3495; genus Bin87. The sequence continues at coordinate 20,847 of DAOUJY010000091.1, read as the reverse complement.
CGCCCGGCAACCCAGTAGTCCCGTAGTCCAGTATCACTTTTCCTGATAACCAATCTCAAAAGCAGTCGCTACCGGCGCAGTTGTCGAGTTGCGCCTTGGCAGCCCGATTGCTACAATAGTAGGGCACACCGGCGTGGTGTAATGGTAACGCATCGGTCTCCAAAACCGAAAATGTGGGTTCGATTCCTGCCGCCGGTGCCACTTCATCCCTACTTTGAGTAGGGATTTTTTACTGGTCATTGCTCATCACGCCCCCGATGGCGAGCACGGAGGACAGCAGGCAATGAGTTTGGAGGACATTGAACGCAGGCTCCGCGCCATGGAAGACGTGGAGGAGATCAAGCGGCTCAAAGCGCGTTACTGCGCCTACTGCGACGACAATTACGACGCTGATAAAATCGCCAGCCTGTTCGTTGAGGACGCGGTTTGGGACGGCGGCATACGGGGCCGGGCAGAAGGACGAGAAGGAATCCGAGAGTTTTTCGTCAACGCGCCCAACCGGCTGCCCTTCGCCGTGCATATGGTCATGAACCCCATCATCGAGGTTGACGGGGACACGGCCACCGGCGTCTGGTATTTGTTTCAGCCCTGTACCTACGCCGACGGCGACCGGGCCGTCTGGGGATCGGCAAGGTACGACGAAGAGTACGTCAGAGTAAATGGCGTCTGGATGTTCAAGCACCTGAAATTGACATCCCATTTCTGGACGCCCTTCGACGAAGGCTGGGCCCAAACTCAGTTCGTGTAGGATGGAGGCCGAACCCGGTTATTTAGCGGACGGTGAAGTATGCGTACAGGGGCTGATTACAAAGAGAGTTTGCACGATGGACGCGACGTGTGGGTGCTTGGCGAGGGCGCTGTAGCCGATGTGACGACCCATCCGGCCACAGCGGGCATGGTGGGGGAGTACGTGGCGTGGTACGACCGCCACTTCGACGCCGATTGGCAGGATACCCTCTTGACCGACCCTGATGACAACGGGGAGCGGCATCCCTGGGCGCTCACCCCGCCGAAAACGTCCGACGATTTGAAGCGTCTGGGGAAACAGATCAGCGCCGTCCATTTCGTGACCGGCGGGAACATGACTCACACACCAGGGTATGGAGCGTTCATTTCCCTGGGGTTGATGAACGTTATGAAGCGCCTGGGCCAATCCGCTGGGGATATTCAGAAGGCCGAGGAGTACCGGGAGTATATATCCAGGAGCGGCCGGTTTCTCACCTATGCCGGCGGCGGCCCGCTGATCGGTACGCGGCTTCGACCGGAGGAGAGTGAGCGTGTGGCGCTCCGGCTGGTCAGCGAAACCGCTGATGGCATCATGGTATCCGGCAAAATCCAGATGCACACCAGCACGCCCTTCGCGGAGGACCTGCTGATCAGCACCCGGAATGATATGCCTCCGGGCAGCGGGCGGCACCTGTGGTTCATCGTTCCCGTGAATGCCCCCGGCCTCCGGGTGGTGTCGCGCCGAATGGCTCCCCGGCACAATAATTCGTTCCTGTCGCCTCTGAGCAGCCGTTTTGATGAACTGGATTCCATGGTGTGGATGGAGGACGTTTTCATTCCCCGCTCTCGCGTTTTCACCGGGGAACCCCCGGAACGAAACCGGCGCCAATCACTGGTGTGCTGGATGCTCTGGCATCATTGCTACGGTTGGCTCGCCAAAGCCGAATTGAGCCTGGGCATCGCCCTGGCTCTGGCAGAAATCATGGGCCTCAAATCCAATCCTCGGACCGTTGAACAACTGTCCGAGATGACCGTCAACGTCCAGACCACGCGGACCTGTCTGACGGCGGCGGAACTGGATCCGGAAAGTACGGCCAGTGGCTACATCCTTCCCAACCAGCTCCACGTGGCGGCGGCGGGAGTGAATATTCTCAGGGTGCGGCAGCGTATGGGCGAATTGCTGCGCAGCCTCCCCGGTTCGTCCTTGATCAACGCACCGGCCGACACCGACTTTACCGACCCCCAAATGGCCGCCGAGCTGGAAGATTCCTTCGGTGGCGGCGGCTACACGGCGATGCAACGGGCGGCGCTGCTGCAACTGGCCTGGGACCAGGTTTCGTCGGGTTTGGACGGAAGAGAAGCTGCCTTTGAGATGCACGCCAGCGGCGGTTTGGACGCGTGGCGCAGCCAGGTGGCGTCCTGGTTCGACCACTATAACGAGCTGGCAAATGGCGTGCACCAGTTTGTCCGCCCGGACCTACCCGCCATGGACCTCTCCAGCTTACAAGAGGTGGCGGGGCCACCGCGTCGAATCCCTCAAGTCAACCAAAGCGCGTAGGCAGGTCAAGCATGGGGCAGATGGACGGAATGGTCGCAATCGTCACCGGCGCGAGTCGGGGTCTGGGGCGTGCCATAGCCAGAGAATACGCCAGGGAAGGCGCGAGCGTGGTCATCTGCGCCCGCAGCCAGTCCCCGACCGGCTTGGCCGGGACCCTGGAAGAGACAGTTACGGGCATCAAAGACTCCGGCGGAGAAGTCTTTGCAATCGACTGTGACGTGACCGATGCGGACCAGGTCAACGAAATGGTCCGTCAGGCTATGGAACGCTACGGCAGGATCGACGCTCTTTTCAACAACGCCGGGGCGATGGTGCTGGGCGAGACGATTATGGAGATTGACCCCGTCCGTTGGGAGCAACTGATGCGGGTCAACGTGAACGGCCCATATCTTTGCAGCCGGGCCGTGCTTCCGATAATGATGGAGCAGCGGCGGGGCAGCATCATCAACATCGGCTCACGGATGGCCACCGACCCCAACCAGGGCGGCGGCGTCCTCTACAGCGCGAGCAAGGCCGCGGTCCATATGTTCACCTACTGCCTGGCCGACGAGGTACGGGACTACAACATCGCCGTAAACGTCCTCAGCCCCGGCGCGCTGCGCAGTGAGGGATCCGCGGCAATCCCGTGGACGCAACGGGATTGGCACGAGCGGGTAGATCCGAGCGTAGTGGGGCCTTGCGCCGTGTACCTGGCACTGCAAGACGCCAGCACATTTACCGGGCAATTGGCATTTCGCGCGGATTTCGGCACGACCTGGGGGCCGGCCATGGAGTAGGGAACTCAGTGGGGGCAGGTTTGAAACCTGCCCCTACACGTTGCCCGGAAAACAAAAGAGGAGCCGGAACCATTACTCGTCCCGGCCCCCAACTTTGCATAAAGTGGAGCGGAAGACGGGATTCGAACCCGCGACCTTCTCCTTGGCAAGGAGACGCTCTACCACTGAGCCACTTCCGCAGGGGCTACCGTGCGTTCAGGTTAACACAAAGGACGTCGCCCTGTAAAGAAAGCCAGACCGTTCACAAAGGCGCAAGTTGCCGCAGCAGCCTCAACTGTCAAGTTCGAACGGGTCTTCAGGCAACGTCCTGCGGGGTTGGGGCAACTTGATCTGCGATCTGAGCGGGTGGTGGTGCCGCGGCAGGACGACGTTGCTGGGGTCGGCTGGCCTCCGCTTCGGCGGCGAGTTTCGCCAGTATGAGATTGGCGAGTTCCCGACGCATGGGCACCGCGTCCAGATCGCAGCCGGCAAATGGGTCAAAGCCAGGCGAGATTGCGTCCATCATCTGGCGAACCCGGGTGCTCCCATGACGAGAGGCGACCAGCATCCTTATGGATTGGGCGTCCCGCGGGATGGCAGCGTCTTCATCTTCCTCATGTTCCAGCGCCTGGTCCAAGTCGTCCTCGTAATCCATGCGATCGACCACACTCAGCGACGTGTTGGCCTCGCGAAGAAAGGTATCAACGTCCCGAAGGACGCGGGCGAACTGGTTCACCAGGTCGGCGGCAGCGGCGATCAACTCCGGAAGATTCTGCTGGATTTCGCCGGCAGCCAACACAGCCTGGCGGGCGCGTTCCCGCGCGTCCTTCCGATGTTGCTCGCGCTCTTCCCGCCGTTGCAGCAGCGTGAACTGCTCTCTGAGGGAAGGCGCCTCCGATGCCAGGGTTTCCAGTCGCTCCATGTAATTGGCGGCTTCTTCGGCTTTGCGCAATCGCTGGGCTAGTTCCTGCGAACGTTCGTCGGGCATCTGCGTTCCTACCTCTTACCTCTTTTGTCGGGCTTGGCCATATCAGGCGCTGGCATTTGAATGCGGCCCGGGGCGGCGGCGAGTTATGCAGTGCAAACAGGCGAGAGGCCGCTGCCCCCGGTATGCGCCTGTTTATAGCAGAGGCCGGGCCGGCGACGGGTACGGCGGGGTTGACGCATTTGGCGAATTTTTGGAATAAGTCTGGCGGTCAAGCGGCGATTGGCAACAGTCGTTCCTGAACGGTATAATGACCGCCAATCTTCGCCTAAAGGGGGGCATTACGTGACTACCAACGGCACTACCGACGGCCAGGCTTCCTTCAACGCCGATGAACTGCAGGTGTTTTTCCGCGGGGAGTTCGTTCCGGTAAGCGAGGCCAAAGTGAGCGTAATGACCCACGCCCTGCACTACGGCACGGGCGTATTCGAGGGCATCCGCGGCAACTGGAACGCCGAACAAGAGGCCATCAACATCTTCCGTATGCGCGAGCATTACGTCCGCCTGCTGGACGGTTGCCGCATCCTGATGCTGGACATCCCCTACACCGCCGACGAACTCTGCGACATCACCATTCAACTGGTTGAGCGCAACCGGCACACCAGCGACATCTACATTCGCCCGCTCGCCTACAAGAGCCAGGAACTGGTCGCCAATCTGAAATTGCAGGAACTGGCGTCCGACTTCACCCTCATCACCGTCCCATTCGGCAACTACCTGGGCAGCGACCGGCTGCGCTGCTGCACTTCGTCCTGGCGGCGGGTGGATGACCCGATGATACCGGCGCGCATCAAGGCGTGCGGCATTTACGTCAACAGCATCCTCGCCAAGACTGAAGCGACTCTCAGCGGGTTTGACGAGGCCATCCTGCTCAATCACGACGGCCACGTGTCGGAAGGCTCCGGGGAAAACCTCTTCATGGTCAAGGACGGGCGCATCTACACGCCGGGACTGGAGGACAACGCCCTGGGCGGCATCACCCGTGACACCGTGATGCAACTGGCCCGCACCGAGTTGGGCCTGGATATTGATATGCGCACCATCGACCGCAGCGAGCTGTACCTGGCGGATGAGGTATTTCTCAGCGGCACGGCCGCCCACCTGACCCCGGTGATTGAGTTGGATTGCCGTCCCATCGCCGACGGGCAGCCCGGTCCCATTTCCAGCGAACTGCAACGGATGTACTTCGACATCGTGGTGGGCAACAACCCGAAGTACCGCCACTGGTGCACTCCGGTCAAGACTGCCGCACTGGCGCCGGCCTAGTCCGCCGGAGGCGGACGCGATGCTCTGGCTGTCCGGCGCTGCGGTCCTGTTGGGCTACCTGCTGGGCAGCATCCCCACAGCTTACCTGGTCGTGCGGTGGGTCACCAAAGGCGCAGTTGACATCCGCCGGGCCGGCGACGGCAACGCCGGCGCCAACAACGTGAACCGCGTCATTGGGCGCCGGTGGGCGATTACGGTTGGCGCCGTGGACATCGCCAAAGGCGTGGTGGCGGTATTAATATTCAACCTGCTGTCCAATCTGGTCAGTTCCACGCCAGCCGGCAATCATTTTGCTTTGCCCGGCCCGTTGGTCCCGGTCTTTGCGTTAACACCAGCGGGGATGCTGGGGGGCGGCGCGGCCATGGCCGGGCAAATCTGGCCGGTGTGGCTGAAGTTTCACGGCGGGCGCGGGGCGGCAACCGCTTTGGGCGTCACCGGGGCAGCCCTGCCGGTGCCCGTGCTGCTGTTGGCGCTGCCCTGCATTGCGCTGCTGCTGCTCACCAGGAGCACGATAATTGCCCTGCCCTTTATCTATCTCGCATCGGCAGCGCTGGCCGGGACGCTTTTCGGGGTCGGATGGGGAACCATCGGCTATTGCCTGGGCGTTTTTATCGCGGTGGGAGTGGCACACTTCTGGGGCGTGCGAGCGCGCCGTCCTGCCGGCGCCGATTAAGCTCGCCTCGACAAAGCGAGCCTGTCCTTCGACAGACTCAGGACGAGCGGTCGGTTGCTTCCCGCTCATGGTGAGCCTGTCGAACCATCATCACGTTACCGCCAGCAGTGTAGTGCCGGCGACGATCATCACGATGGCGGCGAACTTTCCGGCCAGCGCCGCGGGACGCATCGATTCCTGGAGCATCCCGAAAGCGCGCCAACTCAGCAATGTGCCGACCACGAAAACGAAAAGGGGGCGCGTCGCCAGTATGGCCGCCGCCAGCGACACCGGTCCAAAGTGGAAGGACCAGAGGAATAGCACTATGGCCAATTGCGGCAACAGACCTTCGCCCACCAGGAACGTCGCCAACGCCGGCGGGGTGCGCAGGCCATCGCGGAGCCGTCGCCAGTTGTTGGGATGACCGAATACGGCAAAGACCGGAACCATGCCCAGTTCCTGCAAGCCGAATACTTCCCACGGCGTCAGGTCGCCCAGCACGAACTTGGCCAGGAAGAACGACAGGCCCAGGGTAACTGAACTGCCCGCCAGGGCGGTCAGCCCCGGCGTCAATCGGTAGAGTCGCCGCCCCAATCCCTCGATGGACACCAGGGCCGCCCCGCAGATTACCAGCGCGATAGCGGCCCACTGCCAGGGTGACACCGTTTCCCCCAGGATCGCCAGCGCGAGCAACGCCACCAGTATGGGGTTAGTCTGGCTAATCGCAACCGCGCGGGAAGCCTCTCCCAGCTTCAACCCCAGGAACAGCAACGCCAGCCCGGCTCCCAGGCTGACGCCGGACAGCAGCCCCACCAGCACTGACTGCGCCGGCGCTTCCGTGGGCCAACCCACCGCCGCCAGCACAATGACGGCGCAGGCGAACCGGGTCAGAATGGAACCGGCGCCCAGAACACCCACGCCAGGAAGATAGTTGTCCAGCAACCTCTTGTGGGCAATGTTCGCCAGGCCCAAGGAGGCCGCGCTGCAGATGGCCAGGAAAATCCACACCGCCGCAGAATACCAGACTCGGCCCGGCCCGACATATGAGACAATCGGCGGCTATTGACACGGGGAACCCTTATGCTATGATTGGTTCCCGCAAATTACTGCAATAAGGGTGGGCGCCTATGTCTGGACACGAAACGGCAGTTACCCGTTTGCGCTCGCAGGGTTACCGAATGACCCCGCAGCGTCTCTCAGTGCTGGATATCGTCGCCGGGCGCACCGGACACATCGGCGCCGACGAGGTCTGGAACCTGGCCAAGGAACAGCATCCCTACGTTGACCTGGCGACCATCTACCGCACCCTGCAACTGCTGAAACGCCTGGGCGTGGTGACCGAGGTGGTCATTGGCAACAAACTCCATTTCGAACTGGCCGACCAGCACAACCGGCACAACCACATGGTCTGCTCGGAGTGCGATACGGTGCAAACCCTCAGCCCGGACTACCTGGCTGAGTTCAGTCATCGTCTGGAGCAGGAGTTTGGATTCACGCCCGACCTGGACAACCTCACCATCGGCGGGAAGTGCTCCAGGTGTCTGGAGGCGGCCGCTTGATCGATTTGCGTAAGGCCATCACCGTTCTGACGGCGCTTGTCGTCATCGTGGCGTCTTTCGCCTGCGCCAACGAACCGGAAACCGCAACATCGGCCGCCCCGGCGTCGGAACCGCAATCCGTTTCCTCCGGCTCTCGGCTCAATGTCGCTGCGACCGTATCACCCATCACGAGCATCGTGGAAAACATCGGCGGCGACCGCATAGATCTCAACGGGATAGTGCCCGAGGGGGTCAACTCCCATACCTTCGAACCCGCGCCATCGGTGGCTTCAACCCTGGCCGGGGCGGACCTGGTGTTCCTGAACGGCCTGTTCCTGGAGGAACCCACCCTGGAAATGGCGGAGGCCAACCTGAAGCCCGGCGCGGCCATCGTCAGCCTGGGCGAACAGACCATCACGCGAGAGGAATGGCGGTTCGACTTCTCGTTCCCTGAAGAGGCCGGGCATCCCAACCCGCACCTGTGGCCGGACCCGATACTGGCACTGCGCTACGCAGAGATCGTCCAGGACACGCTGGTGGCCAGTGACCCCGTTAACGCCGAGTATTATTCGGCCAACTACGATGCTTTCGCCGCGCGGATTGCAACCCTGGACGAAGCCATCAAAACGGCGGTGCCCACGATCCCTGCGGGGCAACGCAAACTGCTGACGTATCACGACTCCTGGGCCTACTTTGCCGACCGCTACGGCCTCACCGTCATCGGAGCCGTGCAGCCCTCCGACTTTTCCGAGCCCTCGGCGCGAGAGGTTGCCGATCTCATCACCCAGATCAGATCCGAAGGGATCCCGGCCGTGTTCGGCTCCGAAGTGTTCCCCAGCGACGTGATGCAGACCATCGCCGCCGAGTCCGGCGCTGCGTACATCGACGAACTCAGCGACGACGACCTGCCCGGCGGGCCGGGAGACCCCGGACACAGTTACCTGGGATTGGCGGTATCCAACCTCCAGATTATGATTCCCGCCCTGGGCGGCGATGCGTCGGCCCTTGACCAGGTTGACGTTTCCCCGGTATTTCAGGGAGTATCCAACGCCGTATATCCACAGTAGGGGCGGGTTTGAAACTCGCCCCTACCAGCGAAAGTACCATGCTGCACCCACCGGAATTAGAACACCTGCACCGCCCTGACCCGGACGCCCAGCCCATCGTGGAACTGTCGGACGTTACCGCCGGATACAACGGCTCGCCGGTCCTTCGGGATGTTGACCTGCGAATATTGCCCGGGGATTTCGTCGGGCTGCTTGGCCCCAGCGGTTCGGGCAAGACCACCTTGCTGCGGACCATATTAGGCGCTATCCGGGTCCAGAGCGGCCGGGTTCGCGTGAACGGCAAGGCCGTGGGCGGGCGAGGCAGCCGGGCCGGATACGTTCCCCAATTGGAAACCATCGACTGGAACTTCCCGGTGACCGTTGAGGAAGCGATTTTGATGGGACGCACCATGTCGAACAGCCTGTTTCCGTGGTACCGCAAACAGGAGAAGGAACTGGCTTATGACATGATGGAACGGTTGAGCATCGGCCACCTGGCAAAACGGCATATCCGGCAACTGTCGGGCGGGCAGCAGCAACGGGTCTTCCTGGCCCGGGCGCTGGTGAGCAATCCCGAACTTTTGTTGCTGGACGAACCCACCGCCGGGGTGGATGTGAAAACGCGCGACGACGTGATGCACCTGCTCCACGATCTCAACCACGCCGGCGTCACCATAATCATCTCCACCCACCAGATAAATACCGTGGCGGTGCATCTGCCCCGGATCGTTTGCCTGAACGGCACCATAGTGGCCGACGGCCCGCCGCATCGCGTCATCGCGCCCCACATTCTGCGGGAGCTGTACGGGTCGGAAATGCCGGTAATCCAATACCACGGCATGACGCTGGTCGCCGAAAGCGCGCATTTCTGGATTGATCGCAACGGCGGCGAGCCGCTGTCCACCATCCCCGACGACAGCCACCGGGAACCGGTGCTTCCTCACACTCACACCATGCCGGACAACGTGCCGGCACACCACCACCACGACAGCAGCGCGGGAGATTCCTGACCGCACCCGGCTACCGTCATTCCCGCTTTCGCGGGAATCCAGAAAGGCGTCGCATTGGTCAACGTGAACAGAGTAAAGGTTCCTGGATTCCGGCTTTCGCCGGAATGACGGGAGAGGGCGGAATGACGGGTTAGGGCGGAATGACGGGTTAGGGCGAAATAACGGGAGAGGGCAAAAACAGAAATGCTCCTGGAACCATTTGAATTCGGTTTTTTCGCGCGGGCCATCATCGCGGCCGGGCTGGTGGGAGGTTTGTGCGGACTGATGGGAGTGTACATCGTGCTGCGCGGTATGGCCTACATCGGCCACGGACTGGCCCACGCCATATTCGGAGGCGCAGTGGTGAGCTGGGTTATGTCCATCAACTTCTTCGTGGGCGCGACCGCGTGGGGATTTCTGTCCGCGCTCCTGATTGCGTGGACGACCCGGCGGAACCCCATCGGATCGGACGCGGCCATCGGCATCGTGACCACCGCGAGCTTCGCTCTGGGCATCGCCATCATCAGCCGGTTCGGCAGCTTTACCAGAGATTTCGAAGCATCGCTGTGGGGGAGTGTCCTGGCGGTGGACCGGGATGACCTGGTCGCCATTGCGGTGGTCACCGGCATCGTGGCAACGGTCTTTTTCGTCGCGTACAAACTCTTCCTGTTCGCCGCCTTTGACTCCGACGTGGCTCAATTCTACGGAGTGCCGACGGCATGGGTAGATACCTTGTTCTCGTTGCTTCTGGCGGGAACCATCGTGGTGTCCATGCAGGTGATTGGGGTTACGATGATTGCCGCGGCCGTGGTGATCCCGCCCATAATCGCCAGATTGCTCACCAACAGTTTTGGAAAAATGACGTTGCTGTCGGTGGGGATAGGTATAATGTGCGCCGTGCTGGGCATCTACATCAGCTACTTCATTGACGTGTCGTCCGGGGCCAGCGTTGTGCTGCTGTCGGCGGCGTTGTTTGTGGCGACGCTGGCGTGGTCCAAGGTCCGCACCCGCATAACTAGAGCGCCGGCCGAAGCCGGAGGCTTGTCACAGTTGCCTCGCGGCTCGCTGGAATAACCTCCACTTTTCACAGGCCACAGGAGGAAACTATGGCGCATGCACATCATCACCACGCGGCGCCCTCGGTGGTCGAGGGTCGCACCGGGTTCCGAAGGGGGGCCGCCTTTATTGTGGGCGGACTGTCCAGCGGGCACGGCGTTTTTCATTCCATTGCCCAAAGCTTCATCGTGGTGCTGCCCGAGGTTCGCGATTTGCTCCTGGGCGGGAGCGTGATTGCCGTCAACAGCATTCAATCCGCCCGTGAAATCGCATCAGGCGTGGTGGCCCTCCCGGGCGGCGTACTGACCGATGCGCTGCGGCGCTATTGGGGCTGGGTCATGGCGGTGTGCATGGCTCTGTTCGGGGTGGGCTGGCTGCTGATGGCGGCGGCCGGGTGGCAGGTGCCGGGCAGCGGCTGGGTCGCGCCCCCACCGTCGGCGGTCGCAGCGGGAGCGGCGGCGCCTTTCAATCCGTTGGGTTATGCCCTGCTGATAATAGGAATGTCGGTAGTCGCCATCGCGGCGTCGGTGTGGCATCTGCCGGCCATGGCGGCCCTGTCGTCCCATTTCACCCACCGGCGTGGAGCGGTGCTGTCCTTCCACGGCGTGGGCGGCAACATCGGGGACGTGCTGGGGCCGGTGATCACGGGGGCGCTGCTGGCGGTGCTGGCGTGGCAGGCGATCATCACCATCTACGCAGCGGTGCCCATCTTTCTGGCGTTCCTGGTGTTCTGGGCGTTCCGCGACATTGGACAGCGGGCGCAGGCGGCGGTGGAAGAACAGGCCGTCAGCACCATGCGGATGCAGATAGACGAAACCAAACTGCTGGTGCGCAATCCCCGGGTCTGGGGCATCACGGTGGTGGCGGGATTGCGCGGCATGGCGTACCTCGGGTTCCTGGTGATGTTGCCCCAATACCTGGTTGACGAGTTGGGCTTTACCGTCACCGAACACCGCAGTTTTGAAAACCTGTTCATCCGCGGCTCTTTGATCGGCCTGCTGGTGCTGGTGGGAATCCTGGCCAGTCCGATCATGGGCTACTTGTCCGACCGCTTCGGGCGCAAGATCGTCCTGATTCCGGGAATGCTGTTCCTGGCCATCGTAACCCTGCTGATGGCGCCCCTCATCAGTGGCCCGGAAGACCGCATCGTGATGACCATATTGCTTGCCGCCCTGGGGCTGTTCCTCTTCAGCGACCAGCCCATCCTGACCGCGGCGGCCATGGACATCGTGCGCGAGGGAACGGCAGCGACCACCCTGGGCCTGCTCTCGACCTCCCGGTTCATACTGGCGGCAGCGTCTCCCCTCATTGCCGGCTGGCTGTACGGGATCAACTTTGATTACCTGTTCTACTACACGGCGGCGTTGTACCTGTTGGCGGCGCTCATCCTGGCATTGGTCCGGCTGCCGCAGCTGGCGCCGGTGGACGACCATCACGGCGGGCACGACGATCACGGCCACGGCGGACATGGACATCACGACGACCACGGCCAAGGTGGGCACGGGCACCATGACGACCATGGGCACGGCCATGGCCATGGCGGACATGGCCACGGTGAGCACGGCCATCGGCAACATTAGAAGCGAGGCCACGCGCGAGGCAAAAAGTAGGGGCGAATGATTATTCGCCCCTACATCGTCTCGGCGCCAGCGGTGGTATCAGTCTTCGTTCTGCTGGGTCTGGCTGCCCTTGACGGTGATGGTGATGTGGGACATGGCGGTTTCGCGGGAACCGTGCCAGTGGTCTTCGCCGGCGGGGATGATGGCGACGTCGCCTTCGGTGACAGTCACTTCCTCATCGCGGGTGGCGACGATACCGGTGCCCTCGGTGACGATCAGGATCTGATCGCCGCTGTGGGTGTGGAACTTGTTGCGGACGCCGGCGCCGAAGTGAACGATGCCGAAGTTGAAGTTGTTGCTGTCGTCGGGGTCCAGGATGGCCTGCCGGCCCACGGGCCCGGTGAACAGGGGCGCGGTGCCTTCGGTCCTCTCCACTGCCGACATTTTCACGATTTTCATGGGTATCACTTACCTCCGGGGCTGTTTGCACGTGGGAATGCCACCGCAATCATACTCTGTGCCGCTTATGTCGTCTAGCCGGACATGCTCCACCGGCGACGGCCAGCGTTCGTTGGGGTGTTGGTTCCGGTTTTCCTCCTTTGACTGGTCGGTGGTTTGGCTGGTTTGCTTCGGGTTCGGGGGTTCAGGTTGTCGGCGCTACGGCCAGAGAGCGTGTTTGCGAATTGATGCCCTAAGTTTGCGCGTGCTGACCGCCCCCCTACCCTTCCCCCTGGATTCCGGCACGCCAAAGGCGCATCTGTGACTTTCGCCGGAATGACGAAAGGCGTGATCCTGGATTCCGGCTTACGCCGGAATGACGGTTGGGGGGCAGGGGCGACCCTCGCGCAGCGGTGGTGACACCCGCCGTACTGGTCTATGCGGTACCGGGGAATGCGATTACCGGCCTGTGAGCGATAGCCAGCGGTGCAGAAAAGTCCGACGTGCTGTCAATGTACGGTGACAGCGGTTGGCCGTGTTACCTGAACCCTGTGAACCCGATATTCAGATGTGATTTAGGCAGGTGGGCCGTGGCCTTGGGCTTGCTGCCTTACGCGTAGGGTATAGTGTAGGGAACGGATGTACGGGCGCGCAAGGGGTTGGTGTCATTGGGCGGCGGCGCAATCGGGTTTCGTTGACACTGCCATCGCCGGGCCGTACACTGCGGAACCAGCCAGCCCCTTTGCGCCCGGGCCGCAGTGTCCAGATATCGGGCTCCGCATGAGGAGGTATCCGCAATGAGTTTTGACCTATATGAAAAGGGCATGAAAGTGGAAGCCATCGCCGACTTTGAGGTTCGCGAGGTCATGGCATCCCCCGTCGGCTCGTCCGTCCGCAGCATCACCGTCGGCGACGTGGGCGAGGTCCGCGAAAAGCGCACCATCGGCCCGGCCACCTGGCTCATCGTCTATTTCGACAGCGTGAAACGCCAGATTAACGTGGACGACACCAACATCGTCAACATCAAACCTGTTGAGTAGCAGAGCACACACCGGATGACCACAAATCCCATCGCCCAGGTCAACACCCTGGCCTTCGACATATTCGGAACGGTGCTGGACCTGGGCGGCAGCCTGTCCAGGCCGGCGGGACAATTTCTGGCGGAACACGGCTCGTCTGTGTCCGCCGCCACATTCTGGGACGACTGGCGCAACCGTCAGCGTCTGGAGCAGTATCAGGACAACCTGTATATGCTGGGCCACAGCGGTTATCGTGAGACCTGCCGGCGTTCGTTCGTCTATTGCCTGCGGCTGCACGGCGTTGAGTTCGACTATGCGGACGTGGACCGCTTCATGGCCGTGTACGAGGATTTGCGGCCATTCGACGACGCCGTTCAAGGTCTGAAACGGCTGGCCGAAAGCGGGGCGTTCACCTTGGTGGTACTGTCCAACGGCGAGCAACCCTACCTGGAGCGGATGGCCGGCAACAACGTCGGCATTCCCTTCGATCACGTTATTTCCGTGGAAAAGGCCGGCGTGTTCAAACCGCACCCGGCGGTGTACCGGACGGCGGCCCGCCTGTTGGGAAAGGCTTGCGGAGAGATCATGATGGTCTCCTCACACTCCTTCGACGTGACGGGCGCCCGCGCTTCTGGGTTCCGAGCCGCTTACGTCAACCGTTACAAGCTGCCCAACGAGGAATCTCCCTACCTGCCGGATTTTGAGGTTGACGACTTCCACCAACTAGCCGACCGCCTGCTTGCCGAGGCCGACAAGATTGGGGCCGGCGGCGATTAGCCCATGGCCGCGGTTGCCGCCACCGGCCGGTTCCGAGCTTTTTCCGCCCTGCGCCACCGGGACTTCCGCCTGTTCTTTCTGAACATCGGCGTTCAGTCCTTCGGGCAGGGCATCCAGTTTCTGGGCATCGGCTTCCTGATTCTGGACCTCACCGGCGAGAAGACTTCGCTGGGTCTTGCGGTCAGTCTCTTCGGAGTTTCCAACCTGTTCTTCACATTTGCCGGCGGCGTCATCGCCGACCGGGTGGACCGCAAGCTGTTCCTGATTTGCTGCGTTTTCGGGAACGCGGTCATCACCATTGGCCTGGCTGTCCTGGCATTGACCGGGCTGGCCCAGATGTGGCACGTGTACACCGTGGTTTTCATCCTGGGGGGATTGATGGCGGTGCAGATGCCGGCCCGGTTCGCGCTGGCCGCCGACCTGGTGCCCCGGGAAGAGATGATGAACGCGGTGGCCCTGCACACGTCGATTGGCCAGATCGGCAATATGATGGGGCCTCTGGTTGGCGGTTGGGCAATTCAGTACATCGACACCTGGGCCGGGATCATGATCAACGGCGTCAGCTATCTGCTGGGCATCGTGTTCCTGTTCATGATGTCCCGTCCGACCGTCACCACGCGGCGCGGCTCGTCGCCCATCAGCGATTTTATCGGCGGGTGCTCCCACGCCATCCGCACGCCCATGGCCGCCGTGCTGATCTTTCTGTCGGCCACATTCGGCTTTTTTGGCATGGCCTACATGCAGGTGGTTCCCGCCTTCACGACCGAATTCCTCCGGGTCGGCGAGTTACAGGCCGGCATCTTCATGGTGTTCCGAGGGGCCGGGGCATTTATGGGATCAATGGTGGTGGCCAGCTGGGGCCACACCAAGAAGAAGGGGTTGCTGATGTACCTCCAGCTCGTGATCTGCTGCGTCGGGCTGATCGCCATGGCCTGGTCGCAGTGGTTCTGGGCGGCGTGCTTCCTGGTGGCGCTGGTAGGCTCCACCAGCATCGGCGGCTTCTGGCCGGTGTCCAGCTCGCTGATGCAGCTTACCACCGCGCCGGATATGCGCGGGCGAATGATGGCGATGATGCAGTTGGCGCCGGTGTTCCACTTTCTGGGCGCGTGGCCGCTGACCTGGCTGGCACAGATCTACGGTTGGTCGATAGCCATCACCAGCGGGGCGGCGGTGTTGCTGGTGATCTCGGTGGCGGGGTGGATGTACCGGCCCATGGTGCGGCGGATGAACGAGATCTGAGGCCCGGCCGGTGACGTTCTGCGGTTGTCCCTGCCGCCCCGTCTGTGCCATACTGCCGGCGACACGCTTCTAACGAGAATGCCGACATGGAAACGATTACGCTGGCAGACTACATTCAGTATGGCTTTATGGCCTTCATGTCTCTGCTGATGATAGCCATGTTCGTCGCGTTGCTCCGGCAAGGCCGCGACATCGGCGAAATGCGGGGCGACATTAACGGCATCAAGCAGCAGATTGAAGACCTCAAGCAACAGAACGCCCAAACTAACGCGCGCGTTGGCAGCCTGTCCGCGCGCATTGATAACGTGGAAAACAGCCTGTCCGCGCGCATCGATACGATGTCCGCGCGAATCGACCGGCTAATGGAAATCGTAGCCGCGCAAGTCGGGGAAATCGGCGAAATCAAGGGTATGCTACAGGACCTGCACCGAAAGGTGGACTTGCTGATGCACCACCGCCACCTGCCGGATACAGGGCAAGTAATTCTGACCCCCGAGGAAGTCGCCGCCGATTAGATTGCCGTACATCTGCATCCTTGCCCGCCGACGGCGATTATCGTATATTACGCCGCAACAGGCGCCCATCTTTATCAAACAAGGAGCACTGAAATGGTCAAACCCAAGCAAGTCGGACACCTTGTGATCAACGTCTCCGACGTTGAAGCATCCACCAAGTTTTACACCGAGATCCTAGGCTTCGAGATCGCGGTTTCGCGCCCCACCGCAACCTTCCTGACTTGCGGCGAGATCCACCACGACCTGGCTCTGTTCCAGGCTTCCGAGGACTCTCCGGCGGTGGGCAAAGGCCACATCGGCCTGAACCACTTCGCCGTGCAGGTGGAGGACTACGACTCGTTGCGGGACCTCTATCACACCCTGCTGGAACACGACGTCAAGGTGGACCGCACCACCGATCACGGCATGACGGGCAGTGTCTATTTCGAGGACCCGGACGGCAACGGCATCGAGTTCTACTACGACAAGTTCGATACCGCTGAGGAAGGGCTTGCCGAGATGCGCCGTGAGGGGCGGGAGAACACGGTGCTGGTCATCGACTAGCGTCCACGGTTTCGCGTAACTTTGTAGGGGCGAATGATTATTCGCCCCTACGCTTTCTAACCACCTGGCTCTGACGCCATTAGCGCGCCCCGGCCAGGTTGTCATCATCGTCGTCGCTGGGCAGGTCAAACTGGCCCAAGATGTCAGCCAAAGTGCCTTCAATACCGGGGGCCAGTTCGACAGGCTCCTCAAAGGGCTGGAACTGGTAGTCGTTGCGCACCCGGTCGATGTAACGGCGCGCTTCCTCGTTGCGCTGCGCCACCCGGTCCAAGGATTCCAGGAGTCGGTTGGCTTCCTCTTCGTAGCGGGGCCTGAGATCGGACAGGTCGATATCCAACGAATATAACGCCCGCAGCCGGCGCATGATGTCATAAAAGGCCCGGTGGTCGGTGGTGATGCCCAGCTGTCCGCCGCTTCGGCCGCTGAACGGGAACATGGGCGCCATGGCGCCGACCCGCACCATCTCCACATC
Organism: Dehalococcoidia bacterium; assembly: GCA_034421995.1. GTDB lineage: Bacteria > Chloroflexota > Dehalococcoidia > Lucifugimonadales > UBA3495 > Bin87. The sequence continues at coordinate 3,714 of DAOUJY010000091.1, read as the reverse complement.
GGGATGGCGGTAGTGGGCGATGCTCACCAAGGCCATTCCCACCGTCGGCCCCTGGCGCTGCTGGGAGCCATAGCTGGAGAAGAGCATCCCGTGCTGCCTCAGGATCTCGGCCATTGATGCCTTGCTGTACACGCAGGACACGCGGCGCTCCAGCTCCGGCGGCGCCGGGCCGTTGTAGCCCTCCACCGCCGCGATTTGCGGGTTGCCCAAGGCGGCCGCCGCCTCGAAGAAGGCGTCGCCATACAGGTCAATGCGATACCAGGGTTCCACGCCCAGGAAAATCACCACGCCGTCGCCGGCGTCCCAGAATCCGTTATCCCACTGCAGGGGTCGGCTGGGCAAGCCGTCATCAAAGGCGGCCCGGGGCCGGTACATGTCATGGGTGCCGGCCACCTGGAAGGGGAAACACATCCGTGAGATTTCGTCGGTCATGCGGCCAATGCGCCGCGCCGACAGTTTGTCAATGAGCCAGCGCGGCATTCCACTGGATATGTTGCCGCCGTCCGACCACTGCCGCCGCCAGCCGGCGATAAGCACCCTGGCCTGCGGAGTTTCGTCCAGCGCAATCAGCGGCTCGGCCATGATTCCCTCCTCACGGCGTGCCTAAATCAACTGGGCTGGCGTGAAGATGCCTTCCATGTCTTCTTCCGTAGCCGGGCTCTTGGCCGGCTGCCCCAGTTGATCGTCCATGAACCAGTACACCTGCTTGAGATGGTGTGTGCTGTGGCTCAGGATGATATTGAGCAACTCCAGGACCGTGACTTCGCCGCCGTAGTGAGCGGGCACCACCCGGTCGAAGCCCTCGGTATCACCACTTTCCAGGAAGGTCGCAATGCCTTCCACCACCCGGGCAGTGTAGGCGGCAATGTCGTCGGGCTTTTGCAGATGCTCCAGGCTCTCTTTGCACGCTCGCATATCCTCGCTGCTCATGGAGCCGCGGGTGCGGCTGGTGTAGGCGAGCTCGGGGAACGACACGATATGCACTAGCGTATCCCGCAGTTTCTCCGGTCGCCACTGCACGGGCCGGGCCAGCTGTTCCTCGCTCAGCTCACAGGTAGCCCGCGCCGCCGCGCCGAGGATGCGGCGGTATTTATCGGCTAGCCATGCGGTGCGACCCGACAGGTCGATGGGCGCATCGGCCAACCCCAACGCCGGGATGAGTCTTTTGGGATAGTACCCGATGATGACCTCAGTGCCATCAATGATGGTTACCGGGGCGGACAGGACGCCGCGGGCCTTGAGATCTTCCCGGGCCGCGTCGTCGGTCAGCAGGTCGTGGTGTTCATACTGAACACCGTTGGACGCCAGAAACTCTTCCAGCGTCCGGCAGCTGAATCAACCAGGGTTGGTATAGACGTGTACTTCTCTCGTTGTCGTGGTCATGGTTGCTTTCCCCTTTTCCTTTGCGGGATTATTCGCCGGCGCGGAACCAGTCGGACTTGCGCTCGGCAATCATGATGGTGGTGCAGTTGGTGTTGGCGCGGATGCAGTCGGGCATCACCGAGGCATCGGCTACATGGAGGTTTTCGAGACCGTGGACCCGGCAGTGCTGGTCAACCACGGCCATGGGGTCGTCGGCATTGCCAATCTTGCAAGTGCCGGAGATGTGCTGGGACGTGCTGACCGTGCGCTTGAGCCAGTCGTTCAACGCCTCGTCACTCTCCAAATCCGCCGGCAACGGGTCCAGCAATTCGTCTGCAACATCCCGATAGTGATCGCTGTCGAGCAGGTTGACACAAAGGCGCACAGCTTCCCGCATCCGCGAAAGGTCGAATTCTTCCTGGAAGTAATTGTAGTTCAAGGCCGGCTGTTCGTGGGGGTCGGCGCTGGCCAGTTGCAAGCGGCCGGAGCCGACCGCGAGTTCCAAGATGCAGGTGAAGCGGATGCCCTCGGCCTCCAGCGGGTCGCCGGCGATGGGCGACGAGAAGGAGGACTGCATGATCTGGATGTCGTTGCGCAGGTGGCTGCCGGAGGCGGTGTAGCGGAGGCAGACCTGGGTGCGCGGGGCCGATGGATCCAGGGGGAAGTCGTCCTTTACCTTCACGGGAACGCGGATGTTGGGGTGATCGCGCAGGTTCCGGCCCACGCCGGGCAGCTCGTGAACCACCGGGATGCCCATTTCCCGCAGGTGATCAGCGGGTCCCACGCCGGACAGGAGCAGCAGCTGCGGCGAGGCAATGGCGCCGGAGCTGAGGATGATGTCCTCGGCCTCCGCGGTGAACACTTCACCGCCGCTCTCCACCTCGACGCCCACCGCCTTCTTGCCCTCGAAGAGGATCCGACGGCAAGTGACGTTGGGGCGGATGGTGAGGTTGAGCCGGTGGCGGGCCTCCCGCAGATAGGTTATGGAGGTGCTCATCCGAACACCATTGGGGTTGTTCATGGGGACAGGGCCGACGCCACCGGACTCCGGATGGTTCATATCCGGGTCGTGGGGATGGCCGGCATCACGGCAGGCGTTCCAGAAGGCCACCTGAGCGGGCAGCCAGTCCTCCTGCCGGTGGCGACGCACCGGGATGGGGCCGGTGTTGCCGTGGAAGTCGTCGGAGATGTCCATGTCGGTTTCCATCTTGCGGAAATACGGCAGGCAGTCGGTGAACTTCCACTCGTCGTTGCCCAGGGCGGCCCAGGCGTCGTAGTCTTCGGGGACGCCGCGCAGCAGCACCTGGCCGTTAATGGCGGAGGAACCGCCCACCACCTTACCGCGAGGCACGGGCATGGGGTTGGCCTGGCCGGGGTTCTGAGCCCAGAAGGTCCAGTTATGCGGGGCGTCCACCGCGGAGGCCGTCTGGTCGTACCCGTATTTCAGGTCGTCGGGGTACAGCTCGAAATCGGGATAGTCCGGCCCGGCTTCCAGCAGCAGCACCGACCGGTCCGGGTCTTCGGTGAGGCGGGCGGCCATGGTGCAGCCGGCGGAGCCGGCTCCGATAATGATTACGTCGTACTTCATTCCGCTACTCCTCCTGGTGAATGCTCACGGGGTTTCGCTTTGAAGCGGATTATCGCCCGTTACGGCGTCGCCGGCAAGGGGCGGAGGGGACTTCCAAGCGCCGTTGTCTTTGGCTTCCGCGCGCCGGCGCGCTTCGGCAAGTTGTTCTTCGCTCCAGGTGGCGATGGTATTACGGGCGATCTGGCGGGCACGTTCTTTTTCCGCCTCTTGGTCGGGCGCGAGACGCCATTCCCCGCGGGCGATGGAAGCCTCCAACTCCTGCTCGTACTCATCCAGCTCGAGGTCTCCGAAGGGCCACCAGCCCACTCCATCAACAAACACCCACTTCGGCTGATATTCCTGGTCATCCAAACTCGTCATTATTGCCTCCATTTAGCGCAGATAATCTCGGGTAGCCTCGCTGTTCGGATACGCCGTGCGCAGAAAAATGCCGGTCTCGGTCACTTCAAAAGGAACCATATAAGCGTAATCGCCAATGCGAACGATATAGATTCGCTGGCCCGGATGTCGGATTGGATTGTGATGGTCGACCGTAGCCAATGGGCCGTCGTGTTCCAAACGGCGCGCTATTTCGACAAACGAAATCCCCCGTGTCCTCCGCAACAGTTCGTCCTTCGCATCATCCCAATAGTAGGTTGGCATAGCGGTACTGTAACCGTTGGTGCTAGTTTGTGTCAGAGGGTGAAGTTAGCGATGGAGCGATGGATGCGTCCGGTTTCGTCAGGTTCCAAGCCATTCCAGTTCACCAATAGGTTGAAGGCGGC
>DAOUJY010000090.1:0-6831 GCA_034421995.1 Dehalococcoidia bacterium | reverse complement strand
TTATCACTGTCAGCCGGCGACCCTGATGTACGAGAACTTCCCGTCACCCTGTACCACCGAATGGTGGATTCCCTCGCTTACGCGGCTTGAATTGCGTAAAGCCTAGCTCAGGTCATGCTCGGCCAGGAGGAGCATACCGATGAGGGGCGTCGGCCCCACGGCGTCGGCGTCAATGTAACGCGGCCGGCCGTCCCAAAGCACGGTCACGCCATAGACGCCGAAAGTTTCCTCGCTACCGTTGGCCAGGGTCGCATACCCTTCACTCTGAAAGGTCAGATCGAGCTCCGCTACCAGGGGTGGCGGCAAGGTCAGAAAGCCGTTGAAGCCGGTATCGACGACGGCCTCGATGTCACGCGCATTCCCCGACGGGCCTTGCAGGGAAAGGGTAACCACCGGCTCATAGTTGGCGTTGACGAAGCCCTCGATCACCCGTTCCTCGCCGGGGAACCGGCCCCGAAGCTGCGCAGGGTCGGGTAGCCGACCCGCTCACTCAGGACGTTGACAGCGTCCGGGCGCTTGTCGCGCAGACGCTGGGCGGCGGTAACCACCATGTCGCCGATGGCGTAGTCGCCGGTGTCCACGTCGATGGCGACGACTTCCCCGTGGTGGTCGGCTTCAACCAGGTGTCGGATGTCTCGCTCGTAGATTTCTTTGCCGAGACGGGCCGTTTCCGCTCGGGGCCGGCGTGCTGGCGCGTTCACTGTCATCACCCCCGCAAAGGCATTGGTGTTGGACCACATTTTACACTACCGTTTACTACGTGCCCTGCGCAGACCTGGGCAACCCCGCCGGCGGCGTGGACGATCCGGAGGACACGGGCGTCACCGTCCGGCTCACGGTCGCCGGGCAGCGGCCGGGTTCGTGCGGCTCCGGCTTGCGCCGCAGTTCCGCTGCTAGCGGGAGCGCTCCCGGATGTAGTCCACCATTTCCAGGAGGGAGCGGCGGGGCGGGCAGTCGGGCAGGTCGTCCAGGGCGGTGGCGGCGGCGGCGCAGTAGTCGCGGATGACGGCGAAGCAGTCGGGGATGATGCCGGAGCCGGTGATCATGTCCAGGGACTTGTTGAGCAGGTGATCAACGTCGCTTGATCTCGAGTCCGGCGACCTGGAGTCCGGGCCGCCGTTTTTGATCTCGGCGAAGAGGGCGTCGATGGGATGGTCGTCGGGATAACGTTCCATCAGCATGATGGAGGGCAGGGTGAGAACGCCCTGGAGCAGGTCGTTGCCCACGGGCTTGCCGACTTCGGCGGCGTCGCCCTGCACGTCCAGCAGGTCGTCAACGATCTGGAAGGCCATGCCCACGTTGTAGCCGTAGTGCCGCAGGGCCTGCACCTCATGCTCCGGCGCGCCGCTGAGGATGGCCCCCGACTCGGCTGAGGTACAGAACAGGGAGGCCGTCTTGCGGTAGATGCGCTCGTCGTAGAGGCGGCGGGCCTTGCTGGGGTCGAAGGTGGTGAAGAACTCGATGAGCTGCCCGCTGGCCAGCTCCATGATGGTCTCGGAGAAACGGCGAATGACGCGGATGACGCCGGTGTCGCAGACGAAGGTTGCGGAGGTGGCGAAGAGGTAGTCGCCCAGCAGCACGGCGACGTGGTTGCCGTAGAGCTTGTTGATGGTGGGCTTGCCCCGGCGCAGGCCGGCGTTGTCAACGGTGTCGTCGTGGATGAGGGTGGCCAGGTGCAGCAGTTCCACCGCCGCCGCCATGATGAGGGAGCGCTGCCGCTCGTGCTCGCGGAACTCGGCGGCCAGCAGGGTCAGGGCCGGGCGCACGCGCTTGCCGCCGGAGCGGAGGGCATAGTCCAGCAGGGGGTCCAGATCGGCGATGTCGGTCTGGCACAGCTCGCGCAGCTGCTCCTCGACCTGGGCCAGTTGCGTGACCACCGGAGCGTAGATGGATACGGTTTGCAGGTCCGGCCCGGGCGGGACGGGGGTACGCCCTTTTGGCAAATGGTCCGGGGGGGAGAGGTCAGGCGGTGACGCCAAGCTGCTCGACCTCCTGCTCGGCGACCGCGTCGTCCAATTTGGTGTACAGGTTGGATGGATTGCGCAAGGAGGCTCCGGGCTTGATTTCGTCCCAGAGCTTATCTACTGAATACACGTCATCCCAGTCCAGACGCTCAGAGGATAATTCTCCGTCGAAACCAAGGAATTCGTGCACCTTCTGGCTGGTAAATGGCAGGTATGGCGCCAGCAATACCTTGAGGCAGTTGATCGCCTTGATGGCTGTAGTCAGTGAGAGCGCAGCGTCACTTCGGTCGGTCTTAATTGCGGTCCATGGCGCCCGATCATCCAGGTAGCGGTTGACCTGACGCGCCATCAAGAAAGCTTGACCAATTCCTCCCCTGAATCGGCAATCGCGCAGGCTGCCATTGACAAATTGCCAATTGATGCGCGCCAGCCTCAACAGCTCTCGCTCTGCCTCACCTTCAGATGCAGCGTCGGTTGGAACTCGGCCGTCAAAGTTACGGTACGTTAGCCGCAGCACCCGGTTGACTAAGTTGCCCCACGTAGCCACCAACTCGTCGTTGTTTCGGCGGACGAACTCGTTCCAGGTGAAATCGGTGTCGCCGGTTTCGGGCATATTGATGGACAGCAGGTAGCGGAGCGGGTCGGGGTCGTAGCGGTCCAGATAGTCGGGAACCCAGACGGCCCAATTCTGGCTGGTGGAGAACTTGCGGCTCTCCAGGCTGAGGAACTCGTTGGCCGGCACGTCGTAGGGCAGGTTCAGTTCGCCGTAGCCCATGAGCATGGCCGGCCAGATGATGCTGTGGAAGGGGATGTTGTCCTTGCCGATGAAGTAGTAGGAACGGGCGCTTTCCCCTGATATGGGGTCCGGCTTCCAGAAATCCTGCCAGGCATCCGGCTTGTTCTGGTCTTCGGCCCACTGCACGGCGGCGGAGAGGTAGCCGATGACGGCCTCGAACCACACGTAGATGCGCTTATCGTCGTAACCTTCCAGCGGGATGGGCACGCCCCAGGTCAGGTCGCGGGTGATGGCCCGGTCCTTCAGGCCGCCCTGGAGGAAGCTGCGGGTGGAGTTGGCCACGTTGGGCCGCCAGAAGTCCTTGTCGCCGATCCATTCCAGCAGCGGCTCCTGGAAGGCGGACAGACGCAGGAAGAAATGCTCGGAGTCGCGGAACTCGGGGGTCTGACCACAGATGCTGCAGTAGGGGTTGACCAGCTCGATGGGGTCCAAGGTGCGGCCGCATTCGTCGCACTGGTCGCCCCGGGCGCGCTGGTTGCCGCAATGGGGACACGCGCCCTCCACGTAGCGGTCGGGCAGGAAGCGGTCGCAGGCGGCGCAGTGGGCCAGCAGCATGGTGTCGGTATAGATGTAGTCCCGCTCCAGGAGACGCTGGAAGATGCCCTGCACCACCCGCTGGTGGTTCTCGGTGTGGGTGGTGGTGAAGAGATCGAAGGAGATGCCCAGGCGCTGCCAGGTGTCGAGGAACTGGGCGTGGTAGCGGTCGAGGACGACCTGGGGCTCGACGCCCTCCTGGTCGGCGCGGATGGTGATGGGGGTGCCGTGGGCGTCGGAGCCGGACACCATGAGGACCTCGTTGCCCTTCATGCGGTGGTAGCGGGCGAAGATATCGGCGGCCAGGTAGCAGCCGGCGATGTGGCCCATGTGGAGCGGGCCGTTGGCATAGGGCCAGGCAACACCGATGAAAATACGCTCGGGCAAGATCAGTCCTCCTCCGCAGTACGCCGCGACCTGATTCCGTCTGATAATTCTAGCACAACGGGATTGGGGCGGGTATGATGGTGGCGCGCCCTGGATTTCCGCTCTTGGGGTTGTCAGAATCAGGATTTGCCGGATTCTGGGATTGGCAGGATTGGGTTGGCAGTGGCGCAAGGGCAATAATCCGGCAAATCCGATAATCCCGAAAATCCTGATTCTGACGATTCTCCGAAATAGGGTCACTCAAATGAACCACCACGACCAGGAAGCCAGCGATTTCCCCGTCAACGGGGCGGCCTATGCTTTCCCCGAGGCGGACCGCGCGGCGGTGTACCGGGCGATTTTCCAGCGTCGGGACATTCGCAATTTCCGGCCCGATCCCATACCCGACGAAACCCTGGCGCGCATCATCCGAGCGGCGCATCACGGCCCCTCGGTGGGTTTCATGCAGCCCTGGGATTTCATCCTGGTGCGGGACACGGAGCGGCGGCAGCGGGTGAAGGATCTGTTTGACCGGGAGCGGGAGGCGGCGTCCTGCTTTTTCGACGAGCCGCGACGCTCGGCTTATCTCTCCCTGAAACTGGAAGGCATCCTGGAGTCGCCGGTGAACGTGTGCATCACCTGCGATCCCACCCGCGCCGACGTGGTGCTGGGGCGCAACTCCATGCCGGAAACCGACGTTTATTCCACCTGCTGCGCCGTGCAGAACCTGTGGCTGGCGGCGCGCAGCGAGGGCGTCGGCGTAGGCTGGGTGAGCATCCTGAAGCTGCCCCAATTGCGCGGCATCCTGGGCATCCCGCACCACATCATCCCGGTGGCCTACCTCTGCCTGGGCTACCCGGTTGAGTTTCCGCCGGAGCCAGGATTGCAGACGGCCGGCTGGCGGGACCGCCTGCCCCTGAACCAGCTGATTCACGTTGACGGTTGGGGCAACTCCGGCGCGGAAGAAGGCTGGCAGGGATTCTGGGACGCGCTGGATACCCAGGCCGGCCACACCCGTTAGCCTGTCCCAAGGCGCAAGCAGCGGAGGTTTTGCGGTGAAGCAGCGTCGCGCGGCAGTTCTATTCGTCGCGGTTCTGGCCTTGACGTTGGCCCTGGGGCCGTTGGCGTGCGGAGGCGAGGATGGCGACTCCGGACTGGTGGAGATAACCGTTGCTCCGGCCACGGCTACGCCGACTACCGCCGCCGCTGTCGCGGCGCCAACAACCGCGGCGCCGGAACCCACGGCAATGGGGACCGCGCCCACGGCGGTCGCGCCCGCCGCCACCGTCGCGGCGCCGGCTCCAACCACCGCTGCTCCGGAGGCGGCGGCCACGCCGGCTCCGACGGTCCCGCCGGCGGCAACGCCACCGCCACCACCGCCAACGGCGACTCCTGAACCCACCGACACCACACCGGCGCCGACCGCCACCGCGCCGGCTCCCGAGCCCACCGCTACCCGGCCGGACCCGGCGCTGCTGCGGTACGCCGAGCGACACGCCGGGGGACCGGGAGCGATCTTCGCGGGCGACGCCGCGCAGCTGCTGGGTCTGCCGCCCCACGCGGCGTTGATGTTCAACCTGCCTCAGTCTTTCTATACACAGGCATCGGCGGCGGCGCTGTTCGGTCTGCCCGGCGGCATTCCCAGCCATCTGTTCATTTTCACCAGCGACTACTACCAAGGGCTGCTTGATAAGGCCAAACTGACCGACCCCACCGCTTTGACGTCGTCCGGCCAAAGCTTCGAGATACAACACGTCTGCATCGACCGCCGGCTGCCGACGTGCGCGCTGGTGCAGAGCTACTGGGCGCCCAACCTGGAGCAGCGCACCAACGGGCAGGTGACGCTTTCGGTAACGTCCTTCGCCGAGCTGGGGCTGGCCGGGCCGGACACGCTGAGCCAGGTGGCCGACGGGTCGCTGGACATGGTGAACATCTACACCGGCTACGTGGCCGGGGCTTATCCGGCGTTGGAGGTGCAGTCGCTGTGGGGGACGGTGGGCGACTGGGAGACGTCGTACCTGGCGCTGACCGACCTGGCGCCGGACGTTGACCGGCTGGTGGCGGACCTCTCCGGGGGCAGCCGCGTGCTGAACCGCAACTGGTTCGCCGGTTCCGACCAGTGGTTCTACAGCAAAGAGCCGCTGGAAAGCGTGGCCGATTTCCAGGGCAAGAAGATACGCAGCCACTCCGCCGCCATGTCGGACTTCATCCGGGGCATGGGCGGCGAGCCGGTTGAGCTAGACGTGACCGAAATCTACAGCGCAATGCAGATCGGCACGGTGGACGCCACCGTGACCACGGCGCTGCTGGGAGTGACCGGCCGGCTGTTCGAGGTTTCGGACCACATCGCCGGGCCGGTGATCGGGTTTGGCTACACCAACAACGTCATCAACCAGGACGTTTGGAACCGGATGCCCGAAGATCTACAGCAGATCATGATCGAGGAGGGCGCGAAGATGGAGCTGGAGGCATTGCGGCTGGCCCCCTTCCAGAACTTCGTTGCCCTGGAAGCCAACAAGATGGCGGGCCTGAAACCGCACCCGTTCTCGGAGGACACCCGGCAGCACATCGACGCAACGGTGGCGCCGGAATACGTCCTGTCCGGCTGGCTGCGCCGGTTGGGCTACCCGGAGCGCGGGCAGGAGATTGTCGATATCTACAACAGCAAATCGGCGCCCTACACCGGACTGCGGGTCAACGCGGACGGGACGGTGGAGCGGGTGGCGATAACCAAGGGGCCCGGAGCGGAGTGAATCATAACCAAAGCAAAGGGCGTCGGCGAACATTCACCGGGCGGTGAACTGCTATTGCCGCCTCTCATATAGCAGCTCAGTTCCTTGACTTCCCAGCGGCCTGTTCCAACGCGTCCCGTTTATCCAGCAGGTCTTTGGTAAGGATTTTGTAGCCTGGCGGCTTGCCCCCGAAGTCAGGAAGCGGCTGGGCTTTTGGCTCCTGTGCCCCGCGCAACTCAGGGGTTCCCTTGCCGCCGAAGAAAAAGAAAAGGAACATTTTTTCACCCCTCGCTGTCAACAAAGTTCAGGCTACGACAGTTGGAATTATAACCGTTGGTGCTAGTTTGTGTCAGAGGGTGAAGTTAGCGATGGAGCGATGGATGCGTCCGGTTTCGTCAGGTTCCAAGCCATTCCAGTTCACCAATAGGTTGAAGGCGGC
>DAOUJY010000089.1:0-13811 GCA_034421995.1 Dehalococcoidia bacterium | reverse complement strand
GGATGATGGTTCGACAGGCTCACCATGAGCGGGGTTTTGGATCGGGAAGGCAGGATTTTCCGCCAGCGGCGGACCTTGCGGCACTTCGTTGTCAGCATACGGCCGGTTTGGGTACGCAACTATTTGACCCCTACTTTTTCGTGTACTCGGCGCGCCAGAGGCGCGCCTGCGCGCGGGCACGGACAGTCCCGGTGGTCCAGCCGGCAATCCTGGTGAGGTGGTCGGGTCTAACAGAGCCTTGCCGAGTGCGACCGGTTGCGATTTGGAAACTGACGGGGGTTGGCCGTCGAAGTGAAATCCTGCCTTTCTGGATGATGAGATTGGATAGAAACAGCTGTTTGCCTAGGTGTGATTAGGATATATGTTCTGACAGCGGGAGGTCAAGGGGAGATTGTCAGAAGCAGGATTTGCAGGATTTTAGGATTTACAGGATTGGGTGGGTGCGGGCAGGTCGGGGGCGAATGATTATTCGCCCCTACGATGGGACGCCATAGGGGCGTCGGCGGAGTGGGGAATAGCGGATCCGGGCGTTAGGCGGCGCCGGGATAACGGTATGTCAGCGGATGGAGCGGGTTGAGGGCCATGGCGTCAGTAGAGCCGCTCCCGATTGGCTTCGGCCTCATCGTCGTCGATCTCCTGGGCGTTGGCGCCGGCGATCTGGTCCGCGAGGACCTGGCCGTAGCTGGGGTAGGATGACCGCTCGATTTGGGCGTCGGCGTCCCAGAGCCGGCCCCGGATCAGAGCGCGGCCGCAGTGAAGAAACGCTTCCTCCACGGTGACTTTCAACCCCGACAGCGGAGGCCGACCGCCCACGGTCAACGGCTCAAGGAGGGCGGGGTCGGTGGTAATCTCGGCCTTACCCTTCACGCGCAGGGTTTCGTTCATGCCCGGCACGAAAAACAGCAGGCCCACGCCGGGGTTTGCCACGATGTTCTGCAACGAGTCCACCTGATTGTTGCCCGGACGGTCCGGCAGCAGCAAGGTGCGGTGGTCCAGCACCTTGACGAACCCCGGCGGGTCGCCTCGCGGGGAAGCGTCGGCCTGGCCGTCGGCATCGCTGGAACTCAACACGCAGAAGGGGGACAGGGCGATGAAGTTCCGACAATGAATGTCCAGGTGGGCCAACACCTTCTGGGCGGCACGGGGCGCCGGCGGCGGGTAAACGGTTCGCAGTTCGCTATCGTTGGTCACGGCCATGGTGAACACCTCGCAGGTTTCGGTTACTGGATTCCGGCCCCGTATCAAGTACGGGGTGACCCCGTGTCAAGCACGGGGCAGGCTGTTCTTTCGTGGGAATGACGGGGATGATGTGATTGCGCTGCCCGCTATCGCCCTTCCCGTATGAAGTCGGCGGCGCGTTCGGCCATCATGATGATGGTCGCGTTGGTGTTGGCGCGGACGATGTCGGGCATCACCGAGGCGTCGATTACCCGCAGACCTGCCAGGCCCTGCACGTTGCAGTATTGGTCCACCACGGCCGTCGGATCGGATGCGGGGCCCATCTTGCAGGTAACTGAAGCGTGCCCGGCGATGCCGGCGTTCTGCTGCAGCCAGGCGTCCAGCGCGTCGTTATCGGCCAGGTCCGCGTCGGTGGGTGACAGGCGTTCCGCCAGCAGGTCGGCGAAGGCGGGATGCTCAAATATATGTACGGTGCGACGGACGGCGTCGCGGAATCGGGGGAGATCACGCGGGTCGGTCAGGGAGCGGAAGTCCAGATAGGGCTGCTCTGACACGTCGGCGGAGGTGAGCGTCAGCAGCCCCTCGCTGTAGGGGTATTCCAGCCGGCAGCCGATGCGAATGTCGGGCGCGTTTCGGCTTTCCGGGTAGGACGTGGTGGGCTGCACCTGGATGTCGTTGCGCTGGGTGGAGCCGTTGGCGGTGAAGCGCAGGCCCACCTGGTTGCGGGGCGCGTCGGGGGACAGGTGGTGGTCGGGCTGCGAGCGGTACACTATGGAGACCGAGGGGTGGTTCTTCATGCTGCGCCCCACGCCGGGCAGGTGGTGAACCGGGTCGATGCCCAGCGGGCGCAGCTCGTCGGCGGGTCCGACGCCGGACAACAGCAGCAGTTGCGGCGACGCGATAGCGCCGGCCGCCAGTATGATTTCCGAGCCTTCGACCACAAACGTCTCATCGCCGCTATCGACCTCCACGCCAACCGCTCGTGGCGAGCCTGTCGAACCACCGTCAAACACTATGCGCCGCGCCAGCACGTTGGCCCGGATGGTCAGGTTGAGGCGGTGGCGGCAGGCGTCCAGGTAGGTGATGGCGGCGCTCATGCGCACGCCGCCGGGGTTGTTCAGCGGCATTTGACCGACCCCGGTGGCGTCGGGGTGGTTCATGTCCGGGTCGTCGGGGAACCCGGCGTCGCGGCACGCCTGATAGAAAGCCTCCTGCAACGGCAGCCAGGTCTCGCGGGCGTGCCGCCATACCGGGATGGGGCCGTCGCTGCCGTGGAAGTCGTCTCGGATGTCGGCGTCGTTTTCCAGCCGGCGAAAATAGGGCAGGGTCTTCTGATAGGCCCACTCGTCGTTGCCGGCGGCGGCCCAGGCATCGAAGTCCTCCGGCACTCCGCGCAGGACGATCTGATGGTTGATGGCGCTGCTGCCTCCGGTGACCTTGCCCCGGGCCACGTGCAGCGGACGCGGCTGCTGGGGAGTGGACTGGCCCACGAAGGACCAGTTGTGCGCCGCGCCCTCTTCCGATGCGGCCTGGTTCATATCGTGCTTCAGCTCGGCGGGCAGCAGTTCGGGATCCGGGTAGTCCGGCCCGGCTTCCAGCAGCAGCACGGAGCGGCCCGGGTCCTCCGACAGCCGGTTAGCCAGCACGCAGCCGGCGGACCCGGCGCCCACAATGATGACGTTGTATTTCATGGGAAGTTTCCCCCTCGCCTCCGCTCTCGCCCAATAGTGGCCACCAGAGGTAGGCAATTTGGCGTTGGGGGCAGGGGCGAATAATTATTCGCCCCTACGTACCGGAGGTTGGTTGCTTCGGAAATGCCGTCAGAGCACCGGTCAGGTTCCAATGCGGTACGCCCGCGCCGCCGCGTCGTGGAAAAGGTTGGCCCGCTCGGTAGGGCTGTAGCCCTGGGACAGGCGCTTGAAGGCGTTGTACATCACGTTGTAGGAGAAGGAAACCTTGTCCGGCGGGAAATTGCTCTCGAACATGCAGCGTTCCGGCCCGAACTGCTCGATGGCGTAGTTCATCCACGGCGCCATGGCCTCGGCCAACTCCTCGGAGCCGATGGGCACGTTTCGCGCGGACCAGCCAAACCCCCAACGAGGCATACCCATGCCGCCCAGCTTGCAGGTTACGTTGGGACACTCGGCCACGGCGCTGATGCCCTCCCGCCACGCCGGTACGATTTCGTCGTCCTTGCCGGCGTAGATCCCGGTGCGGCTCACTCCGCCCAGGTGGTTGAGGATGATGGAGACCTCCGGCACCGCGCGGGCGAACTCGGACAGTTCGTTCAGCTGCGGGAAAGACAGCATCACGTCCAGCGACAAGCCCATGCGGGCCAGGACGCGGGCGCCGGTTCGGAAGGTCTCGTTGGACATGATGCCTTCAGTTTCCCGGTCTTCAATCGACGGGTCGGGACTCCAGGTCACGTTGTGGCGGATGCCCTTGAAGCGATTGGGGCTGGCCGCCTGCAGGGCTTCCAGCACCCGAGCGACGTCGTCGCCCAGTTTCAGGTCGGCGTGGCCGACGATGGCGGCGGCGGCTCTGGCCTCGCCGTAGGTTCCGCTGGCGCTGGCCGCCGCCAGGCCCTGCACGAACTCCACCTCGCCGACGGGACGCATCTCCTCCGGCCCGTCGGCCCGGTACATCGACCGGGCTTCCACGAACACGGTGGAGCGGACGTTGTGGCCGGAGTCCAGGTCGGCCATCAGCTCGTGGATCAGGTATCGCTGGTATGGGACGCTCTGCAACCGCCCGTCCCAGAAATGGTGGTGCGGGTCGCAGAGGGGAATTTCGGGTTCAATGGGGTCTTCCTGGGTAAGGGCCAGCCAGTCTTCATTTCCAAAAGGCATAACAATCCCTCCGGGTCGGTTGGGCGTGGGCCAATGATACCACTCAACACGGCACGTTCAGCAAAGGGCGGCAGCCTAGTCGGTGGGTGTATCATCCGGCATCGTGAACGTTGTTGGAAACTGGGCTGTCTCTCTCCGCATCGGAGATTTTCGCCTGCTTTGGGGATCGACGCTGCTCTATTCCCTGGCTACGGGGATGGAACAGGTATCGGTGGGTTGGCTGATTTACGAGCTGACCGGTTCCGAGTTCATGGTGGGCCTGGGGGCCGCCGCCCGAATGCTGCCCTTCTTCGTCCTGGGGATGCTGTCCGGCGCCATCGCGGATCGCTGGGGCCGGCGTTCCCTGCTGCGGGTCGGCACGCTGGGAGCGTCCGCCTGCGCGCTGGTGATGGCGGTGCTGCTTCTGGCCGGTTTGGCCAATGTCTGGGTCATCATCGCCCTGGTATTCGCCCTGGGCAGCGCGCTGGCCTTCACCATCACCGTCCGGCAGACCTTTACCTACGACATCGTGGGGTCGGGTTACGCTCTCAACGGGATGGCCCTGGGCGCCATGGCCATGCAGGGCGGCGGCATTTTCGGATCCCTGCTCTCGGGTGCCCTGATCGACCTGACCGGGCCGGGCTGGCAGTTCGCCGCGTCGGCGGTTTGTTACGCGGGCTCCGCGGCGGCCACGCTGCCCATCGGCAACCCGGGAAGGTCAGTTCGCGCGTCGACGGAGTCGGTATTGCAGAACCTGGCCGGCTACGCCAGGCTGGTCCGCAACCAGCGCTTGATACTGGTCCTCATGTTCCTGACGGCAACCACGGAGGTGTTGGGGTTCACGCACATGACCCTGCTGCCGGTGTTCGCCAAGGACGTGCTGCACGTCGGCGCGACGGGACTGGGCGTGATGACAGCGGGCCGGCAGGCCGGCGGCTTGCTGGGCCTGTGGCTGCTGGCCGGGTTGGGCACCACCCGCAAGAAGGGCCTGCTGATGTTTGCCACGGCCATCGGTTTCGGCGCGGGCATGATGATGTTCTCGCTATCGGTGAACATCTACACCTTCCTGGCGGTGCTGCTGTTCGTCAATGCCTCCGCCATGGCCGTTGACACGCTGTACAAAGCCATCATGCAGGACTACGTTCCCGACGAGGAGAGGGGCCGTGCCATGGGGACCTGGGTGCTGGCCGTGGGTTTCGCGCCGGTCGGCCACGTGGGAGTGGGCGCGCTGGCTGGCGTGGTGGGCGCCCCGGGAGCGCTGCTCATCAACGGGGCCGCGCTGACCGCGATCAACGTGGTCACCGGGCTGGGTATGCCGCGCATCAGGCGGCTGGAGTGAGCGCCGCCGCCTTCATCGAGGAGCGATATTTTGGAACGTCCCAAGACTACAACCCTGCGCCGCCTGACCTTGGAGTCGGGCGACCAGGAAGACATTTCGCAGAGCGAGGTGGCCGGCGGCACCGTCGAGATACTGGCTCCGATGCTGGAGCAGGCGCTGGCCGACGCCGCGCAAGTACAGATTCCACCGACAGGTTACTGGTTCAAGGCAACCGAGGGTTCGTCGGAGCAGTCGGACGATTTCCTGCGGGCTACGTTCGGTGTGGCGTCAGCCGGAGACAACCCGCTGGTCGAGATGACACTCCGGCCCCCCGGCGCGGAGGACGAGCCGGCCATCCTGATGACCAGCATCGGCGGATGGATTCACGCCGTTGCCGCCGGCGCTCTGGGCGACCGGCCCTACGCCGACCGCATCGCCTACGAATTAGCCGATTTGGAAAAGTGCATCAGCTGGACGTGGCTGGAAATGCGAGGGTATGCCACCCGCTACCAGAACCTGAACAGCCCCCTGGAAATCCTGTTCTCCGCCGGCGGCGGGATGCTTACCACCATCGTCCAGGAGCCGGGGGCGCAGGCGGAGGTCTGCTTCCTGGTGCAGAACGCGCCGGAGGCGGTGCGACGGCTTTCAGCCAACCCCAACATCTCCCTGGAGACCCGGTTGTTCAAAATCGGCGACGTACACCTGGTGCCCCTGGTGGCCCGGGTGGGCGACACCTGGTACGAATCGTGGATCAACCCCTATGCCGACGACGGACGGGGGTTCGAGGAGCTGGAGATACTGGCCGCGCAGGAGCGCGTGGTATTCCTGATCTACGATGGAACGTCCCTGGACCCCGAGCGCACGGTACAGATTGCCAACCCGCTGGCCGTCAAGATGGCCGAGATGCGGCGGGTGATGCGAGGCGTCGCGCCCTGGACAATGGACGCCTTTGCCGAGGCGCGGGAGCGGCTGTACGCCGCTTACCCCACGCCCCAGGATCTCATCTTCGGCCCCGACATTACGTGACGCGACTGTCGCTTGGACCCCAATCGTTCAGTTTCTCAGGTGGCGGTCGTAGAACAGCAGCACCCGGTGCCACATATCCTGGGCCGGCGCGGCGAGGTAGCTGGGCCGGTAGTCGGCGAAGAAGGCGTGGCCGGCGTTGTTGTACATGACCCATTCGTAGGTCTTGCCGTGCTGATCCAGCAGGGCTTTCATCTGCTCGGCCTGCTCCGCGGTGGGGTTCTCGTCCTCCACGCCGAATAAGGCCAGCAGAGGGCAGGACAGGTCGGGGACCATGTCCATGGGCTGCACCGGACGCAGTTCGGTGGGATCGTGGACGATGTGGCCGCCGGCCGAGTCAACCGCCGCGTCGATGTTGCTGCTCAGGCACGCCATCATCAGGGTGTAACGCCCGCCGGAGCAGAAGCCGATGATGCCCACCTTGCCGTTGCTATCGGCCTGGGACTTGAGGAACGACGCCGCTCCTTCCAGGTCGTCCATGGCTTGCGAATCGGGGGCGCCGAACAGCGTGGCCAATACGTTTTCCGGCTCCGGCGTTCCCTCTCGGGTGTACAGGTCGGGCGCGATGGCCAGGTAGCCCTGCCCGGCAAATCGGACGGCGATGTCCTTGTGGTGGTCCATCAACCCCATGCCTTCCATGGTGACGATGACGCCGGGATATGGTCCCGGCCCAACCGGTCGGCTGTACAGGGCGTTGATGGCCGTCCCGTCGCGGCTGGTGTACTGAATCATCCCGGTTTCCAAATCTTGTCCAACGAGTACCATCATCAACCTCCAACAGCGCCGCTAAAGGGCGGTATGGCGACATCATAACATCAGGCCGCGATGTTCAAGGCGCGTTGCGCGTTTTCCAGCAGCACCTTCGGGATGACGTGGTCACGCATCTGGAGGTTCTGGAAGTCGGCCAGCCAGTTGTCCGGCTGGATGAAGGGGTAATCGGAGCCGAACATCACCTTGTCCTGCAATCGCGTGTTGGTTTCTCGGATAAGCGTTTCCGGGATGAACCGGGGCATCCAGCCGGACAGGTCGAGGAAGACGTTGGACTTGTGCAGGGCGACGGCAATCTGCTCGTCAATCCAGGGCCAGGCGGGGTGGGCCATGATGATGGTGAGGTTGGGAAAGTCGGCGGCCACGTCGTCGAAGCACGGTATGGGCTGGCTGTACTTGAGCTTGAGCCCGCTGCCGCCCGGCGTACCTGAACCCGCGCCGGCAAACCCGGAATGAAACAGCACCGGAATGCCCAGCCCGTCGGCCACCTCATACAACGGGTAGAATCGGGTGTCGTTGGGGAAGAACGCCTGGTGGATCGGGTGCAGCTTCAGACCCTTCAGCCCCAGCTCCTTCACCGACCGTTCCAGCTCGTAGCAGGCCGCCTTGCCCAGCCACGGGTCCACGGAGGCGAACCCCATGAACTGCTCCGGATGGGCGTTGACGATGCTGGCGACCCAGTCGTTGCTGTCGGGCTTTTCGCCCGTGTTAGTGGTGGTATCCACCGAGAAGATTACGCCGAAGAGATCCAGCTCACGGAACTTGTCGGCCATTTCCGCCGGATCACTGGGCGGCGGCGGCGCGCGGAAGTAGCGCAGCAGCTCCGCCTCAATCTCAATCTCGGGCAGCCCCGGCTCCCGGGGGACGTGGATGTGCATGTCTATGGCTTGCATCAGAGGGTTCTCCATCGGGGCAACAATTGCCCGGCAAGTGTGGTGATGATAGGATACCCACAAATCGGCTGTGCCGATAAACGCCGCAGTTTGTGGCGAGGAATGAACAATGGAAACCGCAAACGTGGTGACGTACTCCGACCTGTGGCAAGTCCTCGGGATCCTGGCTGGTATATGGTTCGCCTATTTTTCTTTGGTCATCTCGCTGCTCGTCGGCTGGTACATCCGCGACACCAACCGCCGGGACCAGGATAACGACCGCCGCTTCCGAGAAATAGAAAGCAATACCGACCGTCGGTTCACAGAATTGGAAGCGGAAATTGACCGCCGCTTCACGGAATTGGAAGCGGAAATTGACCGCAGATTCAAGGAAATGGAGG
Source organism: Dehalococcoidia bacterium (assembly GCA_034421995.1). Lineage (GTDB taxonomy): Bacteria > Chloroflexota > Dehalococcoidia > Lucifugimonadales > UBA3495 > Bin87. Next base: position 5,422 of record DAOUJY010000089.1, on the reverse strand, counting down.
AGGCCAACGAGCGCCGGCACCAAGAGTTGTTGAAAGCTATTGGCGCACTTTACCGGCACGTTCACGCTGACGGCAGCCCCGCCATCGTCCCGCTGCCCGACATTGACCCGGCCCTCGCGCCCGTGCCCGCCGACGACTAACGCGGTCGTCTCCTGCTGAATTTTCGGCGCCTGAAACACCGTGCGGCCGCGTTCGATACCAAGCCAACATCGAAACGCCCGGGAAAATCTCCCGGGCGCGAAAGATTCAAACCCGTTTCCTTAAACCCTTATCACTCCAACCACATCACCATCCTTTTCTTCGATGGAAATCTCGGTTCCGAAGGGGCGGGAAACGTCCTGAAGCCATTGCAGCGTTTCGCGGGCCATGGGTTCGTCCGCCAGCACGGGGCGGCCCCGCTGGGGAATGGGGCGGCCAAAGCCCATGTCGATGGGGTATAGGATGACCTCTTTCAGGTCGCCGCCGGCGTAGTTGCAAACGGCCACCACGCTCTGCCAGAACACCGGGTCGGCGGCAAAAGCGCGAGTGCCGCTGCCGGAGCGGGTGTCCAGGTAATCGCCGGGGGTGCTGTTGAAGTCCAGGCCGAACCGGCGATAGGACTCGTGGGGCAGCCAGAGGACACTTTCATTCTGGAAGATGAAGTTGCCCAGGCTGTAGAAGATGGGCCGGTTCTTGTAGATCTCGATGCCGCGCAGGAAGTGGGGGCCGTGGCCCACGAAGGCGGCGCAGCCCTGGTCGATGGTCCAGCGGGCAAAGTCCACCAGGAAGTGGGGCGGCGAAATGCGGGAATGGCCGTGGAAATCGCCCTCCGGCCCGCTCTCGTGGCAGTGGACGCCATAGACCTGCCAGTCCGACTGCGTCTGCGCTCCCCGGATCCAGTTGCCGATGCCCAGCCGGTCATCCTCGTTCAGCGCGGTGCGGACGGCGAAGGTCTCGTCCAGGATGAACTTGTTCTCCAGGAATTCCAACTCTTCGCCGTCGTCCGGCGCATCCTGGTTGCCCCGGAAGCCGAAGTGACGGAGAAAGGCGTGCTCCTCCTCGTATCCCAGCTCCAGGTTGGCCTTGTGGAGGGCATCGAACACGTCCTGCTGCACGTGGTGGGTGATGTCGTGGCGCAGGGCGTTGACGCCGGGGCGGCCGGCGAAGTCGGGGCGTCCGGCGCCGGCCCGGGAAGTCTCGCTGAACGTGCTGGTGGCGCTCATGACGGCCACCCGGCCCCGCGCCGAGTCCACGTAAGCCGGCGAACGGGCCTCGTCCAGGTTGCGGCCGCCGCCAGCGTGGGGCAGGTCAACGTCCCGGCAGTGCTCCAGGGTGGTCAGGAAACCGCCCTCGGAAAAGTCGAAGGAGTGGTTGTTGGCGGTGGTCACGGCGTTGATGCCCATCCACTTCAGCTCATCCAGGTTTTTGGGATCCGAGCGGGTGTAGGTGGCGCTGCTCCACTGCCAGCTGCTCTCGTAGTCGTGGAACAGCATCTCCAGGTTGACCAGGGACACGTCGGCGTCCCGGAGAATGTCCACCAGTTTGAGGAAACGCGGTTCCTGGAAGGCCTGCATCCGGCGGGTGATCATGGCGTCGCCGCCCACGGCAATGGAAATATCGCGATGCTCGGCATCGTAAATCGTTGTGGTCATGTTGCCTCCCTAGTGCATCGAAGTAGGGTGGGTCAGGTCGGGGCATTTTAGCAGAAACGGAGCAGTGAATAATTGGCAGCCCGGCTCGTGGGGAACGTGAATGTAACATATCGGTGGCCGGCGCCAGAGAGTCCTCGGTACGGGCAGCAATTGCCCGGCAAGTGCGGCGATGATAGGATAGCGAAAATAAATTGCGCCGATGGCGCCGTCGCTTGCGGCGGGGATTGAATGAACGATGGAAACCGCCAATCTGGTGACGTACTCGGACCTGTGGCAAGTGCTTGGGATTCTCGCCGGGGTCTGGTTCGCTTACTTTTCGCTGGTCATCTCTCTGCTCGTCGGCTGGTACATCCGCGACACCAACCGCCGGGACAAGGAAATTGACCGCCGGTTCAAGGAGATGGAAGAGGCCAACGACCGCCGGTTCAAGGAGATGGAAGAAGCGAACGAGCGCCGGCATCAGGAGTTGTTAAGAGCTATCGGCGCGCTTTACCGGCACGTTCACGCCGACGGCAGTCCCGCCATCGTCCCGCTTCCCGACATTGACCCGGCCATCGCGCCCACGCCGGCCGACGACTGACGCCGATACGCTCTGTTTGGAGCGGCCAGACCCCTCCCTAATCCGCCAGAGCGCTACCTACGGCTGCCGGCCCATATTGGCAAAGCCGGAGGACAGCATCCCGGAGACAAATTCCACCAGGCCGGCATCCTGGCCCGTCGCTTTCGCCAGGTCCCAGCCGTGGATGAACTGGTCCATGGTCGTGCCAACGAAGATCTGACTAACGGGCATTTCGGATGCAGTAGCCACGATTTTCTCCGTTCCTAAAACACCTGCGGGCAGGGCCGGGTGAACACGCTCCACTCACCGGATTCGGCGTCGTAGCGGGAGTTCACGAAGACCTTCCAGTTGGCCTCGTCCATCTCAGGGTAGTCGGTGCGGTAGTAGAAGCCGGGCCACCGAGTTTCCTTGCGGTGCAGCATATGGCGGAGGTGGGCCTCGCCGACCCAGGCGCGGTGGATGAGCTCATGGCAGCGGAGCAGTTCGTGGCGGTTGCGCGCTCCGAGTTTCTCCAAATCCTCCCGGAACATGCCCAGCAGCTCCAGGCCGCGCAGCATGGTGGCCTCGTTGGTGGTGAACCCGGCCGACACGCCGGCCACGTATTCGTCCATCAGCTTCTGCAGCCGGTACAGGCCCTGGCGGGGCAGCAGGTAGTTGGGGTTCACCTCGGGGTTGCTGGAGGCGTACTGGTTGGACTCGAACGTCACCATGGGCGCCCACACCTGTTCCTTGAGGCGGTCGATCTGCCGGTCGTCGGTTTTGGGAGGCGTCGTGTTATCCAGAGCGTAGATGACGGCTGACTTGCCGGCCAGCCGTCCTTCGGTGAATGAGCCGGAGGAGAACTTGTGCGGACACGCGCCCACGCCGTCGCCGGCGGCGAAGAGGCCGGCCACGGTGGTCATCTTGCTGTAGCCCCAGTGATAACCGTCCGGCGACACATCTTCGGGACCGCTGACCCACGCGCCGGACTCCCCGCTGTGGCTGCCCATGATATAGGGTTCTGCCAGCACAACCTCCGAGGGCCGTTCCTCCGGCGCGATGTTGTGCGCGGCCCACAGGATGGCCTGGGAGATGGTCATGTCCAGGAAGTCCTCCCAAGCTTCGGCGATGATCTCCCGCTTGCGCTCCTGGTCACCGGCGGCCAGGGCGTCGATGGCCTCGGGCGTCTTCAGCTGGATGGGGCCGTTGCCGGCCTGAATTTCCGTCCACAGCAGATGGTTGCGGAGCGGCGTGGGAGTGGGGAACGCCGAGCCGTAGGGGTCGTACTTTTTGAGTTCGGGCAGGCGGTTGATGAAGTAGTTTTCGCCGGCCGCGTTGGTCAGGTCGGCGCGGAACAGCTGGGACCACGCGCCCACCGGCCCGTAGGAGTCCTTGAAGCGGCTGGGCACGAAGCGGTGTTCCATCTGGGTCATCTCCGCGCCCACCGGGATGACCAGGCCATAGACCGAGCCGGTGTCGAAGATGGAGTACCAGGTGCGGCCCATGCCCTCGCCCACGCTGCGGGGCCGGAACAGGGCGGTAGCGCCGCCGGCCGCGCTGATGACCGAGCGAGCCTTGAAAACGTAGATGACATCCTCGCGCACGCCGAAGCCCACGGCCCCCGCGATGCGGTTGGGGTCGTCAGCGTCGGTGAACAGGTGGGAGATGAACACCCGCTCGAAGTGATTGTCCGGGCCAATGGCTTTCTTGGTGGCCTCGGCAACGATGGGCTTGTAGGCTTCGCCGTGGATCATCACCTGCCAGCGGCCTTCGCGGACGTACTGCCCTTCGTCGTCGTACCAGAAGGGCAATCCCCACTCCTCAAACATATGGACGCTGCTGTCCACGTGGCGGGCCACGTCGTACACCAGGTCTTCCCGGGAAATGCCCATCATGTCGTTGCGGACGTACTCAACGTAGTCTTCCGGCTGGTTCCAGCCGTGGCGCATCCCCATGTACATGTTGATGGCGGACAGCCCCTCGCCCACGGCGCCGCTCCGGTCGGTGGCGGCTTTGTCCACCATGACGATGCGGAGGTCGTCGCCGCCCCAGTAGCGGGCTTCGATGGCCGCGCCGCAGCCGGCCATGCCGCCGCCGATAATCAGAACGTCGCTTTCAACGATGCGGGTCGTGGGTTCAGGCATTTTGGGAATGTTCTCCTGTGGATTGATGGCATGAAGCAACCGCCCGCCGGCGCGAGACAGCGGCGGAAAGTATAACAGACCAGCCGAGCCGGTGAACGGCCGGCATGACCGCTAACTGATTGAGGTTCTGGCGCCCAACTCGTTCACGATGATAGTGGTGAACGCGCTTACCGCGCAGACGCGCCCCAGCAGGTCGATGACGCGCTCCTTGTGGTCGGCGAAGCGGTAGGTGTTGAATCGCTCGGCGATGGTGGGGTCCCGGGGCTTGCGTTCCTTGTACTGGTCCAGCACCCACTCCAGGGCGGAGCGATTGCCCAGCCGGTACTCCCACGCCTCCGGCGGCACGCCGGCCAGCGCAGTCCGGTCATCCAGTTGGATGATGCCCCGTTCCTTGTCTGCGCGCAGGATGGGGCGGGGCGGCCGGTTGCCGGGTAGGGGCGAATGATTATTCGCCCCTACGTCGTGGCGTTCCAGCGGCCACGGTTCCGCCGTCTTGAAGCCGATGTGCAAGTCCATCAGCTCCCGGCCCTTGCCGGCCCACCAATTGAAATCTTCCTGGAAGTAGATCCGCGGAAACTCCCGGCGCAGGTCGATCTCGTACTGCTGGCGGTAGGCCGGGTCATGCAGCATGGCGTAGGTGTAGGCGAAGATGTCTTCGGCGCTGATGCCGTCGTCGCCGTAGTGCTCGCGGAACTGCCGCAGCCCCCACTCGGTGATGTTGCTGACCCGCTCGCCGTCCGCTGTGTAGCGGTAGAGGGGTAGGCATTGTGCGCCTGCAAAGAACAACTGGTAATCTGTCATTATGTTAGTAGCCAATACGGCAAACGGTCTGCGAGCAGCGGTACTTTGAAAGCATATTACGCAATTTGGGTGTTTCAAGTCCGGCCCAAATACGTCGTAGTGATTTCTGGTAAGAACATCGTTCATCGTAAAGTCGGCAAAGTGAGGCTTGACGACAAAGGGGCGGTATAACGACTCAATGCGGTTACCGTCGTTATAAACCGTTGGTGCTAGTTTGTGTCAGAGGGTGAAGTTAGCGATGGAGCGATGGATGCGTCCGGTTTCGTCAGGTTCCAAGCCATTCCAGTTCACCAATAGGTTGAAGGCGG
>DAOUJY010000088.1:0-59464 GCA_034421995.1 Dehalococcoidia bacterium | reverse complement strand
GGTTTATCACTGTCAGCCGGCGACCCTGATGTACGAGAACTTCCCGTCACCCTGTACCACCGAATGGTGGATTCCCTCGCTTACGCGGCTTGAATTGCGTAAAGCCTAGCTTGTCCCGTTCCTCCCGGTTGGTGTCGCCCAAGATGACCGCCGCCGGGATGTTAGCTTCGTTGAACACGGCGGCCAGGTTGTGGGCGTGTTCAACGGACACTGCGTAGGCTATGGTAGGCCGGCCGTCGGCGTGCTTTTGCCAGAAGGCCAGGGCGCCGGCGGTCATTATGTCGGGGCGGTCGCGGTTGGCGCGTTCGATGCCGGCCTCGGTGTAGTCGCCGGTGAGGTCAACGGCGCCGCCGGCGATGCGCTGTTCCGGCGGTGGGATGAACACCTGCGCCTGGCACAGGGCCGGCTTTTCGAGAGCCTGCAAGTCAGCGGTTTGGGGACCACACAGCAGGTCACCGAACAGGTGGTCAAAACCTTCCTTTTCTGACAGCCGCCAGGGAGTGGCGGTCATGCCGACAATGGGGCCTAGCCATTGACGCATGGCGCGCGTCCAGCCATCAGCGGCGGCATGGTGGGCTTCATCGATGACTAGCAGGTCGTTGCCATCGTAGCGGTTCCAGACTTCCCGGCGGGCAGTGCGGCGGCCTACGGTCTGGGCCATCAGGATGACTATGCCGCCAGCCATGGCGGGAGCGTCCTCGCCGGGTGTCCAGTTGACGTCGGTGATTGCGGACACGCCGGCGGCGGTCAACATTCCCCAGGTCTGCTCGGCGAGTTCCTTACGATGAGTGAGCCAGACGGCCTTGCGTCCGTTTTGCAGCCATTCCGCCAGCAGAGCGCCGGCGATGACGGTTTTGCCGCCGCCGGTGGGCAGCTGGAGCATCAGGCGCGCGTAGGGGTTGGAAGCGAGGGCGTCCTGCACGCGGCGGAGGAGGTCGTGCTGGTAGGGGCGGAGTTGGAGCATCGCTAGCCGAAAACTTCGTTCAGGTCAATCACTAGGCCGGGCAGCAACGGCGTAGTCAACGTATCTGTCGTCCCATAGATGCCCTGCGACACGAAGCGGCCGTTTTCCAACCGCAGCGGTTCGACGGTCTGATATATGGGATGGACCCGCCAGTACTCCAGTACACCGAAGCGCTCGTAAATCTCCTGCTTCCTGCTTCGGTCTTCATCTTCCGTGCGTGGCGAAGCAATCTCGATAACCAAGTCCGGCGCGCCATGGACATTGGCGTCGGTGATGATGTGCGCCCGAGCGTTCGACACAAACAGCAGGTCAGGTTGAAACACGTTAGTGTCGGAAAAGTACACGTCCGTAGGCGCGTAGAAGATCTCGCCCAGATTGTTATCCCGGACAAAAGGCCAGAGCACAGCGCCGAAATCACGTGCAACCCGTTGGTGTGCGATGGACGGCGCCGCTGCCACAATCAGCTCTCCCTCAATCAATTCGTAGCGGACGCCGTCGGGCGTTTGCAGGTAGTCCGCGTAGGTGTATTGGCCCTGGTGGGTTTGCGTGGTCATAATGTGCCCTCTTGACATATGGCGGCATTGTAGCCCCTTGACATATGGCGGCATTGTAGCAAATCAGCTATGGCTGTCCTCCAACGCCTTCAACTGTGGCATGACCTCCGCCGCGAAGAGGCGCATACTGGCTTCGGCGTCTTCGTAGGGCATGGCGGCGTAGCTGAAGACGCCGACGTAGGTGTCGTGGCCGGTGCGCTGGCGGATCTGGAGGATTTTGTCGTAGCACTGCTCGGGAGTGCCCCAGACCTGGAGGTTGACGAAGAAGTCCACGACCTCGTCGTCGCCGTAGTCGAACATCTTCTCGGCGACCTTGCCGTAGTATTCGTAGCCTTTGATGTCCTTGTGCAGGTCGGCCTTGAACTCGTAGTGGTCCATCACGGTGTGCCAGTAGCCGCCGATGTAGCGGCGGGCCATGTCGCGGGCGCGGTCAGGGTCCTCGTGGCAGAAGGTCCAGCAGGCCACCACCGGAGCCGGCGGGTTGCTGGCTCGGTCCGCCGCGGGCGGATGGCTCTCCTGCCAGGCGTTGCGATAGTTGGACAGGTCGAGTTCCACCTCGTCCCAGGGCTTTTGGGGGATGACCAGCATACCGACGCCCAGTTGGGCCATGATGCGGCTGCTCTCCGGGGAGATGGCGGCGGCGTAGGTACGGTCTCTGAAGCTGCGGAAAGGGTTGGGCCGGATTTCGCGGCGGGGCTGCTTGATGTACTCCCCGTCAAATTCGCAGAAGCCGCTCTCCAGGCCGGCCAGCAGGCACTCGGCGGATTCGATGAAACGGGTGCGGGACTCGTTCATGTCCACGCGGAAGCCATCGTACTCCACCTTGGCCAGGCCGCGGCCGACGCCCAGGATGAACCGCCCGTCGCTGAGGTTGTCCAGCATGGACACCTGCTCGGCGACGCGCACGGGGTCGTGCCAGGGCAGGACGCAGACCATGCTGCCCAGCTGCATATCGGTGGTGCGCCCCGCCATGTAGGTGAGGAACTGCAGCACGTCGGGGCACATGGTGTAGTCGGTGAAGTGGTGCTCCACGCCCCAGATGGACTGGAAGCCCAGCGGCTCGGCCAGGTCGGCGAGGCGGAGCTCGTCACGGTACACCCGGTAGTCGGAGGTGAACTTGCCGGGGTTCTGGAAGATGGTGGCGGTGCCGACGTGCATGGTGGCCTCCCGTGGGGTGCGAGGTTGGAGGGCTATTGTAGTACGCTTCGGGGTACGGGAAAGTCCTTGATGAACGATTTGGCGTAGGACATCGCAAAGCAATGCGCGGCACTAGCTGATGGCATCCCACGACGGAAACATAGCGTCGTCCGGCACAAAGACGCCACCGACGAAGAACCACTGCTCGTGGACGGGGTTATCCTGACAGTCAAGCCAGGCCTTGCCGTCGCGTACAAAAACGGAAGTGAACCCTCCGTCCCTAATGATTTGCCTATCGCTGTCGGTCAGCGCCAACATCGCCGGGTGCCAGTAATGGGCCAGCTCCCAAAAAGGAGCTTTCTCCGAACGCACCATGTAACAATAGTCCAATTTTTCACCTGTGTTCATCACGTCGCCACAATTTCGTTCCATGCTTCTTTCAACTGAAAGGTTATGGACGGGTCATTCTCCAGATTGGTCACATACGCGTCCACAAAATCACGGGTGTTTCCTATCAGTCGCAGGTAGTACAGCAATGTCCGGTCGATGCCATTCACAATCAGCTGGCATCCGTGTTCCTGCGCAACTCGCTGAACGTCGGGATCGAATTCTGCGTAATCAGCATGAGGGTAAGTCGTCAGAATGTAAAATCGCTGGACTGGCGTCGTCCGCAGTTTTTCAAAAGACGTCTGTATCAGTTCGGACGTTATGGGAACGTTATGCTTTACTTCGTAGCCTTCAAACAGGGTATTGTTGGCGTCGACGATATGTACGTCGCCAATCAGGTCCGTCCGAGTGTCAGCGGTATTGTGATGTTCTAACGGCAAGACTGTGCAGTTATCGTACCGATCCGCTTCGCGTGCCAATACGCTCAATATGGCGTGCACTGCCAGCACCGGCAGGCGAGCGGCGCCGGGCACTTGAAAGCCGTGGTGACGGCTTACCTTTTCCACCACTTGAGCAATGGATAGATGCACCGGGCGAGAGAGTACCAAGTTCGTATTTTGGTCTCTGAATCTGATTAACCCTATCAATATCCCAATCAGAACATCCTCAGCAGAGAGGCCCTGACGTTGTACGCCATCGATGAGATTGAGGAATGCGGTTTTTGCGCTGGCTGGCTGTATCCTGCCCGGATAATCCAAGTCATACGGGCGTGCCTGCTCAAGCGAACGCGTCAACCACCCTGAGCCGCTTTGCATATAGGGAAACCGCCGCTCGCGCAGGAAAGGTGTGATTACGCGCCCATCCAGCCCTCTACCGCTGAACCCACCGTCTAACTGTGCTTGATGCTGTCGGATATCCTGATCGGGAGTATGCAGTTTTTTCACAAACAGCGTTATCAATACAGCCAAGACAGCTTTGTTTCGCTCCTGTAAGGAAACGATCGTTTGGCAGTTCTGGTAATAGCTGTCCGGCATATCAGGAAAGAAACAATCGTCATGTTGATATAGTGCCAGCGCGAGGTCGTACAACCCTTCCAATATCTCTTGCTCGCTCATTTCGTCTCCTCCCGTAAAAGCGCCGTGTCCAGCAAGCCGGGCTGATGTACGGTTTGCGAAACACGCTCCTCTGCATCGTCGCAGTAATCACGGCTGATATCCATCCCAATGCAGCTTCTGCCTTCCATAACGGCGGCAACCATCGTGGAACCGCTACCTAGATAAGGGTCCAGCACCTGACCCTCTGGCGGACAGAGTAAGCGGATAATCTCCCTGACGACGTTCACCGGGAATATGGCCGGGTGTCCGTTCCCGGGGAGGCTCTCAACTGGACTTTCGATGACGTCCCGCTTCATTTTCTCGCCATAGATTCGGATGATGGTAAAGCCGTAGCGCTCAATGTGCATCTTGCGCCCGCCATCCTGCCCGCCATACGCCGGGGCGTGGATACCTCGAATTTTCATCCTGAAACTTTGAATTCTGCCATCCCAAACATCGGCGATAGCACCGTCCAAAGCCTTATGCGCTGCGCATCGTTCTTCAGCAGTTAGCTCCGACCCGTCAATCAGGGTGCGATAGCGACTACCCAGCCTTGCGGTGGGTTTGCGCCTGGGCGTGTCGGAGCCGGGTTGGAACGCCGCCCGGTTGTAGTAATAGTCGCTGCTCAAAGCGAAGTGGAAAAATGGCTCAGTGCTGACGGTTAGGCGACGGTTGAATTGGTGCGGTGTCGGGTTCCGCTTAATCCAGGTTATATCGTTGACCAGTCGGAGATTGAACTCGTCAAGCACCCGTATGGCGAACCGATACGGAACCAGTTGCAGGCTGCCGTCAATTATCTTGTCGCCCATGTTGTACACAATATTGCCGGTTGGCTTCATCACGCGCGCAATCTGGCCGAACGTCTCCATGATGTTGTCAAGATATTCGTCGGAGGTCTCCTCGTTGCCCAACCCCGGCGTAGCGTACTCACGCTGGCTGAAATACGGCGGAGAGGTAACTACCAAGTCAACCGAACCGGCGTCTAGGTCAGGAAGCAAATTGCGGTTGTCGTCGCAGATAACCCGATATTGCGTGCTGCCGGCGTCCAATATCCGGCCGCCAAGACGGACAGCATCGTATGTAGTAGCGTCCGCCCACTCCAACCGGCAACCGCGTGCTGGCAGGAGCCGCTCCCGCTTGTTCGGGTAGCGGGTACGATGATTCGGTCGGTTTGTGACTTCCGCGGTTGACACAGCCTGCCCTCGGTCCAATTGGTAACGGCGACGCGATACTATCCTTTTTCGCTGCGCTCGTCTATCGGCAGGAAATCGTCCGGGTCCAAGCCGCGCTGTTTCAGTCGGGTACGTACTTCGGCGCGTATCTCGGCCCGTGCTTGCGCTCGTCCTTCCTCACGCCATTTTTCCCACCGACGTTCCTCGAGAGGTTTGAGCAAATGGCGTTCCAGGAAAGGGGCTAACACCGCCTTGCGCTCCTGCTTCTGGTCTCGTGAACGAAAGAGCAGGGCGCAAAGTCCATGGGTTGCCGCCAAGCAGACCATAACCGTTACCGTCGTCGCCAGCACTCCCCTCGGCTGGTAAGCATCTATACCGTACCATAGCAGCACGGCAAAGAGGGCAACCGCGAATGCGGCCCGCAGCATTTTTGCCTTGCCTCTACTCATGCGGACGCCGCCCGCACCCGCTCCGGCGCGCAGGCGTGCATGACGGCTTGGGTGGAGGCGATTTCGGGGCGGGCGGCGATGACGCGGACCAGGGCTACGTCCAGGCCCTCGGCCAGGGTGGCGAAGGCGGCGGCGGCTCCGTCGGGTTTGCCGTAGTAGCCGACTGCCAGCAGGGATTCGGAGGGGTAGGCGTCGGCTACCTCGTCCATGCCGCCGCCGCGGGAGCGGATGGCGTCGGCGCCGGCCAGGTCTTCAGTGTAGCCCATGCGCTCGAAGTGGGCGCGGTAGCCGAATTGCCGCTCCCGTGGGGTGGGAACGGCGGCGCCCAGGGGGTAGCCCAAGCAGTTTTTGGCGAAGGCGCGGCGGGCCACGTCCTCGTCATCGTCAACGCAGATGCGGATGTACTCGACGACCTTCACCTCGGACGGGTCGCGGCCCACCCGCTCCGCGCCTTCGGCGATGCGCTCGCGGCTCCAGGCGATCTGCTCCGGCGTACACCAGTTGAGGCAGACGCCGTCGGCCAGTTCGCCGGCCAGCCGCAGCATCTCCGGCCCCAGGGTGCCGAGGTAAACGGGAGTGTTGGGGGCGGGGCGGATGGCCATGCGGATGTTGTTGTAGTTGATGTACTCCCCTTGATAGGAAACCCGCTCGCCCCGCACCAAGCCGCGCAAGGTGGTCAGATAGTCGCGCATCAGGTTCAGGGCGGACACCCGGGGGAAGCCCAGGTCGCGGCGGTTGGCGGGACGGTAGGCGCTGCCGGCGCCGATGCCCATGATGAACTTGCCGCCGGTCTGCTGGCTCATGGTGCCGCCGGACATGGCGAACCCGATGGGCGTGCGATACATCACGGGGGACACGCCGATGCCGGTGGTGAGGCCGCCGTCCACGACGTCGCAACTGGCCTGCCAGCGGCGGGCGCAGACCTGGAAGGAATCGGCGCCGATGTTTTCGGGCGTCCAGATGCTCTCGTAGCCTAGCTCTGCCGCTTCGCGGGCCAGGTTGGCCTGGTCGTCCCAGTTCATGCCCAGAGTGTGGTCCAGTCCGACGCCGATTTCCATGGTGAAACCTCCGAAAGGGGTGGGGAATAATCAGCGGGATTGTATCACGCAGCAGGGCCTTTTCATTGTCATTGCGAGGAGAGCAGTCCGCCTCTGGCGAATGGCAATCTCGTAAGGATGGGGTATAACGCAAAGGCACGGAGGCGCAGAGGCGCAAAGGTTTCTGGATTCCGGCTTTCGCCGGAATGACGATGATGGGGCCGCAATACGATGATGGGACCGCAATACGATGATGGGACCGCAATACGATGATGGGGCCGCAATACGATGATGGGGCCGCAATACAGTGAGCGGTCAAAACCCCGGTGCTATAATCACCGCCGGTTTGCAGGGAGGGATTAGCGTAGTTGGCTACACTTTTGGGCGCGCGGGCGGCCGAGACTTTCGGCTCGTTTCGGCGACGCGACTTTTCGCTGGTCTGGGTGTCCGCCAACATCGCCATGGTGGGGCGGCAGATGGAGATCATCGCCGTGCTCTGGATTGTGCTGGAGCTGACCGGCGACCCGCTGTTGGTCGGCTTGGCCGGCGGGTCGGCCCTGGCCCTGGCGTTTCTGTCGGTGTTCGCCGGCGCGGTGGTGGACCGGCTGCCGCGACGTTTGCTGATGGCGGGGGGACACTTCATCGCGGCGGCGCTGGCGTTCCTGCTGATGCTGCTCCTGCTGACGGACGGCCTGAAGGTGTGGATGATTTTCGTCGTCATCATCGGCGGGGGCGCGTTCCGCACCATCGAGCTGCCGGTTACCAATGCGCTGCTCATCGATACCGTGCCCCGGGAGCGGCTCACCAACGCGGTGGCGATGCTGGGGCTGGGTCAAAACCTCACGCAGTTTGTGGGGCCAATCGCCGGCGGTTTTCTCTATACGCCGCTGACGCCGGCGGGACTGTTCGGTTTCATCGGAGCGCTGTACGTGGTGGGCGGTGTAATGACCCTGATGGTGCGCACCCGCAACACCACCGTTGGCAACACGACGCCTCGGCAGATCCTCATTGGCGTGGCCGCCGGGTTGCGTCACGTCTGGCAGCGCAAGGAGTTGTTCATGGCCTTGCTCATCGCCACCATGTACAACGTAACCGGCTTTCCGTTCACCACGGCGTTGATGCCCATATTCGCCAAGGACACGCTACAGGCCGGCGTTGATACCCTGGGGTTGCTGAACGGGGCCATGGGCGCGGGCGCGGTCATCGGCGCGCTGGTGGTGGCGGGCCTGGGCAACGTGCGCCGGCAGGGCTGGTGGCTGGTGTGGGCAGTCAACGGCGGCTGGCACGGCTCGATGATCCTGTTCGCCATCGCGGTGATGACGCTACCCGGCTTGCTGCCCTTCACTGGCGTGCTGGCGGTGGCCATGGCCATCAAGGTGCTCACCGGCATCGGGCGCTCCGTCTCGCTGGTGCTGGTGATGACGGTGCTGATGGGCAACTCCGACCCGGAGTTTCGCGGGCGCATGGGCGGGATGCGGGTGCTGGCGATACAGGCGCACTTTCCGGCCAGCGCGCTGAACGGGTGGATGGTGACGCAAATCGGCGCGCCGCTGACGGCGCTTTACCTGGGGATTGCCGGGTCGGCGGCGGTGTTCCTATGCCTGCTGTCGCGGCGGCTGCGGGAGGCGTGAGGTTTTTACTTCTACATGGATGGACAGGATGAACGGGATGATGGGATCAGAGTTCTTGCAAGGTGCCGTCGGCTTTGGCTTGGGCGGCCTGGGCAAGCAGGAAATCCAGCTTGCCATCACGGGAATCTTGCTCGATTTCCGCGTCCCAGCGTTTCCAATCCAGCTCGTGAAACCAGAGGCTCAATTGAGCATAGTCGGCCTTTGAGAGTTCCAAAATAGCCTTCTGAATTTCGGCTACAGCTTTCATTTTGGGTTCTCCTTGGTGAACGGGTCGAGCAACAGACGGCTTTGGCGGTTTTGCCGGCTCCAATGCGCTTTCGAACATGATTGAGGTTAACCCGTGGACAAGTCCCTTTGGCAAAGGCTTATCACGTTGGGGCCTGAACGACATTTCACACCTCCGTTTTGACGTCGTGCTGGCATCGTGTCGCCCAGTAATGCGGCAATCTTTCCGGCCCAGGCGGCCCGTTCATTTGTCACTCCCATCGGGCAAATAGTTCCGAGTTGGAATTTTCAATATCTCCGCATCAAGCTCCTGTTGACTCTGCTGTATAACGATTGCAGCGGCTGCTTTCAGTTCTTCTGGAACGTCAGCAGATTCAATTTCGGAGATTATGTCATCTGTGCCAAGTTCCTCAAGTTTTTCTGCCCCCAACATAGCCAGCTTGATCGAGTGCGTCAGTAACGATCGAAAATCGTCGTATTCTTTCTGTGACAAGAAAAACCCGTAAGGGGCTGGAGTCAAAAATGGGTTATCATTGCTTTTTGAACCACCAGGGAAATGTGCTAACTGGTTATTCCTGAACCCGTGGTAAAAGTGATCCCGCAGAGCAGCGAATTCACCCTTGTACATCGCATCGCGTAGGTATTTGTTCTCATCCCGTCCTGTGCGATGGGCCGCGGCCCACCAACGCCAGGTAGGACTGCATCCCCTTGCCGTGGGTGAGGCCGGCGGTTTGGAGAACCTGGTACATGGCAGGCTGCTCGTCGGCGATTAGGCCCATCCAGGCCACGTCCAAGTCGGAGAGGGTCCAGGTGTCCTTGAATGCGCTCCCGCCGCCGGCTGCCCTCCGGAGCGGCGTAGTTGCGGTTGGAGTTGAATGGCGGATCCAGGTAAATCAAGTCAACCGACGCGGAGTTGAGGCCGCGCATGATGTCCAGATTGTCCCCGGTCCAGATGGTGCGGTCGGCGAAGTTGAGGGCGGTCATGGCTTGATTTTAGCATGGCGCTTTCGACGTTGACCTGCCCGGTGGCGGCTCATACAATCGCCCTAATTGATACTGGCTACGAAACCGTCAACGACAACGGAGGGAGCACCATGACCACGCCGAACATTCCCACCGAAGAGCAAGTATTGGGCTGGTTCGATTCGCTGAGCAACTGGGGACGCTGGGGCGATGATGACGAACTGGGGACGCTGAACCTGATTACTGAAGCCAAGCGTCAGCAGGCCGCCGGCCTGGTCACCGAGGGCATCAGCGTAACCTGCTCGCGGCTGCTGGTGCCGGAGATGGCGCCGGATGTTACGAGCATCCCGCCGCTGCACTACATGGTGTCCACGGGCGAAGCCGCGCCGTCGGAGGGTGGCGGCGGCGCCAGCGACTTTTTGGGTGTGTCGTTCCACGGCCTGACCGTAACCCACCTGGACAGCCTTTGTCATCAGTTCTGGAACGGCAAGATGTACAACGGCCAGGACGCCGGACTGGTGAACAACGCCAACAAGGCCGGCGCCGGCGCGGTTGACGCGGTAAAGAACGGCGTGGTCACCCGTGGGGTCTTGCTGGACATCGCCGGCGTCAAGGGCAAGGACTGGCTGGACGCCGGGGAGCCGGTGTTCACCGCCGACCTGGAAGCGGCCGAGGAGGCCCAGGGCGTCCGGGTTACTGAGGGCGACGCGCTGTGCATCCGGTTGGGCTGGCACCGGCGTCGGCAGGAAGTCGGCCCGCCCACCGCCGCGGAGGGACGACCCGGCCTGCACGCCGAGACGCTGCCCTGGATTCGGGAGCGAGGGGTATCCATCGCCGCCTGCGATGCTTCGTGGGACGTTGCGCCCAGCGAGTATCCCTACGTGGGCCTGCCCATCCACAAGGTTGGCATCGTCGGCATGGGATTGTGGCTCATCGACGCGGCCAACTTCGACGAGGTTGCGCCGGTGTGCCGGCGCCTGAACCGCTGGGACTTCATGTTCACCGTGGCGCCGCTGCGCTGGCACAACGCCACCGGCTCGCCGGTGAACCCGCTGGCGACGTTCTAGGGCGCGGCGGCGCTGGGTTCCTCACTCTGCACCAACAATCTGGTAAGATTGAACTACGGCTTGTAGCATAGCCCGATACAGGTTGTGAAGGGGCTGGGTGCAAAAGATGAAACTGAACGCGGCAAATATCACGGCTGCCGTGGTTGTGGTGATGATGCTAATCACTGCGGCCACTGGCATTTACCAGTTGGGCAAGCTGTCCAACCAGGTAGAGAATTTGTCCGTGCAGATAGAAGAGCTGCGCGAAGAAATGCACAGAGGCAACCAACAGCTTCTGTACTCCCTGGCCAACCACACTCACGACGCTGACGGAAATGCCGTGTTCACCGTGCCGCCCGGCATGGAACCTACCGGGGCCAATCCGGACCAACGGGCGCCGGCACAATGACCTCTGACAACGATTACGGCCCCGGCCTTCTCGCGCCCTACCGGGTGCTTGACCTGACCGACGGGCGGGGCCTGCTCTGCGGCAAGATGTTGGCCGACCTGGGCGCGGACGTGGTGCAGGTGGAGCCTCCGGGAGGCAGTCCGGCGCGGAACATCGGGCCGTTTTACCAGGATAAGCCGGGAGCCGAGCGCAGCCTGTTCTGGTGGGCCTACTGCGCCAACAAGCGCGGCATCACGCTGGACATAGCCAAGGCAGACGGGGCGGCGCTGTTACGCCGGTTGGCGGCAGAGGCCGATTTTGTCATTGAATCCGCTGAGCCGGGCCGAATGGCATCGTTAGGGTTTGGTTATTCAGAGCTGCAAGCCATCAATCCCCGCTTGGTGATGGTGTCCATCACCGCCTTCGGACAGGAAGGGCCATATTCGGACTATCTAGCCTCGGACATCATCGGAATGGCCTTGGGCGGTTTTATGCACCTAACCGGCGACGGTGACCGCCCGCCGCTCCGCGTGAGTATGCCGCAGTTCTACCAGCACGGCAGCGCCGCCGGCGCGGCCGCCGCCATGATTGCCCACACTCACCGACAGCTTACCGGCGAAGGGCAGCACGTGGACGTATCATGCCAGCAGGCGGTGGCGCGGACACTGGCCCACGCGCCGCAGTATTGGGACCTGGAACAAACCATCCTGCGCCGCATGGGGGCCTATCGCGAATCGGCCGGTGGGACGTTCACCCGCATCAACTGGCCGTGTAAGGACGGCTACGTGAACTTCCAGCCCGGCGGCGGCACCGCCGGATCCGCCCGCAGCGTCCGCGCTCTGCTGGCCTGGATGACCGAGGAGGGCATGGGCAGTCCTGAGTTGGACGCGGTGAACTGGGAGGAACTGGGCTATGGGACGGCGCGGGCGGAGATCATGGAGCAAACCGTCGCTGCCGTTGCGCCGTTTTTCATGACGCACACCCGCAACGAATTGGCCGACGGAGCGCTGGAGCGGCGCATCCTGCTGTTCCCGGTGGCGACGCCGGGCGACATCCTTGCCCATCGTCAGTTGGAAGCGCGGGGCTACTACGACCGGATTGACCATGCCGACATCGGTGAAACCGTCACGTATCCGGGTCATTTCGTCAAGGATATGCAGGACGCATCGCGGGTGGGCGTGCGGCGACGCGCCCCGCACCTAGGCGAGCACAACCTGGAGATACTGGGTGGAGAACTTGGGCTGCGGGAAAGGGACTTGGTGCGACTCACTGAACTGGGGGTAGCCTAGGCCGTGTTGACATTTCACCATCATTCCCGCGAAAGCGGGAATCCAGTGGTCGAAATCGCTAGCAATCCTTCCCGTTCCTTTATATCGCAATCTCTGGATTCCGGCTTTCGCCGGAATGACGAATAAAATTCAAAATGTCAACAGAACCTAGCGAGTCGTGCGACGTACGGAGCGGTTGAATATGCCTGATTTACCATTGGCCGGGCTGAAGGTCTTGGATTTCTGCTGGGTTGCCGTAGGGCCGATGACGACCAAGTACCTGTCGGAATATGGCGCTACGGTGCTGCGGGTAGAATCCGCCAAGCGGCCGGAGACGCTGCGGCGGGCCGGCCCTTTTGCCGGCGGCGAATCGGGCATCAACCGCTCCGGCTACTTTGCCAACTACAACGCCAACAAGTACGGGCTCTCCATAGACATGAGCCACCCGCGCGCGCCGGAGTTGATACTCCGCATCGCGGAATGGGCCGACGTGGTGACGGAAAACTTTACCCCTGGGACGCTGGAGCGCTGGGGCTTGGGATACGACGAGTTGAGCCGGGTGAACCCGCGCATCGTGCTGTTCAGCGCGTCCATGCTGGGACGGGGCGGGCCGATGCAGACCCAACCGGGGTTCGGGGCAGTGCTATCGTCACTGGCCGGCTACACCAACATCATCGGCTGGCCCGACCGGGGGCCGGTGAATCCCTATGGCGCGTACACCGACTTCGTGTGCCCCAAGTTCGCCGTGGCCGCCATCCTGGCCGCCGTGGACCGTCAGCGGGCCACCGGGCGAGGCACGCATCTGGATATGTCGCAACTGGAAACCAGCCTCCACTTCAGTGGGCCGATGCTGCTGGATGCCGCTGTGAACGGACGGGAGCCGGAACTGGTGGGCAATCGTCGCCTATCCGCATCTCCGCACGGAGCGTTCCCATGCGCGCCGGACGCCAACGGTGAGGCAGACCGATGGATCGCCATCGCCGTATATACCGATGCTCAATGGGCGGCATTGCGTGACCAGATAGCGGCCGACGGGTATTCCGACATCACGTCAGGCGAGTTTCGGACCTTCCGAGTCCGCAAGGCCCACGAGGACAAGCTGGAAGGCATTATCGCGTCCTGGACGGCGAACTATGACCGGCATGAGCTGATGCGCCGCCTGCAAGCCGCCGGCGTCCCGGCCGGCGTGGTCAACGACACCCGTGACCTGTTTGAGGACGCCCAGCTAAACCACCGCAACCATTTCACCTGGCTGGATCATCCGGAGATGGGACCCTACGCAACCGACTACACGGAGATGGAGTTGTCGCTGACGCCGGGTCGGTTGGACCGGCCGGCGCCGCTGCTGGGGCAAGACACGGAGCACGCGTTGCGGGAGATAGTGGGCCTTAGCGAAGGAGAATATAGGGAACTGCTGGAAGCGGGAGCGTTGGAGTGATGCCGAGATATGGCATTGCCCTTTGAATTCGCGCTGGTTGGGTCGCCCGTATCCCAGCAGACTCGTCGTCGCGCCTTGTTAAGGCAGTGGACGCAAAACGTGCGCAACGCCGCAGAACGGCATTGGGACGGCAGGGCGCCCGCCGCCGGGGACATTGCCGTCAGTATAGTGTACATTTTTGACGCCGACCCGCTTGACGTTGATAATATCCCCAAGCCCATCTTGGACGCCCTGAAAGCGTTGGTCTATTCCGATGACAATCAGGTAACTGATCTGATTTGTCGCAAGCGCTTCTACCGGAACGACCTTCAAACTGCCGATACCTCTCCAGTTTTTGATGAGTTTATCCGCGATTACAGCCAATTCATCTACATTCGCGTGAGTGATGCTCCACAGCCGGAGGTGCCCTTGTGGTCGCCGACCTGACTATTGCTGAAAAACAGATTGCCGACATCAGAGCAGCGGAGTATCAAGCCAAGGGCTATAAAGTGACCCGGGATGCGCCGCTAGAGTTTCTACCCGGCTACCGCGCCGATTTGCTGCTGGAAAAAGGCGACGAAAAAAGGGTGATTGCGGTAAAGGCGCGATCGTCTTTGGCAGCCAACCCCGCTTTCCGGCAATTTGAGCGTATCATAAAAGCCCAGCCCGGCTGGAGCTTTGAGTTACTGCTGGTGGGCGAACCGGAGCGGCTGGACGCCGTAAAAAATGCCCAACCGCTGGATGAGGCTGGCATCCTCGACCGCCTCGCTCAGGCCGAAACAGCCCTCAACGCCGGCCTTGCCGAGGCCGCCTTGCTGCTGGCCTGGACCGCCGCCCAGGCCCAGGTCAGGATAATGGTGGAGGCGGAAGGCGTCACCATCAAGCGCGTCACCACCCCCGATTACGTCCTGAGCTACGCCGTCCATCTTGGCGCCATCGACCAAGACAACGCCGACCGACTGCGCGAGATAGCGGAATGTCGGAACTCCATCGCCCACGGTTTCGAGGTCAGCGACTTTACCGACGCTCTGGTCGTCGAATTGATTGCAATGGTCAAATCCCTGCGGCGCGAGTACCATGAATGGATAGCATCCGCCGGCGTAGCTGAAACCAGCAGAGTGATTGAATGAGCAGCACTATCGCCCCGGCGCTGCTCGCCATCCACATCGCCGCCGGCTCCGTCGCCCTGCTCACGGCGGCGATGGCGATGGTTGCCCCCAAAGGTGAACGTTGGCACGTCCTGGCCGGCCGGATTTACGCTGTCGGGATGACGCTGGTATTTGTGACCGCCGTTCCGCTGGCGATATTGGGGAGCAGCATTTTCCTTTTGCTCATCGCCTTCTTCAGTTTCTACCTGGTCTTCGCCGGGTGGCGTTTCGCCCGCAACCGGCAGCGTCGGGCGCATCCTGTAGATTGGGCGGCGGTTGGAATATTGGCGGTTACGGGGCTGGGAATGTGGGGCTATGCCATCATCATCGGACTCAATGGCAGTTCTCAGTGGGTAACGCTGCTGCTATTCGGCGGCATCGCGCTGGCGTTAAGCCTGGCCGACGCGCGGTTTCACCAGAAGCAGCCGGGCGGCGCGCGGCGAGCGGCGAGACATTTAACCAACATGATGGCCGGGACTATCGCCACCATTACGGCGGTTGCGGTGGTCAACGTGGACATGGAGCCGGTTTGGGTTCCCTGGATTCTGCCCACCGTTATCATCACGCCGCTGATAGTGTGGTGGAACATACGCACCCTGCGGCCGGCGCGACGGTAATTGTCTGAATCAGGATTTTCAAGATTATTGGATTAGCAGGATTGGGGGAACGTAATCCCGAAAATCCTGAAGTCCGGCAAATCCTGATTCAGACAATAGAGGGTTGCCGCGCCCGCAGGGCAAAGCCGATGGCTGCTATTCCCGCCGTTGCCGCTCCGATGCGGAAAACGTCTCGGTAGGCCAGCAGGAAGGCGTCGGATGCGGTATGACTGGCGGCATAATAATCGCTCAGGCCGGCGAACACCGCGCCGACGATGGCCACGCAGAGAACCGTGCCGGACGCCTGGGCCAGGGACATCGCTCCCGACGCCGTGCCGAACCGTTCCGGCGGGACGGTTCCCAGCATCAGGGCGTAGGCCGCCGACTGGAACCAGCCCACGCCCAGGCCCACCATCGCGATTGCGCCCGCCGGATGCCAGATGGCAGAACCGTCGTCCATCGCTGACATAACCAGCAGTCCCGCCGCCGTCATTCCCAGGCCCAGCGCTCCCACCGGGCGGATCCCCCAGCGGTCGCACAGCCAGCCGCCCACCGGCGACGAGAGGATATTGGACGACGACATGATGGCGAACAGTATCCCCAACGTCACCGGGCTGCGATTCAAAGCATCGGTGATATAAAAGGGGAAGATGAACCAGAGCACGAACTGGGAGAAATGACCCAGAAACATCGCCGCGGCCGCGGTCTGGAATCCGCTCAATCGCGCCAGCGCTCCGGGCAGCACGGGCAGTTCAGCCCGGCGTTCCACCCGGACCAGAGCCGTCAGCACCGCCGGTGACGCCGCCAGCAGCACGATGACGGCCGGGGAGGTCCAACCGATGGCCTGCCCCAACCGCAGGCCGATCATCAGGCACCACAGCAGCGACAGCACCAGCACCGCGCCCGTTACGTCAAACCGCCGTCCCGATTGCGACCCCGACCCGCCGTTGACGGACTTCGGCACCGCCAGCAGTCCGATCACCAGCGCGAGCACGGTGAGAGGGATGCGGCCCCAGAACACGGATGGCCAGTCGAACAACTGCACCAACGGCCCCGCCGCCAGCGTTGACATCACCATTCCCGACGCCAGGCTCGCCGACGTGAACCCCATGGACAGCCCCCGCCGTGACTCCGGAAACACCGACGCGGCAATGGCCGGCGCGGTGCTGTAGAGGCATCCCGTTCCCAGGGCCTGGAGGAAACGAAAACCCACCAACGCTTCCAGCGTGGGCGACAGCGACATGCACACCATGGAGACCAGGTAGGTCACCGCGCCGAACAGGTACACCAATCGCAACCCGAACCGGTCGGCGAAGGCTCCCGAACCCAGCGCCAACCCCGCCCGGGTGGCGATGAACACCACGATGACCCACTGCACGGACGCCAAGTCGGTCTCGAAAGCGTCCCGCATGGCGGGCAGGCCCACGTTGACCGCGAAATCCAGCGACGCCAGCACCATGCCCAGGGCGGCAGCGGAAGCCAGCGCGATGGTTCGCCAGGTGATGGAGGGCGTCGGCGCGGCGGGTTCGCTTTCGGCAGCGGGGGGCATGGCGGTTGATTGTACGCTACAATAACCTGCCAATGGCGCCGGAAGTATTTATGATTATCCGAAACGCGGTGGCTGCTGCGCTCCTGGCTGCGGTTGTACTGACCGTCGCCGCCTGCACGTCGCCGGAGCCGCCTCCGGTTCCGCCGGCTGCGCCGGCGCCGGGAGTAACTGCGCAGCCAACGGCCACGCCGGCGCCTACCGATACGCCGGAGCCGCCCCCCACGGCTGCCGCTCCTCCGACGCCCACGTTTACGCCGGCGCCCACCGACACTCCGGCGCCGCCCACGGCCACACCGCCGGCCCCCACGTACACGCCTCGCCCGCTTGGGCCGACGAACACGCCGCGACCCGCTCCGACCCACACCCCACGGCCCACTCCCACACCGCGCCCCACCAGCACGCCGCAGCCGCCGAGTCCCATCGCTGACTTGGAAAACGGGACATGGCTGGAACGGAACGAAAGGGCGCGGGCGGCGGAAATCAGGGAACTTCCCTGGGTAGCCGACGGCGTTGACCACTCTGAACGCACGGCTGCTGAGCTGCTGATCGCGGCGGCGAGGTGGTACCCGGAGACATTCAGATTCCTGCATCGGCAACCATGGGTTCAAGATAGCATTACCGGGGCTGAAACAAGCGCCATTCACGGGTTGCGCTGGACGGCTCGCTACGCTCCTGAACTGATTGAACCGATGTCGCGGAAGCCTTGGCTTCAGGACGACATTACCAGGGATGAAGCAACCGTCATTGATTATCTGTTCTGGATGATATGGTATGAGGAAGAACCGGACCGGCAGGTGATTAAAACGGCAGCCCAAGTCCTGGATATGCCTTTCCTGGAAAGCGTAGAGGGCGCGGACGCTGCGACAGTGCGTTCCCTGGAAAGGCTCGGAGACGATGATACGGATGCTTTGCTGGCTATCATGTCCCACCCCACGCTCAACGACGGCATCACGGACGAAGAAGCCAAAATCGTAGCGCTGCTGGGAGGCACTTACTCATACCGGCCGGAATCAGCGGATGCCCTGTTGCGGGGGACCGGGGTATATCTGGAAGAGCGGGTTATTGAACTCCCATTGGCTGGCGAAGTATTGCTGGTCATCATCCGCATCAGAGATCAGGTGACTCCGAGTATGGACTACCTGGAGCACAGCGTGCGCGCCATTGAGGAGTTTATGGGGGAACCTTTTCCTGTCCGTTACGTTGCGCTGTTTTTTGACGATGCGGTGTTTCCCGGGTCTGGCGGAACCAACTTCGGCACTCACTTCGCCGCGCAACTAATTTACGATGTGGAGGACAGTTACGCATGGGACTATACTCCGTTCGTAATCGCCCACGAAGCAGCGCATTATTACTGGCGTGGCAGCAGCCGGGACTGGGTTGACGAAGGAGCCGCCGAACTGCTGGCTTCCATCTCCGAACATTCTCGTATTGAAACGCCGATAGAGCCAACCAACAACCCCTGCGCTTCGGTCAAGACCATTGCCGAACTGGAAGCTCTGAAACCGGAAGATTTGGGAACCAAGGGGTTTAACTGCAACTACTGGCTGGGGGAGGCGATTTTCCTGGACCTGTACCGCACCTTGGGCGAGGACACTTTCCGGCAGGGCTTCCGCAATCTCTACCGGAAATCCCTGCGGGATGACCCTGCCGATGACTGCGAGGGCGCTGACTTGACCATCTGCCACCTGGCGGCGGCGTTCAAGGCGGACTTATCCACTGACATGGCCGCAAAGGTAGATGAGATTGTGAGCCGCTGGTACGGCCCTTTCCCCTAACTCCGCCGATTCCCGCCAGAGGTTTAAATTGTACGCCATACGGAAGGGAAAGCCGCAATGACGTATAATCACCCGAAAGGTGACGCGGTGGCTTGCGTATCTTGTCGCTGGCCCGTTGGCAATTGAATCAAGATGAAGATCCGCAGGACCGCTTCCAATGCTCTTTTTGCGGCGGTTGCCATTTCGCTAGCTTTGGCAATGGAGGCTTGCACCTCTCCGGAGCCGCTCCCGGTTCCGACCGCTACGGCCTACCCTACGCATACTCCATACCCCACCCGGACGCCGGCGCCGACCGCCACTCCTTACCCTACGCATACTCCATACCCCACCCGGACGCCGGCGCCGACCGCCACGCCCTACCCTACGCATACCCCATATCCCACCTGGACACCGGTTCCGACCGCCACGCCCTACCCTACGCATACCCCATATCCTACCTGGACACCGGTTCCGACCGCCACCCCTGCTCCCAAGCCCTCTTGGGCATTTAGCGTCAGCTCGTTCACTCTGGATGATGGCCAAAACTTCAGCGTCTCGACCCTTTCATTGGACAGCTATTCGGGAGAAGTAGCGGGTCAACGGGGATTCATCCCGGCCACTATCAACCTTCAATGCAACAAACCTGAAAATGAAGACGCTTATTTGGCAGTGGATGTCGCGTGGCGCAGCGCAATTCCCACCGACGCCGTCACAAAAGACGCTTTGACAGTTTTCGTCAAGTTTGACAGTGGTGAGTGGCAAATAGAAGAATGGAATACGTCTCCACCGCATGATAAGCGTCTGTACGTGCCCTACGGGGCGGAGGCGTCGTACATCTCCGACTTCATTCAGCACGAGCTTTTCAGACTGGAGATAGAAAATAGTGATGGCGTCATCCTGTGGAACGAATGGGAAATGAGTGGCCTGGCCGACTGGATTGACCAGCCCTGGGAGCTTTGCGAACTGTCTGGAACGGGATCACCGTCCACTCACCTTTACAATCCCATATTTCCATCGGAACACATGGCATATATCTGGTGGGAATGGAAACCTGACCAGACCTACTTTAGGGAGATGGTGACGGAGTTCACCATACACAATGATGTGGGCGACTTCTCTGACCGGCACGGGCTCCACTTGATTCTGGGTCAAAGCTCCATCTCGGACGTGAGGTTCTATTTTGGTGTACAGACCGATGCTACCCGGCGGGGAAAGGGTCTGATTTTCTCCAGATGGAAAACCAGAGACTTGGCCAACGCCAGGTACTCGGAGGAGGACGGTTGGACCGAATCGTCGGGGCATGGAGAAGACTTTATCGGAGTGCGGCGGTCTTACGATTGGAGCGCTGGAAACTACCGAGTCCGCATCGCCCCCGACGGTTTAACTTCCGATGGAGAATGGTTTGGCTTGTGGATTACTGACCTTGATGCCGGTCAGACGACGTGGATTGGCTCTCTGAAGTTTCCCTTGCAGGAAGCCGAGGCCAGGATCAAGCCAACCTCATACTCGGGGATTGAGATCTACGGCGTCGCTCAGATTCGGCCAATCGACATCCCCCAATGGCAGGTCAGCGTCAAGAGGCCGCAGGGGGATAACGTAGCCTCAATCAGGGGATATACCGGATACTCCGCGTTCAAGGGAGACGCGCTCCAGAACTCTGATGTTCGCTACGACCCGTCGGAGGACATAGTTCACCTCCGCGCCGGCGGGGTGACAAAGCGCGAGACCGCCGCGGGCTATGTTGCATTCGAATAATCGCGGAGACCTGGTTTATGACGTATCCTCTCCCTCTCCGCTGGCCGGCGGCATAAAGTCGGCCACGGCCAAGACCACGTCGGGGAAAGCGCGGGGGCTGAGGCTGTCGCCGGCCCGGTAGGTGTGGACGGCGGCGTACTCCGCGCCCGACGGCTCAGCGTAGGCAGTTACTTCTTGCGCCCGCAGGTTGGCGACCCATACCTCCGGTATGCCGGCGGCGGCGTACCGCGCCAGCTTCGCGCCCTGGTCATAGGCCAGTGTGCTGTCCGAAACCTCGATGACCAGGTACACATCCGGTGGGAAGTACGGCCTTACCTCGCTCAAAGGGCGCTCTCGCAATACGGCGATATCCGGTTGTGGGGCACTACGGTCGCTCAGTCGAATTGACCCCTGCACTCTGACTATAGCCCTATTGATTAAAGGCGGCACTAGCAGCCTGTTAAGCCAGTCGGTGCTGACCTCGTGAGGGTCGCCAATAGGCGGCATGATGATTATCTCCCCGTCAATCAGTTCAACGCGGTCGTCTTCGTGAAGTATGCCGGCCACTCCCATGTCCAGGTACTCGTCCACCGTGAAGCGGCGGCGTCCGGCCAGCACGTCGGCCTGCTCATCGGCGTTGATGATGCAGGCCCGGGCCAGGGCGGCGCATTCTTGTGGGCTGAACGGGCGCGCCGGCGGCATTCCGGTCGTGGTGAGCGTGGTTGTTGTCATGGCGTCTCTCCAATCTACTCGTCGGCTGGCGGCATAAAGTCGGACACCGCCAGCACCACATCCGGGAAAGCGCGCGGGCTGATGCTCTCGCCGGCCCGGTAGGTGCGGACGGCGGCGTACTCCGCGCCCGACGGGTCGGCGTAGGCGATCACCTCCCGCGCCCGCAGGTTGGCGACCCATACCTCCGGGATGCCGGCGGCGGCGTATCTGGCCAGTTTCGCGCCCTGGTCGTAAGCCAGCGAACTGTCGGCGAATTCGATGACTAGAAACACATCCTCCGGCGTCGCACGTCCGGTTGCGCCGGAACCAGGAGGATTCCACCGCTTCAGGGCAACATCAGGCTGGGGCGCGCTACGGTCATTCAAGTATATGGGGCCTCCCAACTGCACGGTTGCCCGCCCCAGCAGCGGCGGAACCAGCAGCGTAGTTGCCCAGTCAGTGCCATCTGTGTGGCGGTCACCAATCGGCGGCATAATGATTATCTCCCCGTCAATCAGTTCAACGCGGTCGTCTTCGTGGAGGATGCCGGCCACCTCCATGGCCAGGTACTCGTCCACGTTGAAGCGACGGCGGCCGGCCAGCATGTCGGCCTGCTCGCTGGCGTCGATGATGCCGGCCTGGGCCAGGGCGGCGCATTCTTGCGGGCTGAAGGGACGCGCCGGCGGCATTCCGATCATTGTGAGCGTCGTTGTCGTCATCAGCGGTTCCTCCGCGTTGTATCGCGCCCGGCGCAACGGTTGACGGGGTGAGCGGATTCTATCATGCCGGCCATGCCCAACCGTGATGTGCTAATATCTGGCCGTGATTACCGATGGCATTCGCCGCCCCGGAGGTTCGCTACCATGACTCAAAGTAACGGGATGCAAAATACCGGCGCCTTTGAGGCCCTGCTCCAGGAAGACCGCACCTATCCGCCGCCGCCTGAGTTCGCCGCCAACGCCAACATCGCCGACCCCGGCGTGTACGAAGAGGCCGGGCGAGACCCCGAAGCCTTCTGGGCCCGCTTCGCCGGCGAACTGGACTGGTTTGAGCCCTGGGATACCGTGCTGGACTGGTCCGACGCGCCCTTTGCCAAGTGGTTTATCGGGGGCAAGCTCAACGCTGCCTACAACTGCATCGACCGCCACCTCAAGGGGCCACGCAAGAACAAGGCCGCCATCATCTGGGAGGGCGAGCCGGGGGACTGGCAGGTCTATACCTACCAGGATCTGTATCGCGAGGTCTGCAAGTTCGCCAACGGCCTGAAGAGCCTGGGCGTGGAGAAGGGAGACCGGATCACGCTGTATATGCCCATGGTGCCGGAGCTGGCGATTGCCATGCTGGCCTGTGCCCGCATCGGCGCGCCCCACAGCATCGTCTTCGGCGGGTTCAGCGCCGAATCGCTCCGGGACCGGATAGAGGACTCCCAGTCCAAGGTGATGATCACCGCCGACGGCGGCTGGCGTCGTGGCGGCATCATCCAGCTCAAGCAGAACGCCGACGCTTCCGTTGAGGGCGAAACCCCGGTGGAGAAGGTGGTGGTGGTGAAACGCACCGGCCATGACGTGCCCATGGTGGAAGGGCGCGATGTCTGGTGGCACGACCTGGTCGCCGACCAGCCCCTCAACTGCGAGCCAGAGGTGATGGACAGCGAGGATATGCTGTTCATGCTTTACACCAGCGGCACCACCGGCAAGCCCAAGGGCATCGTCCACACCACCGGCGGCTACATGACCGGCACCTACGCCACCAGCAAGTGGATTTTCGATCTCAAGGAAGACGACATTTACTGGTGCACCGCCGACATCGGCTGGGTCACCGGCCACAGCTACATCATCTACGGCCCGTTGGCCAACGGCGCGACCACGGTGATGTACGAAGGCTCACCGGATTATCCCGACCGGGACCGGTTCTGGGCCATCGTGGAGAAGTACGCCTGCACCATCTGCTACACCGCTCCGACGGCAATCCGCACCTTCATGCGCTGGGGCGAGGAGTATCCCAACCGGCGCGATATGTCCTCGCTGCGGCTGCTGGGTTCCGTGGGCGAACCGATCAATCCGGAGGCGTGGGTGTGGTACTGGCAGCACATTGGCGGCGGACGCTGCCCGGTGGTGGACACCTGGTGGCAGACGGAGACCGGGGCGGTGATGATTTCCGCCCTGCCGGGCATCACGACGCTCAAGCCCGGGTCGGCGACGCAACCCTTCCCCGGCATCGACGCCGCCATCCTGGACGAGCAGGGCAACGAGATCGGCCCCGGCGGAGGCGGCTACCTGGTGGTCCGCAAGCCGTGGCCCAGTATGCTGCGGGGCATCTACGGCGACCCGGAGCGATTCGTGCAGCAGTATTGGTCAAACTACGAGGGCATTTACTTCACCAGCGACGGCGCCAAGCTGGACGAGGAATCATACTTCTGGCTGCTGGGCCGGGTGGACGACGTGATCAACGTGTCGGCCCACCGCATCAGCACCATGGAGGTTGAGTCGGCGCTGGTGGACAACCTGAAGGTGGCCGAGGCGGCCTGCATCGGCCGCAGCCATGAGGTGAAGGGCCAGGCCATCGTCGCCTTCGTCACCCTCAAGGACCAGGTCGCCGGTTCCGACGACGTGATCACCGAGCTCAAGCAACACGTGGCCGGCAAAATCGGCCCCATGGCTCGCCCCGACGACATCTACTTCGCCGCCGAGCTGCCCAAGACCCGCAGCGGCAAGATCATGCGCCGGCTGCTGCGGGACGTAGCCGAAGGCCGCGCCCTAGGCGACACCACCACGCTGGCCGACCCGGCGGTGGTGGAGATGCTCAAGGAGCAGTACGGCGACGAGGACTAGTGGTGGGGTTCCCACAGACAAACCAGCGGGGGCAATCGTAAAGGTTGCCCCCGCTTTTTGAATTAGTGCGTTCCAGCACCGCGCCTGCTCGTCGCCGGGAGCAACCAGGCGAAACCAAGAGTCGCCAGAATCGCTCCTAATGACACTTTTATCATCCCGTCGGCAATGTTGATGAGACTTTGTTGCGTCGGTGTCAGCTCGTCTGCCGGAACCGGCGCCAGCCATACCAGAACGCCACCGCCTATGATGATTAATGCGAACAGGAGACACGCCACGCCAATGGCTTTTCTCGCCTCATTCATGATTTTCCTACCCCATTCTGACCCTTGGCAGTATGCTCCAGATGGATGTGGCCGAAACGCACTTGCTGCTGCCGTTCGCCCCGGTTCCATGCAAATAGCCTAATCATAGGCGAAAATTTCCCGGACCTGGCAGGCAAACCCCGGCAACACCGGCTCGCAGGTGAGCGTGTCATTCATGCCAAAGCGCCGCACCGTGCCGTCATCGCAATGGGTGACTATTTCCCGCGTGGCAATGTATGCCACCACGACCAGTCGCACGCCGGCTTCCAGCCACATCCGCGCCCGGCCTTCCGCTTCGGTTGCCGAGTAACCGGGCGAAATCACTTCCACTACCAAGTCGGGAATGGCTCCGAAGACGTAGCCGCGATCCGGTATGGGAATGCTGATGCGTTCCAAGCTTATGACGTTGAAATCGGCGGCCCGGACCGTATCCGGCCCCTGCTCAATGTAGATGCCGGCTTCCGCTCCGTATATGAAGGGCAGGTTGCGTTCTTCGATGAAACGTCCGTAGCGCATCCCAAGGCGCGCGGTGACAACGCCGTGGACAAAACCTGGTGACGGCATCTCAATCAGCTCTCCCCGGACCAGTTCGTACTTCTTGCCGTCGTCCGACAGCGCCAGCAGGTCTTCGGCGGTCAGCAGCTTTTTAGCGGTGGTCATTTCCGGCCTCCGGTCAAGCAGATTCGTCTAATTACGGTCGAAAATCTCGGCAACCCGGCAGGCAAATCCCGGTAATACCGGCTCGCAGGTCAGCGTGTCGTTGATGCCAAAGCGTCGTACCAAGCCATCTTCGGAATGGGCGATTATTTCCTGCGGGGCAATGTACGCTACCAGAGCCAGCCGCACGCCGGCTGCCAGCCACATCTGCGCCCGGGCTTCCGCCGCCATCGAGTATCCGGGTGAAATCACTTCCACCACCAAGTCGGGCACAACGCCGAAAATGTAACCGCGTATGGGGAATGGCTTGGGAATTCGCTCCAGTGAAATAACGGCGCAGTCCGGGGCTATAACCGTGTCCGGCTCGCGTTCAGAATAGATGCCGACTTCGGACGTTACAACGAATCCCGGGCTATGCTCGTCAACAAAATTCCCAAAGCGTTGTCCAATCCGTCTGACAACGACTCCGTGCATGAACCCTGGTGGCGGCATCTCGATCAGTTCCCCCCGTACCAGTTCGTACTTTTTGCCGTCGTCCGGCATCGCCAGCAGGTCATCGGCGGTTAGCAGCTTTTTGGCGGTGGTCATTTCCGGCCTCCGGTTATGCGGAGCAGACAGATTACGTTGCAGCGCTCGGACGCAGTATAGCGTGATTGGGCTAGCCGCTGCCCGCCCCCGCCAGGTTCAGCGCCAGCAGCCGTTCCAGAACCTCGCCGTCTGGCAGATCCGCCGGCCAGCCGTAGGCGTCGGCCACGGCGGCGTCCAGCGTGGCGTGGGCGTTGGCCAGCCAGGTCGGATATTCATTGTACAGATTGGTCAGCGTACGCCGGCGCAGTTGGTCGGAGTTGAGCGCCGGGTTGCCGAACATATCCACCGGGTTGCGCCAGTTCTCCCGCAGTTGGTTCAGTTCGGCGGCGGCGGTGGCGATGGCCTCCCGCTGCGCGTCGGTCGGCTCCGGGAAGGGGAAGGTTTCAAAGCAGGTGGTGGGAGTGTAGCGAGGGCGATCCTCTAGTTGTGTCCCCATCGCCGACGCCCAAAGCGTATGTATCTTGCTTTGCAACACGCCAAAGAAGTAATCGTCGTCGCGGGCGAACACGATGATGGTGGCATCCGGCAGCACTTCGCCGTCAATCCAGGCGAATATCCGATGGCGAGATACCATGCTGGTCCCGATGTAGCGTGGCAAGTCAGCTAACGCTTCACGCATTTCAATACGGGGGCGGCCATGCAACCACCAATAATTTCTGAATCGAGAATCCCGGTTGTTCGCTCGCTCTGGCTTAACATTTGCCCGGACATGTTCAAAAGGGGTTTCATATAGAGCAGCATCCGCTTCGGACATATCAGTACCAAAGTCAATTATCCACATATTGCGGGGAACCTGGTTGATGTCCCGGCCAATCATCCAACGTTTGACGACTTCGCTGTTAGGTCTGCTGTGGGGATTGGGCAAGCGTAGCATTTCCTGTGCGACTTCATTGGAAATCTCGAAAGGCCCAACTTTGATGTCACCCATAAAACTGACGTCGGCGTTCTCCACTAGCGTTCTTGCCTGAGTCAGATCAGCGCCGCCGGTGAGGTCGGCGTTGATGTTGTTGACCCGCTGGCCGTCCAGCGTGCGGTTCGTTTCGCTGCCGTCGTCGAAGCAGACGACGGAGATATGCACATTGGCGCCGTCCAGCACCCATTCCCGGTCGGAAACGGCGGCAAAAATGTCGCCGCTCTCCTTGATGTTGACCAGCACCGGCCGGTTGGACTGGAATCGTATCGCTTGGGTAGCCAGCAGGCCGGCGCGGCGGGCGCGTCCTGATTCGATATGCGCGCGGGCCTTCTCAAACCAGTAGCAGCAAAAGTCGCTGGAATTGGGGATGCGGTCACCGTAGAGCAAGTGCACGGCGTTGGCGTAAGCATCGCCCAACTGCTCCCGAAAGGGGAAATGGCCCAGGAAAGGCGGGTTGCCGACGATGTAATCCACGGCCGGCCAACGTGGTTCCCGGTGGAATTGGGAAGTGCCAAAAAGGGCATCCCCTTCGGGCCATGTCATTTCCTCCAACTGACGTAACTCACGCTGGTCCTCATCGCTGTAGGCGGAATAAGAGGACAAATCTGGCTCCAACAGGGCATCGCCTTCGGGCCAGTGGCCGATGAATTCGATCAGCGCATCGCGGCATTCGATGGTGTTCAACGAACCCAACACCGGCTCGCGGTTGTACTGATGCCCGTTTTCAATCAGCCATTGCAGGTGGCCAATCCACAGGGCAGTGCGGGCCAGGTCGCTGGCATAAGGGTCAATTTCAATACCGTAGAACTGTTCCGGCGATATTTCGGGCAGGAAATTCGGCAGGCCCAAGTCAGCGGCCAGCGTCAGCACAGCCTTCTCCAGATCGTGCAGTTGCCGCAATGCCACGTAGAGAAAGTTGCCGCTGCCGCAGGCCGGATCCAGCACTCGCAGCGATGACAGTCGGCTCTGAAATTCCAGGAGCAACTCTCGGGCCTGCTTTTCGTCCCTCTGCCCTTCCAGCAGCATCAGGCCGCCTACACTGCTTTCCACGATATGCCATTCGGCCAGCAGAGGGTTAATTATCACGGGTTTGATAACGGATAAAATGTCGTCCACAGAGGTGTATTGTGAGCCGACCAGCCCTTGCTTATTGGGGTCAACCGCCCGCTCGAAGAGCGTTCCCAATATGGACGGCTCAATGTGCGCCCAATTCTCGTGGGACACTTCCAGCAGTCTTTCCAGCTCCACCGCTTCCATCAAAACGGTATCCGGTTCTTTGAACAAATCGCCGTTGAAATAACGAATGGGGCTGTACCCGAACCGGCCGCCGTCGTTCATTTTCTGGAACAGTTCCCGCAATCCCTGGTCAAATTCCACCGGGTCGCCGTGAAAATTGCGGCACAGTTCCGCAAGTACCCGGTCGGGCAGCAGCCCCACGTCCTGGGCGAAAAAGCAGAACACCAGCCGGTTCAGAAACCGGGCAACTTCCAGTGAATCGACGCCCCGTTCCCGCATCGACTGCGCGATGGCCGCGAAAATGGACGCCGTTTCTTTGGTAACCTCATCGGGAGTGATTTCCGGTTCCAGCGCGTCCGGGTTGTGGAAGACTCTGCGTAGTGTTTCCAGCGCTTCCGGTTCGCCCAAATCGTCCAGCAGGATGGTATGGACGACGGTCACCTTGTTGGTGAAGTTGGTATGTACCCGGATGGTCTGAAAGTCGGACACCACCAGCAGGGGCGGGTTGTTCAGTGCCTCCCGGTACCGCAGCAGTTGGCGATGGGCCTCGTCCAAATCCCGGTGCAACCCCTTGAACTCCCAGGCGAAGTAGCCGCGCTTGTACACGTCGGCACGACCCGGCCGCCCGGAACTCTGACGCAACCCGCGCTCAAAGGTGTACCATTCTTGCCGGGGGTCAATTTCGTTGGGGGTGCCGTGGTCCACCACCCGGCACAGGTCGATAAACCACTCCTGAGCGCCGGCCATTTCCCCGCCGGCGCTGCGGCGCCACTTGGCGATGAACTGCTGGGGCGTCATTGTCGGCTGCGGCGTTGTCATGGCGGCTACCCATGGGTAGGATACCCCGGCCTGCAATCTATCGCCAATCGCCTGGCCTCTCTCAAATCGCCAAAACTGCGCGGGCTGTCCGCAGAGGGGGCGGGCCGCGTTGTGTTATGGTGCCGGCGTTGATTTGACCCTCACGTCGGCGACGACCTTTCCATTGGCCGGCCGGCGCTATTCCTGCGGAACTTGCTATGACTTCTACCGTGTCCTTGAACAATCACAGCCTGGTGGGAAACGCTCTGAACCTGCTGGCCGACGGCCTCGGCCCCTACGTGATCAGCAAGATGGAAGATGCAGTGGCCGACGGTCGATTTGACCCGGCCGACACCGATGCCCTGGACGAAATCGCCGGCGACGTCGCCGTGACGCTGCGCGTGATGGCCATGGCCTGGAACGACGTTTTCCGCGATTGCCTCGGGCCGGTTGAGCGGAGCCTGGTATCCGAAATCCGCGAAATCCGCAACCGCTGGGCGCACCAGAAGGCTTTTGACGACGACGACATGGACCGCGCTTTGGACTCGGTGGGGCGATTGCTGGCCGCCGTTGGCGCTACGGAAGAAGCGGATCGGGTGACCCGGGCGAAACACCGGCTGCGCATCCAGCGTTACGGCGTGCCCACAGCAAAGGCGGCTGCCCCGGAGCCGGCCGATGCTCCACCCACGCCGGAGCCCGCGTCCACGCCGGAGCCGGAACCGCAGCAACAGCAACGGCCGGCCGCTGCTGACCTTGACGCTGATCCGGCTGCGGATGATGTCGAAGACCAGATCAGTCGTGGCGTCGCCTATCGCCGCGAGGATAAATTTGAACAGGCCATGGCGGAATTTGAGCAGGCCGTCAGCATCAGTCCTGACCACGCCGACGCCTGGTATCACCACGGCCTGACCTGGGGCTTGATGGGCGAACACGGCCGGGCCGTGGCCGACTTCACCCGCGCCATCGAGCTGGCTCCGGAGTACGCCGACGCCTACAATTGCCGCGGCTACGCTCTGCTCTGCCTGGGCGAATACCGCCTGGCGTTGCGCGATCTGGAGCAGGCCGTC
This sequence comes from Dehalococcoidia bacterium, assembly GCA_034421995.1. Classification (GTDB taxonomy): domain Bacteria; phylum Chloroflexota; class Dehalococcoidia; order Lucifugimonadales; family UBA3495; genus Bin87. Next base: position 29,848 of record DAOUJY010000088.1, on the reverse strand, counting down.
CAGATGAATCCCGACGACGAACTGACCCAGCGCAACCTGCGCCAGGCTCGCCAGCACTGTCCAGAACCGACGGAATAGGGAGCGCAGGTATTTTCGTCAGAATCAGGATTTGCGGGATTTTGGGATTGACAGGATCAGGCCGTTAGCCGCTCACCCAGGAACTCCCGCATCCGCTCCACGCACCAATCCGGATAGATGACGTTGACGCCGTGGCCCAGGCCCGGCCATACGTCCAGGCGGCTGTTGGGAATCTCGGACGCCATGAATTCCTGCTGATCCATACTGGTAGTCAGCGATTCGTCGCCGGTGAGGAGCAACGTGGGCACGGCGATATCCTTCAGGTGCGGGCCGAAGTCCAGGCTGTCCAGGTAGCTGTGCAGGGCCTGGCCGATTTCGGCCGGCGTCCGGTCCATCTCGGCGATGTACCAGTCCCTCAGGCCCTCGGCAGCGTGGCGCATATCCAGGCGGAAGTTGATGGTGGCGGCGCTCCACGCGCCGATGCCGCCCTGTTCCATGGTCGCCAGCCAGCTGCCGCCGGGAGTCGCGCTCTCGCGTCGGGTCAGGCGACATGGTGAGTTGCACAGCACCAGCGCACGGCACCGCTCCGGGTAGTCGTGGGCGAACTGCATCCCCATGATGCCGCCGAAGGACTCGCCTACGTACACCACCTGCTCCGCGCCGGCGTCGTCCAGGATGGCGAGCAGGTCGGCCATCAGCGTGTCCAGCGTGGGTTCGTAGCGGGCCGGGTCGATGGTTGACCGGCCCATGCCGCGCATATCGGGTCGGATGACGCGGTATTCCCGGCTCAGCAGCGGCGGCCAGTTGTACCAGAACCGGCCGTTGCGGGAAAAGCCGTGCTGGAGCACGATGGCGTCGGGGGACGTGCGCCAAGGGTCGGTGAAATCGTCCAGATAGTAGTGCAGTTGGGCGTCGCCACGCTGGATGGTGGGCATCTCGGGCCTCCCGGTTTGCGGTTTTTGCCCATATACCATACCCTTGCCCTTGCAGCAACAGCAATCCGTTCCGCAGCAGTTCGTCCCGCGGGACCGCCGGGACATCAACGGGAGAAATCGGGTTATGACCATGACCCCACTGGCCGCCACGGCCCTATCGCCATCCAAAATCCAGGAGCGTCTCGACCGGCTGTTGAATGAGATCCATTCGGCCACGCGGCAGCAAGTTGGCTATCCGGTGAACCAGGACTTCGACTACTCGGCCCTGGTGCCTTTCCTTGACTACTCCATCAACAACGTCGGCGACCCTTTCTACCCCAGCAATTTCTGGGGCAACACCCATGAAATCGAGCGGGAAGTCATCGCCGTCTTCGCCGGCTTGATGGGCATTGCGTCGGAAGACGCCTGGGGTTACGTCACCTCCGGCGGCACCGAGGGGAATATGTACGGGCTGTACCTGGCGCGGGAGCTGTTCCCCAACGCCATGTTCTACTTCTCTGAAGAGACTCATTACAGCGTGCTCAAAAACGTGCGCGTCCTGAACGCCCGCCACATCATGATCCGGCGGCAGGAAAACGGGGAGATTGACTACGATGACCTTGAGGCGATGATCCGGGTCAACCGGGACGTGCCCGCCGTGATAATGGCCAACGTGGGCACCACCATGCGGGGCGCCGTGGACGACATTGGCCGGATACGCGACATTCTGCGCGACCAGGCCGTGACCAGCCACTACATCCACGCCGACGCCGCACTGAGCGGTATGATCCTACCCTTCGTAGATGACCCGCAGCCCTACGGCTTTGACGCCGGCATCGACAGCATATCGGTAAGCGGACACAAGCTCATCGGCGCGCCCCTGCCCTGTGGCGTGGTGTTGACCAGGCGGCCCTACGTGGAGCGGGTGGGCCGCGCCATTGAGTACGTGGGGGTTGAGGACACGACCCTGTCCGGCTCTCGCAACGCGCTGGCCCCGCTGATGATGTGGTACGCCTTCGCCCAGCATGGCTACGAGGGCTTTCGCGGCATCGTCGCCGGTATGCTAGACACGGCGGAATACGCGGTGGGACAGTTCAACGAGCGCGGGATACCTGCCTGGCGGCACAAAAACTCGGTAACGGTGGTATTTCCGCGCCCACCCCGGGAAGTTTTCCGCAAGTGGCAGATGGCCCCCGAAGGCGACATCACCCACATCATCACCATGCCCCACGTGACCCGCGAGATGATTGACGAACTGGTCGCCGACTGCACCGGAACCGGAGAAACGCTATGAACCAGGTAAATCCAGTCAGCCGCATCATCGTGATGGCCCGGGACGAAGTAGGCGTCATCGCCGACATCAGTCAGGCGCTGGCCGACGAAGGCATCAACGTGGAATCAATCAACGCCCAGGTGGTCGGTGAAGAGGTCACGGTTATCCTGACCACCGACCGCTACGACCGCGCCCTGTACATACTGAACCAGGCTGGCTTCAAGGCGGTCAGCGACGATGCCCTGGTGTTGCGCCTGCCCGATGAACCGGGCGCGCTGGCCGGCGTCGCCGGCAGCCTGAAGGATGCCGGCGTCAACATCGAGAGTATGCACATCCTGAGTCGCCAGGCCGGTTACGCGATGATCGCGCTGAAAACCGACAACCGCGCCGAGGCCGTAGCCGCCATCGGGAGCGAGGTTATTGTCTGAATCAGGATTTACTGGATTTTAAGATTTTCAGGATTACATTCCCCAATCCTGTCAATCCTGTAATCTCGAAAATCTTGATTCTGACGAAAAATTTATGGAGGAAACCTTATGCCAGCGCGCACCGGAGCTGAATACATCGCCGGCCTGCGGGAGCGGGCCGCCGAAATCTACATCGGCGGACAGAAGGTCAAGGACGTTACGGCCCATCCGGCCTTTGCCGGCGGCCTGCGGACGGTGGCCGGCCTGCTGGATCTGCAGCATGACCCGGCCAAGCGCGACGAGATGGTGTATGAATCGCCGTCCACCGGCGACCCGGTGGGTCTGTCCTTCATCATGCCGCAAAATGCCGACGACCTGAAACGGCGGCGCAAGATGATGACCAACTGGGCGCTGGCCTCCTGCGGCATGATGGGGCGCACGCCCGACTTCCTCAACGTGGCGGTGATGTCCATGGCCGCCGCAGCCGATTACTGCGGCCAGAACCGCCCCGAGTTCAAGCAGAACATCCTGGACTACTATGAGTACATCCGGGAAAACGACATCGTGATGACGCATACCCTGGTCAATTTGCAGCGCAGCCGCTCCGTAGGTCAGACGCCCTTCGATGACCGCACCGAGGTGGCGCTGTCGGTGGTCAAGGAAACCGACGCCGGCATCGTCGTGCGCGGGGCGCGCGTGCTGGCGACGCTGGGGCCGCTGTCCGACGAAATCGCCGTCTATCCGGCGCGGACCCGACGGGTGCCGGCCGGCGAAGAGGGCAAATACGCCTTCGGCTTTTGTATCCCCTGCAACACCGAGGGCCTCAAGTTCCAGTGCCGGGATACCATCGACTTGGGCCGCTCCCACTTCGACCATCCCGCCGGCAGCCGCTTTGAGGAAATGGACGCCATCGTGTTCTTCGATGATGTGCTGGTGCCCTGGGAGCGGGTGTTCCTGTACAACGACGTTGCCCGGTGCAACCAGTGGGGCGAGCGCACCAACCGCAACGCGCACACCGGCCACCAGGTCGTCACCAAGAACGTGGTCAAGTGCGAGTTCATGCTGGGCCTGGCGTCGCTGATGGTGGATACGCTGGGTTCCGGCGAACTGCCCCAGACCCAGCATCTCATTGCCGAGCTGATCGAGAACCTGGAGATAACCAGGGCCCTGCTGGCCGAGTCGGAGGCGCAGGCATCAACCGACGAATGGGGCATCTTCTGCCCCGATTACCGGCCCCTATTGGTGGCCCGCAAGCAGATGATAACCATGTACCCGCGCATGGCCGAAATCCTGCACCTGCTGGGTTCCAGCAGCCTGATGGCCTTGCCCGCCGAAGCCGACCTCAACGGCCCGCTGGCCGAGGACATCCACCGCTATATGGACACCGACACGGCCACCGCGGAGGAACGCATCCGCCTGTTCCGGCTGGCCTGGGACGTGTCATGCAGCGCCTTCGGCGGTCGGCAGACTCTTTATGAGCGCTACTTCGGCGGCGACGTGGCCCGCAACGCCGCGCTCTTGTACCAGATTTACAATCGGGACGCGGCGCGGAACATGGTGCAGGAGTTTCTGGGCTGGGAATAAAGGAACTTTACATGGATGAACAAGATGAACGGGATAAACAGGATATTCTCATAATAGATATATCTTGTTCATCCTGTTTATCCATGTAAATACAAAGGGGCATCAGGAGACCGCATTATGATTACCGTCGCCGAAATCAACATCGCGCCCGTCAAGTCCATGGCTCTGACGCCGCTGACCGAGACCACGCTGGACTTGGGCGGCATTCAAGTGGACCGCAGATTTTATCTGGTCAACAGGCAGGGCCGCCTGCTGAGCCGGCGGCAGGTGGGCAAGTTGGCGCAGTTGGTCGCGTCGTGGGACCCTGACGGAGAACGGTTGCGGATTACCTTTCCCGACGGCACGGTACTGGAAGGTCAGCCCGAGTTAGACAACCCGGTTTGGACGATAATCTGGGGCCGGCGGGTTCGAGGGCGTCCGCTGCTGGGAGACTGGATGCCGGCCATCAGCGAGTTCTGCGGGCAGCCGGCGGTGCTGATGATGTCGGACCTGCCCTGCCAGGTTTTCGACGAGTTTCCCGTGTCGGTGCTGTCCCGAGCATCGGTGGAACGGTTGTCATCCGAGATGGGCATGTCAGATGACGAGTGCCTCGCCACGGACCGGTTTCGGCCCACACTCTTGCTGGACGGCTGCGAACCTCATCAGGAAGACGGGTGGATGAACCGCCCCATTACCGTAGGCGACGCCGTGGTCCGCATCCTCGCGCCCGACCCGCGCTGCGCCATCATCGACCAGCATCCTGAGACGGGGGAAACCGACACCGAGGTCGTCAGGTCCATTCTGGGCTACCGGCCCAACGGGCTGGCGGCCTACTTCGGCGTGTATGGCATCGTGGAGCGGCCCGGGATGGTGCGGGTAGGGGATAGGGTAGAAGCGGACTGACTGCGCTGGAATAAAGTCGCGCAACAAACTGGAGGCAGAGCAATGTCTGACATAATATTGATGACGGAAACGGTTCAAGTCATTCACAGTGATGAGTCTGGCGCGTCCGATTACATCATCAATCTGACCTTGAACTACTATCAAGAAGCGGGACAGTGGGTAGGTTTCTGCGAAGAATTGGGTACTTCTGCTTTCGCAGACGACTTGGAACAGACGCAAGAAGAGCTTCGGGAGGCTGTGGAGTTGCAGTTGAACGGGGTGGAAAGTATTACCGACGTGCGGGATTATCTTGCCGACAATCAGGTGGTCATTCAGCCGGTCAAACCCTCCCGACAAGCCGGTTTCGCGATTGTATGAATATCTCAGGGCGTTATCTCATGCGCCTTCTCGAACTCGACGGTTGGATCAGAGATCGCCGGGCCAACCACGGGATTTTGTTCTACAAAGAATTTCCCGGGGAACGACGGCCAAGGTTCGCGGTCATACCGGACAAGTCAACGCCGTTGCCCGATACCATGTTGGGACGGATTCTCAGCGTGAAGCAAACCGGCATTGGCCGGGCTGGTTTGCAAAGGCTTATTGAACTGGAACGAGAAGGCTGATATATCAGTTCAGGGGCGCCGCATTGTAGCAGCGCCCCTTTCCCGATTTAATTTGCGCGTGTGGCTGATGCACTCAGTGCTGCACCAACCCCTCTTCCATCATCGCCGCTATCGCCCCGTCGAAGGCTTCGATGGTGAAGTCGATGTCGGCCTCGGTGTGGGTGCCGGACAGCACGCCGCTGGTGCGGGACATAAGGTCCACGCCGCGCACCTGGAGGGCCTGCCGCAGCGCCCGCTGGATGCCGATGGGCTGATCCTTCAGGCGGGAGGCGTCCAGACCGTCGATGCTGCGCTCGCCGAAGAAGAGGTGGAAGGTGGACGCCTCGCCGTACACGGTGGCGTTGACCTCGCGCCGTTCCACGACCTCGCGCAGCCCGACCCGCAGACGCTCAGCCATCAGGTCGGCCTGCTCGTTCAACTCGCCGGTGGCCACCAGGCGCAGGGCGGCGTTGCCCGACGCGGCGGCGTAGGGGTTGGCGTTGAAGGTGCCGCCGTGGAGCACCCGCTCGTAGCGGTCGTGGTGGCTGTCGCCTGTTTGGTGCATGACGGCCATGACCTCTTCCCGGCCGGCCACCGCGCCGCCGGGTAGGCCGCCGGTGAGGATCTTGGCCATGGTGCAGAGGTCGGGATCGACCCCCAGGCGCTGCTGCGCGCCGCCCGGCGCCCAGCGGAACCCGGTGATAACCTCGTCCAGGATCATCACCACGCCATGCTCCCGGGTCAGCCGGCGCACGCCGTCCAGGAAGCCGTCGGGCAGGGGCACCGTGCCGTAGGACGCGCCCGACGCCTCGGTGATGACGCCGGCGATGTTGTCGTCGCTGTTCAGCGCGTTCTCCAATGCCGTCAGGTCGGTGGGAAGCACGATGATGGAGTCAATGGTTCCCTGGGGAATGCCGATGGAAGCCGGCACGTCAAAAGGCGGCAGGTTGCCGGGCATTACGTAGTCGTGCCAGCCGTGGTAGTGGGACTCCCAGCGGATGATCTTTTCCTTTCCGGTATAGGCGCGGGCGACGCGCATGGCCAGCATGGTGGCCTCGGCGCCAGAGCCAACGAACCGGACCTTGTCGGCGCAGGGCATCAGGGCGCAGACCCGCTCGCCCCATTCCAGCATGGACTCGGTGGGCGCGCCAAAGTGGGAGCCATCGGCCAGCACGGCGGACAGGGCGGCGACGACCTCCGGATGCGCGTGTCCCGTCAGGAGCGACGCGGATCCCATGCCGTAGTCAACGTACTCGTTGCCGTCGATGTCCCACTTGCGCGGCCCGCTGCCTCGAGCGATGACCACCGGGAAGGGGTCGGAAGTGTAGCCGTCGTGGCCCGGGCTGCCCGACGGGAACCGGGCCTGGTAGCTGGGCTGCAGTTCCCGCGCGCGGGGGTTCATGCGGATGTAATGTTCCTGGATGGTTTCGGCCATGATGTGCGCTCCTTCAAGGAAATGCGGGTTGCCGTTTCGGTTGGTAAGACTTGAGCGGTCATTCCAGGTCGGACGGGTTTGTTCCGGTAATATCGTACACGTGATTGACGATGGTGTGAACGGCCAGGTTGATTTCCTGCCGGAAACGGTTCCGGTCCAGGCCGTCCATGCGATACCCCGTCCCGCCGTAGCGGTAATCCACTGCGTAATTGGTGAGCCAGTTGAGTATGCGTACCGGATGATCGGGTTTCGGGTTGGGGTAGGAGGTGTAGTCGATGAGCAAACGAAGCTGGTATCCGGCCAAGGTTTCCGACTGTTCCGGGTTGTTGAGGATGACGTTGGCGATGGCGTCAATGTCGTGGGAGAGCCGGAAACGATAGCTGAGATCAGCGGCGGAAATCCAGGCTTTGATGGCGTTCTCAACCGCTTGCTGGGAGCTGAAGCCGTAGGATTCCTGGTCATCGGGCATATTTTCAATGGTCATCTCGAACCAGCGGAGGTTGCGGTTGGCATTAATCAGCCTTTGTCTGACGTCGGGCCAACCGACAGGATAGCCGTCGTCATAATCGGATGGGCAGTCCAGATTTTCCCCACTCATAATCACTCCGTCCCGCAGGGCCTGTCCGGCCACGTGATTCTGGGCGCGGCTGCAATAGGCGAACCGCTCGCGGCTCATGGTGATTATATCAACGTGGAGTTCCGGCGGATTGGCGGCAAAATACTCATCTACCGCCAGCCAGGCGCTGCCGCGGGGCGGGATGGATTTGTCGTTGCGGACGATAAGCAGGTCAACGTCGGAACCGGCGTGATGGTCGCCCCGCGCCCGTGAACCGAACAAGATTACCGTGTCGGGCGCGGCTGCACGCTGAGCGGCCACGGCCACGGCCAGGCCGAGGGCGTCCGGCTTGAGCGCGGTTTTGACGGGGGTGGTCATTGGGTTCACTCTACTGCATCATAATCACTGCTTTCAGCACCAATAACGACGTCTCCGACGTTTTCTATGACAGAGTAGGAAAACTCGCGTCGCTAACAGCGACATGGATGGTATGGCCAACGCGTTCGTAGAGCCTACGGTACCCCAGCATAACATCCTGCTTCACGTGCATATAATCACGCCATGCCGCTTCGAATTCTGAAACTCCTAGCTCTTTGAATTTGTTTCGTAGCCACTTGCGAGCATCCGATTCCAGAAAAGGGTAGGCTGCGGAAGCCTCTATCGCGAAATGAGCGCATAAGGCTATGCAGGCCATCTTCCATTCTTCCGTTGGCGGATTCTCGCGAAGTTTCCCCAAGAACTGCCACTCGTCATCATAAGGTTGTGTGTGCCTGATGGAAGCGAACAGCTTGTCTGTTGTTAGTCCTTGAAATTGCTCCAATGCTCGCGCTGTTAGACCCGTGATGCTTGGAGTACTGTCGAGCACGCTCAATAATTCAACCTCGGCAATAGTATCGTCTCCGATACTAAATTTAGCCTTGGGACCTACCTGCATATTCACGCTGGATAGATCATTTTCTGTGATTGTACTTTTTGCCATCTCTTTATCCTCCAGGGCCAGTCTATACGATGTGCAACTGGCGATACTTACCAGATACGAGGAGGAAACAAGGAAACGCCGGCTCAGCGGGATTCTACCCAACGTTCCCGGACCTCGTCCCTGCTAACGTGCCCCATAACAAAGGGAACAATGCCGGTGGTTGCCCATTGGCTCAAAATCCGAGTTTGCTCAACTGGTGGTTAAGCCACCACATGGCTAGCAAGACGAGTGGGATTTCTACAATCAGGAACCCGACGGCGATAGCGATTCCGCGCATAACCCATTTGCCGAATGCGTCTTGGTCGTCGGCTGGCAAACGCACAGTAGGACTTGGCACTTTTGCTAAAGCTACCCTATCGGGATGGAAATCGCTCATAGTGCTTCTAGTGCTGTGGTCTCTACAGGGGCGCCCTTGACTGGCGCGACACGTTGGGCACTTGACGTCCGCTGGTCTAATCATTTCTTCTCCGTTTGTCAGGCTGCGCAATCTAGCAGTCGGCCCGAGCAACCTACTACGCAACGGTGATGTGCACCACCGTTCGTGCTGGCCGGCCGAGCACTCTACTCCACCATTATGATGACGGCCACGCCGCTTTGGTCCGCCCGCTGGCGGTTGGCGTCGGAGATGGCCGTTCCGATGACGGCGGCTTGCGTCGCCACCCCGCTGGCCGTTTGCAAGGTGCGGGCTCGGCGGGCGGCGCGGTCAACGTCGCTGTCGTCAACGGTAATGGAAACTTCGGCAACGATGTAAATCGGCTCGCCATCAGGGTTTCGACCCAGTAGGATGAGGTCGGCATCTTCCAAGTCGTTAGCCTGCTCGTCCGAGATCAGGTGATCCTCGGTGGCCTGGTACAGCAAATTGGACAGGTGGGGATTTTCCGGGTTGGAGAGGGAATAGACCAATTCGGCGTTGCGGATGTCAAGATAGCGCCTGACGATGCGAGCGGCCCGTTTGGCGATTTTTCGCTCGTATGATGTCCCGTTTAGGTTACTAATCTGCCCTTCCATACGATCTTGCCGGGCTTCCATGCGAGCCTGTCCGGCCTTGATATCAGCAATATCAATCTCCATGCGGTCCTGCCGGGCTTCCATGCGTGCTTGGCCGGTTTTGAGTTCGGCAACGTCGGTTTTGACCTCCGACAGGTCCGACAAAACCCGGTCGTTGAACTCCTCATCCCGGACGTGCTGGCGCATTGCCTCGCGCAGTACCGGGTTTTCCCGCATGGCGGCGAGGATGTCTTCAAATGTTTGGACGGTGGCCATGGCGGTCGTTGCCCTTGCAGAGTACGTGCCATTTTATCACCGCAAACAGGGGCGGGTGATTACCCGCCCCTGCGCGCATCGTGGTATCGTGCCGCGTCAGTTGTCCGCAGCCACCGCCGGTTCCGGTTGGGCCAGCGTCGCGCCGAAGGTCGCTTGCAGACTGGCGCAGCTGGCGTCCAGCGCCTGCCGTCCCTTGTCGATGACGTGGGGCATTCCGTAGAAGCCGTGGATCACGCCGTCGTAACGGATGAGGGTGGTGGCAACGCCGGCTTGTTCCAGGGCGGCAGCGTAGGCTTCGCCCTCGTCCCGCAGCGGGTCGAACTCGGCGGTAATCACCAACGCCGGCGGCAGGTCGTCGGTGAGGCGAGCCCGCATGGGCGAAACGAAGATGTTGTAGCCCGACAGGTCGGTGTTGTCCACGTAGTGGTCCCAGAACCAGCGCATGCTGGCCGTCTCCAGGAACATACCCTGTCCGTTCACCTGATAGGAGCGGGTGTCATAGGCGTAATCGGTGGCCGGGTAAACGAGCAGCTGGAAAGCCAACGGGTGCGGCAGGTCGTCCTGCGCCAATGAAATGGCCGCGGCAAGGTTGCCTCCGGCGCTGTCGCCGCCCACGGCGATGGCGTCGGGCCGGCTGCCCAGCGCTTCCGCGTTAGCCATGGCCCACATCGTCGCCGTCAGGCAATCCTCAAAGGGCGTGGGGAACTTGTGCTCGGGGGCCAGCCGGTAATCGACGGACACCACCACGCAGTTGGCGCCCACGCACAGCTCCCGGGCCGTGGCGTCGGCGGTTTCCACGTTGCCGATGACCCAGCCGCCGCCGTGGTACCACACCAGCGTGCCCCAGGGGCCGGACGTGGCGGGCGTGTAGATACGGATGGGCACGTCACCCGGCTCCTTGCCATGCTCGTTGCGGATGATGCGGTCTTCCACCCGGCCCACTTCCGGCCCCTCCGGCCGGGGGCGGTTATCCATCACTTCGCGGCACTCCGCGACGCTCATCTCCTGGAAGGGCTTGATGTCCATGGAGGCAAAGAGTTCCAGCACGTAGGCCGCCTGGGGGTCCAGCAATTTGCGCATGGCCGCCACGTCGCCCTCATGCTGGCGGTGGTATTCCTCCACCATGTCGTCCACCGCGCCGCGCAGGAACTTGCAGGCGTCGTCCATGGCCGTGCGGGCGGTGTCCATGACGCTGGCCATGCCGAAGAAACCATGAATCATCCCGTCGTAGCGGTTGACCTCGGCCGGCACTCCGAACTCACCGAGCAGCCGACCATAGGCTTCGCCCTCGTCGCGCAGCGGATCGTACTCGGCCGTTATCACCAGGGCCTGCGCCAGGTCGTCCATGCCCTCAAAGTCGGCGGATAGCCGCAGCGGGGCGACCAGGGGATCGGACTTCTGGGACTCATCCGCCAGGTACTGATCCCAGAACCAGATCATGCCCTGGCGTTCCAGGTTATACCCGGCGCCGTTGTCGATGTACGAGCCGGTATCAAAGTCAACGTCCGTCACCGGATAGACGAGCAACTGGTGGCTGACCCGAAAGTCGCCGGTTTCCGCCGCCTTGATGCTGACCGCGGCCGCCAGGTTGCCGCCGGCGCTGTCGCCGCCCACCGACACGACGCCACGCACGCCGCCCAATTCCTCCGCGTGGTCGCTGGCCCAGACGGTTGCGTAGTAGCAATCATCGAATGGTTCAGGGAACTTGGCCTCCGGCGCCAACCGGTAATCCACCGACACCACCACGTTGCGAGATCCCACGCACAGATGCCTGGCGGCGCCGTCGGCCGAATCCAGATCGCCGACCACCCAGCCGCCGCCGTGATACCAAACCAGGATGGGGAAAGGCCCATCGCCTTCCGGCGTGTAGATCCGGACGGGGACGTCGCTGGCTGGGCCGGGAACGTTGCGATCCTGCGCCTTGCCTACATCCGGCCCAACGGCCCGGGGCCGCATGGCCGCGTTGGCGCGAGCCTCCTGCGGCGTAACCGTGTAGTTGGGCGGCAGACCCAGGGCGCGGGTCGCCTCAATTACTTCTTGCGCTTGGGGGTGCAGTGGCATGGCGGGCCTCCACTAGTGAATTGTTCGCACGTCAGGATACGCGATTATCTTGCCATCAGAAGTGACCAATGGACAATCATGGACTATGGCGGTGGCGATAATTATCTGGTCCGATGGGTCGTTAATTTGCTCCGGCTGGCCACGGTTGGCCCTCTCCACTATGCCGGTAGATCGGACTGCGATGGCCGGCGTCAAGTTGATGATGCGTACCTGAGGGTAAGCCAGAGCGCTTTCGAACCAGTGGGCCAAATCAGCATCGAATTGGATCCGTCCTAGCTCAACGAGCTTGGCGATTTCCCAAAGGGATGTAGCGCAGATTCCAATCACGCCGTTGATGTCATCCTCTTGGGCGATAATGGCAGCCATTTGCGCCGCGCGAAGCTGCGCTGGCTCTTCTACCCACCTTACCCAAATGTGGGTATCAAGAATAATCATAGCGCGGTTTCCGGTTCGTCCAAGTGAATCGGATACACAGGGTCATAAGGACGTTCATATTTTAACGGTAACCCCCGTAAAGGATAAGGTGAACCCGCGGCTTTGGCTCGCGCTATCTGCGCGTATGTGCGCGCGCGCCGGCGTTCTGCGTCCTGGGTTGCCGCGTCGTCATCAGGGTCAATCACCAGTTGGAATTCGTCAGGTCCAATCCGCCAGGCCTTTGGTTCTTGACCATTCTTGACGTAGTTTCCCATTTGCTTGCCATCTCTGGCTATGCTGCGATTGGAGGGGATGGTGTTTATGGAATTGGGAGTATATGGCCCCAGCAAATAAGGGCGCAGACTGTCCCGCGTCCACACCTTTGGGATACTGCCCTGCTTGCGCATATTGTAGATTTCATCCCAGAAACTCATGGTATGCCCCGCATTTGTGCAATGGCCGCCGGCCCATAGTCGAACCGGCGGCCAGTCATGCTGAGTACGTCGGCTTATGCGTTCCGGTTGGCGTAATCGTCGCGGGCCCGGTCCAGGGCCCGGGTGCGTCCGGCCTGGAGGGTTTCGTGGCGCTCGTAGGCCCACGTGTTGGAGTCGATGGTGGCCTGGGCGCTGCCCTGGAAGTAGGGCATGACGTGGCGGGCCATGAGTTCGTAGCTGTGGAGCATGTGCTCGCGCGCCGCCCAGTCCACGGTCTGCACCATGAAGGAGCCGAAGCCGCCGCTGCGCTCCTCCAGTCGCTTGATCCCTTCGATGCAGTCGTCGGGGGTGCCGATGATCCACGCGCCGCGTTCGGCCATCACGTCGATAATCTTTTCGGGCGGGCCGTCCACGATCTGCGGCCGGCCCATGGTGTGCTCGAAGTACTCCCGCTGGTAGCGGCCGGCGCCGATGCGCGCCTGTTCGAAAGCCTCCTCGCGAGTGTCGGCCAGGTGGACGGGCAGCACCAATCGCCACTCGAAGCGGTCAACGGTCTGGTTGTGCTCGGCGGCCGATTCTTCACAGATGTCCCATAGGTCACTCAGCTCCAGGCCCTGGGGCATCTTGGGGTCGCGCGGGGTGGTGATGGTGAGGACCGAGGCGCCGTGCTTGCCGGCCAGGGAGACGCCCGACGGGGTTTGCACGGAGGCTACCGAGATGGGCATATGCGGCGACTGATAGGGCCGCAGTTGGAGCATGGCCTCGTTCAACTCGAACCAGTCGCTCTTGTGGGTGATGGGTTCCTTTTCGGTGAACAGGCGCATGATGACGCCCAGGGCCTCGTCCATGCGGATGCGCTGCTTGGTGGGGTCGATGCCCATCATATAGGCGTCGCCGGGCAGCGCGCCGGGGCCGACGCCCAGCATCACGCGGCCACGGGTCATGTGGTCCAGCTGGGTCATCCAGTTGGCGACCATGAACGGGTGATGATACGGCAGGCTGACCACGCCGGTGCCCAGTTTGATGTGCTTGGTGCGGTCGGCGGCGACGCCGATGAAAATCTCGGGGGAAGAGATGATCTCCCAACCGGCGCTGTGGTGCTCGCCAATCCAGGCCTCGTCAAAGCCCAAATAGTCCAGCCACTGCACCAGCTCCAGGTCGCGTTCCAACGCCAGCGTCGGGTTCTCGCCGGCGCGGTGGAACGGACCCATAAAGATGCCAAACTTCATACGGTCGGGTAATGCCATCGGGAAATCCTCCTCCTGGGCCGCCTGAGGCGGATGAGCAGCGGCAGACGGGTCGAGCCACTGTACGGGTACGGATGAACGCTGTTGGCCGCATTATATGGGTGATAGCCGGCGGCGGCAAGCCGAACCATCGCCGGCGCCGGCGTTATAATATGCTGCCCTCCATTGTGTTACGTGTAACGAGGTCAATCCCATGGCAACCATCACCCAGCAGGCCATCACACTTGACAGCCAGAACCAACTACGCAACGCCGACCGCCTGGCCCGCGATTGGGCCATTGCCCACGCCGGTTCTTATCAGAGCCAAGCTCGCAAGGAATTAGGAGGCTCGCTGCCGCTGCGGGAATGGAAAAACGATAACCTGACTATCCGTATCGCCAAGCTGACCAGCGGGTCCTTCAAGCAAGTGCAACTGGTCAGTGTCAACTATGCGCCCGCCGACGGCGCCGAACCTTACGCCGGCTACATTATGACCTGCGCCCGCTCCGAAACGGAGCAATCCGGCGGACACTGCATATCCGTCGCATCCTTGCCCGATGCGCTGCCCAGCGCCGGATTTCCGTGGGACGACAAGGCCGGCCCCGTCGGGCTTGAGCGCGCCATGGCGTCGATCACCGCCGACCGCGCCCGGCCGGCCGCCAATTCCGGCAAGGCGCGGAGCATCACCGCCATCGACGACCTGTTCGCCGTACACGATGCCGCCATCGTGCTGACGGAAGACGGGCAGCAGGTGGCGGAGTTTCAGGAACTGGCGGACGCGCACGGCGACTGGACCGCCGTCGTCAGCATCAGCGCCTCGGAGCAGCTGGCCATTGGCCGCGAACTGTCCGACCACCAACTGCCGGCGTGGATCCGGGCCGGAATCGCGCTCTTCTCCCGCTACGCCGACGCGGAGGGAAGCCGCCTGCGCATGGCGGAAACCGATTGGGCCCGCGCCACGGCTTTCCTGGATGCCGAACGTGACCGCGTCGTTAATGAAATTGCCGGCAGCGGCGCTATGACTGCGTTCCAGGTGTTGGAGTCGGTTTCCGTTTTGCTGTCCGTTTCAATGTTGACGGACGCGAAAGACATAGCCGAGGCGCCGGTTGAATCCGCTGAAAAAGCGCAACCCGCAGAAGCCGATGCTGATAACAACGTGGCAAATCAGCAGCGCATCTACATCCTGGAAGACCAACTCAGCGAGGCCAACAATACCATCGCCGAACTGCAAGAGCGGTTGGCGCAGTACGAAAACTATGAACCCGACGCCGATACGGACGCTGAGGCCGACCCGAGTGAAGACCTATCTCCCGAGTCCGTTCTGGACGGCAATCGATACGACGCCGTTGTGAACGCCGTCACTGAACCGGACCGTTTCCCCAAACTCCGCTTTCTGACCAACTGGGACAAAGCGTTGCCCAACTATGGCAAGCCCAGGCCCAGCGGGACCGAAATCGTATCCGCGCTGGACGCCATCAACAAGCTCGCCCAAGCCTGGCACAACACGCCCGACGGGAAAATTGGCCCCTGGGACAACTACTTCCACGGCCTCACCGGCTGGACCCACGCTAACGGGGAGTCTGCATTCACTATGTCACGCTACGGCGACAAACGCTCCTTCAGCGATCAGGACCACGGCCGGCAGGTGACCATTGAACGCCACCTCACCTACCGCGGTTCCAGCGGCGGCCTGCAAATCTACTTCGACCGGGACGACGTAACCGACGCCTTCATCGTCGGCTACATCGGCGAGCATCTGCCCTACGCCACTGACCGCTCCTGACGGCGGATAAAACGACGCCGGGGCCGCCCGTGGGCGGCCCCGGCGCAGATGACTGGTTCAACCGGATGCAGCTATACTAGTCCGGTTTCTTAGGCGGCGGCGGCGGTGGCGGCGGCGGTCGCTTAACGTGCAGCGGCTTGTTTGACAGCCCCTTGAGGCCCTTGCCGCGCCGGCTGGGCGCCAAGTTCGGTGCTCTAACCATAATAAACTGATCTCCTTGCTGTGCCGAGCGCGCCTAGTCTTCCAAAAACTCTATCATCTCCACGTCAATCGCCCGAACCAGTACGGCCACGACTCCCGTCAAAGGAGTGGGTTCTTCGCCGTCCAGCCAAATTGCCTCGCTAATCCTGAAGTAACCGTTGGGCGGGCGGCTGGGCCATTCTTCTGCCCAGCCGTACAGACGGCGCCCGCCTCTCAAGTGTAACACAACGTAGCAGTCGGGGTGCTCTGCGAACGCAGAGTAGAGTTCCGATGGGTACGACGTTTCCCCGGTAACGCCGATGCGACGCAGCGCGCCGTGTATGATGTCGTGGTTGGAAACGTACACCGCCAGCAGCGCCACACCCACCGCGCTCGCTACCGCCACCGTCAGCTCCAGACCCGCCGGCCAGGCGTATTCCCACCGGAGCCCTGACAACGCCCGCAGCAGCCATGCCACCGCCTGTCCTACCGTAGTAAAGACCAGCGCCTGCACCACCCGGTCAAATTCCCCCGGTTTGGGGTGCGAGGTCAGCGAATAGAATACCGCCGCCCCCACGAAACCCGGCAACAGGAACGTGAGGACGGCGACGATTTCGCTGCTGGCCCAGCTCATGGGGGCGCTTTATCCCACCAGAGGCAATCCCTCGTCGGCGCGCACCTCGTTGATGATTTCCAGCACGCGCTGCTGGAAGGGCGGGTAGGACAACTCGAACTCGGTGAGCAGGCGGCTGTTGTCCACCAAATAGTTGCCGGAGTGCTCGCGGCCGCCCTTGTTGTCAAAGGAGATCTGGGCGTCGGGAAGGTAGCCGCGCACCATCTCGGCCAGGTCACCCAGGCTGATCGGTGTGCCGCCGGAGTTGTACACCTCGCGCTCGCTGTGGTCCACCAGGGAAACGCGGACGAAGGCCTCGGCGATGTCCTCCACGTGGATGGGGAGACGCCACATATCCTGGTAGGGGAAGCTCACCGGCTCGCCCCGGGCCGGCAGCGTTATGCAGCGCACGTGGTCCACGGAGCCGCGCACCTTGTCCGGCCCGGTCACGTTGGCCGGGCGGATGCCGGTGATGTTCATGCCGTAGTTATCATTGAACATCTTGGCCTGGAACTCGTTGAAGATCTTGTGGGTGGCGTACTGGCTGGTGCCGAATACGCCGTCGTCCTCGTTGGCCTCGCGGTCGCCAAAGTTGGACTGCTGGCCGCTGACAGCCACGGAACTGGCATAGACGATGCGGTTGACGCCCAGCAGCCTACCCGCCTCGAAGCAGTTGTCCATGCCCAGGATGTTCAGGCGCATCTGGTGGTGCGGGTTGCCTTCACCGCCGCCCAGCAGGTAGGCGAGGTTGATGATGCGGTCGGGTTGGGATTCGACGATGGCGTGGGCCACCTGCTCGAACTCAGTGATGTCAACCCGGGAAGTCCGGATGGCGTCCCGGTCAACGCCCGGGATGTCCGGTATGGGGTTGATGTCGGAGGCGTACACGTCCTCGCCCCGTTCCACCAGTTTGCGAATCACGCGCGGGCCGATGAAACCGGCGCCGCCCAGAACCAGAACCGTCATAATCGCACCTCCAAATAGTTGCCGGCGGCCCGTCTTACTTCCGTACCGCCACGAAAAACAGCCGGCGGAACGGATACAGCGTAACCCCGTCGGCCCGCCTGGGATATTCCTTGTTCAATCGTCGGCGGTATTCATCGAGGTAAACCTCTCGTTCGCCGTCTTCCAAACCGTTCAAAATTGGGCGCAGGCCGGTCCCCGTAACCCACTCCAAGACCGCGTCGTCACCGGTCAAAACGTGCTGGTACTCCGTCGTCCACACGTCCAGATGCTCCGCGTCGGGAGCCAGCATATCGTAGTAAAAATCGGGGTCCTGCACCCAGCGGTTGCCCACCGCCGTCCGCAGTTCCGTACTGCCGATGGTTTGCCCTCCGGCGCCGCCATTATCCAGCGTTTCCCGCATGAGTTGATGCGAACGCATATCCCAGCTTAGCGGAGCCTGCACCGCCAGGCATCCGCCGGATGGCAGCATCTCCCAAATGCGGGGCACCAGCTCGTGGTGGTCGGGCACCCATTGGATCACCGCGTTGGAATACAGGATTGAGGGCGCCCGATCCGGTTGCCAGTCCGCCAGATCGCCTTCCAGCCACCGGACTGGCGAGGCAGTTGACGCCGCCTGCGCCAGCATCTCCGGCGAGTTGTCCATGCCGGCCACGTCGGCGTCCGGCCAGCGGTCGGCCAGCAGACGAGTGACGTTCCCGCTTCCGCATCCCAGGTCGAATATCGCCTGGGGATGTTCCAGCGGTATTCGCCCCATCAGATCCAGCGCCGGCCGCAAGCGGTGGTCGGAAAATTTGAGATATTGTCCGGGATCCCAGGACTCGCCGGCCAGGTCGCGCTGGTGGGGAGCTGCTTGCGTCATAGTGTCGGTGTGTTCCTCGGCGTCGGTTGCAACTGCGGCGAGTATAGGCACGGCGAAAAACAGCGTCAACCGGGACTGATAGAGCATCAGGGCAATCGCATCATCCCCGTCATTCCGGCGAAAGCCGGAATCCAGTAACCGAACCGGAAACTAACGCAAAGACAGCGAGAAATATTAACGTCATCGCACCTGGCCCCGTAACGCCAGCAACCGTCCGTCTGCCGTGGGCACGTAGAGCGTTTGACCGGAGACGACGGGCGCAGCAGACACCCGGCTGCTTTCGAGTGTATGCCGCCATGCTTCCGTTCCGTCGGTCATGTTGAGAGCGAGCAACGCGCCGTCCACGGTTCCCAGCAACAGGAAATCCCCGGCCGCCACCGGCTCTGCGACGACTTCATTTTCCAGCTGGGCCTCCCATAATTCCTGCCCGCCGGCCCCGTCAAAGGCGGTTACTTTGTTGTTTTCGTTGACGACGAACAGCCGGCCGTTGGCGTAAGCCGGGCTGTACTTCACTCGCCCCTGGGCCGACGCTACCCAGACCGTGCCGGTCTGCTGGGGCGGGGTTTTCAGCAGCCGCCAGTAGAAAAAATTGAACCTGGCGACGTAGGCAAACCGGCTGAACGGGCGGCTCACCGCCGTCGGGTCCATTGCCCACACCCCGCCACGATTGGTGACGAAGTAGGCCCGCCCGTCGGCCATCACCGGCCCACCCACCACGGGCGTGCCGGAGAAGAACACCAGCCGCCGTCGCCCCGTTTCAGCGTCTATCGTGATGAAGCGCTCACCCAGCGACGTGACCGCAACTACCGCTCCGTCCGTTGCCGGATGTCCCACCACCCAGCCGTTGGCCTTCACGGACCACCTTTGCTCTCCGGTGGCCGCGTCCAGCGCTTCCAGCTCTCCGTTGGTGGAGCCGATGTACACCGTGCCGTCCACCACGATGGCCGACCCCAGCACGATGTTGCCCAGGTTGCGCTCCCACCGCAGTTGCCCGTCTTGCTGACCCAAGGCCAGTATGCGATGGTTCCGCGACCCCAGATATACGGTGTCTCCCGCCACCGCCGGCGCGCTGTCCGAGGGCGAGCCGATTTCATAATCCCACCGGGTTTCCCCGTTTTCGGCATTCAATCCGGCCGCCACGCCGTCCTCGGTGGTGATTAACACCGTGTCGCCGACCACCGCCGGGCTGGCCATCATGACGCCGGGAGTGTCAATTTCCCACAGCGCGATGAACGGAGCCTCCGGCGCCGGGCCCGGTGCCCATCCCGTCCCGTCCGCGCCGCGCCTTATGGATGGCCAGTCGCCGGCCGCTGCCGACATTTGATGGTCGGCAACGGCAGCGGGCGGTGGAAAGAGCAGCGGCCCCACCTGAAACGCGCGGTACGCCCATACCGCCACCAGTATGACGATGAGCAGCGCCACCGCCAGCCAAAAGCGAGAATTGCGAAGCCACCGACGCCAACCGCCGGTGGCTCCCCAGGTGGACGAGAGCTGTGCCACTCTAACCGATTATCGCCGCTACGGTAGCAGGACTAGGTCCGGCCCCGCAGCTTGGGGTCCAGCGCGTCGCGGATGGAGTCGCCGAACAGGTTGAACGCCAGCACGGTAATCGTGATCGCCAGGCCGGGGAAGATCACCATCCACCAGCGCGGGATCAGGCCGGCGGCTACCGGCCCGCCCAGCATATTGCCCCAGGTGGCCGTGGGCAGCGGCACGCCCACGCCCAGGAACCCCAACGATGCTTCCAGGATAATCACCGATCCCAGGTGGGCTGTCGCCAGCACCAGCCAGGGCGCGACGCATTGCGGCGCGATGTGTCTTATCATCACGCGACTGCTGGATGCGCCGATGGCCTGGGCCGCGTCCACGTAGGCGTACTCCTTCACGCTCAGGGTCACCGACCGGATCACGCGCACCGCGATGGGAACGCGGGTGATGCTGATGGCCACGATCACCGTCCAGACGCCGGCGCCCATGGCCAGCACCAGGATCATCGCCAGGATCAGCGTGGGGAAGGACATCATCAATTCCAGGAAACGCTGGCTGTAAATGTCGAACCGGCCACCGATGTAACCCGCCGCCACGCCCCAGGCCGCGCCGAGAAAGTCGCCCACGAGCACTGCCACCAGCGCAACGAAAAGCGATATTCTGGCGCCGTGTACCACTCGACTGTACAGGTCTCGGCCGATATCGTCGGTACCCATCCAGTGGGCCGCGCTGGGCGGCTCGCGCAGGGCGCGGAAGTTGGCCTCGTCGGTGGGGTGGTGGGTCGCGACCCAGGGGGCGAAGACGGCCACCGCGACTATGACGATGATCATTGCGCCCGATACGGCGCCCATGGGGTTGCGCTGGCAGAAGTGGATGATGACCCACCACCAGCCCTGGCTTCGGGGCTCGTCCTGTTGAACGAGGACTTCGCCGGCAGTTGTTGCAGTGTTTTCCTGTGCCACGATAACGCTCCTCTACACCTGCCGGTTAGCTGTACCGGATCCGCGGGTCAATCCAGGCGTAGGATATGTCCACCAGCAGATTGGTCAGCACGAATACGAAACCGTACAACAGCACCAGGTTCTGGATCACCACGTAGTCCCGCTCGAAGAATGCCGCCACCAGCGTCCGGCCCAGGCCGGGCACTCCGAAAGCCTGCTCCACCGCCACCGAGCCGCCAATCAGGAAGCCCAGCAGCACTCCGGACAGGGTGACCACCGGCATGATGGCGTTGCGCAGGGCGTGGCGCATGATGACCAGGCGTTCCGCCAGTCCCTTGGCCCGGGCCGTGCGGATGTAGTCCTCATGGATGGTCTCCAATAGCGCCGACCGGGCCATGCGACAGACGTAGGCAGCCTGGCCCAATCCCAGCACCAGCGCCGGCCCCCAGACGATTTGCAGGTTTGCCCAGGGGTCTTCCCAGATGTTGATGACCCCCAGGGGCGCTTTCCATTCCAGCGTTAACACCAGTGTCAGCACGATGACGGTTCCTAACCAGAAGTTCGGTATGGCCAGGAACAGTACCGAGAAGAACCTCCCGATGTAGTCGAAAACGCTATTTCGTTTCATGGCCGCCAGTATTCCCACCGGCAGGCCGATTATCCACGATAACAGCACCGAGATGATGGCGATCTCCAGGGTGATGGGGCCACGACTCATGATGAGGTCCATCACCGTGCTGGAGCGCCAGAAGGACTGGCCCAGCTTCAGCGTCACGATGTCCTTGAGCCAGTCCACGTACTGGAGGTAGATGGGCTTGTCCAGCCCCAGGCTGGCGATGATGCGCTGGCGGTCTTCCTCGCTCAGCTGCAGGGTGCCTTCCTCGCCGAACATGACGGTCAGCACGTCGCCCGGCAGGATGCGCATCACCAGGAAGATGATGATGGTCAACCCGATGAGCGCCGGAAATGCGAGCAGCACGCGGCGCAGGATGTACTTTTGCATTACGCCATCTCCTAATCGGGTTGTTCCAAAGTGTCGGTTTGCTACGGTTGGCATCTCGTAGGGGCGGGTTAAAACCCGCCCCTACGCGGTCATGTTACTGCCGGCACTCGTCGTCCATCCAGACCGTGTCCATGCGGTCCAGGTTATGCACGAGCGCGCCGTGCTTGCCCTCGATGCCGTGGACGCAGGTGCGCCACGCCCCAAGCGTGCGGTTGTACCAGTACTCCACCGTCGGCGGGTCTGCGTCCAGGATTTCCGCCGCTTGCTGCACCAGGTCGTACCGCTTGTCAAAGTCGGTTTCGGAGTCCACCTTTTCCATGATGGCGTCGAACTCCGGGTTACAGTAGTTCGAGTGGTTCTCACCGCCGCCGCAGCGATAGAAGCTGTTCATGTACGCCGACGGGTCGATGAAGGGCGATGCGATGCCGCCGATGGTCAGGTCGAAGTTCCGGTTGGCCAGCTCTTCAAACCATACCGCCGACGCCACCGGACGGATCTCAGACTCGATGCCCAGGATCCGCTGGAACTCCAACTGCACCACCTGGGCGGCTGCCGTCCAGTGGGCGCTGTTGGGATCGCGCTGCATCAGGTCAACGTTCTTGATCCCGTCACTGTAACCGGCCTCGGCCATCAGCCGTTTGGCTTCGGCCTCCGCCGCCGGACGGTCGAACACCATCCGCTTGTCAATTTCCTCCTGCGGCAGCTGGAACGCCTGGTCCTGGAAGGTCCATCCGGTGCCGCCCTTGTAGCCGTACAGCCACTCGCCAACCACCTCGTGGATGGCGTCCCGATCCAGGGCCAGCCACAGGGCCTTGCGTACCCGCGGGTCGTTCCACGGCTCCCGGTCGGTGTTGATCCACACCGCCAGGTAGGAATAGGACGAGAAGGGCTGCGCTTCGTAGCGGTCGTCATTCTGAACAATCTCGAAAGCCGCCGGGTCGATGGTCTGCGAGAATTCCACGTTCCCCGCCAGCAGGGCGGCGGAGCGCGTCGTGCTGTTGCCAAGCGGATACGTCCATACCTCGTCCAAGTACGGCAGGCCCTCGTTCCAGTAGTCCGGGAACCGCTCGTTCTTCCAGACCTCGCCCTCCTGGTGCTCCAGGAACCGGAACGCGCCGGTGCTCGGCGCATCGGCGCCATTGATCTTGAGGTCGTAGTTGTTCTCTTCCAGGAAGCCCTTTTCGAAAATGCCGTGCCACTCCAGGGCAAACAGGTTCAACCCGTAGTTCAGCGGCGGAGCCTTCTCAAACGAGAACGATACCGTCAGCGGGTCGATCACCTGTATCGACGGCCCGAAGGGCGTGTACAGGCCCTTCCGGGCGCTGACCACGCCGGCCGGCGGGTCAATCACCCGCGACCAGGACGCTGCCACGTCGTCGGCGTCCATAATCTGGCCGGTGTGGAACATCACGTTTTCCCGCAGCGGGAAGGTCCACGTCTTGCCGTCCTCGGACACGTCCCAGTTGGTGGCGATATCCGGGATGATGGTCTTGCCCCCGTCCAGGGGGTTGTACCGCAGCAGGTTGTTCAGCACCATCATCTGCTTGAAGGAGTTGGAGACGCTGGAAACCTGCATCAGGTCGTAGTGGGCCGGGTCGAAGTAGCCGCCGCGGCGCAGAATGCCGCCCCACTGAGCATCAGGGTAGGCGTCCTTGGTAACGGGATTGGCCAGCACCTCGGACGGCAGGGCCGCCGGCAAGGGCGTGGGGGTGGCGTCGGGCGGGGTGGTGGGCCGCGCCGTCGGCGGCACCCGGGTGGCTTGAGGCTGAGCCTGGGGCTGCGCGTCGCCGCTGCCGGAACCGGCTGCTGCGCCCGCGGCGCCGGAACCTCCGCCGGCAGCAGGAGCAGTCGCTCCGGTGGCGGAACCTGTTGATCCGCTGTCGGCGGGCGCGGGCTGTTGAGCCGGGGCTCCCGTTCCGCCGCAGGCAATTGCGGCCAGCAGGATTATCGTCAGCACGGCGCCCAGCGCCATGGCGGGTGATGTGAAGAGTCGCTTCGGTGTCAATTGTCCTCCGCAGGCATTCGGTAACCTGTCGCTATCAGAGATTCGCCGGCGCTTATCTGCGATTTCGGAGAACCACATTTCGCTTTGTCTATCGTCACGTTTAGCGATACAAGGCATTCATTGGTATTGCTGTCAAAGATAATGTGCAAAAGCGCGTCGATGGTTGCGAAATCGGTTCCCGGACCGACCGCGGGGATTATAGGCACTGCCATTGGTGATGTCAATGTCAAATATTCGGTTTGTGTGGGTGTCGTTGCGGATGCCCATTGTGATGGTCCACCCGCAACGACGTACGATAAACCGGCTACTGGCTGCAGCCCGCGTCCATCCAGACGGTGTCCATGCGGTCCAGGTTGTGCACCAGGGCGCCGTGCTTGCCCTCGATGCCGTGAACGCAGCTACGCCACGCTGAGAGGGTGCGGTTGTACCAGTATTCCACCGTCGGCGGGTCCTGATCCAAGATCGCCGCTGCCTGTTGCACCAGGTCGTACCGTTTCTCCAGGTCGCCTTCCGCGTCCACCTGCGCCATCAGCGCGTCGAACTCGGAGTTGCAGTAGTTGGAGTGGTTCTCGCCTCCGCCACATCGGTAGAAGCTGTTGAGGTACGCCGAAGGATCAATGAACGGCGATGCGATAGCCCCCACAGTGATGTCGAAGTTGCGGTTGGCCAACTCCTCAAACCACACGGCCGACGCAACCGGTCGAATGGTGGACTCGATCCCCAATATCCGCTTGAACTCCAGCTGTACGAATTGGGCCGCCGCGGTGAAGTGTGGGTTGGCCGGATCGCGCTGCATCAGGTCCACGTTCTCGACACCTTCACTGTATCCGGCTTCCTCAAAAAGCCGCTTTGCCTCGGCTTCCGCCGCTTCCCGGTTGAACACCAGCCGCGTGTCGATCTCGGCCTGCGGCAGCTGGTAGCCCTGGTCCGGGAAGGTCCAGCCGGTCCCGCCCATATAGCCGAACAGCCATTCGCTCACCACCTCGTGCAGCGCGGCCCGGTCCACAGACAGCCACATGGCCCTCCGCACCCTGGGGTCGTTCCACGGTTCCTTGTCGGTGTTGAACCACACTGCAAAGTAGGAATACGATGAGAAGGGCTGGGCCTCGTAGCGGTCATCGTTTTGCAGGATCTCAAACGCGGCCGGGTCCACCGTCTGGGCGTACTGCACGTTGCCGGCCAAAAGCGCTGCTGAGCGGTTCACGCTTGACCCCAAGGGGAACGTCCACACCTCATCAAGGTACGGCAGTCCCTCGTTCCAGTAGTCGGGGAACCGCTCATTCTTCCAGACTTCACCCTCCTGGTGCTCCAGGAACCGAAACGCGCCGGTGCCCGGTGCGGTTATGCCGTTGACCTTCAGGTCGTAGTTGTTGGCTTCCAGGAAATCCTTCGGATAGATTCCGTGCCATTCCAGAGCGAAAAGGTTTAGCCCGTAGTTCAGCGGGGGCGCCACGTCGAAGTTGAAGGCTACCGTTTGTGGATCGACCACGTTGATGGTAGGTCCGAAAGGCGCGTACAGCCCCTTCCGCGCGCTGACCACACCGCTGGGCGGGTCGATCACCCGTCCCCAGGAAGCCGCCACGTCGTCTGCATCCATGATCGTCCCGTCATGGAACATCACATTCTCCCGCAGTGGGAAGGTCCACGTCTCGCCATCCTCGGACACGTCCCAGTTGGCGGCAATGTCAGGGATAATGGTCTTGCCGGCGTCCAGCGGGTTGTACCGCAGCAAGTTGTTCAATAGCATCATCTGTTTGAAGGAGTTGGAAACGCTGGAAACCTGCATCAGGTCATAGTGGGCCGGGTCAACATACCCGCCGCGCCGCAGGATTCCACCCCGCTGTGCATCGGGGTAGGCGTCCTTCGTGACCGGATTGGAAATCACCTCGGACGGCAAGGCCGCGGGCAACGGCGTGGGGGTTGCGTCGGGCGGGGTGGTAGGCCGCGGAGTTGGCGGAATGCGGGTAGCCTGGGGTTGCGCCGCCGTGCCGCCGGATGACCCGGCTGAAGTGCCCGTCGAGCCTGAACCGCCGCTGGCGGGAGCCGCCGCTCCGGTGGCAGCGGAACCTGTCGTTCCAGTGTCCGCTGGGGCGGCCGGTTCGGCGGGAGCCTCCGCTCCGCCGCAGGCCACGGCGGCCAGCAGGATTATCGTCAGCACGACGCCCAGCGCCGTGGCGGGTGATGTGAAAATTCGCTTCGGTGTCAATTGTCCTCCGCAGGTATTCGGTCACCTGCCATTATCAGGGATTCACCAGTGTGCTATTGGCGATTCCATAGAACCAGATTTCGCCGTAGTTATCGTCGTAATTTACGATAATAGACGATGTACTATATCAGGGTTGTTTATAAACTCCGAAAGGGGGTCTATGATGGCGAAATAGGCTCCCTGCCGACTGCCGGGATTGTAGGCACTGCCATTGATGATGTCAATGTCAAATATTCGGTTGGTTTGGTTTGCTGTGGCGGGTGTCCGCCACAGCGGACACCCGCCACGATGGGCGATGGAACAGTTACAGTTACTGGCTGCAGCCCGGGTCCATCCAGACGGTGTCCATGCGGTCGAGGTTATGCACCAGGGCGCCGTTCTTGCCTTCAATGCCGTGGACGCAGGTGAGCCACGCGGCGAGGGTGCGGTTGTACCAGAACTCAACCGTGGGCGGATCGTCATCCAGGATTTGGGCGGCCTGCTGCACCAACTCAAAACGCTTGTCGAAGTCCGGTTCGGAGTCCACTTGCTTCATGATGGCGTCGAATTCCTCGTTACAGTAGTTGGAGTAATTCTCGCCGCCTTCGCAGTTGTAGAAGGTGTTCAGGTAAGCCGACGGATCGATGAAGGGCGCGGCGGTGGCGCCCAGCGTGATGTCGAAGTTGCGGTTGGCCATCTCCTCGAACCAGACTGCCGAAGCAACCGGCCGAATGGTCGATTCAATGCCAAGAATGCGCTTGAACTCCAGTTGCACGAATTGAGCTCCCGCGGTGTAGAACGGGCTGGCCGGGTCGCGCTGCATCAGGTCAACATTCTTGATGCCCTCGCCGTAGCCGGCCTCCTCCATGAGCCGCTTGGCCTCAGCTTCGGCGGCGGCCCGGTCATACACCAGCCTGGCGTCGATCTCCGCCCGGGGCAATTGGAACGCCTGGTCCTGGAAGGTCCAGCCGGTGCCGCCCGGGTATCCGAAGACGTACTCGCTCAGGACCTCGTGGATGGCGTGGCGGTCAATGGCGAGCCACATCGCCTTGCGGACCTTGGGGTTGCTCCAGGGCTCCTTGTCAGTGTTGAACCAGACGGCGCCGTAGGAGTAGGACGAGAAGGGCTGGGCCTCATACCGCACGTCGTTTTTGAGGATTTCGTAGGCCGCCGGGTCGATGGTCTGGGCGTACTCGACGTTGCCCGCCAGCAGCGCGGCAGAGCGGTTCAGGCTGGAGCCCAGAGGATAGGTCCATACCTCGTCGAGGTACGGAAGTCCCTCGTTCCAGTAGTCCGGGAACCGCTCGTTCTTCCACACCTCGCCCTCCTGGTGCTCCAGGAACTGGAACGCGCCGGTGCCGGGGGCATCGTCGCCGTTCAGCTTCAGGTCGTAGTTGTTGGCCTCCAGGAACGCCTTGGGGAACACGCCATGCCATTCCAGGGCGAACAGATTCAGCCCGTAGTTCAGCGGCGGGGCTTTTTCAAAGTTGAACTGAACCGTCAGCGGGTCCACCACCTGTATCGACGGACTGAAAGGCGAATACAGACCCTTGCGCGCGCTGACCACGCCGCCTGGAGGGTCAATGACCCGGGACCAGGATGCGGCCACGTCGTCGGCGTTCAAAATCGTCCCGTCGTGGAATGGCACTCCCTCGCGCAGCGGGAACGTCCAGACCTTGCCATCTTCCGAAACTTCCCAACTGGTCGCCAGGTCCGGGACGATGGTCTGCCCGGCGTCGATGGGGTTGTAGCGCAGCACGTTGTTCAGCAGCATCATCTGCTTGAACGAGTTGACGACGCTGGAAACCTGCATCAGGTCGTAGTGGGCGGGGTCCGAATAACCGCCGCGCCGGAGAATGCCTCCGTACTGAGCGTTGGCGTACACGTCCTTGGTGATGGGGTTTGCCACGACCTCGGAAGGCAGGGCCGCCGGGAGAGGCGTGGGAGTGGCGGCGGCTTCCCCGGCCGCTTGGGGTGCGCTGGTGGCCGTGGGTTCTGCGGCAGTTTGACTCTGGCTTTGCCCCTGGTTTTGCGGCTGAGCCTGCTGTTGGGCTTGCGGCTGGGTTTGCGATTGCGGTTGGGCCGGACTGGCGGCGCTGTCGCCGCCGGCAGGTGCGGCGGTCTGTGTCTCCTGGGGCGCTTCGGCTCCTCCACAGGCCACTGTGGTCAGTAACGCTAATGCCAACAACGCGCCCATCACCGGCGCGAACGATGCACACGGACGACGTATCATGATTTGCTCCTCCTTGCAGCGGGACGACAGGTGACGCTCGTTTTTCAGACCAGCTATCAGCCGGTTGACGGCAAAGCGGGAAATACACAGGCAACCAATAATATTGACCGTAACCTACTATTTATTATGCTTTTGCTGTCGATAATGCTCTCTAAATCGCGATTAGTTACCGAAATCGTTAAGACAAGCGTTTGAGGATTGTAGGGGGCGAAAATCGTCGTTGTCAATACATAATATTTGCATCCGCGAAGCGGGCGGCGCCGGCGACGGCTTGGCGCTGTGCTATACTGCCGCCGTATTGGTCGGGACCTTTTGGCCGGGCTGTTTCGCCGACCGGATACTGCGCGTCCCACCAGGAGGTGCGTCTTGGTCTCTCCCCTGGCGGCCACGCCAAACCCATTTCGCGGAGTGGTTGTCAACTCCGCCGAATTGCCCTCTAACCCTGACGAATTCGCCGCGCGGCTGGACGCTTCGATAGCGGAATGGCGCGAAAAGGGCTATGAAGTAGCGTGGGTTGACCTTCCCGTTGGAATGGCGTCGCACGTACCCATCGCAACTGAGCGCGGTTTTGTCTATCACCACGCCGACGAGGGCGGCTTGACCGCCACCCTCACGCTGATCCCCGGCTCGTTCATCCCGCCCTACGCCACGCATTACATCGGCGCCGGCGGCGTCGTGCTGAACAACCGGGAAGAACTGCTGGTGGTGTGCGAACGCTACCGCATCGACAACCGGCCGCCCTTCTACAAACTGCCCGGCGGCGCGTTGGAACCGGGGGAAAACATCGTTGATTCCATCGTCCGCGAGGTGCTGGAAGAGACCGGCGTGGAGGCCGAGTTTGAGGCTTTGGCGTGCTTCCGCCACTGGCACGGCTACCGCTACGGCAA
This sequence comes from Dehalococcoidia bacterium, assembly GCA_034421995.1. GTDB lineage: Bacteria > Chloroflexota > Dehalococcoidia > Lucifugimonadales > UBA3495 > Bin87. The sequence continues at coordinate 678 of DAOUJY010000088.1, read as the reverse complement.
ATCCGACATCTACTTCGTCTGTCGCCTGCGCGCCCTCACCGAACAAATCAAGATGAGCGAGCAGGAAATCGAGGAATGTCTCTGGATGCCAGTCCATGATTTCATGACCGACGACGACATCAGCCCCTTCAACAAAGGCATCGTCCGCTCCGCCCTGGAAAGCGACGGCATCGTGCCGGCCGATATGCCCGGTATGCCCCACGACCCGACGCGGGAGTACTTCCTGCCCGGGTTCATCAGGTAGGATCGTCGTATGCAACGCAGTTGGAATAAGCGTTGGCTCCAACTTGTCTGCTGGTTTGGGCTGCCATGCGCATTGGCGGTGATGCTGTCGAGTTTGCCCGGCCCTTTCGGCGACCCTCCCGTGGCCTCGGCCCAAACCGCCCCTCCGACCGCCGGCAACATTGCCGTCCGCGCGGGCGACCATCCGGGCGAGGCGGTGATCTCCTGGGACGCCGTGCCGCAAGCCACCCACTACCACATCGGCTACGTGAACATGGAGGTGGATTACCACCTGGCCGTGGCCAGCTGTACGGGCGAATGGATTGAGGCGTTCATCTACATTGACGTGAACGCGCGGAACATTCCGGTGCAGAACGGGCGGGCGGAATACACGGTGCGCCGGCTGTCCGAGGGAGTGCGGCACGCCTTCACCGTGCTGACCGGCAACGATTTCAT
>DAOUJY010000087.1:0-18032 GCA_034421995.1 Dehalococcoidia bacterium | reverse complement strand
GAAGTCGAAGATACCGGCGTTGACGACCTTCTGGCACGGTTTGTGCGGGAGATGGACCGGCTGGAGGGCCGGATGAACTTCGTGGGCTACAGCATGCTGTGCAACCAGTGGATACTGGACTGGGGGATGGGATGGAACGAGCACGAGTGCCGCAATCTGGTCGACAAGTATCAGGATGCCGGGATCGTGGAGCGACACGAGGTGGTCAACCGGAACAACCCCGACTGGCCCACGGCGGCGGTAAGGCTGGTGCGGAGCAGCGAGGCGGTGCGGATGGCGCTGGGGTTCAGCGACGGGCCGATATCAAACCCGGTTCTGGCGCGTTGAAAGAACGCAACTACAGCGGTGGCACCAATTTACCCAGGAGAGTGATCTGGCTGTTGCTCAAGTCGTCGCGCGCCAGTTGATCGACATACTTGTTGCTGATCGGTTGGCCCTTGGTCCGGTGTGCGTAGAACGAATGGAATGGCAAGCCGTGGTCTGGCCCATTGGCCCAATCGATCAGCAATTCAGATACGCGCTTCTCGGGCAGCGTCTCTAGCTGTTCAAGTTCGGAAAGGCTCAGGACGAAGGGCCCTATCAGTTGCGAGTTTTCCAGCCCCGCCGCGTCGGCCAGCTGCTGGCGAAGTGGTGTGAGCAGGATCTCCCAAGATGGGAACTGATCTGTAACCACGATGACGAAAAGCCACCTCTTGATATCCTGGACCTGCAGGTCCGGAATTGACCTGTGGCCTGATAACAGCTGACGACAGAAGGTGATCTCCTGGTTCAGCCCATCCGCTATCTTCCTGCTCATATCTTCCTGGAATGCCTCGGCGTCGCCTTCGACGATGCTGTCCATGTAGCGTGGGCGTCCGACCTTGAACTCGAACAGCGTGGCGCGCGTGTTGCGGCTGCCGATGGTCTCGAGGAGCAGACCATCAGGATTTGATCCCGTACTTACGGCGTAGTCGCGCTCTGACATCAGGCGGAGTTTCCTTCCGGCCTTCGCCTGGTGGTCGGCAATGCGTTTCAAGACGCCGTGACCATAGCGCTCGTGAAGTTCGCCGAAGAAGGTCTGGAAGGTGCGGCGGTTTGGCATGATGGATCCATCGTCGGGCAGGGCGTCATGGATGTCCCAATAGAGCCCACAGGTGTAACGCTGGACCAACAGTTGGCCTGATACGCCGGCCAAACTGCCGTCATGCAGCTTGATAACCGGCTTCCGCAGGAGAACGCTGAGGTCGACCGGGTTGCCCAGAGTGTTGCCATATGTGGCCAGATGCTGGTCTCGGATCTCATCCGGTGTGATAGTAACCAGGTCCAGGGCGCGGGTCAGCTCCGGTTCCGGCACCAGCGTATCAGCGAAATAGGCTCCCGGATCCAAACTTTCAAGTCCGGGGACGGGCCTCCCGTCGCCGGGCCATAAGGCTCCGATTCCAGATTTGGCGAACAGCGCGAACAGCACGGCCTTGAAAGCGTCCAACGTAAGGCCCAACTCCTCCGCCAGTACGCTCCGAACATCCACCCAGGCATTGAATTCTGCCCGGTTTCCTCGCGCCGGCAGGTGGTCAAAGATTTCGGCATAGCGGCCGATGAGGTTGTAGGGGCGCTCATTCTGCATGAGAGCATATCCATGGAGGGTGGTTTCCTGGACCGCTTCCATATCTCCTTCGGGGGTGTTGGGTGCGTTTTCACCGCCCGGGTAGAGACCGTTGATCACCAACAACAGATTGAGGAATTGCGTGTCGCTCGTCCCGGCGGAACCAACGTCCCGGGAGCCGAAGGCGCAGAGGAGTTTGGTGGCCAACAGGAGCTGCCACCTGGAGAAGAACATCCAATCGCTCCAGCGTGCCAATTCATCGGCGATGCGACGCGCTGTCTCCGTCGGGAAGAGATCACGCACTCGCTGGTCCAGCATTTCGTAAGCCGGCGGCTCCGTGTGGTCGCCGTACTGCAGCAAGCTGATAAGGACTGGCAACGTCCTTTCCACCGGGAGTTGGCCGATCATCTCCAGCAGTTCGGTTTCCGAAACTGGTTTTCCAGCCAGAGTTGTCCAGGGGAGAGGAAGGCGAACCAAGCTCTCTCGCGGTTGTTTTCGTCGTCGGGGCATCGGAATCCTAAGCCTCAAACTCAATGTTACATCGACCGCGCCAATCGTGCCGCGATCGATGTGGAACCGGTGCGTTGCCATGCTTTGTCCCGAGGATGCAGGGACGGGAAGGAAGGTATCTGCTCTTGTGTCTTGGTATGGTGCGCACGCATGGGTTGACTTGACACTCACACGTGTGTTCCCCATGATACACATGGAATATCCAGGGGCCCCGTCAGAGTTGCATATTCCAGTGGCTGGAATTTCGCGGGGTACCGGCGGTGTGATCTGGCAAACCAGACAAGGGGAACCAACTGTGCCCATCGTCAAACACGACGCCTTTTTCCGCCAGCATCCGGTGTTCACCGGAGATGAGCTGGCGGGCCACCTGGTGCGCATCGGCAGCGACGGTATGAGGACGCCGGAAAAGGTGCTTGGCTACCACACCAGGGCTGGCCGGCTCCGGCGGATCCGACAGGGGATGTATGCGGTGATACCGTCCGGCGCCGACGGCGATACCTATCCGGTGGACCCGTACCTGTTGGCGGCGAAGCTGACGCCGGATGCCGTGCTGTCGCACCACACGGCGCTGGAGTTCCACGGTCGGGCCTACTCGGTGTGGCAGCACTTCACCTATTCGGCGGAGCGTCCCGCGGCGACGTTCGTCTTCCGTGATCAGCTCTTTCGGGGGGCCAAATTCCCGCGGGCACTGGTGCGCTCGGGAACGGAGTATCACGGGGTGCTGACCGCGGAGCGGTTTGGCGTGCCGGTGCGGACCACCAGCCTGGAGCGGACCCTGGTGGACGTGCTGCACCGGCCGGACCTGGCCGGGGGGTGGGAAGAGGTGTGGCGCTCCCTGGAAGGGGTGGAGTTCTTCGATCTGGATAAGGTCGTGGCCTACGCGCTTTTGCTGGACAGCGCGACCACGGTGGCCAGGGTGGGCTTTTTCCTGGAGCAGCACCGGGAGACGCTGATGGTCGAAGACTATCATCTCCAGGCCCTCAAGCAACGCTGTCCTCGGCAGCCCCACTACCTTGATCGCAGCAGGCGCGGCGGTGGCAAGCTGGCAGCGGAGTGGAACCTGGTGGTGCCCGAGGAGGTGCTGACGCGTTCCTGGGAGGACGTGGGTTGAGAATCTCCGCTGAGAGGTTGATCGCGGAGGCTCAGGCCACCGGTTTCCGGCCGGACGTGTTGGAGAAGGTGGCCCAACTGCTGGGATTGCTGGACGCCATTCGGAGCCACCCGTTCCTGCGGGACAGGCTCGCCCTCAAGGGTGGCACAGCGCTCAACCTGTTCGTTTTTGACGTTCCCCGGCTGTCCGTCGATATCGATCTGAACTACGTGGGCGCGGAGAGCCGGGCCGGGATGCTGGAAGAGCGCCCCAGGCTGGAGGATGCTCTGCAGGCGGTCTTTAGCCGGGAGGACTTCACCATCCGGCGAATGCCCTCGGAGCACGCCGGGGGCAAGTGGTCGTTGCGCTACCCGACGGCCGCAGGGCAAACCGGAAGGATTGACGTCGACGCCAACTACATGTACCGCGTTCCGCTTTGGCCGACCCGCCCGGCGGACTCGCACCGGTTGGGCGGTTGGCAGGCCACGCGCATCCCCGTGCTGGACATTCACGAGTTGGCGGCGGGCAAGCTGGCGGCTCTGCTGAGCCGTCGTCGGGCCCGGGACCTGTTTGACTGCCGGGAACTCTTCCTGCTCGATACCCTTGACCAATCCCGGCTGAGGACCGCGTTCGTTGTCTACGGGGCGATGAATCGGCGGGACTGGCGCACGGTCGCCGTTGACGACGTGGCCTTCGACCCTCGGGAACTTTCCGGCCGGTTGTTGCCGTCGCTGCCGGCCAGCGCGGTTGCCGGCATGGATGCTGCCGAATACGGTCGGATGCTGGTTGAGGATTGCCGGAGAGCCCTGTCCACGCTCCTGCCCTTCGATGAGGGGGAGCGTGCTTTCCTGGATCGCCTTCTGGATGATGGCGAGATAGACGGGGCGTTGCTGACGACGGATGAGGGACTGCGGCAGCGGATAAACGCCCAGCCGTGGTTGGAATGGAAGGCGCAGAATGTGCGGCGACATCGGGGGTTACGGTTACCCTAAAGTCGGGGTTGAGGGAAATCGCTTTGGATCAGCACAGGACCGACACGGAAACGGAGCCGACCTCCGAGCAGTGGCTGGCTTTGCATCACGCCTTCCGGCGCTACTGCGAGGCCAAGCCATGGGAACGGCTGGCCAACGAGGATGTGCTGGCGGTCAATGACCCCCTGGGCCACTTCAAAGGCTACTGCGTGGCGCTGGGCGACGGTGGCGTCGCCTACGGCCTGGGCGTTTATCTGGGAGATCGGGGTCTGTTGAATTACCTGACCACCATGACCTCGGAACACGAACCGGACGGTGCGGAGGCGCTGGAGCGGGGCCTGGCGCTCAGTGCGGTACTGGGCGACCGTGAAGAACTGGGCAACGGGGAGCGGAAGGCCATGCGCGACTTGGGTTTCAGGTACCGAGGCCGGGGCAGTTGGCCGATTTTTCGCAGCGCCATCCCGGGGCACTGGCCCTGGTACCTGAGCGGGGACGAGGCCCGCTTTCTGACCATCGCGTTGGACAACGTTCGGGACGTGGCGGAGCGGATTGGACGAGGCACGCTTGACCTCTACGCCGACCGGGACCCGGGGGAGGTGCTGACCCGGTCGCTGCGGGGCGATGTCTGGCGGGACGAGTGGGAAGTGCTGCGGCCGCCGGCGCTGCCCGTTGAGGAACATCCAGCGGATGCGGACCGGCTGCGAACGATCGGCGGGTCCGCGCCCGCCGGCGCAGCGGTATGGGAGGTGACGGCGTCGTATATTCCCACCGGGGTGCAGGACGGAAGGGGCACGAGGCCCTACCTGCCCACGCTGGTCATGGTGGTGGAACGCGGCTCCGGGCTGATCCTCACGGTACGGATGCTGGGGCGAGTTCCGACAGCGGCGGAGAAGCAGGAGCCGGTGCTGGAGTTGCTGGAGCGGGTGGACCGGTTGCCGGGCGCGGTGGTATGCGACCGGGAGGACACCGCCGCCCTGCTGGAATCGATAACCGGCGAGTTGGACATCGGGCTGTACGTCGGGCCCACGCCGGAGCTGGACCACATCAAGGACGATCTGCTTGCAACTGTTCTGCGCTGATCGGCGTACTGCCCGCCATGAGCGCCTCGCGCCGGTGCTGCGTTCGAGGCGGACCCGTGGCTCCGTGCATATGGCGTTACGTAATAGCCCTTTGGCGAACCAAGATGGGGATCAATGGAGACTATGGGGGACAACGGCGGAGTTCCGAGAACGTCGATGGCAGACTCCAGTTCAAAGTCTGCCAATCCACTGGCTCTAAATGCTTCGGCCTGTTATCTATAGTTGGCCGAAGGGACCACGTTACGATTTGATCGGGTCTTCGCCCGCCTGCGCTAGCTTTTGGTTAGCCTGAATCCACCGAAGGGTTACGGTAGCAGCGGTCAAACGAGGGGTGAGGTGTCAGGGATCGGGCTGGCGAGGACCTGATCCTGATGAAATGGACGACGCGGAGTGTGTCCGCCACGCCAGGGGGTGTTTGCGGCCCGTAGTAACGGCGTTGGGAGCGATTTTCAGCACAGATCGCTGGAGGAAACCGTCAGGGGCCCAGCCTGGGCCGCTGATGGGCCAGGCGTATGGTGTCATCGTACACAGGTGAAACGCCGAGGGCAGGGTCATGAGGGGAGGGGCAGGGCGCGCAATCGGGCCAGGGCGCTGCTGAACTGGTTTTGCCAAGGCCAGCCCTGGGGGAGGTGTAGGGTGATGCGGCGGGCCTTGCGGGTGATGCGTCCGGCCAGAGAGAAGAGACGTCGCCGCAGGGTCCTGGTGGTGGCCACCGGCTCGCCCAACCCGAGGCGCGTGGTCCAGCGTGCCAGATTATGCGCCATTACCTGGATGACCAGCCAGGCGGCGTTGGCGGGGAAGCGTCCCGATGGCAGGTGGTTGTGGCCCAAGCCGTACTTGAGGTCGCGGATGGCGTTTTCGATCTCGGCGTGGCGGCGATGATCGGCCTCCAGATCCGGGGTGTCGCCGTCTCGGTCGGTGATGAAGGCGTGATAGCTGTAGGTGGTAAAGAGCGCCAGTTGGGAGCCGGGAGTGGGTTTCACCCGGCGGACGATGAGCCGCACCGGCACATCGTCGGCCTCATGCTGGAAGGGAGTGTACTCGGTTTCGGACACGTCGGCGGCGCCCTCCATCCAGTACGGAATGGGCGTCCACTCCGCCTCGGGGATGGCCTCGATGATGTTTCGCAGGCTGGGCTGCTGGCGGACGGTGATGGAGAAGCGAACGTCCTTGTCGCGACAGGCGACGACGATGGGGTGGTTGTAGAAGCCGCTGTCGGCCCGTACGGTGAGCGGTCCGGCGGCGCCGGCGTAGCGCACCCGGCTGATGGTCTCGCGCAGGAAGTTGGCGGCGCCGCGGGCGGTGTTGGCTCGGCCCCGGCGCAGTCGACACATCAGCACGTCGCCGGTTCCAGCAGCGACGGCAAGCAGGGGATGGTAGCCCCGCTGGCCAGCGTAGTTGTGGCGCTGGGCGCCTACCTTGGCCAGACCGTAAGTCTCGCAGACGGTGGAGTCCAGGTCGATGGTCAACGGCTCGTCGCCAGGACCGGCCCCAGTGGCCCAGGCCATCACCTCACGTCCCACCCGATCTAGTTGGCGCACGTGCCCCCACCGGAAACTCCGCAGAAAGGTCCCCAGGGTGGACGGTGCCTTGACCCTGCAGCCCAGCACCTGCTCGGTACCGCCAGCCCGCAGCGCGTCGGCATCGTCAATGCAGTCGCCCCCCTGCCAGCGCCGACGCTACCAGCGTCAGCAACTTGTCTCCCGCATTCGCCCGACCCGGTGCATCTCCGAGATCGACATGGCGGTCTGCCAACTCGCCCAATCCCAGATGATGGGCCAGGGTGACCGTCAGGATCAGACCAGCATTGGCCACCAGGCGGTGGTCGTCGAAGGCGACATGGATGCGGTCGGGTTGTTCGCGTGGTAGCATCCGATGGGCGCTCCTGGTTTCAGGGTGGTTTTCGTTCTTAAAAACCATTATCCCCGAAGCCGGGAGCACTTTCTCATCCCATCACCACGGCGCCACACTCATCCTTTCGGTGGATTGGGGCTAAGAAAGACGCGGGAGTGAAACAAAGTGACGACATCAAAAAGGAAGCGGAGCAACGGCGGCACAGCGGCTGCTTGGGGTAGTGATGGCTCTATCACGGACTATCGAGCGGACCTTTGGCGAATGGCTGACGCTCTGCGGGGCAGCATGGACGCCGCCGAGTACAAACACGTCGTCTTGGGCCTCATCTTCCTCAAGTACATCTCCGACGCCTTTGAGGAAGCCTACGCCGAGCTGGAAAGTGAGCGCGATCAGGGCGCCGACCCTGAAGACCCGGACGAATACCGCGCCCAGAGCATCTTCTGGGTGCCGCCCGAAGCCCGGTGGCAACACCTGAAAAACCAGGCTCGTCAGCCGACCATCGGCCGCCTGGTGGATGACGCCATGGCCGCGGTGGAACGGGACAACCCGGCGCTCAAGGATGTGCTGCCCAAGGAGTACGGCAGGGACGCTCTGGACAAGGAGAGACTGGGCCAGGTGGTGGACCTGGTGAGCAACATCAGGGTCGGCGGAGCCGATGCTCAGGCTAACGACGTGCTGGGGCAGGTGTACGAGTATTTCTTGGAACAGTTCGCCCTGGCCGAGGGACGCAAGGGCGGCGAGTTCTACACTCCGCGTTCCGTGGTGCGGCTGCTGGTGGAGATGCTGGAACCGTACCAGGGCCGGGTCTATGACCCCTGCTGCGGCTCCTCGGGAATGTTCGTGCAGTCGGTGGATTTCATCCGCGTCCACGCCACCGGCAACGGCAACGGCGGCCGGATCAGGGGCGACATTTCCATCTACGGCCAGGAGTCCAACTACACCACCTGGCGACTGGCCAAGATGAACCTGGCCATTCGGGGGATCGAGGGTCAGATTGCCTACGGCGACAGCTTCCACAACGACCGACATCCTGACCTGCGGGCCGATTACATCCTGGCCAACCCGCCCTTCAACGTCTCCGACTGGGGCGGCGACCGGCTGCGGGACGACCGGCGGTGGGAGTACGGCGCGCCGCCGGTGGGCAACGCCAACTTCGCCTGGGTACAGCATTTCCTGTACCATCTGGCGCCCCGGGGCATTGCCGGGTTCGTGCTGGCCAACGGCTCCATGTCGTCCAACAGCTCGGGCGAGGGCGAGATACGGAAGAAGATCGTTGAGGCGGGTTTGGTGGATTGCATCATCGCCCTGCCGGGGCAGTTGTTCCGCTCGACCCAGATACCGGCCTGCCTGTGGTTTTTGCGCCGGGGGCGCGATGCCGGTGATGGGCGCGCCGGCGAGACGCTGTTCATCGACGCCCGCAAGCTGGGCCACATGGTGGACCGCACCCACCGGGACCTGTCCGCTGAGGACATCTCACGCATCGCTGACGCCTACCATGCCTGGCGTGACGGCGGTGAATATGCGGACGTCGCCGGCTTCTGCAAGTCTGCGACGCTGCAGGAAGTCGGCAAGCACGGCCACATCCTCACCCCGGGCCGATACGTCGGCGCCGAACCGCAGCCCGACGACGGCGAACCCTTCGCGGACAAAATGGCCCGTCTCACCGCCCAATGGCGCGAGCAGCAGGCCGAAGCGCAACGCCTGGACGCGGAGATTGCGGCGAACCTGGAACGGCTGGGGTTCTAGGACAGCCGCTAACCCTATTGGCAGCCCGCTGGGCGAGTGAGGTATAGTAGGCTAGACAGACTAGACGGAGTATCCGATGAGCACCTGGCAATTGCAGGACGCCAAGAACCGATTCAGTGCAGTGGTTGACGCCGCTCTTACCGGGGAACCCCAGGAAGTTACCCGCAGGGGCAAGCCGGTCGTGATGGTTATAGCCGTCGACGAGTATGAACGGCTTTGCCAAGCGGAGAAAGCCGCCGCCCCTGACTTTATCGAGCACCTGCTGGCCATTCCCAAGGGCGGGCCGGATGATTTATTCGAACCCATCCCACTGAAACCTCGCGACTTGGAATTGTGATGTTTCTGATGGACACTGACATGGTATCCGCGCTGCGCCGACCGGAACGCAATCCTGCTCCAACACGATGGTTGGAAGCCCAACAGGCGTCGGACGTTTACCTCAGCGTGATAACAATGGGAGAAATAGAGCGCGGCATTGCCCGGCAAACACGCCAAGACCCCGACTTTGCCCGTGACTTGGCGCAGTGGTACCAACGAATCTTGTCGTCGTTTGCGGACCGCATTTTGCCGGTGGACGTAGCCGTCGCGTCTCGCTGGGGGCGCCTCTCAGCATCCATTGGCAACGAAAGCGTTGACCTGCTCATCGCGGCTACCGCTATTGAGCATGGCTTCACCGTGATCACCCGAAACGTCCGCCACTTTGAGCCTACCGGAGTTCGGGTGATCAACCCTTTCGACAATCCGGAGGAACTATGACCGTCGCAGAGTTGATACGGATACTGCAATCCCATCCGCAGGATCTGCGCGTGGTCGTGGACGGCTACGAGGACGGTTACGACGACCTGTAGCCGGAACAACTGCGCATGGTGAAAATCGGCCTGAATACCGGCGACCGGGAGTACGTGGACAAGCATGGCGACATGGATTATCCGCCCGAAGCAAGGCTGGTCGGTTTCGAGATAGAGGAGGCATTGGTGCCGCACCGCACATCTCATTGACACTCGCCGGCAGATCTGTCCGCGCACCGTGCTCTAGCTCTCAAACGGGAGGGAATTATGCAGTTGGATGTTTCACGGTTGGCAGATGCCATTGCCCAATTGGAAGAAGCGCTCGAAGTGTACAACTCCGACGTGAGGAAGATCGAACCACGCTTGACACGCCTGCTCCGCTCGGCCATTGTTCAGGCTTTTGAATTCACCTACGAGCTTTCCTACAACATGATAAAACGCTACCTCAGTCTTGTGTCAGCCAACCCTGCTGAGATTGACCAGATGAGTTTCAGCAACATCATCCGAGAGGCATACCGGCAGGGTCTGGTTCAATCCGAGTTGCCGGCGTGGCGTGAGCATCGCAGAAGACGTGGCAGTACCAGCCACGCTTACGATGAGGACTTGGCGCAGGAAGTTTTCGAGCACGCCCCGGTATTCCTTGAGGAAGCCCGCTATCTGCTGGCTCAGTTGAAATACAGGAGCGAATCCCTTGACTAACCCAGTTGACATTCGACCGGACCACCTAGAAATCGTGCAGAATATTTTGCGGGATAACTTGCCGGCCGGCGTAAAGGTGCGTGTTTTCGGCAGCCGCGCCAAATGGTCCACCAGGGATGCTTCCGACCTGGACTTGGCGCTGGAGGGCGAGGGCAAGTTAGACCGTTCGTTGTTGAACTCGCTGGCGGACGCCTTCGAAAACTCCGCTCTGCCCTATAAGGTGGACGTCGTGGACATCAACCGGACCAGTGAGGGGTTCCGGCGCATCATCGAGTCCAATAGCGAGCCGTTGACGCTGCAACATGGGAAATCAAGTGCCTACGGCGAATGGCGCAAGGTCGCGCTTGGCGATGTGTGTACCAAAATAGGCAGCGGCGCCACGCCACGCGGCGGTAAGGATGTCTACATTGATGAAGGTCCTTACACTCTGATACGTAGCCAGAATATTTACAACGACGGTTTCCACCGTGACGGCTTGGCGTTTATTGGCGAAGGTCATGCCAGTGAGTTGCAAAATGTCGAGGTTTTCGAGGAGGATGTCCTGCTCAACATCACCGGCGATTCGGTGGCACGGGTTTGCCAGGTTGTCCCGGATGTGCTGCCGGCCCGTGTCAACCAGCACGTTGCCATCATCAGGCCAGACTCGGTTAACCTGGACGCTGGTTATCTGCGCTATTATCTGGTCTCTCCCGAAATGCAGGCCATGCTCTTGTCTTGGGCGGGTTCAGGCGGGACTCGAAACGCGCTTACGAAGGGAATGGTCCAATCGCTCGAAATCCCCCTTCCGCCCCTGCCCGAACAGCGTGCCATCGCCGGCATCCTGGGCGCGCTGGACGACAAAATTGAGCTGAACCGGCGGATGAACGAGACGCTGGAGCAGATGGCCCGCGCCCTGTTCCAGTCGTGGTTTGTGGACTTCGGCCCCGTGCGCGCCAAAATGGAAGGCCGGGAACCCAACCTGCCGCCGGAACTGTGGGACCTGTTCCCCGACCGCCTGGTGGACTCGGAGTTGGGGGCGATACCGGAATGGTGGGCGGTGAAAACGATTGGGGACGTGACGGAAGTGGTAGGGGGAACCACTCCCAGCACCAAGGTAGCAGGGTATTGGGATGAGGGGACTCATTGCTGGGCTACGCCTAAAGACCTCTCACGTTTGTCCGTACCTGTATTGCTGGATACGGAACGCAAGATTACAGACAGTGGCTTGAAGCGTATAGGTTCAGGTTTGCAGCCAAAAGGCACAGTTTTGCTTTCTTCGAGGGCGCCGATTGGCTATCTTGCAATCAACGAGGTTCCTGTGGCCATCAACCAGGGCTTCATGGCCATAAAGCCGCGGAAGGGCGTTTCCAATCTGTTTCTGCTTTACTGGTGCAAATCTTCTCTCGACGAAATTGTGAGCCACGCCAACGGCTCGACATTCCTCGAAATCAGCAAGTCTAATTTCCGGCAAATCCCGCTCGTAATTCCAACCCTGCCCGTCTCGGACGCTTACCATTCGTTGGCCTCCAACCTGTACGATAGAATCGTAGTCAACGAACGCTCCACTCTGGCTTTGGCCACCCAAAGGGACGCTCTGCTGCCGAAACTGGTTTCGGGGGAGATCACTGTGGATGAAGGGAGAGATTGAAAATGGCAGAACCAATCAAAACTTGCCCGATTTGGGGAACTAGATTCGAGGCCAAAGGAACCTACGACCCAGAGACGAAAACCTACGAAGTAGAGGAGTCTGCACGCACTTTCGCGGGTTACAGCATCACGACGGCAATGCTTGACATCTTTGTCAAGCCGATGTCGGACAGCGAAAAGGCGCGGCTGACCACGTGGCTTATCGACCAGTCGTGTCGTGGGAACTACCAACCGCAGATTACCCTTGGAGCCTATCAGGATTTGCGTAGCAAGCAACCACTGCCGGTTCACGCGCGAGCGGATAGATTGCTACGGTTGGTTTCTTTGTGTACCAGGTCTCGACAACTAGGCGAATTCGTCAGTTTTCAAAGGCTTTGGAACGATATGCTGGCTTGGTCCGAATCCACGAACCAACATGACGTTCGGTACCTCTTAGATTACCTGGAGAAGAAAGGGTGGTTGGAACGCGACCCATTCGGTCCCGAGATAGGCCAGAATGTAAATTGGAGGGTGTCAGTCGAAGGCCACACCAGGGTGGACGAACTTCAACGGGAAGAGAACGCATTCGACTCATCTCAAGCATTCATTGCCATGTGGTTCCACGAAAGTACCGCAGAGGCTTCTGAGAAAGGTATAGAAACTGCCATTGTGGAGACGGGATATAAACCTCTGCGAATCGACCGGAAGGAGCACATCAACAAAATTGACGACGAGATCATTGCCGAGATCAGACGATCGAGGTTCTTGGTCGCTGACTTCACGCAGGGCAAGGATGGGGCGAGAGGCGGGGTTTACTATGAGGCAGGATTCGCCCATGGGCTTGGCATTCCGGTCATCTTCACTTGCCGGGAGGATGCCGTGGAAACCCTGCATTTCGACACCAATCACTATAACCACATCGTTTGGAACACTCCCGAAGAACTGCGGGAAAGCCTGAAGAATCGCATCTTGGCCGTCATTGGAGAAGGGCCAGATCCGCATGGGATTCATGACAATTTGGCTGTCGAGGCCGCTGCCCTTGAATGGCTTGGCACTCTCGGCTGGCAAGGAGAACCATCAAAAGATGACCACCAAAGGTGTTTTCATCAGTTTTGACTACGACCATGATAACGACCTACGCGGCAATCTGGTCGCCCAAGCCAAAAATCCCGAATCGCCGTTCAGCATCACGGATTGGTCGGTGCAGCATCGGATCGACGAGAACTGGAGGAGGGAAGTTCGCGAACGCATTCGCAGGGCAGACCTCACCATCGTGATTTGCGGTGAACATACACACGCTGCGCCTGGAGTAGCGGCGGAAATCACCATCGCCCGCGAAGAGGGTAAGCCGTACTTTCTGCTGAAGGGGCGGAAACGGAAGACTTGCACCAAACCGGCAATGGTCCTCAGGACCGACGAAATGCACAGCTGGACTTGGGAGAATCTGAGGCAACTGATTACGGGAGCTGGGTAGTCGATGTCCTGCGAATCAGGAAATAACCTGTTCCAATTCACGGGAGAGGACTATGAAGGCCCGTTCAAGGCCGACCTGCTGGAGCAGTACAAGCTCTACGTGCAGTCGGCGGAGAACGTCAGCGCGCGTCGGGTTCAGTCAAGCCGTTACCTGCTGACCCTCAATGCCGCCCTGGTCGCTCTGTACGGGTTCCAGTCGGCGGGCTTCGGCCAGAGTTACTGGGCGCTGGTCGTTCCGGTCGTGGGGATACCCGTATCTCTGCTATGGTACTTGATCATCAAGTCGCACGCGGACCTCAACCGGGTGAAGTTTGACGTCATCCACGAGTTCGAGCGGCACTTGCCCGCGGCCATGTACCGGTACGAATGGCGATTGGCGGAAGATGGCAAGGGCAAGTCCTACCGCGCCGTGACCGCCATAGAGAAATGGATTCCGCTTCTGTTTGCCATCCTTCACGTGGCGCTGGGAATTTTCATTGTCCTTTCACTCATTGGGATTTTGGCCTGATTACGTGCAATGACCACCTTCACCGAAGCCGACGTTGAGACAGCAGCGCGAGGTTGATGACGATGGACTGGAGAGACCACATTTCATCTGACCCAATGATATGCCACGGGAAGGCGTGTATAACCGGCACGAGGGTCATGGTGACCGTTATCCTCGACAGCTTGGCCGATGGCCTGAGCGCCAAAGAGATCGTCGCGCACTACCCCTCGGTTTCCGAGGAAGCGGTGCAGGCATCCCTGCTCTACGCCGCCGAGTTGGCCAAGGAGCGGATCCTGCCGCTGGGCGCATAGGAATTTCAGTGCGGTTCAAACTGGACGAGAACTTGTCGCCGACGATTGCCGGGTTGTTGACACAAGCTGGTCACGACGCCGCTACCGTTGCGGAGCAAGGATTGGCTGGAGCCGAAGATCCCGACATTGACTCGGTGTGCTTGGACGAAGGCCGAATCTTGCTCACCCTCGACTTGGACTTCGCGGATGTCAGAGCATATCCGCCACATCGCTACCCTGGTTTGATCGTCCTACGCATCGGTAATCAATCTCCAAGACGGCAGTTGGAAGCGGTTTCTCGAATATTGCCGAGTTTGTCCGGCAGTTCTCTTCGGGGGCAGCTTTGGGTCGTCGAAGATTGGCGTATCCGAATCCGGGAGTAACTCATGGCCACTCTCACCGAAGCCGACGTTGAGTCCGCCGCCCTGGAATGGCTGGCCGCCATCGGCTGGCAAGTGGCACACGGCGCGGACATCGCGCCAGACGCACCGGGAGCGGAACGCGACGACTACGGGAAGGTAATCTTGGAGCGTCGGCTGCGGGACGCTCTGCATCGGCTCAACCCGCAATTGCCTACTGCTGCGTTGGACGATGCCTTGCGCCGGCTCAGCCACCCCGAAGGGGCGACGCTGGAGGCCCGCAACCGTGCCTTTCACCGGATGCTGGTCAACGGCGTTACGGTGGAGTACCGGGCCGGCGACGGGAACATCCGGGGCGATCAGGTCCAGGTCGTTGACTTTGACGAGCCGGCCAACAATGACTGGCTGGCGGTCAACCAGTTCTCCGTCACCGAAAACCGGAACACTCGCCGCGCAGACATCCTGCTGTTCCTGAACGGCCTGCCCCTGGGCATTATCGAACTGAAAAATCCCGCCGACGAGGACGCCACCATCTGGGCCGCCTGGCAGCAGCTCCAAACCTATCAGGCCGAACTGCCTGCTCTCTTCACAATGAGCGAGATGCTGATAGTCTCCGATGGGCTGGAGGCTCGCATCGGCGCCCTCGGCGCTGGCCGGGAGTGGTTCAAGCCCTGGCGCACCATCACCGGCGAGACTCTGGCGGATGCCGGCTTGACCGAGTTGCAGGTTCTCCTGGAGGGGGCTTGCCATCCGAAACGTTTCCTTGCGCTGATCCGGGACTTCACCGTCTTTGACGACGACGGCAGCGGTAAGTTGGTCAAGAAGCTGGCCGGATACCACCAGTTCCACGCCGTCCGCGCCGCCGTGAACGAAACCCTGCGGGCAGCCCAATTGCAAAAGGAGCGCGGCATCGCTGCGGGGCCGATTCGCGGCCGTTATGAATCGGGAGGCCGTCCGGGCGGCGAACTCGGCGACCGGCGCATCGGAGTAGTGTGGCACACCCAGGGGTCGGGCAAGAGCCTGACCATGGCCTTCTACGCCGGGGCCATTATCCGCGAGCCGGCCATGGAGAACCCCACCATCGTGGTCCTCACCGACCGCAACGACCTTGACGACCAGCTTTTCACCACCTTCTCCCGTTGCCAGGACCTGCTGCGCCAGCCGCCAACGCAGGCGGAAAGCCGGGCCGACCTGCGGGAGAAGCTATCGGTGGTCGCTGGCGGCGTGGTCTTCACCACCATCCAGAAGTTCTTCCCGGAGGAACGGGGCGACACCTACCCCACCCTATCGGAGCGGCGCAACATCGTGGTCATCGCCGACGAAGCCCACCGCAGCCAGTACGACTTCGTTGACGGTTTCGCCCGTCACATGAGGGACGCGCTGCCCAACGCGTCCTTCGTCGGATTCACCGGCACACCCATCGAGCTGGAGGACGCCAACACCCGGGCGGTGTTCGGCGACTACATCAGCATCTACGACATCCAGCGCTCGGTAGAGGACGGGGCCACCGTTCCGATCCACTACGAGAGTCGCCTGGCCAATCTGGAATTGGATGATGCCGAGCGGCCCGCCATCGACCCAGACTTCGAGGAGGCCACCGAAGGCGAGGAAATCGAGCGAAAGGAACGGCTGAAGACCAAGTGGGCGCAACTGGAAGCAGTCGTCGGCGCCGAGAAGCGGGTTCGCCAAATTGCAGAAGACATCGTTGACCACTTTGAGCAGCGGCTGGAAGCCCTGGACGGCAAGGCGATGGTGGTATGCATGAGCCGACGCATCTGCGTTGACCTGTACAACGAACTCGTCCGCCTGCGTCCCGACTGGCACGATGATGCCGACGATAAAGGCGCCATCAAGGTGGTGATGACCGGCTCCGCTTCGGATCCGCCTGAGTGGCAGCAGCACGTGAGGAATAAGGCACGGCGGGAGGCGCTAGGCAACCGATTCCGCGACGCCGACGATCCTTTCCGCATCGTGCTGGTGCGGGATATGTGGTTGACCGGCTTTGACGCGCCCAGCCTGCACACGATGTACCTGGACAAGCCCATGCGGGGGCACGGACTGATGCAGGCCATCGCCAGAGTGAACCGGGTATTCAAGGACAAGCCCGGCGGGTTGGCCGTGGACTACCTGGGTCTGGCCAACGACCTGCGGAAGGCCTTGGTGACCTACACGGAGAGCGGCGGCACCGGGCGCACGGCCATTGACAAGGAAGAGGCAGTGGCGGTCATGCTGGAGAAGCACGAAGTCTGCTGCGCGCTGTTCCATGGTTTCGACTGGTCGCTCTGGACTACGGGTACAGCCCAGGAACGGCTAGGCCTGCTACCGGGGGCGCAGGAGTACATTTTGGCCCAGGGAAACGGGAAAGACCGCTGTCTGACGGCGGTGCGGGAACTCTCCCAAGCCTTCGCCTTGGCCGTGCCCCACGCAGAAACCTTCCGCATCCGTGACGACGTGGGGTTCTTCCAGGCAGTGCGGTCCGCGTTGAGCAAACGAGCGGCAAGTGAAGCTCGGCCGGAAGAAGACCTGGAACTAGCTGTGCGTCAGATCGTATCCCGCGCAGTGGCGTCGGAAGGCGTAATCGACATCTTCGCGGCGGCCGGGTTGGACAATCCGGACATTTCAGTGCTATCCGAAGAGTTCCTGGCCGAGGTGCAGGGCATGCCCCAGCGCAACCTGGCGGTTGAGTTGCTCCAAAAGTTGCTCCGGGGCGAAGTGGCTACTCGCCGGCGCGCCAACGTGGTGCAAGCCCGCTCCTTCGCCGAGATGCTGGAACAAACGCTGCGCCGTTACCAGAACCGGACGATTGAGGCGGCGCAGGTTATTGAAGAACTTATCCAACTGGCCCGGGAAATGCGAGATGCCAGCGCCCGTGGCGAAAAACTCGGACTGAACGAGGACGAACTGGCCTTCTACGACGCCTTGGAAACCAACGACAGCGCCGTGCAGGTGCTGGGCGACGAAACGCTCCGCGCCATCGCCCGCGAATTGGTAGATACTGTAAGGAGCAACGTAACCATCGACTGGACGCTACGGGAAAACGTGCGGGCGCAACTCCGCGTCCTGGTCCGGCGCATCCTTCGCAGGTACGGTTATCCGCCCGATAAGCAGGAAAAAGCCACTCTGACCGTGCTGGAGCAGGCGGAATTACTATCGGAAGTGTGGGCGCTGGCCTGATACATTCCTGATGGTACTCGTTCCAATAAACCCGAATCCACCGAAGGGATAGTGGAAGCGGAGGTCAGACGGGGATGAGGGACCAGGGACGGGGCCGGCAAGGGTCTGATGTCGATGCAATGGACGATGCGCGGCTTGGTGATTGACGACAGTAAGGAATGCGCCTCCCTATTGCAGCACCGAAAAATGTTACCGAAAAGTCAAACGTCAATTACAAATACCGCAGCGCTGATCCGGCGGACTCGCCCCGGGTGTAGCGGCCGACCATGCCGCCGCCCTGTTTCCAGCGGCCCTGGCGTTCGATCTCGTGGGTGGGGGCGCCGTT
>DAOUJY010000086.1:0-26811 GCA_034421995.1 Dehalococcoidia bacterium | reverse complement strand
CGGTACAATGGCATCGGGCAGGGTGAGCATGGCTGGGCCTTTAGTGGAATTTGGGTCAGGCCAGCTTACCCTGTCCTTTTACTTTTCTAAAAATGCGTAAAGCCTAGCTTGGGTGGGGGAACAAAACCGGCGCCAACCCCACCGACCGGGGTAAGCGGGGCGTCAAGCGGAGCCTGTTGACCGAAGCCCAGGGTGTTCCAATGGGTCTGGCGGTGGACGGGGCCAACCGCCACGACATGAAGTTGGTGCGGGTTACGGTGGACAGTCTGCCGGTGTCCCGACCGGCGCCCAGCCCAGAGTATCCCCAGGGTATGTGCCTGGACAAGAGCCGGCCCCGTACTTGATACGGGGGCTACGACTTTGCCGAAGTGCGGCGCACCGTGGATGCGTTCGGCTTCACCGCCCACATCCGCAGTCGCGGCGAGGAGGCGAAGGCCATCAAACCGGAGGCCGGTTTCAAAGCCAGGCGTTGGGTAGTTGAACGCACCCATAGTTGGCTGAACCGTTTCCGGCGCATCCTGGCGCGCTGGGACAAGTCCCCCGACAACTACATCGCCTTTCTTCATTTCGCCTGCACCCTCATCGCCCTCAGAGCCGCCGGGTTATCTTGTAGGTCGGGTCCCCGGGGAATCGGAACAAAAAAGCCAAAAACTGTTGGCAAGGCCATTGACATAGAACATTTGATTGGTAGAACATATGCTCAAGACAAATGCGCTGACAAGTTCACGCGACAGGAGTAAACGCCATGATCACCACGGCCCGCATCAGCATGATGGACGCCACCCACGCTGTTACCGCTTCGCCCATCCCGTCCGGCGGCCGCCGGATCCCGTATCGCGGCCACCTCATCCACGGCGAAGTTCCCTCCATCTGCTACGTCATCTACGGTCGCAATCGCTACGGCCAACTTACCGAGCTTGGGAACACCCGCAGCTTCGCCGACGCCATGCGGTGGGTTGACCGCCACGTGGAAGACACGCAACGGCTGATTCCCGTCATGGGCGAACCTCACCGGGTCGGGGAGCAGACGGGCAACTACCCGATGGCCGCCTAGCGCCGTCGGTTATCATGCCGGCAACATGGAAACTACTATCACGTACCGCCGGGTGGTGGACCTGACGCACCCCATCCGGCCCGGAATTCCCCGGTGGCCCGGCGACCCGCACGTCGAGTTTGAGCCTATCGCCAGCATCGACAAAGAAGGGTACCGATTACGGCGATTCAGCATGGGTGAACACAGTGGGACGCACCTCTCTGCCCCGTCGGCTTTTTGGCACGACGGCGTGGGGCCAGCTCAAATTCCGGGTGAATCTCTGATCGCCGGAGCCGTGGTGATCGGCGTCAGCGAGTTGGCCAGGAGGGACTCGGATTACGCGCTGTCAGTTGACGCCATACAAGAGTGGGAGCGACAACACGGAGAGGTCCCACCCGGCTACATCGTCCTGCTCTTTACCGGCTGGGAGCGCTATTGGGACGACCCCGGAAGGTTCATCAACGCCGACCCTGATGGCATCATGCATTTCCCCGGGTTCGGGATGGATGCCGCCCGTTACTTGCTGGAGCGGCGCGGCGCATCCGGCTTGGGCATTGACACCCACGGCATTGACCCCGGTACGGATACCAACCTGTCGGTCAGCCGGTTTGCGTTGGGGAAGAGCGCCTTGGTGCTGGAGTGCCTCAACAATCTGAGCGCGCTGCCTCCCAATGGCGCAACCGTGGTCATCGGACGCTTGCCCCTGGTGGGCGGCAGTGGGTCACCAGCGTCGGTCCTCGCGCTGGTTTCCTGAAAACGCAAAACCCCTCTCCCGTTTTCGGGAGAGGGGCGAATATCTTCCCCAGCCTGTCAGAGGGCTGCCGCGCCAGCGGCCGCGCACTGCTCGTCTTCCTCGCTGGTTCCCCCGCCTACGCCACAGGCGCCAACCACGGCGCCATCCTGGACGATGGGAACGGCGCCTTGCCCAAAGATCATCTCTGCGCCGGAACGCTCCCGGATCCCGGCGGGCGTGGGGGCGTTGGCCCGGTCCTGCATTTCGCCGCTGGGCCGGCCGAAGGCGGCCGACGCTACGGCTTTGCCTTGGCAACCGTAGGCCGACGCCCAGATCGCGCCGTCCATGCGCTGCAGCCCGATGAGTCGTCCGCCGGAATCCACGACGGCGACGCTCACCTTGATGTTCAGTTCATTGGCTTGGGCGATGGCCGCCGCCATAATCCGGTTGCTGTCCGCCAGTGTTAATGCCATTTTGTGCCTCCTGATTGGGCCCGGCCGGTGGCCGGATGTTCGCACGCCATGATAGTGGCCCATCATGGTGCGGGCAAGGCTCATGGGAAGGCCGTCTTCGGGCCGGTTGAATGCTATACTGTTGATCGATTTTTGACTTCCGTGATCTGCTCCGTGCTGACCCGCCGCATCATCCCCTGCCTCGACGTTGACGCCGGCCGCGTCGTCAAGGGAACCAGTTTCGTCAACTTGCGCGATGCCGGCGACCCGGCAGAGTTGGCCGCCCGCTACGACCTGGAAGGGGCGGACGAACTGGTGTTCCTGGACATCACGGCCAGCAGCGACTCCCGCGATACCATGGTTGACGTGGTTCGCAGCGTGTCCGAGCAGGTTTTCATCCCCCTTACGGTGGGCGGCGGCATTCGATCCATCGAGGACGTGCGCCGAATGCTCAACGCCGGGGCCGACAAGGTCTCGGTGAATACCGCCGCCATCAACACCCCGGACCTGGTGTCCGAGGGCGCGGCCCAGTTCGGCAGCCAGTGCATCGTCACCGCCATCGACGCACGGAGGGTCGTGCCGGGAGAAACCTATCCGGAGCCGAGGGACTCCACCCTGGCGGTTGGTAATGGCTCCGGATGGCAGGTTTTCACTCATGGTGGGCGTAACCCTACCGGCCTAGACGCAGTGAAATGGGCGGAGCGCACGGTGGCACTCGGGTCCGGCGAGATCCTGCTCACCAGCATGGATGAGGACGGTCAGCAGGACGGGTATGACCTGGAGTTGACCCGGTCGATCTCGCGGGCCGTTCCGGTCCCGGTGATTGCCAGCGGAGGAGCTGGAAACCTCGAGCATCTCTACGATGCCTTCTCCGACGGAGAGGCTGATGCTGTGCTGGCCGCCAGCATATTTCACTTCGGCGCCTATTCCATTGCTGAGGCCAAAGAGTATTTGTCCTCGTGCGGAATCCCAATGAGAATCTGAATGCCATCGAGCTTCAAGGAGAGCAATTGATGAGCGCTATCACCACCATCATCTTTGATATGTTCAACACGATAGCGCAGGACGGCACAGAACACTGGCGCCGAACTTTCGTAGAAATAATCGACCAACAGAAGCTCGAAACCACGCCCGAAGCCCTGCGCAACGCCTGGGATGACGGCGCCGGCGCTTTTCGGGAACAACGGACCACGCCGGGCGCTCCTTTCATCTCCTACCTTGACGGTTGGGCCAACGCCTTCGCCACGGCTTTCTCCGAACTGAAATTGGATGGCGACCCCATGGCCGCGTCCCGGAAGTCCATAGACAACCTGGGAACGCGGCCGCTTTTCCCCGACGCAGCGGAAGCCCTGGCCGCCCTCAGCCTGACCCATCGGCTGGCCGTCATATCAAACGCGGACGACGCGTATCTTGACCCCGTCGTCGCCCGCATCCCGGCCAAATTTGAAACCGTCATATCGTCGGAGGGCGAGCGGTGTTACAAACCCGACCGTCGCCTGTTCGATGAGGCGGTTCGACGTTTGCGGGTTGCCCCGTCGGAGTGTGTATATGTGGGCGATAAGCAGTTCGAAGACGTGATGGGAGCGCGCGGCGCCGGCATGGCCGCCGTCTGGATCAACCGCTCCCGCGCTCCGTTGAACCTCGACCTGCCCAAGCCCGACGGTGAAATCCAAGACCTGTTGGGATTGCCCGCCGTGCTGGAACGCATCGGGTAGGGGCGAATGATTATTCGCCCCTACAGTTTGGGAGGAACTTGAAATGACCGAAATAAAGCTGGACGACAAGGGCCTCGTGCCCGCCATCGCCCAGGATATCAATACCGGCCAGGTGCTGATGCTGGGCTATATGAACCCCGGCTCTCTCAAGCGTACCGTGGAAGGGACGCAGGTCTGGTTCTACAGCCGCAGCCAGGAAGACCTGTGGCACAAGGGTGAGGTGTCCGGAAACTACCTCAACCTGCGGGAGTGGTACGTGGACTGCGACGCCGATACCATCCTCTTGAAGGTGGACCCGGACGGCCCGGCCTGTCACACCGGTGAGGTCTCCTGCTTTTTCACCAAGATGGACGGCCTGCCCGAAGATTACACTGCGTCCGACGGGGGACCACGCGTCCTTGACGAGCTGTTCGCCGTGATCAGAGACCGGCAGCGCACCATGCCTGAGGGCAGCTACACGGCACAACTCCTGGCTGGCGGCGTCAGCCGGGTGGCCCAGAAGGTGATCGAAGAGGCCGGGGAGACGGCTTTGGCCGCCGCGTCCGGAGATACCGAGAACCTGCCGGCCGAGATCGCCGACCTTCTCTACCACACCATGACCCTGATGGCCGCCGCCGGCGTGTCTCCCAGCGCCGTTTGGGAAGAACTGCGCGCGCGGCGGGGCTAGCCGGTCGGCCCGTCCACCGTCAGGCCCGGAACCGTTTCACCGTCAGCGTACCTCCGCCAGCTGCCGGCCTGATACACCGTCACGTTCCCGGCGCCGAGGGCGATCGCTCCTTCAGGAGCCAGCATGACCCCGGATCCGCCGTCGATACCCAGAACGGTCAGGCCCGCCGTCTCCCGAGAAGCAAGTTGGGCGGTCACAGCTTGCGGGTCGCTGCGTTCATGATGCGGCAATACCATGACATCATGGATAATCCCCAGCGCCGGCGAGACCGGAGACCCGGAAGAAGGGCGACGCATCACCGGGCCCAGCACCATGGCGCCAGCGCTGGATCCGGCCCAGATGGCGCCATCGTGATTGGCGGCAATCACGGCCTCCAACAGTAGGCTGCCAGCTAGCACCGTGCGCAGGTGCTCCGGGCTTCCGCCCGTGAAGTAGATCGCGTCCGCGCCTTCCAGCTGAGCTACGATACGCGGGTTCTCTGCGTCGGCCCGGCGGATCACGTCCACGCTGTAGGCGGATGCGCCCAAGCCGGTGAAATGCCGGACGCCGTTGGATGCGGCCAGAGCCGGGTTTTCGTGAGCGGCGGCAGTTGGTATGATAGCCACACGCGGCGTTGACTGGCCGGTTTGGTGGAGCATATGGCGGTCCATTCCAACGCCGGACGGCCTGAACTCATCTCCACCCACCAGTAAAATTCGTCGTGCCACCGTTTCTTTCCTTGTCCTCAGATCAGGCGTTTGTTCCTAAAGGAGCCAGGCGATGTTCGAGTTTATACATCACGTCCGTATCCTTGTCCACGACGCGGATGCCATGGCCGCATACATCGAAGAAAACTTCGGGATGGCCCCGGTGAAGATCGAGGTTTATCCCGCCCGGGGAATGAAAAACGCCATTTTCAAAGTCGGGCAAACCAACGTGGAATTTACCGAACCTTTGGACCCTGATTCCGCCATGGGCCAATACCTGAGCGCCTTCGGCCCTGGCCCTTATCACATGGCCTTCGGCGTATCTGACATCACCGACAAAGCGGCGGAACTCGCTGCCAAGGGCAACGCAATGCGTGGTGAAAACGGAATGTCCCAAAGCGCCGAAGGGTATATGACCGCCAACATAGACCCGGCCAGCGCTTTGGGATTTCCCTTCCAGATCGCCGAGGGGTAATGAGCACGATAGAGACTGACCAGGCCTTGCTTGCGTGCGGCTGGGGGTAAGGAGCATGGAAATGGAAACTGTCCATCATATTCGTTATACGGTCCATGACCGGGACGAATTGGTGGAATACATCCGCCGGAATTTCGGTCTGGAACCAAATGGGCTATGCCTCACCACTAACCCGATGATGAAAGAGGCCCTGTATCAACTTGACGATGGAGCCATGGTTATTCAAATCACCGAGCCGCTGGCTCCGGAATGGAACATCGTTCGCCATCTGGCAAAGCAAGGGCCGGGTGTCTTTCATACCAACGTTGCGGAATACCGCTCCTTCTTTGAGGAGGAATTCGAAGACGACGTGTTCGACGACTCCGATGAATTTTACGAATTCGGCAACCAGTTCGTACAACCACTTGTTGCCGAGCGAAACCGTATCAGGGAAGCCGGATTGGTGGATGGGACGCATTTCACTGATTATGTTGAGCAAGTCAAGCAGCTCAAATTGGAAAAGCGACACGACGAAGCCATAGACCTGCTGTTAAAACTGGTTGACGCTACCGAAGCGGAAAGCCGGGCAGCTGGCGGAAGCCATGGTGTAGCTCCCTAGTATTACGAGCAATT
Organism: Dehalococcoidia bacterium; assembly: GCA_034421995.1. Lineage (GTDB taxonomy): Bacteria > Chloroflexota > Dehalococcoidia > Lucifugimonadales > UBA3495 > Bin87. Next base: position 20,438 of record DAOUJY010000086.1, on the reverse strand, counting down.
GGCGATCATTTACCGCAAGGAAAAGCGATACGCCGACGAAGTGGGCGTACTGGAACGCTATGATGCACAGCCCAAAGCCCCGGGTACACAACCCGCTAAATTAGCCACCCGGTTGCTGAAAGCAAAAATTCTGGCCGGCAAGTGAAATACCTGGACTGTTCCCCAAGGAGGCCACGATGCTTAACTCCGTCCACCACATCCACTACGTGGTTCGCGACCGGGACGACATGGCGGAATACATCCGCCAGAACTTCGGCATGGAACCCGATGACCTGCACGTTATCGAGGGGCGCGGCATGAAGGATGCCCTGTACCGGGTCGGGGAGACACTCATCGAGATCACGGAGCCTTTGGATCCCGACTCCAGTATTGGCCAACACCTTGCCGAGCACGGCCCTGGCGTTTATCACGTGGCCTTTGGCGTGGACAACATCCAACAGGTCGCGGCGGATCTCGCCGGCAAAGGCAACCGGCTGCGCGGTGAGGGCGGCGTCACCCAAAGCCCTCGCGGATACGTAACGGCCAACATTGATCCGGCCGACAGCCACGGCCTTTGGTTCCAACTGGCCGAGGGATAAAGGTCATGCGACGATCAATCGGTGTTAGGATTTAACCTCCAAACACCATAGGATTGATCCTGTTTTGATGGATAAGCATCATGCTTGTTAAAGACACCGTAGGCGCAGCCGTTGCCGCCGCGCTGGAGCAGGCGCACCGTGACGGCGCAATCAGCGTAGCGACTGTGCCCGACATCGAAATCGACCGCCCCAACAACCCGGAGCACGGGGATTTCGCCACCAACTTGCCGTTGCGCCTGGCCCGCGCCGCTCGGGCCAACCCGCTGCAACTGGCCCAGTTGATCGCCGAGCGGATCGAAAGGCGACCCGAGATCGCCAGCGTGGCCCCGGCCGCGCCGGGCTTCATCAATTTCAAGCTCAGCGACCTATGGCTCCAGGAGCAGGTGGAAGCCGTCCGGACCGCCGGCGACGCCTTCGGCTCATCCGACGTTGGAGCCGGCCGCAAGGTGATGGTCGAGTTCGTCAGCGTCAACCCAACCGGCCCCGTTCACGTTGGCCACACTCGGGGCGCCGTTCTCGGCAGCGCCCTCGCCAACGTGCTGGAAGCCGCCGGCTACAACGTAACCCGCGAGTACTACATCAACGACGGCGGTTCCCAGATGGAAGCCTTCTACCGTTCGGTATGGACCCGCTATCAGCAGGCTTTGGGCCGCGATGCGGATATGCCCGACAATGGCTACCAGGGAGATTACATCGCCGGCATAGCCGCGGAGATAATCGAGGCCGACGGCGACGACTATCTGGAAAAGAGCGATGACGCCGCCATCCGCGAAATCGGCGACGCGGCCCGCGAGAAGATGGTAGCCCTGATCCGCGACGACCTGGACGCCATCGGAGTCGCCTATGATAACTGGTTCAGCGAGCGATGGCTCTTCCAGAACCAAGACTACGACCGGGCCATGTCCCTCCTGCGGGAAGGCGGCCACCTGGCCGAACGCAGCGGTGCCCTGTGGTTCATCTCCACGGCGCTGGGAGACGAGCGGGACAATGTGGTGGTGCGCTCTTCGGGCGAACCCACCTACTTCGCCTCCGACATCGCCTACCACTACAACAAGTTTGAAGAGCGCGGCTTTGATCGCGTAATCGACATCTGGGGCGCCGACCACCAGGGCCACGTGCCGCGAATGAAGGCGGCAGCCTCCGCTTTGGGTATCGATCCGGAAGACCTGACCTTGCTCATATCGCAGATGGTCACGCTGAAGAGAGGCGACGAGACGGTGCGCGCGTCCAAGCGCACGGGCGATTTCGTGACGCTGCGGGAACTGGTTGACGAGGTGGGAGCCGACGCCTGCCGCTACTTCTTCCTGGCCCGGGCGGCATCCACGCAAATGGAATTTGATCTGGAACTGGCTACCCGTGAGTCCTCAGAAAACCCGGTGTACTACGTGCAGTACGCCCATGCCCGGAACGCCAGCATCCTGAACCTGGCTGCCGAGCGCGGCATAGACTACGACAGCGGTGACGTCACCCTGTTGACCCACCCTTACGAATTGGGCCTCATCCGCACCATGCTCCGGTTGCCCGAGTTGATCGTTCAGGTGGCCGAAAACCTGGAGCCGCACCACTTGCCCCACTATGCCATGGAGCTGGCTACCGCGTTCCACCACTTCTACGAGAACTGTCGCGTCATCTCCGCCAACCCGGAGGATAATGAACTCACGTTGGCGCGCCTCAAGCTGGTGGCGGCGGCGCAGATCGTCTTCCGCCGTACCTTGACGCTGATGGGCATGTCTGCCCCGGAACGCATGGAACGGTGATAAGAGTAAGTAGGCGCCCGCAGAACAACGACGCCGGAGGCCTGACAATGCTGGGAATTACAAACCTCTCTCGCAAAGCAAAGAGAACTGTCGACACTATGTCATTGAGCGAGTGCATGGCAGATTACAACTCCACCATCATCAAGGGTATGATTGCCTTGACTGCGGCCGCGGTCTTGGGCTATGCGGGAATGGCGGCGGCGGTAATAATCACGGCAATACGCCTTGCCGGATGACCGGGAGATTTCATGATGCTGTTGGACACCTTGCAGATGCGCCGTCGTATGCGGGAAGCCGGCTTTCCTGAAGAGCAGGCCGATGCCGTGACCGAGGGTATCGCCAACATCGTAGCCGGCGAATTGGCGACCAAGGAAGACCTGAGAGAGCTCAGGTCCGAGATGCTGGATAAATTCGCCGAAGTCAAGGGGGAGATCGCCGAAGTCAAGGGGGAGATCGCCGAAGTCAAGAACACGGTTGCCGATTTAAAAGTGAGCGTCGCGGATTCCAGGACCAGCACGATCAAATGGATCGTGGGCCTAGTGGTGGCAATGCTGCTGGGCGTAGCGGGCATGACGATAGCGGTGGTGGTGACACTTGTCAGGCTATTCGGCTGAATTCAACCAGAACCGCGCTCGGCTAAACTTGCCCTCGCCGTTCTAGCGGTGTATATTGCGTGTCCTATGCTATCCGGTTTCATAATCATACGCTGGTTCGTACCAGCGGGCGTCCCTGGTTGCGATTGTCGTAACCGAACCCGCCTGAGCCGAGGAAGCGGACGCTAATGGACATCCTCTGGCGCATCATCAGGATGGCGGCGCATTATCCGGCCCGCCTGTCGTTGGCGTACATCTCGGCGCTGGCGGCAATCGGTTTTTCGTTAGCCCTGCCTCATCTGTTCGGCAGCGGGATTGACCTGCTGGTCGAAAGGGTAGCAACCGTAAACGATCAAGGCGAAACCGTGTCGGGGATCGTCAAGCGTGACTTCCAGATAGTGGGCTGGGGATTCGACGCTGTATTATTCGTTGGCCTGGGCATCCTGGTGGTGAGCCTGTGCCGGGGCTTTTGCGATTTTGCTCGGACTTACACCACGGAGTCCCTTTCGCAAATGGTCTCCTTTGACTGCCGCAACCTCCTGTATGACAAGCTGCAGAACGTCAGCTTCGCCTTCCACGACAAGGAACACACCGGGGACCTGATGTCCCGCGCTACTGCCGACGTGGAGGCAATGCGCCGGTTCGTCAACATGGGTATGATCCGGTCGCTGGACGTTGTGGTACGCATCCTGGCGATCCCCGTCCTCCTGTTCGTGGAAAACTGGCAGTTGGCGTTGGTCAGCATGATTTTCGTGCCGGCCATCGTGGTGCGTTCATCTTTCGTAATGCGCGCCCTGCGTCGCAAATGGCTCCACGTCCAGCAGGTCATGGGCGAATCGGTAACGGTGTTGCAGGAAAACCTTGCCGGCATGCATGTGGTCAAGGCTTTCGCCTCCGAGGACTACGAGCGCGCCAAATACAACCGCAAGGCCGAGGAACTTCGCGTCGAGTACTTTGACGCCGAGCGGATGCAGGGCACCAACAGCGCCTGGATGACGTTGTATTTCACTTTCGCCTTCGGCGTCATCATCTGGCTGGGCGGCTGGCTGGTGGTTCGCGGTGAACTGTCGCTGGGTTCGCTTGCCATGTTCCTGCTTTATCTGAACCAGCTCACGTTCCCCATTCGCGCTTCCGCGCAGATCATCAACACCTTCTCCCGGGCCATTTCCTCTGGTCAGCGCCTATTTGGCGTGCTGGACACACAGTCCCCCGTGGTGGAACGTCCCAACGCCGCGGAAATGGGTCGCGCCACCGGGCGGGTCAAGTTCGACAACGTGGCGTTCGCTTACGAAGATCGGTCCCCGGCCTTGCGCCAAGTTGACCTGGAAGCCGAACCCGGCCAGGTCACCGCAATCCTGGGCGCGCCCGGCAGCGGAAAAACGACCGTCGTGAACCTGCTGCCCCGTTTCTATGACGTTACTTCCGGCGAGATCACCATCGACGGCCAGGACATTCGAGATTTCACGCTCCAGTCCTTGCGTCACAACGTCGGTATCGTCCATCAGGACGTGTACCTGTTCAGCGCCAACATAAGGGACAACATCTCCTACGGAGTGAGCGATGCCACGGAGGAGGACGTGATCCGCGCCGCCAAGGTGGCGCAACTGCACGACCAGATCATGTCCTTGCCCAACGGCTACGACACCTGGGTTGGAGAACGCGGCACTACCCTCTCCGGTGGCCAGCGTCAACGTCTCTCCATTGCCCGCACCATTCTCATCGATCCTCCGGTCCTCATTCTCGATGACTCGACATCCAGCGTTGATGTGGAGACCGAGCGGCAGATCCATCGCGCCATGGTTGAGGTGATGAAAGGACGCACCACCTTCGTCATCGCGCACCGGCTAAGCACCGTCCGAGAGGCAGACCAAATTCTCGTTCTGGACAAGGGCGTCATCGCGGAGCGGGGTACCCATGAGGAATTGATACGCACGGGCGGCATCTACCAGAGCATTTACGAACTTCAACTCCGTCCCCAGGAGGAAGTACTCCTGGAAGCGGCGGTGCCGGTCATGGCCGACGGGAGGGCTGCCGTATGATGCGAGGAGGCGGCGGCATGGGCGGCGGCATGATGCGGGGGATGCGCGGCACCTCCGCTGACAGTATGTTCGCCCCCACTAACGATAACCTCACCGATGAGGATGTCGTCGGCCGCGCGTACGACAATCGGGTCGTGATGCGCTTCTCGACGTACATCAAGCCGTATCGGAAGTATGCCCTGATTGCCCTGGCATCCCTGCTCACCTACGCCGCGGTCAACGCTCTAATACCCCTGGTTATCAAGTACGGCATTGACTGGGCAGTCGCCGGGGGCAGCGTCAACAAAGTGCACGTCGTGGGCGCCGCCTTCATGGTCATCACGATCATGCACTTCCTGGCGAACCGTTTGCAGTTCATTTTCATTTCTCTGACCGGCCAGCACATACTGTACGACCTTCGTACCGGGATGTTCGGTCATCTGCAAAACCAGTCCAACGCCTTTTATCATCGGACCCCCATCGGGCGGATCATGTCCCGGATGCAGTCCGATATTCTCCAGTTGCAGGAGACTTTTGAACTGTTGGCATTGGCGTTGGCAGAGTTGGTGTCGGTTGGAGCCATCATAATCCTGATGCTCATCGTGGACTGGCAGTTGGCTCTGGTTTGCATGTTCATCGTGCCGGTATTGACTCTGGTGTTGGCGTACTGGCAGCGGTTCGCCCGGCATTCGTTCATGCGTATTCGACGGGCTATCGCCATGGTCAACGGCGAGTACAACCAGAACATCACCGGCGTCCGGGTGGTACAGAGCCTCAATCGCCAGGACGAGAACCTCGCCCACTTCCGCACGCTCAACCAGGAATATTTGGACGCCAACCTGGAGGCTGCCCGTTATTCCGGGATGTTGCAACCCTTCGTCGAATTGCTGATCGGGCTGGGCATCGGGCTGGGCGTGGTGGTTTTTGGCGGTTTCCTGTTGCAGCGCGACGCCCTGGAGGTCGGAACCCTGGCGGCCTTCGCCTTGTGGATACAGCGGTTCTTTGAACCAATCCGCCAGCTGACCATGCAGTACAGCCAGTTGCAGCGCGCCATGGCCGCCGGCGTCCGCATCTTTGAGGTCCTGGACCTGGATCCCGACATCAACGATAAACCCGACGCCGTGGCCATGCCTGAAGTCAAGGGTGAAATCCGGTACAACGACGTGATGTTCCATTACGTCCCCGGCGTCGATGTTCTGAAGAACGTCAACCTGCACATCCAGGCCGGCGAAAACGTGGCGCTGGTTGGTTCCACCGGAGCCGGCAAGAGCACGCTGGTGAACCTGCTACACCGCTCCGCAGACGTGACCGGGGGAGCAATAACTATTGACGGTCACGACCTCCGCGACGTAAAGCGGCAATCACTGGTTCACCAGATGAGCATGGTGCTGCAGGAGCCGTATCTGTTCTCCGGCACCGTCCGTGAAAACATCTGCTACCAGCACCAGGAAGCCACCGACGAGCAGGTGATTGAAGCGGCCAAGGCAGTGGGTGCCCATGACTTCATCATGGATTTGGAAGGAGGTTACGACTCCGAGTTGGCGGAACGGGGCGTGAACCTCAGCATCGGCCAACGACAGCTGATCAGCTTCGCCCGCGCCATCGTCGGCGATCCGCGCATCTTGGTATTGGACGAGGCTACCGCCAACATCGACACCCACACCGAGCTTTTGATTCAACGAGCGTTGAGCCGCATCCTCAAGGACCGCACCTCCATCGTCATCGCGCACCGGCTTTCCACCATCCGCAACGCCGACAAAATCGTTGTGCTGGACCGTGGTCGGGTCGCCGAGGTCGGTTCCCACGACGAACTGCTGGAATCCGGCGGCGTGTACGCCCAGCTATACGCCATCAACTACGGTCTGTCCGGCCCCAGCGTGGACGTGGCGCCCGTGGGCGGAGAGGTAATCGGAGCGGACGGCCTGTCTCCGGCGGCCGCGGATTAATCAATCCTCCGCAAGAAACTCCCTGACCACAGCAGCGAGTTCCGCCGGCTTGTCGTAGCCGATGTCGTGGACGGTTTCCGGTATCCAATGGATCCGGCCGTTCTGCAACGCCTGCTCTGCCGCCGCTACCATTACCTCTCGTTGACGAGAAAACTGGGAGTTCGCCCGCTCGGCCCGGGGGCCAGCGGCGACCACCAGAGTGGGAACGGTAATCTGCGGCAACACCACTGACGGCGGCTGGTTCCACATCGACTCCAACACCTGCGCGTGATGCCCGGGGCGCAGTATGTCGTGCATCTGCCCGTCCGGGCCCTCATACACCATGGTCAAAGCGATTTCCGCCAGGTCGTCGCCCCAGCAGAACCACAAGTTATCTGCCAACCGCCGCAGGTACTCATCCCGGGTGCCGGCCACCAATCGAGGCGCCAAACGCTGCTGAAACGCCTCCCAGGTTGGCGTCGGCATCAAGTGGCCGTCCTGAAAACCCCCGTCAATCATCACCAGCTTGCTCACCCGGTCCGGGAAGCGCATCGCCAGGTTGCTGGCGACGTGACCGCCCCACGAATGGCCCAGGACCGCGGCACGGTGGATGCCCAGATGATCGAGCAGGCCGATGGCGTCTTCCGCCAGAGTTTGCCAGTCGTAGCCCGACGATGCTTGCGACGTCGCCCCGTGTCCCCGCTGGTCGGGAGCGACGATGCGGTAATCTCCAGCCAGATGGGGAGCTACCCGTCGATACCAGTGTCCCGACGACGCCAGTCCGTGTAATGCCAACATCGGCACACCACCGCCCCAATCCAGATACTGCATCGTCAGATCGCCGATCTCAACGGCGTGAGATACGGGGGCGGCGTTGATCGGTTTTGAGTTGGAGTCGGGCATAACAATCGCTCTCTTTGCAAACTTTGCCGTGATTATACGCCGATGCAACCATGCTGCGCCGGCTCTGCCGATGGCGATGGGCGGCCATATGCTAAAATCGGGGCGACACGGTACAGCTGCGAGGCGAGGGAAGTTGCCATGACCGACCGTTACCACCTCGGCGACTATTCTCAATTGGTGTTCGACGCCGCCGGCCAATTGGACGCGGATAGCGTCACGAAACGTCTCCACGCTCATGATTTCACGCTTTGGAACAATGACCCCACCGAGATCGCGGACCGTCTCGCTTGGGTGACGCTTCCCACCGACGTCTTGCCCCGGATCTCAGAGCTGCGCCGGTTTGCGGAATCGGTACGGTCGGCAGGTTATCAGAATATCGTCCTCCTGGGTATGGGCGGCAGTAGTCTCGGCCCGGAAGTAATCCGGCAGGTTCTCGAGCCTTCCTTGAATGGCACGGGCTTTCCACGAATGCTGACCTTGGACAGCACTGTGCCGGCATGGGTGGCATCTACCACGTCCGCCATCGACCCGGCCCGCACTCTGTTCGTTTTGTCTTCCAAATCGGGCACTACCACCGAACCCCTTGCCTTCTATGCGCACTTCCGGGAATTGGTGAACTCAAGGCTGGGGGCCGAGGGGGCGGGTGATAATTTCGTGGCAGTAACTGATCCGGGCACTCCACTGGCGGAAATGGCGAGAACGGAACGATTCCGCCACGCGTTCATCAATGACCCCAATATCGGAGGTCGTTATTCGGTTCTTTCGTACTTTGGCCTGGCGCCCGCCGCGCTGGCCGGCGTTGACCTGGAGCGACTGCTTGAGCCGGCTCTGCGGATGCAGCAGCGTTGCCTGCTTGCTGACGCAACGGCCGACAACCCCGGAGCCTGGCTGGGAACGGCAATCGGAACCTTGGCCAAGCAGGGCCGCGACAAACTGACGTTGATCGCGTCGGAGAAGATGACCCCGTTCGGTCTGTGGGTCGAACAATTGCTGGCGGAGAGCACCGGGAAAAACGGGACGGGCGTGGTCCCGGTGGCCGGCGAGCCAGTGGACGCCGCCAGCAGGCAGGACTGCTACGGTAACGACCGCTTCTTTATTCAGCTCCGCTTGGCATCCGACCACAATGAAAAGGCGGACGATGTTGTGCGTCGCCTCCAGTCCGGTGGGCATCCGGTTGCCGTCATTGAGCTATCCGATGCTTATGACCTGAGCGCTGAATTCTACCGCTGGGAGTATGCTACCGCCATCGCCGGTCACGTCATGGGCATTCAACCCTTTGACCAGCCCGACGTGCAAGGCGCCAAAGACAGCACCGTCGCTGTGTTGGCTCGCTACCAACAGGAAGGGTGGCTCGCTCGGCCCGAATCCGACAACCCGGACGGGCTGCGCCGTCTGCTTACGGAAAGCCAACCCGGCGACTACCTGGCAATCATGTCCTACCTGCCAGCCTCATCCGCAATTGACGACGCCGTTCGGGCTTTGCGCCGAAAGGTGATGCAAGGGTATCGCATCGCCACCACTCACGGTTACGGCCCCAGGTTCCTCCATTCCACCGGACAGCTGCACAAGGGTGGCCCCGACACGGGCATTTTCCTGCAGATCACCCAGTCCCACACTGAGGATATACCAATTCCCGGCTGGCCCTTCAGCTTTGGGGTCCTGGCCGACGCCCAAGCCCTTGGGGACCTGCAGGCTCTACAGAGCCTGGGGCGTCGCACCGTTTCCATCAATGTCAGTGGCGACCCGGCCGGCGCAATATCCGAAATAACCGAAATACTCTGAAGCAGGAGATACGCCAGTGGAAATCGGCATGATAGGTTTGGGCCGCATGGGCGCCAATATGACGCAACGGCTGATTGCGGGTGGACACACTGTAGTCGCCTATGATCGGGATTCGGCGGCCGTCGCCGCCAGCGCTTCCGGGGGCGCCAAGGCTGCGGAGACCGTTGGCGACCTGGTGGCGAGGCTGTCGCCGCCCCGGGCAGTGTGGGTGATGGTGCCGGCCGGGTCGGTCACCGACGCCGTGATTGACGAAGCGTCCGAGATTCTGGACCCCGGCGACGCCGTGATTGACGGCGGCAACGCCAACTACAAAGACACCATCCGCCGCGGAGAGAAGTTGTCCGAGCGCGGCATTCACCTGCTGGACGCCGGAACCAGTGGCGGCATCTGGGGCCTGACCGAAGGCTATTCCCTGATGGTGGGCGGTGACAAGGACACTTTCCGCAGGCTGGAACCAATCTTCCAGGCATTAGCGCCGGGTCCGGATCGAGGTTACTCCCATGTCGGACCGGTTGGGGCCGGCCACTTCACCAAGATGGTTCACAACGGCGTGGAGTACGCGCTAATGCAAGCCTACGCCGAAGGTTTTGAACTGATGCAGGCCAAACGGCATGAATTCGATCTGGACCTGCCGGCGATAGCGCGAACGTGGCAATATGGGAGCGTGGTCCGGTCCTGGCTGCTTGACCTGGCCGTTCGAGCGTTGGAGGAAGACCCGGGGCTGGAAAGCCTGGCCGCATACGTGGACGACTCCGGCGAAGGCCGTTGGACCGTCAACGAATCGGTGGAGTTGGCGGTTCCCACACCGGCCATCACCGCCGCGCTTTACCAGCGCTTCCGCTCCAGACAGGAAGAACCATTCGGCTCACGCTTGCTGGCGGCTCTCCGCAACCAGTTTGGGGGCCACGCCGTGCGACAGGTCGGGGAAGGGGACAGGGACGGATGATCACTCACGGAGCAACCGTCCTGCCGGACGGGACCGGCTCAGTCACCGCATTGGTGATAATGGGCGCCAGCGGCAACCTCACCCACACCAAGCTAGCTCCGGCTCTGTTCAGCCTGTATCGGAAAGGCAGGTTGCCGTGTCACGTCCATATCATTGGCGTGGCCCGCGACCAATGGTCCGACGCCGAATTCCGGCAACGGATGCGGGCCGCCATTGGCGATGCCAACGCTGGGGAGTGGGACGATTTCGCCGCGCGCCTCAGCTATGTGCCCGCCGACGTTACCAGCGCCGACGCCCTGGGCGCCGTCAGCCGGCGAGTTGGCGAGTTGGCCGCCGACGATGACCGATTCAACTGCCTGTACTATTTGGCGTTGGCCCCGGGATTGTACGCGCCGGCGATCACGGCATTGGCATCCGCCGGGATGGCCGATGAGAGTCCGGGCTGGCGTCGGATCGTAATCGAAAAACCGTTCGGCTCCGACCTCTTGACGGCCCAGCGTTTGAACCAGCACGTTCATAGCGTGTTCAACGAGGATCAGGTCTATCGCATTGACCACTATCTGGGCAAGGAGACCGTGCAGAACCTGCTGGTTTTCCGGTTCGCAAACTCCATATTCGAGCCAATCTGGAACCGGAACTACATTGACCAAGTGCAGATTACCGTCGCCGAGGACATCCTGGTAGGGGAACGGGGCGAATACTACGACCGGGCCGGGGTTCTGAAGGATATGTTTCAGAACCATCTGCTGCAATTGCTGGCGCTGATCACCATGGATCCTCCCTTCGCCTTCCGGGCCGACGCCCTCAGGAACGAGAAGGTCAAAGCCCTCAGCGCGGTACGCCGCCTCAATCTACGAGACGTGCGCCACAATCTCATCATCGGTCAGTACGACGGCTATCATTATGAGCCTGGCGTTTCGCCGGGCTCTCAAACGCCAACCTACGCGGCTCTGCGTCTTTTCGTGGACAACTGGCGGTGGCACGGGGTTCCCTTCTACCTGCGCTCCGGCAAGGGCTTGTCCCGCAAGACCACCGAGATGATCATCCAGTTCCGGTCGCCGCCGCACATGCTCTTTCCCGTGCCGGAAGGCGTCGATATACCCGGCAATACGCTGTCGATCTGCGTCCAGCCCAACGAGGGAATGCGGCTGGAATTCCAGTCCAAGGTGCCCGATGCCGAGCTGGAGATGAAGTCGGTCTCGCTGGAATTCCATTACGACGAGGGATTCGCCGGCGTAGATCTGCCTGACGCCTACGAACATCTGCTGTTGGATGTTCTGGACGGCGACGCTTCTCTGTTCATCCGCAGCGACGAAATCGAGCTGGCCTGGAGCATAATCGATCCCATCGTCCACAGCCTCGACCTGCCCGGCGCGCCGGCTCCCTACCGCTACATACCGGGCATGGACGGCCCGCCCAACGGCGAAGAATTGCTGCTGGGCGACAATCGTCGCTGGTTGCCGGGCTGCGTGGAAGTTGGCTACGGTATCTAAATCCGCAGTCGATACGGGCCTTGAATTGGGACCGCGTAGGGGCGAATAACTATTCGCCCCTACCATAAACTGCTGCTCGGTGGCTGTTATCCGTTGGCAAAAATTTCGTTGGCGATGTCCATCGCACCCCGGGCAAAGGGGATACCGGCGTACAGGGTCATATGACCGAACACCTCGATTACCTGGTCTTTGGTGAACCCGATGTTCAGCGCGCCCCTGATGTGGCTCCGCAGCGGCCCCTCACGTCCCAAGGCGGCCAGACAGGTCATCGTGCAGAGGCATCGACTAGGCAGGTCCAGACCCGGTCGGGTCCAGGTCGCGCCCCAGTAGTACTCGCCGGTAATGCGGCCCAGTTCCCTTTCGGCGTCGGTTGGTGGAGCCGGGCGCGCGGGCGACGCCCCCATATACTTGCGCCGGTATTCGTCGCCCCGTTGGAACAGGCTGTCAGGATCTTCTTCGGTGTCGTGGATGCGGGCCGGGGTGAAGTCGATGCCTCGTTCCTCGAACACCTGCTTGCACAGGGTAAGCGCCTGGATGCCGGCCGGCGCGCCGCCGTACCAAGTATCGTGGATAATCAGCTCGACGACCTGCTCCGGCGTCAAGCCCACGTTGAGCGCGTTGCTCAAATGGCGCTTCAACTGCACCTCCCGGTTCAACACGATCAAGCAGGAGAGGGTAATCATTTCCCGCTGTACCGGCGTCAGGGCTTCCCGCCGCCAGATAGTGCCGAACAGGCCCTCGCCGAGAATGCGTTCCAGGTCCGGCGCGATGTCCCACGCGCCGGGCGACGACCCGCCAGTGATCTGTCCGCCGCCGAACATCCGCCGAGTTTCCTGCCCCCGTTCGTAACGGTCATCCAATTCGCCCATGGTTGCCTCCGTAATATGTTCTGCTGGTATGGCGGCAGTGTAGCAGACCAGGGTGGGAAACGGGCGCCCGATGTCATTTCGCAACGACGCCGGGCAATACTGTACAATACCGCCATCCAACGGCTAAAGGAGGATTGCCATGCTAACGATCCAAAAGCGAAAGCCGGTCATCCCCCAACGCCCCACCAAATGCGAGGAAGATGTCCAAACCATGGTGCGCGACTGGGAGGAACGCGCCGAGATTTTACGAGAGAATCACACCGAACTGATTGCTAAATACCCCGATCAGTGGGTTGCCATCGGCGACAATTAGCAATTCGTAGCGGCCGCCACTCACGCAGAAGTTGCGGAAAAACTGAAGGAAGGCGGCGCGTTCCTTCCTCACTCAGTAATAAAGCGGTTGGAGACCAATCCAAAGCGACGGATTCCGACAGCGTGGCGACGGCGGACCTGATGATTGCCGGTTACTTTGACGGCGACGGGCAGCCTTGCCTAGAATGCCGCGTACAGTTGCCTCGCTTGGCAGTTGGGGACCGGATACGGTTTCTCCTTGATACCGGCGCGGATACGACTATCTTGCACCCCGATGACGGCCACCTCATAGGATGTCCATTTGATGCCCTGACTAACCCTGCCGAGTTCACAGGCGTTGGCGGTGCATTGCTCCATTACATGGAGCAGGCCGTGCTCACTTTTGACGACATGGACGGTGGTTCATGGCGGTTTGAAATTGAAATTTCCATCGCCAAACCCCATCCGGTTACCAACGGCCTGGATTCGCTGCTGGGGCGGGACATACTGAACCAGCTTGATATGGAGCACAGTTTCCGCCAGCGCCGAATTTGGCTTTCGTAGTGATAGTGATTTGATTTAAGGAATGCCTCTGCCATGATCGACCTCCTTATCACCAACGGACAGGTAATCGACGGCTCCGGCAGCCCCGGTTTCTACGCCGCCGTTGCCATATCCGGGGATACGCTGACCATCCATCGCGGCGACGACGCTGATCTACGTCACAACGCCGCCCGGGTCATCGACGCTGTCGGCCACGTCGTATGCCCCGGCTTTATTGACCTGCATTCCCACGCTGGCCTCACTATCCTGGGCGAACCGCACCACGACCCGAAAGTGCGCCAGGGAGTGACCACCGAGCTGGTGGGCATCGATGGAATTTCCCACGCTCCGTTCAAAACCCAGGAGGACCTGCACCGCTACATCTGGCTGGATGCCGGATTGAACGGCTACCCGCCCATGCCGGCCGACTGGCTCACGGTGGCCGACCTGCTGGGCAAGTATGATGGCGCCGTTGCCATCAATATGGCCTACATCCTGGGCAACTCGCCAGTCCGTATCTGGAGCGTCGGCTGGGATCAGCGGCCGGCCACGTCCGCCGAAATCGCCGATATGCGCTCCGTGGTGCGCGAGGCGATGGAAGAAGGCGCGTGGGGGCTATCCACCGGCCTGGACTACCCGCCCGGCGCCTATGCCGACACCAATGAACTGGTTGCCCTTTCCGAAACCGCAGCTGCGCTGGGCGGCATCTATCACACTCACACCCGCGCCAGCCTGCTGAGCCAGGGCTACCTGGCGCCGTGGCATGAGGCCGTGGAGATTGGCCGGCGCAGCGGCATCCCGGTTCACCTGACCCACTACCGCCAGTCGGTTTCCGGAGTGGGCAGCCATTTGGGGCACCTGGGTCTGGTTGAGGACGCGCGCGCTGAGGGGATCGACTGCACCTTTGACTGCTACACCTATCCCTACTCGGGCACGACGCCCACTATCGGCCTGCCCCATTGGGCCAAGGACGGCGGCCCGGAGCGTCTCATCGCCGCTTTGCAGGACGCCGACGACCGGGCGCGTATGAAGCGCGAGATCACGCCCAGCCGGCTGGAAAACAACTGGCTGACGAACTTCACGAAACCCGAGAACCTAATCTACGACGGCCGATTGATTACCGACATCGCCGAAATGCGCGGCCAGGAGCCAGCCGATGCCCTGTTCGACCTGCTGCTATCCGAGAACCTGGGCATCAGCACGGTGGGACTAGGCACCAACGCCCAAACCCTTTACGCTTTCGTGTCCCATCCCTACGGCATGATCGCCTCCGACGCCATCCTATTTGGCGAGTATCCCAACCCCCGGACCTATGGTTGTTTCCCCATCGTGCTGGCGGAATTCGTGCGCGCTGAAAAGCACTTGCGACTGCCCGAAGCCATCCGAAAGATGACCTCCTTCCCGGCGCAACGCCTGGGCATCCCCGACCGGGGCTTGCTCCGCGACGGTTTCAAAGCGGACGTTGTCGTCTTCAACCCGGATACCGTGAAAGCCCTGGCGACCAAAGAAAACCCCAAGCAGTATCCGGTGGGCATCGAATACGTCATCGTCAACGGCGAGGTGGTGATCCAACAGGGCGAGAACACCGGCGCGCTGCCGGGGCGGGCGGTGCGGCGGGGCCACGCTCAAACTTAAACCAGACCGATGCCCGATTCCGTCTCTCCAGATTACATCTACTGCCCGCGCTGCGGGCGGCTCCTGGAACAGGCGATTAGAGGTGGTTTACCCAGGCCCAGTTGTCTCCACTGTCGTTTCGTCCATTTCCGCAATCCGGCCGTAGGTGTTGCGGTAGTGGTCCTCGATGACGACGGTCGGATCCTGCTGGGCCGTCGGTCCGCCGGCGGCAACGAGGGTGCTTGGTGCATCCCCTGCGGTTATGTTGAGTGGGGCGAGGACATCCGCGACGCCGCTCGTCGCGAGTTTGTCGAGGAAACGGGACTGGACGTACAAATAGGGCAAGTCTGCGCCGTCCATTCCAACTTTCACAACCCGTCGGCTCTAACCGTGGGCATCTGGTTCTACGGTGAAATCGTCGGCGGTGAGGCGCGAGCATCAGACGATTTGGATCGGATCTCTTGGTTTTTTCCCGATGATCCGCCAGAACCGATGGCCTTCCCTACCGACCGGATCGTATTGGCCGACCTGGCGCAGCGCCGTGCGCACGTCCTATGAACAAGCGGGCAGTCATCATCCAACACCACCCGGTCGAAACGCTGGGTGGCAACTTCACCGCTATCCTGCGTGATACCGGTTTCGCCATAACCACGGTCCCGGTCTTCGCGGGCGCGCCGGATTTCGTCGAGTTCGATGCGCCCGACACCACCGAAACCGACCTTATCGTCGCGCTGGGTGGCCCCATGTCGGCCAATGACAACTACCCGGCGCTCATCCAGGAAATAGCCTATCTGCGCGACGCTGCCACCGGAGGCGTGGGCAGCCGGCCCCCGACGCCGGTGGTTGGAATCTGCCTGGGGGCGCAACTATTGTCTCGCGCGCTGGGCGGCGCGGTCGCGCCCACCGGCGGCTACCAGTTCGGCCTCCGCAAAATCGACGTAACCGCCGCCGGCGCGTCGGACCCGGTGTTCAAAGAGATTCGCATCCCGCTGGTCCCTACGCTACACGGCGAGCAGTTCACCGTTCCCGCCGGCGCGAGTCTGCTGGCCGAAGGCACCATGCTGCGCCGTGACGGTGGTTACGTCCGCTTTCCAATGGCCTTCCGCTACGGCCCGTCTTATGGCTTCCAGTTTGAGCCTCAACTCACTTTGGATGAGCTCCAGATCTGGAACCGGGAACTGTCCGGCGATTACGCGCTGATGGGGGATCGCTTCGATCCAGGAGAGGAAGCCGGCCGTAATCTCCGTGAATTCACGGCATTCGGTCCGCATCACGAGGAGCAGATGGGACGGATGCTGCGCGCCCTGCTGAGGCAAGCCGGTCTGTTTTAGTCTCAAGCGGTCGTTTGACACTCGGCAGGGCGGATAGTAACCTTCGCTCGTGTCCTGCCAGCAGTGTCTCGGCGGGCAAACCATCCGAACAAGAAATCTGTCCATTGGGAGGTATCACACCATGGCTTACAACGGAATGATTGCTGAAGAAGTGTGGGTTGAGGGGCACAATGGCGACGCCATCAACGCATACCTGGCGCGTCCCCTGGGCCCCGGTCCCTTTGGCGCTGTAATGCTGTTCCACCACATGCCCGGCTGGGACGACGCCACCAAGGAAATGGCCCGCAAGATCGCCCACAACGGCTACATCGCCATCTCCCCGAACCTGCACTACCGCGAGGGCAGTGACGACCCCTACGCCAACAGCGCCAGCATCCGCGACAAGGGCGGCATGCCCGACGCGCGCACGCTGGGGGATGCCGAGGGCGCGATTGGGTACCTGCGGCATCTGAGCACGTACAACGGCAAGGTCGGCATCATCGGCTTCTGCTCCGGCGGCCGCCAGGTGTTCCTGGCCGCCTGCAAACTCAAGGGCCTCAGCGCCGCCGTGGACTGCTGGGGCGGTGGAGTCACCCCGCGCGACTCTGAGCCTCCCACCGAGGCCATGCCTCACGCTCCCATCGAGTTCGTCAACGACCTGTCGTGCCCGCTGCTGGGAATCTTCGGGGCGGATGACGCCCGTCCCACCGTGGACGAGGTGAAGGTCACCGACGCCGCCATCAAGGCCGCCGGCAAATCCTGGGAATACGAAGTCTATCCCAACGCCGGCCACGGGTTTGTCGCGGTTGACCGGCCCAGCTACGCGGTGGAAGCGGCCAACCAGGCTTGGGTACGCATCTTCGAGTTCTACGGGCAGCACCTGTCGTAAACGAAAATTCGGATGAGCGGGAGAATCTAAGGGGGCGGGTTTCAAACCCGCCCCTACACAATGACGACTTCCCGGTAATCTCCCGCTGCCATCTCTGCAACGGCGGACGTGATGGCGTCGATTCCTGCCTGATTGTACGGCCAATTGTGGTCAACCAACACCAAAATGGCGATTTGCCGGGCGGCGAGATTTTGTTGATGCCAGATGTTTCGGTCGGTGGTGATGAGCAGTTCATAGCCTGCCTCCTCTGCCCGCGCTATTAGGAGGCCATTAGCCACTCTGTCCAATCCCAGCTGAAGGGCCCGGTGGATAGTATGTCCAGGCAGATAGTGACGCAGGGGCCAAGGCGTTCCGTGGTCAAACAATATCAGCATATGCTGACCACGCTTCCCGCAACTCTTTCGCCTCGTGCTCCAACACGGCTACCACATTGGCTGTATCCATATCGTACCATTCATCGAACTCCTCAATCGTTGACCCCCCGGCAAGATGGCAGTACAGAACGTACAATGCCAATCGAGTATGTTTGAACACCCACGCCCCGCCCAATCGACCGGTTGCCTGTTCCACCGCCGGGCAAGTTATCCAAATGGCATTATATGGCCCTCCCGGTGGACGGTTCGTAACGCGCGCGAAAGGTACTCCTTGCGGGTAATCCAGGCGGTAATCGTGCAATTCGTCGGCTTCGTACTCCAAGGCTGCGGCTGCCAATTCAACGCCGACACCGAACCGCTCCGCAAAATCGTCCACCGTTGCGCCGGCCGCCAAAGTTTCGTACAGAGCATACAAGGGCACATTCGTTCCTTTGAAAACCCACACGCCGCCGGCTTTGGCGGAATCGCGCTCCACCGCCGGGCAATGCTCCCAATTCGCCATCGCTGCACCTCCAATGCGTAGGGGCGGGTTTCAAACCCGCCCCTACCATGTTAGCACGCTGTGCGGGATTCCTAATTGTCCGTCGCCTCAAAGGCCAGCGTGGCGAACCGCATAAAGATGCCCCCGCGCGGCGCGGCCAGCGGCCCATTGAGGCAAAGGCACGCGATGACGTACCGCGTTCCCGGCTCGCCAACCTCGGCAATTTCAACCCGGTGCGGCGTGTTCAGGCCGACGATGCTGCCGTAGGCGCGGTCTATCTCGCCGTTGACCCAGACCTCGCCGTAGTTATCGAAATTGGTCTCGAACCAAACTCGGTAGCCGGCCACGTTCACTCCGTCGATGGTCTCGGGCAGCGTTACGGCGATGCGATACCATGCGAAGGTAAAGCCTACGGACAGGCTCTGGCGCACGTTGTCGCACACTTCCCAGGCGGAATCGTCGTAGTCGGTCAGCCGGGCCGGCGTATCCAGAAGCCGGGCGGTCAACCCCTCGTTGGGCTCGCCAGGCACCAAGCCGGGAGCAACGCGCCACTCCCGACCGCCGACTTTAGCGCGGCCTTCAGCGGTGTTCAAATCGACTGCAAATCGCGGCATGACAACCTCTCCTGTTACTGGCAATCCGTCATTCCGGCGAAAGCCGGAATCCATCGAACCTTCCTGGACTCCGGCTTTCGCCGGAGTGACGACCCGGGCATTTAACGGAACTCCCACAGGTTTGCCGCCGTCCCGCCGAACACCATATCCCGGGCGTCGGTGCTGGGATATTCGATCAGCTCCATGGGGAACCGCAGGGCGTTGCGGTATCCTTCCCGGTTAGCCGATGGCGGGAAGTCGCTGCCCCACATCAGGCGGTCGCCGCCGAATGCCTCGACTGCCATTTCGATCAAGGGCGGGACGTTGTCGAAGGGTATGGGTTGGCGGAAGGGCTGAGGCCGAGGACAGAACTCACCAAGACCGGGAATTTTTACGTACACGTTGGGATACTTCGAAAGTGCCAACGCATTCCGATAAGTCCCCATTGGAATCTCGGTGTCGGCGCGGCCCGGTCCCCAGAAGGCTCCCACGCCGGCCAGGTGCTCCATGATGATGTTCAGGTTGGGCAACTCCTGAATAATGCTCTCGAATTCAGGGGCCGCGTACTGCTCGCAGGTGCCCATCACGCTGGCGGTCACGCCCAGGTCGGCGCACTTGCGCCACAGAGCCAAAGGATCATCGCCCGGCGACCGCCACCCAGCGTTGAAGCGGAGGCCGTCCACTCCCTGGTCGTGAAGCTCGGCCACCCGGTCGGCGGCATCGGCCTGAGTGTGGTCAACGATAGCAATGACCGCGAACCGTCCGGGAAACCGTTTGACCGCTTCGACCAGATAGCTGTTGTCAAAGACCCCGAAAAACTGGGTCAGCACCGCCTGGTCCACGCCGGCCCGTTCCATCTCATCCAGCAGAATCTCCACCGGCTCGAACCAGTAGGGCGAGGCGTGGCAGTGGGTATCAATGACAGTCACCATAGCGTCACCTCCTTTCCATTCATACAGTCTCATACCGTCACTCCAGCAAAGGCTGGAGTCCAGAAAACGGTACTGGATCTGGCTTTCGCCAGGATGACGATATAAGGCAAGCGAGTTTTGCACAGACCTTATTCCAATTTCTTGCTCCACCAGTAGCGACGACCCAGAGTCAGGTTGAGGGTTCTAGCGGCTTGCTTTTGCTGATCGTCAAAGATGTCGACGAATATCGCATTTCTTTTGGCAAGCCTATTGGTTTCGGACAGATTCCAGATGTACCACTTCTGGCCGTTGGTGAGTACTGCCATTCCATGCCGATTCCCACGTACGTAGCCGGCCATTTGGTCGGTGAACTCCAATGGGTCCTTACCGAAAGCTTTTGCTTCCAATAGGATAACGACCTCGCCTTGTCGGTTGTGGAAAGCGTAATCTACGCGCCCTAGTATTACAACGACAGTTCAAGGCGGGACAGTCCGAGATGCGCGCAAAGCGGACCGGCGCTTGGCGTGGGAGCGACTGGCTCGCTCGTTGCTACACTGCGTCTGCTTCA
>DAOUJY010000085.1:0-36644 GCA_034421995.1 Dehalococcoidia bacterium | reverse complement strand
TCCCGTAATCCTGAGAATCCTGATTCTGACGATCCCCCTCCATCCAGCATCCCCTCAATCTCCGCCCGCGTCGCATCCCATTCCCGGCGCAGGGGTGTCATCACCACCGGCTCTACCACCAGCGCGATGTCGTCGGCGCCGGTGTAGTGCGCTCCCGTCTGCGCTCGCTTGGAGGCGTCCAACGCCCGCTCGAACAGGGTTCCAAATATGGACGGCTCTATGTCTCGCCAGTTCTTCTCGCAGGCTTCGCCCAACCGTTGCAGGGCCACCGCGCTCAATTCCACCGTATCAATGGTGCTGAACAGGTCGCCGTTGAAGTGGGCGATTTCGTCCGCGCCGGAGAAACCGCCCGCGGCCATCTGGGCGAACAGGCTTTGTATCGCCCGGTCAAAAGTGGCCGGATTGCGGTAATGCTGCCCCACGATGCGGGTGAACAGGCCATCGGGGAGCAAGCCGGCGTCCTCCGCGTAGAGGCAGAAGACCAACTGATTCAAGTAGCGGGCCAGCCGCTCGGGATCCTCGTTGCGCTGCTCCATGTCCTCAACGATGGATTGGAACAGCGCCGCCGTCTCCCGCGTAACGGCGTCCACCGACCGCAGCCGCTCCCGAAAACGGTGCGGCGCGAAAAACACATCCTGCACCAGCGCCAGCCGTTCCCTCTGCTCTAGCTCGGCGATGTCAATATCGTACCGGACCGTCTCCATTCCCTGGAAGTTGGTCTGGATCCGTATCGTCTGGAACGACGACACGATGAGCAACGGCGGCGTCTTGAGGTGTATTTGGTAACGGAGCAACTGGTCAAAAGCCCCGTCCAGCTGCGCGTCCTGCCCCTTGAACTCCCAGCCGAGATGCTCCTCAAAGTAGGCGTCGGCGAACCCGCCCGGCACGGCTTTCTCAAAGGTGAACGCCTCCGGATCGCCGTATCCCGCCGGCGTGGGATGTCCCACCAGCCCGCACAGGTCGTTGAAAAAAGACTGCGCCCCCTGCCGCTCGCCAAACCCGGCATCCCGCCAGCGGGCGATGAACTCCGGCGGAGACATTGTTGGCAGCAATGGCGTCATCCGACCGTCAACCATCCAACAGCGACCGAATTTGAACTAGCGCCGCTATTTCCACCCGAAAGTACCGCTAATCCCCACGCTACCCCACTTCTGCTACCAAGCCGGCCATCGCTTCCCGCACCGCCGTCTCCGGCAGTTCCAGATACTCACTCAGGATGTGCTCGGCAACGTCGGGCTTCCCGTCGCGTAGCGCGTGCTGGCATTCCTGGTACAGCGCATCTCGGAATGCCGGTTCCCGCTTGGCGCGGGCTCGTATCATGTCCCTAGCGCGCATCGTCTCGCTCTCTCCAATCCTGCCATCGTGAACGTGCCCTTGCGATGTCGTTCTGCTGGCCTCGCCGCGTGTTTTTGGTTCCGCCGGCCAGCAGGATAACAATACGGTCGTTTTCCCTTGCGTAATAAATCCGTATGCCCGGACCGGCCTGAATCCGGTACTCCCAAACACCTCCCCCAACGTGTCTGATGTCTGGGAAATAATTGTTCTCCATATTGGCGATTGCCCTAGCCACCAAAGCCGCTGCCTGATGGTCCAGTCGGCTGAACCAACGATTGAATAAGTCCCTTCCAGCAGCGTTAGTGTATCCGATGACCTCCAGCATAACGCGCTAATTCTATCAGAATTCCCCCACTCCTCTGGGGTTAAACCCACTACTACCGGCGGATGTATAATGCCGCCATCCCAACGAACCCGTCCGCCCGTGGCGGACGCTTTCGTAATGTAATAACGGAGGCTACCCCTATGGATTTTGGACTGGAAGGCAAACTGGCATTCGTCGGCGGCGCCAGCCGCGGCATCGGCAAGGCCATCGCCCTGGAACTGGCCCGCGAGGGCGCGGACGTGGTGGTCGGCTCCCGCTCCATGCCCGACCTGGAGCAGGCCGCCGCCGAGATCGCCGAGACCACCGGCCGCCGCGCCATCCCCATGTCGTTCGACGCCACCAACCGCGAGCAGGTGGACCGCGTCATCAACGCCGCCGCCGATGCCCTGGGCGGCCTGCACATCCTGGTCAACAGCGCGTCCCTGCCCGGCGGCTCTCCCTCGGCCACCGGCCCCATCGAGGACCTCATCGACGAGGACTTGATCAGCGACTTCGACGTGAAGTTCGTCGGCGCGCTGCGCTGCTCCCGGGCCGCTATCCCCCTGCTCAAGGCCCAGGGCTACGGGCGCATCATCAACATCAGCGGCCTCAACGCCCGCAACGCCGGCAACCTCAGCGGCGGCGCGCGCAACACCTCCTTGGTGCACATGACCAAAACCCTGGCCGCCCAGCTGGGACAGTTCGGCATCACCGTCAACTGCATCCACCCCGGCACCACCCGCACCGAGCGCACGCCCAGCCTGCTGGCCGCCCGCGCCGAGCAGTTGGGCGTCTCGCCGGAGGAAGCCGAAGCGCAGGACTTCGCCCCCGGCTCGGGCCGCGGCAACCACATCTGCCGCATGGTGGACGCCTCGGAAATCGGCTACCTCACCGCATTCCTGGCCTCCGACAAGGCCTGGGCCATCACCGGCGAGCTCATCGCCGCCGGCGGCGGCACCGGCAACGCCGTGTACTACTAGGCATCCCGACGGGAGGACCACTCCGGAAACATAACGCGGCGTCGCTGACGGCAAGGTATTATGGACATACCGCTTGGCGACGCCATCAAGCACATCCCGTTTATCATCCTGGGCATCTGGCCGGTCAACCTGCTGACGCTCTGGGCGCAAGGTCACGCTTGGGCTTGGGACAAAACGCCCGAGGCTATAATGGGCCTGTGGGAGTGGGGCGCTTTCGTCGCATTCTCACTTGCAATTCTGATTGAACTGGGGGTCAAAATGTTCATCGCACTGGCAGAACGCCGCCGCCGCATCGAACAGGCCCGTGAAGAGGGCCGGAAGGAGGCCCAAAAAGAAGCCAGCGAGATGCTGATGATTCTCAACGCCGCCGCCCGTACCAACCCCGACCTGCTGCCTGGGCTGCTGTAGGAATACCAGGAGAAGTATCAGAACGGTTCGGCAACCCCATAGCGCCAAGGCGGTAATCATGACCAACCCATCCGCTCCCCTCTCCGGCGTCCGCGTCGCCGACTTCTCCGTCCACACCGCCGGCCCCTTTGCCGGCATGATCCTGGCGTCTCTGGGCGCCGACGTGATCAAGGTCGAGTCGGCGGCCCGGCTGGACATCACCCGCCGGCCCCACGCCATGTATGGCAAGCCACCGTCGTCCTTCGAACAGGTCAACGCCAGCAAGCGCTCCGTCACCCTGAACCTCAAGGAACCCCGCGCCCTGGAGCTGGCATACGACCTCGTCCGCATTTCCGACGTGGTGCTGGAAAACTTCCGCCCCGGCGTGATGGACCGTTTGGGCCTGGGTTATCCTCAGTTGCGGGAAATCAAGCCCGACATCATCATGGTGTCCCTGTCCTCCAACGGTCAGACCGGTCCCGAAGCCCGCTACGCCGGATACGCGCCCATGTTCGCCGCTCTGGGCGGCCTCGGCTACCTGACCGGCTATCCCGACGGGCCACCCGTGGAGTTGCGCCACGCCATGGACCACACCGGCGGCATGATGGCCGCCTTCTCCGCCGTCGCCGCCCTGTGCGCCCACCGCAGCCATCACACCGGCCAGCGCGCCGACGTGGCCGTCCGCGACATCGCCACCGCCTTCATGGGCCACGCCCTGATGGATACCGCCATGAACCACCGCGACGCCCAACGTCTTGGCAACCGGGACGACGCCATGGCCCCCCACGGCGTGTTCCCCTGCCGGGGCGACGACCAGTGGGTCACCATAGCCGTCGCCGACGATGCTGAATGGCGCGCCCTCAAGAATGCCATGGGCAACCCCAAGTGGGCCGAAGCCGACGAATACGGCGACGCCTTCCTGCGCTGGCAGAACCAGGACAAGCTGGAACGGCATCTCTCGGAGTGGACAGCCGCCCGCACCGCCAACGAAGTGACCGACCTGCTGCAATCCGCCGGCATCGCCGCCTTCCCGTCCCTCTCCGCCGACCAGTTGCTGGCCGACCCCCACCTGGCCCAGCGCAATGCCTTCCAGATGATAACCCACCCCGACAAGGGCGATCAGCGCGCCGTGGCCCCGCCCTGGCGCTTTTCGGAAACCCCAGCCGACACCCTGCGCTGGACGCCGGAGCTGGGCGAAAACAACCGGGAGGTATTCTGCGGCCTGCTGGGCATGGACGAAGCCGACCTGACCGCCCTGCAAGAGGCGCAAATCGTCTGGTAACATTGGCGCAAAGGATCGCAACAAACACCTCAGGAGAAATCGCTGATGGACACGATTAGCCTCAACGCGATAGTCGCCCTGGTATCGGTTGTACTGGGCCTTTATGGGGTTTTGCTGGCTGCCATACTGGCGATCATGAGTGCGCTTTGGCTGCGCATGGGCAACGTACAGCAGGAATTCGGCGAACTGAAAGGGGAAGTAGGTGCCCTGCGGGAGGCGATTGGCCGCCAGCGGACGGAAATAGCCGAACTGCGCGCCGCAATAAGCGGCCTGTCCCGGGAGGTGTCTGACCTGCGCGCCGAAGTAGTCGGAGTGAACAAAAGGATCGATTCGCTCCAGGAGCAAATGGAACGCCGCCACCGCGAACTGCAAGAGCAAATGGAACGCCGCCACCGCGAACTCCAGGAGCAAATGGAACGCCGCCACCGCGAACTCCAGGAGCAAATGGAGCGCAACCACAACCAGCTGATGCGGGCCATCCTGGCTCATAGCCATCGGCCCGACGGCCGGCCCACTTTCGACCTCCCGCCCGATTTTGAACCAACGCCCGCCGACAACTGACACCCCTTGCACGTTCTGTGAGCACAAAATGACCGATTACTCCTCGTACCAGCACCTCCTCATCGAGAAATCCGACGGCATCATCACCCTCACGATGAACCGGCCGGAGACGCTGAACTCCACCAACTTCCGCCTGCACAACGAACTCAGCCGCATCTGGCTGGACATCGCCGCCGACCCCGAGGTGCGCGTTGCCGTGGTCACCGGGGCCGGCGACGCCTTTTCCGCCGGCGGCGACTTCGAGATGATTGAGCAGGCCATCGACAACCCGGCCATCGTCGCCCAGAACACCAAAGAGGCCGGCGACATCGTTTATAACATCCTGAACCTGGACAAGCCGGTCATCTCCGCCATCAACGGCGTGGCCGTGGGGGCCGGGCTGGCCGTGGCCCTGATGGCCGACATCTCCATCGCCGCCGAGGACGCCCGCATCACCGACGGCCACATCCGCCTGGGCGTCGCCGCCGGCGACCACGCGGCCATCATCTGGCCCCTGCTCTGCGGCATGGCCAAGGCCAAGTACTACCTGCTCACCTGCGACTTCCTCGACGGCAAAGAGGCGGAGCGCATCGGCCTGGTCAGCATGGCCGTCCCCCGGGACGAGCTGATGGATACCGCCCGGCGCATCGCCCGCCGCCTGGCCGACGGCCCCCAGCCGGCCATCCACTTCACCAAGCGCGCGCTCAACCAGTGGCTCCGCCAGGCCGGCCACACCTCCTTCGACTACTCCCTCCTCGCCGAAGCCCTGGGCTTCTTCGGCGACGACGTCAAAGAGGGCCTGGCTGCCCTCCGCGAACGCCGCCGCCCGGAGTACCCGTCGGCATCCGCCTAGCCCCGCTCACCCTGAGCCTGTCGAAGGGCCGTCATTCCGCCCAACTCCGCTCATCCTGAGCCTGTCGAAGGGCCGCCACTCGCCTACTCTCGTCATTCCGGCCCCTTTCCGTCATTCCGGCGAAAGCCGGAATCCAGAAACAATACCGAAGGTTTGCCATGGGAACCTTCACCTACCCCATAGAAGTGACTTCGGCGGACGGCAACCGCTCCGAAACGGTGGATGTATTGGTGAATACAAGTTCCACCTACACCTGCCTGCCGGCAAGCCTGCTGCACGAACTCGGCATAGTCCCCAACCGCCGTATCTATTCGGAGTTGGCCGACGGCAGCATTGTGGAGGATGACATCGGCACGGCCCACGTGAGCGTGGCAGGAATTGAGCGGCCCACCATCGTCGTTTTCGCCGACGATAGCGCCCCCGCCCAACTCGGTATGTACACCTTGGAGGGCGCGCTGCTGGTGGTTGACCCGGTGTGGCAGCGGCTGGCCCCAACCCACGCGCTGCGGTATGGCAGGCAACGGTGACAACAATGACCGCAATCCCTGATTACATCGAACAGCGCATCCGCCGCCCAATTCCTCCAGATTCATGCGTAGTTCCCAGCTCAACTCCAGTGGTTGCCTTCGGGAATGCGCGGACGGCTACGGTTGCCACGGTGGGTCTGAACCCCAGCCGGCTTGAATTTCTTGACGATACTAGGAACGAACTAGTCGGGAACAAGCGACGGCTTGCTACGCACCAATCATTATGCACTTGCGACTTGGCGAATGCGCCAGCAGGTAAGATTGAGCGGGTGTTGCAGGATTGCGATTCGTATTTTCAGCGTAATCCATACTGGCAGTGGTTTAGGCCACTGGAAAATCTCCTCAATGATTGGGGAATATCGTATTGCGATGGGTCGGCCTGCCACCTTGATTTGGTGCAATGGGCGACTGACCCCGCGTGGAGCAAGCTGCCGTGTGGCCTGCGAGACCGACTGATTCACGACGATGGCAGGTTCCTTATGGAACAGATTGCCAACGGAAATTTCACTTTGCTCCTGCTCAATGGGCAAACCGTCATTGATCAGATGCAAAGAATAACTGGCGAATCCTTTGCCAAACTCGACCCTATAGAAATCCCAGGCAAATCCAAATCCAAAACCAATTTGTTCGCCGGCAAAATCTTCGCTCTTGTCCACGTCATCGGATGGAATAAATCTATGCGATACATCTCTAACGAAGTGAAGAACGAAATAGCCCGTAGAGTCTCCACACTCTGACGCCACTCATTGAGTAGGTATATCCAATGTCGAAAGCATCAATCATCCTGGCTTCTCTTGTCGCTATGGGAATACTGGCCTGCTCGTCAGCGCAGTCCTCCAGCGAATTGCCAACCCCGACACCGGATTTGCCGGCAACCATCCGAGTCGCCGTGCAAACCGCTGTGGCTGAACAGGCCGCACCCACTAACACAATGGCCCCAATGGCCACGGCAGCGCCAGCGGTAAATCTGCCCACCGAAGACCCTCGGCTGCCCAAATGTCGCGGTCTCCAAGTTGCAGATGATTGGTTCAGTCATAGAACGCGCCAGAAGTACACCGATGAGAAAATCACCCACGGGCTTATCGGTACGTCTATAATCATGGGCGGCCCGGAGCTCTCTTGGGAAGAAGCGACAGAACTGTTGCGGGTTTGCCCTGGTTTGCTGGGCATCAGTCCATAAGGAATTTGTCTTAGCTTTGGACATATTTAGAGCAGCAATTCATCGAACCATCATCAAGGCTCTGCTACTTCGCTACCAAACTCTGCCTACGGCTACGCCCCAGCTAGGAGAACAGGCACCCACATTGCGTATCTACCAGCGCAACGTCGAACCTTGCTCGATCCGTCAAGCAATGGCCAACCCCAAATCGCTGGCCGCGGTTTCCTGTTGCTCATCCAGTGTTACGAAAACCAGGCCGGGCACCAACTCGCTGAAGAAGAGAGCGACCGCAAGATGCCACAAGCGGATGGGCTGCAGTTGCGCGGTTCGCAAAACTGCCGCCATTTCGGCGTCCAGGCGGCGGTTAGGCATAATCCAGCGGATGCTGGCCAGCACGTCGTCATCAAACGCTCGCCCCTCAGCGGCGAATGCGACGCGGATTTCCGCCTCCAGCAGGTTGGCGGACAGCAGATAGCGGAAGCCTTCCAACTTCCGCCGCATGGATTCAGCGACGGGCTCCTCTCCGGCAAAATTGGGGTGAGCGCGGTAGTATCGGCGTAGGCTACGGCCAGCGGCAGCGTTGTCATGAGGCACTAGCTGCGGTCTCGCCGTTCCAGGAGGCGTTTCAAGGCACCGGGAATGTAGGCGATGGCCCGCAGGGACTCACGGGGTCCCTCGCCGCCAATCAGGATCCCCTGTTGGTGCAGTTCGGCGATGCGCCGATCCAGGTCATCGGATTCCGCGGCCGCCACCTGGTTGGGGTCATTAGGATTTTCGGTATTCATAAGTGCCACCATCCCATTATATCATCCGTTGCGGTTCAATTATACTCCATACCCTCTGATAGTTGGCACAACAATTATGCCATTGCTGACGCTCGCCCGGCTCCGCCGCCTGCTCGCCAAACTCCTCCCCCCGGCCACGCCCCAGCCGGAGGACCGCGAGTCCATCTGGAGCATCTACCGACGCGACGCCCGCACCTTCTTCCGCTTGGTCAGCCTGCTGTGGCTTGTCGCCCTGGCCTACGTCAGTCATAAAACGCTCAACGAACCAGCCTCCGAATGGCAAACTGCTCCGGGCGGACCGTGGTGGCAGACCGCCGGCGATTTCGCCCTCGCCGTTTTGCACGATTTCGGCGGTGTCGCCATCGGAATTGCTATACTGGCGATGCTGTTGACCCGCCCGCTGAACCTCGCAGGAGAGCTACTGATGTCGCTATATCAGTTCATGGTGAACCGATTTGTCCTGCCGGTCATTGAGGCGCGCAGAGCCGAGGGTCGAGCCGAAGTGCAAGCCGCATGGCAGAAATGGAACCGCCGCCGCATGGCCGCCGAAGCCCAGGGCAAGCCGTTCAACGAGCCTCCGCCCGGCGAACCGCAAGACGGCGACGATGTCTGCTGACTGTAAGGTCCCCGATAAATCTGGCCCGTTGCCGGCCATCAAAAGCGTTGACAATTTGGGCAATTTTCCGTAACCTATTTATCGACTGGCGAAACCGGAAGGCCCCGGAAATGCCGGGGCTTTTTTAGCCTATGGCGCACTTCCGCCGGCCCGGTTTATGCCACGGCGCCTCGCGCCCCGGTGGCGCAATTGGCAGCGCAGCCGATTTGTAATCGGCAGGTTAGGGGTTCGAGTCCCCTCTGGGGCTCCAAATAAAAATACAGGTCTGTCAATCACCGGAACGACAGCCGAGGCAATCGCACATGGAGGGGTGGGTGAGTGGTTAAAGCCACCAGACTGTAAATCTGGCGCCCTGACGGGCTTCGCAGGTTCGAATCCTGCCCCCTCCACCACCTAACTATCGCAAAACGGCATCCATTCGCCCAAGTAGCTCAGCGGTAGAGCACGTTCTTGGTAAGAACGGGGTCGGCGGTTCGATTCCGCCCTTGGGCTCCATCGGCGTCAATAGCCCGCCGGGGCCACCCGCGGGAGCGAACAAATCCAAAGGAGCAAGGAGTAACCTGCCACCATGGCTAAGCAAGTCTTCGACCGTTCCAAGCCCCATGTGAACGTGGGTACTATCGGTCACGTTGACCACGGCAAGACCACCCTTACCGCCGCTATCACCAGCGTGCTGTCTCAGGAGAACAACGCCAGCTTCCGCAGTTTCGACAGCATCGACAACGCGCCGGAAGAACGGGCCCGTGGTATCACCATCGCCATCGCTCACGTGGAGTACGAGACCGAGAACCGGCACTACGCCCACGTTGACTGCCCTGGTCACGCTGACTACATCAAGAACATGATCACCGGCGCGGCCCAGATGGACGGCGCCGTCCTCGTGGTCTCCGCTCCTGACGGCCCCATGCCCCAGACCCGGGAGCACATCCTCCTCGCCCGCCAGGTGGAAGTCCCCTCCATCGTCGTCGCCCTGAACAAGGTTGACATGATGGACGACGAGGAACTGCTGGAACTGGTCGAGCTGGAAGTCCGCGAACTGCTCAGCACCTACGAGTTCCCCGGCGACGACACTCCCATCGTCCGCGTTAGCGGCCTCAAGGCCCTGGAAGGCGACGCCGAGGCCATGGAGGGCGTGCGGGAACTGGTCAAGGTCATGGACGACTACATCCCCCAGCCGTCCCGCGTCACCGACCAGCCCTTCCTCATGCCCATTGAAGACGTATTCGGCATCAAGGGTCGCGGCACCGTCGTCACCGGTCGCGTGGAGCGCGGTCAGCTCAACGTCGGCCAGGAAGTGGAAATCATCCGCTCCGGCGACGTGCGCAAGACCGTGGCCACCGGCCTGGAAATGTTCCACAAGCTGCTGGACACCACCGAGGCCGGCGACGCCGTCGGCGTCCTGCTGCGCGGCGTGGACCGGGACGAGGTCGAGCGCGGCCAGGTGCTGGTGGCTCCCGGCTCCATGCGTCCCTACCGCCGGGCGGAAGCCGAGGTGTACGTCCTCAGCCAGGCTGAAGGCGGCCGGCATACCCCCTTCTTCACCGGCTACAAGCCCCAGTTCTACATCCGCACCAGCGACATCACCGGCGAAATCGCTCTCCCCGACGGGGTGGAGATGGTTATGCCCGGCGACAACATCACCATGACCGTGAACCTGATTACGCCCATCGCCGTCGAGGAAGGACTGCGCTTCGCCATCCGCGAGGGTGGCCGCACCGTCGGCGCCGGCGTGTTCACCAGGCTTTTGGAGTGACCTGATGGCCCGCAAGTCCACCGACGCCCGGCAAGTCATCACGCTGCAATGCACCGACTGCCGCGAGCGCAACTACTCGACCATCAAGAACCGGCGCAGCCACACCACCCGCATGGAATTGCGGAAGTACTGTAGCCGTTGCCGCGGCCACCAGGTTCACCGCGAAGTGAGGTAGCCGACCGTGGCCAGGGCATCAACCCGACGACCGGCGCCGATCTCTCCCCGCGCGGTGGGGAGGATCGGCCCGGTCGGCTTCCTGCGCGAGACCATCTCCGAGCTGCGCAAGTCCGTCTGGCCCAGCCGCGAGGAAACCGCCCGTCTGACGGCCATCGTTATCGTGCTGGCCGTGGCCATGGGCTTTTTCCTCGGTCTGCTGGACCGGATTTTCGACTACGCCATGGGCTTCGTCATCGGCCTGCGCGATCTACCCTTCTGATCCAGGTCGTTCTCCGACAGCGGTCATCGACCCCCGCTGCGGCTCTGATCGGGGACGGAACCGTTTCTCCGTAACGCGCCGTCGTCTATGTTTGGGGAGACGGCGGAATCGCGCTGCGGCTCATCAGTGTCCCTAACCACCTTTCAACCGGGTGCAAGACAATGACCACAATGCAACCGCCCGCCGACCTGCGCTGGTACATCGTCCATACCTATACGGGCCAGGAGGACATGGTCAAGCGCAACCTGGACCTGCGCCGGCACAGCCTGGGCATGGATGACCGCATCCGACGGGTGGAAGTGCCCGCCGAGGAGGAGATCATCCGCAACAAGGGCGAGCGCAGTTCCCAGCGGCGCAAGCTGTTCCCCGGCTATATCCTGGTCCAGATGGTCATGGACGACGAAGCCTGGTTCCTGGTGCGAAATACCACCGGCGTCACCGGGTTCATCTCCGCCGAGGAAGAAGGCGGCGACCGCCCCCGTCCCGTGCCCTTGGATGACCGGGAAGTTGACGACATCCTGGATCGGGTGGCCTCGGGCGAACCCCGCGCCGTCATCGGCCTCGCTCAGGGCGACATGGTGCGTATTTCCGAAGGCCCCTTCGCCGATATGTTGGGCCGGGTGGAGGAGGTGGACGAGCACCGCGGACAGGTCACCGTCCTCATCTCTGTCTTCGGCCGCGAAACCCCCGTCGCTCTCGACTTCATCCAGGTGGAAAAGGTCTAACTTGGAACCGGTCGTCCCCACTAAAACCCGTCATTCCGGCGAAAGCCGGAATCCAGCAGCCTCAGGGTAAACAAATCGAAACCGTTATTAGCGAATTTCGGTCACTTGATTCCCGCTTTCGCGGGAATGACGACTAAATTGGGAGGCCATCAGTGGCAAAGAAGGTACGCGCCGTCATCAAGCTGCAATTGGAAGCGGGCAAGGCCACCCCGGCCCCGCCGGTAGGGCCGGCGCTGGGTCAGCACGGCGTCAACATCATGGCCTTCGTCAAGGAGTACAACGAGCGCACCGGCAGCCAGGCCGGCATCATCGTCCCCGTCCACCTGACCGTGTACCAGGACCGCTCCTTCACTTTCGTCACGCGCACGCCGCCGGCGTCGGACCTGCTCCGCCGCGCCGCCGGCATCGAAAAGGGTCAGGGCGACGCCCGAGCTCCCATCGGAGCCGCCATCTCCAACGATATGCTGCGCGGCATCGCCGAGGACAAGATGAAAGACCTCAACGCCAACTCGGTGGAGCAGGCCATGAACATCATCGCCGGCACCGCCCGCAGCATGGGCATCGCCGTCGAAGGCGACTAGAATCCGAGCGTCCCTACCGTCATTCCCGCGAAAGCGGGAATGACGAAACGGTTTAGAGGAGAACAGCAAAATGCCCAAGCACAGCCGTCGCTACAACGCCGTCGCCGAGCGCATCCCGGAAGACTCCGTGTACCAGCCCCGCGAGGCCATCGACCTGGTCAAGGAACTGTCCACCGCCAAGTTTGACGAGACCATGGAGGTCCACCTCCGCACCAACGCCGACGTGCGCCACGCCGAGCAGCAGGTGCGCGGCGTAACCGTTCTGCCCCACGGCCTGGGCAAGCAAGTGCGCGTGCTGGTGTTCGCCAATGGCGAAGCCGCCGACATCGCCCGCCAGGCCGGCGCCGACTACGTGGGCGACGACGACCTCATCGCCCAGATCGAAGGCGGCTGGATAGACTTCGACGTCGGACTGGCCATCCCCGAAGTCATGTCCAAAATCGGCCGGCTGGGCCGTTATCTGGGCCGCCGGGGCCTGATGCCCAACCCGCGCACCGGAACCCTCGTGCAGGCCCGCGACCTGCCCCGCGTCATCCAGGAATCCAAGGCCGGCCGCCTGGAGTTCCGCACCGACCGCACCGCCATCATCCACGGCCAGTTTGGCAAGTCCTCCTTCGAGACCGATGCCCTGGTGGACAACCTGACCGTCTTCATGGACTCGGTAATGCGAGAGCGCCCTGATGCCGTCAAAGGCTCCTTTATCAAGTCGGCCTACATCACGTCGTCCATGGGCCCGGGTATTTCCGTGGACGTGGGGACGTTGCAGGCAATGAAACCGGAGTAGTAGCGCGCTCTGCCGTGCGCAATCGGCATCGCCATAATAATCGTGGCCGCAGCTGGGACTGCGGCCACGATCTTTCCTATCGGATCACCAGCACCGGCACGCTGGAATGGCGGATCACCCGGTCGGTGACGCTGCCCAGCACCATGCGCCCCACGCCGCTGCGCCCGTGGGTGGTCATCACCACCAGGGAGGGTTCGCTGGTGGCCCGCTCAATGATGCTCTGGGCGATATTGTCCGATACCACGTGCTCGCCAACGACGCCGTGGGCATGGTCTATGCCCATGCGGTTGGTCACGTCGGCCAGATACGCGGATGAGTTCGCGGCGTCTTCGGAGGTCAATTCTTCCGGAGAACCCGGGTCAAAATCGGGTATTGCTCCCAGTTCCGGCGTCACCGCCGTGAGCTGGTGCCGGTAGTAATCCAGCGTCGGCGTAACCTGGAGAATCGTTATCCGGGCCGATAGCGCCGCCGCCACGCTCACCGCGTGGGGGATGGCCAATTCGGACAATCCCGAACCGTCCAGCGGGACAATCACCGACCGCAACGATGTGCCGGGAGACGCCGGCCCCGTAACCGTCGCCCGCACTATGAGCATCGGGTTCGGTATGGTATGCAGCACCTTGTCCGTGACGCTGCCCATCACCCACCGGGAGATACCCCCGCGACCGTGGGTGCACATCACCACCAGCGCTTCGGGGTCGATGCCGGCCTGGGCGACGATGGTATCCGCGGCCGGCCCGCGCTGCGCCACCAGGTTCACCGTGACGCCGGCGGCGTGCAGCCGTCGCTGTATCGGCTCCATCGAACCCTCCGCCCGCTGCCGGGCGCCGGCGTCCAGTTGCCCAATGACCTGATTCCCCCGCACTCCCAGCACGCTGGGCGGCAGGATGTCGTAAGCCTGCACCAGGTCCATCGGCACGGACAGCGACGCCGCCAC
Source organism: Dehalococcoidia bacterium (assembly GCA_034421995.1). Classification (GTDB taxonomy): domain Bacteria; phylum Chloroflexota; class Dehalococcoidia; order Lucifugimonadales; family UBA3495; genus Bin87. Next base: position 22,660 of record DAOUJY010000085.1, on the reverse strand, counting down.
CAGCTCGGCGTAGGGCAGCGCCTGTTCCGCCAAATCCGACCCGTCCAGGGGGACGATTACTTTTGAATACATATGGTTTGTGTTCTCCCGGCGTAAGTTTATAGCAGTTCCAAATGGCAGGCACGGCGTGACGACGCGACGCTGCCAATCCATTCTACCACCGGGGAACTACACAACCGCCGGGATGTCGGTTCGAGCGAAATCACCGCCCTTGTACAGCAGCGGCAACCCCCGCGAGTAGGCGAGGGCATACGAGAAGGTATCGCCGAAATTTAACTGCGCCGGATGCCCCCGGCCTTTCCCGTATTGTTCGTAGGCACGACGGGCGATTTCGGCCTGCTCAGTGTCAAACGGAACTACTGCAATGGGTAGCTCCCGAATTAAGGCTTGTGCTCGTGCATAGACATCGTCGCCCTTGCCCATAGCTACGATGTAGAACTCTACCAGCGTGGCGGCAGAGATTAGTGTCTGCCCGGCTTCGTCAATGGCGTGGCGGATGTCGGGCGCTTCCGGTTCGTCCATCACCAACGCCATCAGCGCCGAGGTATCGGATACAATCATCCGGCTGCCAGTCCTGCTATCCTTTCCCGGATGCGGGCGCATCCAAGCCGTCGGCATGGCCTTGCCGCGCCAAATTCGCCGCGTGTTGCTGGGAGAAGTCATCCCAATATTGGCGGGTGCGCCAGCGAGGCCGGCCGGCGGCGCTGTCCGCCAGGTACTCCAATGCCACGTCCAGTACCTGCTCACCGGCGTCCGGGCCGTCAAAGCCCATTCGCTGTGCCAGCGCCGCAATGCGAGCGGTGATGTCCGACTTGTCCAGGATAGTCATGATCGCTGCATCCTAGGGTTACTTGGGCAGCCCGAATTCGTCGTACAATTCGTCCTGGAGCAATTGCGACAGCGGCCGGGGGTCAGTCTCCGGGTAGCCCTTCTTCTTCAAGTATGCCACGCGGTCGCGTTCTACCATCACGTCAATCTCGGCGCGGGTGTACCACCGTTCCCACTTGCCGGTGCTTTGGTCGAGATAATCCAGAGCGGCGATGATTACCCGCTCGGCGGCGTCGGGTCCGGTGTAGCCGAGGAGCGCCGCCAGGGCGGCGATACGCGCCTCCATCTCCGGTTTCAGTGCGGTAGCCATGTCGTTCTCCCGTGGGTTTACGCCTTGGCGATTATTGCCCCACTTGCAATTGCACGGCATCGGGGCTGACGCCGCAGTGCTGGAGCAGCTTTCTAGCATTGTTCCTCATTTGAACGGCGCTCCCATGCGTATTGACTACAAATTGACCATCAGCAATTTCCCGGTACTGGAAAAACCGGTTGCCAGTGGGATGTACTGGCTGATCATGAACCATGTAAATTTTCGGGCTTGACGTGACAGGCACGTTGGCGGCAGTGAGCCTGTTGGTCGAGCTGAGCCATATAGCCGATGCTACCAAAATGTCATTCCAGCGACTTATTTCCTGTACTTTGCCGTCCGGGAAACGGATAGATTGTGGCGGAGCGCTGCGGCTTGGCGGATCGTATTCCGCCAAAGAGGCCCAACTTCCCCGTACTGGTGGTGACGAAACGGGACTCCATCGTGGAGATTCAACAACATTCCTCATTTCCTGTTCACCAGGTTCAGGAGCGGTCGGGCGCGCCTCTGGGTTCCAACCGACCAGCGACTCATTCGCTTTCACCGGCTGTCCCGACGCTAGGTTGGGCCGCCAGAGCAGCAGCAGTTGCAGCGCGCACTCATGGGCGGGCGTGTTGCCAATGTGCACATCCATGACGAGTTTTTGCGCCATCGGCACCGGGTCGAAGGTCCGGTACAGTTGCCAGTGATCGCCGTCGGTTACTCCGGCGTAGGCTATGCCCTGCTGAATGCAATAGCCCACCGCTTGCTCCAGGTGGTTTTCAACAATGGAGCCCAGCCGTTTAGCCTCAATAACCGCGGCCGGCTGGTTTCCAGGGCCGGCGAGAGCGTAGTCTGCCCACCCTACATCGACGCGGTACTCCGGCGTGACCAGCACCGGGTCGGACACGTCCCAACCCAACGCCGTCAGCAGCGGGTCGATCAATGCCGTGCGCGTGCGTCTCTCGTTGGCCCGCAGCGTGGCGCTGTGGATCCGTATTCGCTCTTGCAGCGTTTCGATTACGGCTACCAGGTCGTCCAGCGGCATATCGTTTTCAGCTCCGAAGGGCGGTCTGGCGGCTTGTTAGGCTACTGCCACCGCCGGGCTGCAGCCCACGGCCTCCAACGCTTCCAGCACCCGGGCGATGGGCGTGCAGTAATCCAAATGGAGCAGCGGGGCCGCGTCCTGCTCGCTGATGCCCAGCCGTTCCGCCAGTTCCGTCCGGCTGATGCCCTGCTCGCGCATGGCGGTGTAGAGGTCCAGCTGAGCGGCGATGAGCGGTTGCACGGTGAGCAGTTCCTGCCCTTTCTGGTACGGGCTGGGAGTGGGCAGTTCTTCCCCACCATCAACATAACAGGATAGCGCAACCACCATGCAATCCTCCGCAAGGATGATAGCTTCCTTGAAGGTTTTGCCGCTGGTATGCGCTCCCTTCACGTCTGGAAACGAGACCGCAAAACCCCAACTACCTTCTTCAGTGTCCGGCTCTATATTGCAAGGAAAGGTGTACTTCACGATTCAGAACCTCCGTGGGTCGATGTTCAGGTCCCGCAGCATACCCCGAAGTGTGCCCGTTGCGATCTCGCCGTGCTGTACAGCAGTATACCGTTCTTCGATATACACCCTGCCGTGGCTGCCCTTACCGCGAACCGGGTCAAAATAGAACTCCAGCCCGTTCACCCTGGCGTAACGCCGGGCGCGCCTTACAAATTCCCTGCCATTCATCGGATGATTCTAGCACCCGTAAGGCGCGCCTCCAAAACGCGGGTTCCTACTCCTCCAGCGTCGTTATATCCCCCGGATCCAGCCCTAACTCCTGCGCCTTCAGCAGCCGGCGCATAATCTTCCCGGAGCGCGTCTTGGGCAGCGTCGGCGTGAACTCGATCTCCGATGGCACCGCAATCGGCCCCAGCTCCCGCCGCACGTGCAGCTGTAGGTCGTTGATCATCCGATCCGACCCTTCGCTGCCCATCCGCAGCGTCACGAACCCCTTGATGACCTCGCCCCGCAACTCGTCGGGCTTGCCAATCACCGCCGCCTCGGCCACCTCGGGATGCGACACCAGCGCCGACTCCACCTCCGCCGAGCCGATGCGGTGGCCCGCCACGTTCAGCACGTCGTCAGCCCGGCCCACCACCATGTAGTAGCCGTCGGCGTCCCGCAGCGCCACGTCGCCCGAGGAGTACACCCCCGGTACCTGGTTCCAGGTGTCAGCGTAGCGGTCGGGGTCGCCCCACACCGTGCGGGAGAAGTGCGGGAACGGCCGGCGGATGACCAGAAAACCGCCCTTGTCCGGCTCTTCAATGGGCTGGCCTTCCCGGTCCACGATGTCCATCACCGCGCCGGGCAATGGCTTGCCCACCCGTCCGGGACGGGACGCCATGGTGGCCGTCGTCCCCAGGCATGGCCCGCCCGTCTCCGTCTGCCACCAGTTGTCCACCATGTGCGCCCACTCGCCGCTGCCGCAGATGTGCTCGTAGGCCCAGCGCAATGCTTCGGGATTCAGCGGCTCGCCAGCGCAGGTCAGGAACCGCAGCGAGCGCAGGTTGTAACGGCTGGCCGGCTCCTCCCCATAGCGCATCAGCATCCGCACCGTCGTGGGCGCGGTGAAAATCACGTTGACCCCGTACTTCTCTATGACCTCGTAGAACACCGCGTTGTGGGGGAAGTCCGGCGCGCCTTCGCGGAACACGGTCGTCGCGCCAGCCACCAGCGGCGCATACACGATGTAGCTGTGTCCCACCACCCAGCCGATGTCTGACATGCACCAGAACACGTCGTTGTCCTTCACGTCCCAGAAGTTCTTGAAGTGGTAGTGGGTGCCCACCATGTAACCGCCGTGGACATGGACCACGCCCTTGGGCTTGCCGGTGGTGCCGCTGGTGTAGAGGATGTACAGGGGATCCTCGGCGTCCATGACCTCGGCGGGGCAGTCGATAGCGCTCCTGGCCATCAACTCATTGAAATCAACCTCTCTGATGCCATGTAGGGGCGAATAATCATTCGCCCCTACGTTTTCGCGCCGGAACACGATGACGCTCTCCAGGCTGTCGCAGCCCTCCACCGCCTCGTCGGCGATCCCCTTCAGGTCCACTCGGTTGCCCCGGCGGTAGCCCACGTCCCCCGTGATCAGCGCCTTGGCGCTGGCGTCCTGGATCCGGTCCCGCAGGGAACCCACACTGAATCCCGCATATACCACGCTGTGAATCGCCCCGATGCGGGCGCACGCCAGCATACTGATCGCCCCCTCCGGCGTCAGCGGCATATAGATGACCACCCGGTCGCCCTTGCCCACGCCCAGGGACTTGAGGCCGTTGGCGAAGCGGTTCACCTGCTGCGCCAGCCGCGCGTAGGTATAGACCTGCTCCGTGCCGTCCTCGCCCAGCCAGATCAGCGCCGCCTTGTTCCGCCGCTCGGTGGTCAGGTGCCGGTCCAGCGCGTTGTAGGCGATGTTGGTCTGCCCGCCCACAAACCACCGGAAGTTGGGATACTCCCACTGGAAAACGTCGTCCCACCGCCGGAACCAGTGCAGTTCCTCGGCGGCCTCGGCCCAGAACCCCTCCGGGTCGGCCACGGAGCGAGCGTACACGGCGTCGTAGTCGGAGAGCGTAGCCTGTCCCGAAACATGGGGCGGCGGCGGTATCTCGCCGGCCTCCTGCAAAAGATGGTCAATCTGTCCCTGCTGAACCATAAAAGCGCACCTCGCAATGCAAAAATTCGCATGAAGTGCGCCCATTGTACCGGGATTGCCCGGCCGATGTGGACGGCGCGGATTATCGCCCAAGGTCTTTCAGCTTTTAAAAGCCCAAGCCCGTCATTCCGGCGAAAGCCGGAATCCAGGAATCATGATATGTAGATACGGGAAGAATTGCTTAAGAATTCGGCCACTGGATTCCCGCTTTCACGGGAATGACGACTGAACATTTTCAAACGCGTAAGTCTTATTCCACAGCAGCCCAGCCATGACCCGCCGCGCCACCGGAGGGTCCAGACGTGACATATTAGCTCGAGCGGTGGACGATAACTCCAGGCTATACATCATCGGGCCAGTCAAGTCCCAGCTCTTTCGCCACCTGCGCTGCGGGTATCGTTCTGCCGGCCGCTTTATCCGCCGCCGACTGCTTCAGTTGTTCCTCTGCCCAAGCGCTCAGCTCCAGCCCCTCGTCCGGGTCGCCGATCAGATCCACTCCCACTTCATCGACGATGTAATAGATCCACCATTCCAGTTCGTCCACTGCCAACTCGCCCACCCTCCGCGCCATTCTTGCCGATGCGCTGGGTCCCGGCTCCAGTTTCACCACTGCGCCCTGGCGCGTTTCCTGCTGCTCGTCCGGGTAGCCCACTATCCCGCCAAGTGCTTCGGTAACCGTTTCCCGGAGCAGCGCCAGCAGCTCCGCCAGCGTCAAGTCGCCCGCCTTCTTCGGCGTGGGTGTGGTTGGCGTGGTCATCGTATTCCTCCCGCGTCCGCTTGCTGCCGCCAGTTTATCACCCGTCTGCCGTGCCGACGCTGATACAATCGGATTATGACCACGCACCTGGACATCAGCGACCCCCGGTACGCCGATTCCGCGGCGGCCATCCTGCACCGCCACGACAACGGCGAACCCGAGGCCAACATCACCACCGCCGTCCGCGATTTCCTCATCCTGACCCGTCTGGCCCAGGCCGAAGAAATCATCGAGGAAAACCCGCCGGCCGATTCGCCTGGGGCCAGCCGCCGCGCCGTTGACCTCACCGCCCTGGACACCTTCATCGAGTTCAAGCGACGCACCGGAACCGCCGCCGGCTTCAACCCCGACCCGGCCCATGTCCAGCAGCTCGACGACTACCTGGAGCTGTCCAATGCCGCCGGCAAAGGCGTCCGCACCGGCATCCTCACCGACGGCAAATACTGGCTCCTGCGCTGGCCTGAGGCCGGCCCGGTGCGAACCACGCCGCCCTACGGCTTCGTCCTGGAGTCGGCGGAGCGGTGGCTGCCCCTCTACGAGTGGCTGCGCGATAGCGCCCTCGTGTCCCTGGAAAGCATCCCGGCCGACCGCGCCAATGTCGAAAAATACCTCGGCCCCGGCAGCCCCGCCTACCAGCGCGACGTTGATACCCTCGCCCGCCTGTATGCAGAGGCCGCCCAGTACGAAACCGTCCGGGTCAAACGCCGCCTCTGGGAAAACCTCCTCCGCGCCGCCCTGGGCGAAATCGCCCAGCAACCCGATGAGCTGGACCACCTCTTCATCCGCCACACCTACCTCAGCCTGGTCATCGGCATGGCGGTGCAGGCCTCCTTCGGCATCGACCTCCGCCAGGTGGCGGAAACCGACCCGTCCGACCTCCTCCAGGGCCGCCGCTTCCGCGACGCCACCGGACTCAGCGGCATCATCGAATCCGACTTCTTCGCCTGGCCCGACGAACTCGGAGATGCGCCGCGGCGTAGCGGAGATGCGCCGAGGCGTATGGGCGGACACGACCTCCTCCGCGCCCTGGCCCGCCGCGTCGCCCGCTTCGACTGGCAAAACGCCCCGCCCGACATCGCCGCCATCCTCTACGAAACCGTAATCCCGCCCGAAGAACGCCGCACCCTGGGCGAATACTACACCCCGGCCTGGCTGGCCCGCACCATGGTCCAGGAACTCATCGACGCCCCCCTCAACCAGCGCGTCCTCGACCCCGCCTGCGGCTCCGGCACCTTCATCGCCGAAGCGGTGCGGCATTTTCTGGAGGCGGCGAGCCCGGCCCTGTCATTGCGAGGAGCGCAGCGACGTGGCAATCTCGACGCTGAAGCGCAGCACGCCGACGACACGCCGTCTGCACCGGAACGAGATGGCCGCGCTGCGCTCGCCATGACAGAGGGGGATTCGCCCCTACACCCCAAAGAACTCCTCAACCGCCTCCGCGCCGCCGTCACCGGCATCGACGTCCATCCCGTCGCCGTCCACCTCGCCCGCGCCGCCTGGGCCCTCGCCGCCCGGCCCGCCATCGAGGCCGCGGTCAACGCCGGCTACGACGCCTCCGGCTCCGTCCCCGTCTATCTCGGCGACGCCCTCCAACTCCGTTTCCGCGCCGGCGACCTCTTCGCCGAGCGCCAGGTCACCATCCCGGTGGACCAGGGACCCACATCAGGCAGCGAAAATGCGGAACTCACCTTCCCCATCTCCCTGGTGGACCGCGCCGACACCTTCGACTCCCTCATGAGCCAGGTCGCCGCCGACATCGAGGCCGGCAACGACCCCCTCATCGCCCTGGACGACCACGCCATCACTGATGCTCACGAGCGCCAGACCCTCACCCACACCATCGCCACCCTCCAACGCCTCCACGACCAGGGCCGTAACCACATCTGGGCCTACTACACCCGCAACCTCGTCCGCCCCGTCGCCCTCAGCCGCACCAAAGTGGACGTCGTAATCGGCAACCCGCCCTGGCTGAACTACAACCAGACCGCCGACATCCTCCGCACCGAACTGGAAAACCAGAGCAAAAGTCTCTACGGCATCTGGCAAGGCGGTCAGTACGCCAGCAATCAAGACGTGGCTGGATTGTTTTTCGCTCGCAGCGTTGACTTGTACCTCAAAGACGGCGGCAAAATAGGCATGGTTCTGCCCCACAGCGCGTTGCAGACCGGGCAGTACGCCAAATGGCGCACGGGCGCATGGGAGGCAGCAGCCCGAGGGCGGGGACGCAATCGCGTCCCCGGCCGCACCCTGGCAGTGAACTTCGGCCACAAGACGGCGTGGGATTTGGAGCGGCTGGAACCCAACGACTTCTTTCCAGTGCCGGCCTGCGTTGTCTTCGCAGAGCGGACGGGCGAAAACGCCGCTGGCGCCGCGCTGGCCGGCACGGTGGAACGCTGGGAAGGAGCGACCGGCACTGCCGATGTGCGGCGGGCGTCCGGCGGGATAACCGATACGTCAGTAAGCGGCGATTCACCTTACGCCGGCTACGCGCGGCAGGGAGCTCCAATCCGGCCCCGCCGGCTGTTCTTTGTCGAGGAAACGGAGAGTCCTGTCATATTGCAGGCAGCGCCAACCACGACTGTAAACCCCCGCCTGGGTTCGCTGGATAGGGCGCCCTGGCGCGACTTGGACTTGACGATGCTCACCGAGCAGGCCATCGAAAGGCGGCACGTTTATGAAGTGTATTTGAATGAAACTCTGGTTCCGTATGCTACGCTGGAACCGCTGAAAGCAGTATTGCCAATGCAATGGGGCGAGTATCAACTGCCTGCCGATGCTGACGGGCCGGGCGGCATCCGCCTAGGCGGATTGGAACGCCGGATGCGTGGACGATGGCGCACGATAAGCGAAATGTGGGATGGGAACAAACCAGCGGCCAGCAAACTCAACTTGTTGGGAAGTTTAGACCATTACGGCAAGCTTTCGTCACAACTGACTTGGCAGCAACAGCCCGACAGCAGACCTATTCGAATCGTTCAATCAGAAGCGGGCGTACCGACTGCGGCAATCCTACCAAATGACTCTGCGATAGTTGACGAAACTTTGTACTGGATCACGTGCAAAGATATACACGAGGCCAACTATCTACTGGCAATCATCAACAGCGATACGCTGTACGAAGCAGTCCAACCGTTGATGGCCAAAGGGCAGTTCGGTGCGCGGCACCTGCACAAGCAGCTGTGGAAGTTGCCGATACCGGAATTTGACCGGGACAACCCGCTGCACGTCACGCTGGCCAAGGCCGGCGAGCAGGTCGCCGCCGGCGTAGCAGAACGGCTCGCGGAGCTGCGGGCCGAGCGCGCGGACCGGCTCACGGTGAAGATAGCGCGGCGGGAACTGCGGGCGTGGCTGCGCAATTCACGGGAAGGCGCGGTAGTGGAAGCGTTGATGGCGCAGTTGCTGCCTCAGCCAGCCCTGAGCTGGGAGGAATGGCGAAAGCGTTTGGAGCAGCGTCCCAAAACCAATACGGCCATGAGCGCCGCGGAAGCCCTGGAGGAAGCCCGCCAGGAGCGTGAAACAATGTGGGAACAGTGGTCCGAGCGACGACGGGGCGCCGATGATGCAGCCCAATCCTGACGACCCACCTCAACCGGAGGCTGCCGAGACGGAAATCTACATTCTGGACGCCTCGGCAGCGGTGGAATATCTGCTCCAAAGCGACAAAGGCGCGCTGGTAGCCGCCATCATCGACGGCAAGCGACTAATCGCTCCGGACCTGCTGGACGCCGAAGTAATGTCCTCGCTGCGCGGGCTGGTGCTGCGTCAGGAAATTGACGAAGCCCGTGCGCTGATCGCGCTGGCCGACCTGGCGGCAATGCCCATCGAGCGCATACCCTACCGCCCACTGCTCCCCCTGGCCTGGCGGTACTACCACAACGTAACCACCTACGACGCCCTGTACGTCGTCGCAGCCCAGGTCCATGACGCCACGATAATCACGTGCGACGGGCACCTGTCCCGCGCCCCGGCGGGGGTGTTGGGCGTGGCGGTGCGGAACGTCGGTGTTGGTATGGGGTAGCGCCGCGTTTGCCAGGATGGGAAAGAGCGGGATATGAGCTCGGCGTGGAGTTCCTGTTGTCTAATGGCTGTACGCTTGCTTGGCAGACTGGCATATGGGCTTCATCTGCGCTCCCCGGCGAGGTCAGCTAGAGCTGCTTTCAGGACTTGAAAGCAAACTCTTGCCGTGTGCTCGTCGGGAGTGAAGCTCTGCGATAACTGCTCGTAGGGATGGATGTAATTGCGAAAGTCACGCAGACCGTGAGCAAATTTTTTCACATCCAGTTTGATGGCTCCAATGTCGTGTGCGCTGTCGATGAACTGCGCCAGGCTCCAATCATTGAAGCGTTTTACCTTGCCGTCTTTCCCCTTTGGACTTGATGCCGATTGGTTGAACTTGGCAGGTTCTTTTAGGGCAGCTCCGAGCAAGACTGCTTCAAGCACACTGCCGCATAGGAAAATGACCGACAAATGTGCGCCAGCAAAAAGAGCCTTTTGCGCTTCTTTCAACCGTGCCTCAATGATTGCCGCTACCGGGAGGTCGACAGGCAGTTTCTCGACGACCGGCAAAACAAGTTCTTTGTCCAGAAAGTTCTCAATGCTGCCAGTATCGTCAACTGGCGTGACTCCGTTTAGCCTTGAAACCACCTCCCTGCATTTTGTCAAAACGAGGGAATTAACCTCATTTCCCTGTATGGCACAATTGGCTTCGTAGGAATCCAGCATTTCCTTAAGCACACTCGCAACCAATTTGTCGGGATCCTGCTCCCAAAAAGCCCGCATCTTCCTGGCTTTTGAGGTGCCGTAGGTTTGGTACTTTGTGCTGTGAATATTTACCTGATGTTTCCGGAAAAATGCACCGAATGTTGCATCAGTATAATTAAGCACGTAGCCATTGCCCATATTCAAGATTTTCTCAAAATAGAGTTTTTCTGCATCGGTTAGGGTGCTCATATCATGGCCTCCTTCAGCATTCTCCAGACGTCCATGTGTAACGCTGTTTCAAACCCGTGAGTTGGTTGTAGCGAATCCATTTTTCTTTTTGCAGTCTTCCTACCACGATGAACGGGGCTATCCCGACCGATTGCGCGAACTCCAAAACAGCAGGCAGCGTGAAATAGCCTGCATGGCAGAAATCCCTCCAGTCATCCGGCGGAATAAGAAAATCCGCTGCGAACTGGTCTGCTTCTGCCTCGATTTCTGCCATGTCCGGGTCTGCGGCCAGTCCATCGATCAAAATTCGGCGTTGGGTCCGGTGGTCTAGGATGTGGTCAGCCTCGTGGAAGAAAGAGAACCAGAAGATGTCAGCCTGCTTGCCTCTGATGTTTAACTGCATCAACGCTTTCCGATCAGTCAGCCACCGGGCTACGCCAGTAGCGCCAACTTTCGGGAGTTCCTGTACCACGCACAAGGCAACGCCCGCTTCAGCGCAGAGCGTCTGCATCGCCGGAACAAACTCTTGCGGCGGCTGTTCGGTCATTCCTCTGATTGTAATGAGCGCATTGCGGAACATTTCTTCGTTGTAATCGGCGGTATCCATTTTCTGCGCGTCCAGCTCACCCTGGCGGAGCCAGGCTGCCAGAGCGCCCGGCGAAACCTTCCGTTGCGCCGCCTCGGTAATCCGAAAGCCGATGGCCGCCTGGTACACCTTCGGCTCGATGCTGGCGACCTCGAAAAAATTCATCAAGGCTTTCAGCCGGCTTGCCTTGTCCCGCCCTGCTGAAATCCAGCCGAGCTTGATCATCTCCCGGACGGGGTATTCGCTCAGCCATTGCTCTTGATCGGCGAGGGCTTTCTTGTCGCGCGCCAGGGCCAATGTCATCTGGTAGTCTGCCTCGAGATTGATCCAGAACTGCGCTTCGATGCCCAGCACCTTTGCCAGTCCGATGGCGGTATCGGGCGTGATTGCCTTCTTCCCGTTGATAATCTCGTTCACTACCTGGGCCGGGCGTCCGAGGCGGGCAGCGAGCTCCCTTTGGGTCATGCCGCGGACTTCCAGTTCCTCCGCCAGAGTCTCCCCGGGCGGTATCGCTAAATCGGAATACACACGCGGGGTTTTAGTCGTCATAATGGTCGCTCACCTCCTCGATGGTTACGCTCTCCTCCGTATCGCCTTTCGTAACGATGAGACGCCACCGCCCGGTTAGGCGGATGGACAACTCACCTCTCCCAGATGATCGGAGAGGGTGTAGATGAAATGACTGTATATTGTAAGCCTCCTGAAAATTGCTGATCGCGTAGAGCCGGTTGACGCGGAGTATGTACTGACGCGCCACGTCTGGTCCCCACTGCCGGGTTGCCCTGGATGAATCCTCGTAGCACCGCTGTAGCTGGTTGGTTCGGAAAATGACTTCCATCATTCACCCTATGGATGAATCTACTAACACGTGCAATGCCTTGTCAAGTATGCCGGTGTGCGGGAAAAACGGACCTGATGTGTGACCCATGTCGACGCCCCACCCGTTCCATCTGCCCGTCGTCGCGAGCCCGGCACCCAGCGCCGGTTTGGACGGCAACTACCGTTTATGACATACTTGTACGCAAGTGACGCCGTGTGATTGGAGGGGAAGTACCATGTGGTTCAAAAAGAAACGCCGCGAAGGTGTTCGGAAAGTCAGAGGCGCGATTCCCAGAGAAGCCCCGCCGAAAGCCTGGCCCCCGGGCGGCAAACTCCCGCCGGGAGCGATAGCGCGACCAAAGGATGCCGATGTGCCGGCCGGCTGAGGGGTTACGCCAGTGGATTACAAGTGAGGTTACGCTATGGCAAGCCTTGAAATAAACGTTCCCGATGACCTCCACGAATGCCTGAGCTAGGTTGCCGGAACTGGTGATGGCGCAGTCAACGAGTTCGCGTTGGCAGCTATTCGGCGGGAACTGGAACTGCTGGAATGGACGGAACAATGGGCCAACCGTCCAGTGCGCGAGGACACAGCGGGCGCGGTGGTGGAGGGGGCGGTGGGGCGGTTGCTGGGGGGCGAGTAGGGTTAGGCCGGTATCTATGTGTTCGGTTATAATCGGCCATGGGGCAAGACTCCGACCACCCGGGACTATCCGCGAGTGAGGGCTGACGATGTTCATCGAACGATTGCAGGTCAAAGGGCTGTTGTCCTTTGGCCCGGATGGCATCGACCTCCCGATGGAGCCGCTGAACGTTATCATCGGGCCGAACGGCAGCGGCAAGTCGAACCTGCTGCAAGTGCTGGCGCTGTTGAAGATAACTGGCGGTGGTCGTTACCATTTTCTTTCCGGTTCCGGGGAATGGCAAGACTTGTTCTGGGAAGGGCCGCCAGACATAGATCGCGATGCGCAAGCCATGGCAACTGTCGTCGTCGTCGCTACACCAAGACAATTAGAGGAGCCGGTGGCATATTCGCTGGAAATCGGCCCACCCGGAGCAAATGGTACGATTCCAAGAGAGTCGGTCAGACGGGTCTTCAAATCCGGAGAGATTGGCATCTTACCGCACGACGATATCTCGCCGGATTACTTTCATCGGCAGTTTGGACGTATGCGCCTGTACCGAGACTGGACCTTTGGCGCGTTGGCGCCACCCCGCCAGGGACATAGCGGTGGCTCTAATACCAACAGGCTCAATGAAAACGCGGATGACCTGGCGGTTGTGATTTCCGGCTTCGCATCCGCTCGCCGGAAGCGGATGGTAGAATGTCTGGACCGGTTCTATGGCGGAATCGTAGATGTCACCACGCCGGTTCAAGACGGCAAGGCGTCGGTGGTCATTGAGGAGAGAAGCGGCCGATTGATTCCGGCGGCCCGTCTGTCCGACGGAACCCTGCGCTACTTGTCTTTGCTCACCGTGTTGCTGGACCCGGAACCGCCGCCGCTGATTGGGATTGAGGAGCCAGAGCTGGGCCTGCACCCCGATGTGGTTTTTGGTCTGGCGCCACTGTTGGTGGAAGCCTCGGAGCGCACTCAGTTGATAGTGACCACCCATTCGCCTACTCTGATTGACGCTCTGACTGATTACCCTTCCAGCGTGGTGGTCTGCGACAAGTACGACGGACAAACCCGGTTCAGGAGGCTCAATCCTGAAGTGTTGGAGGTGTGGAAAGATGAACCTGGTTTGGGGGACGTGTGGATTGCAGGTGGCATCGGAGGCAATCCGTGGTAAGGGTCAGGCTGATTATTGAAGGTGGCGGTGAAGGCAGACGGCAATCCGGTTCTTTTCGTGCCGCTTGGAGGAATTTCTTCCAGTCGGCGGGCTTGACCATCAATCGACTCAACGTCGTGAGAGGAGGCAGTCGCAATCAAGCCTTTGACCGATTTTTGTCGGCGTTGCGAGACGCGGAAGCGGACGAACTGCCCATTTTGTTGGTCGATAGCGAAGGCCCGGTAGTGTCTGGACGCTCCGCATGGGAGCACCTGCATGTCCAGGATGGATGGGACCGGCCATCGGGAACTTCAGACCAATATGCTTTCCTGATGGTGCAGACCATGGAAACTTGGTTACTAGCCGACCGTGCCACGCTGCGGAATTACTTTGGCGCAGCGTTCCGCGAAAACAGGCTGCCGTCGCAATACAATCTGGAAGGCGTCGCCAAAGAAACGATACTGCAATCACTGGAGCGTGCTACTGCTGACTGCAACAAACAGTATGCCAAAGGCACGGTCTCCTTTGAGATTTTGGGGCGGATCAATCCCGATGCCGTCTCACATAGATGCCCCCATGCCAAAGCCATGTTCGATTTCCTGGGGTCGCTCTGATGGAAGGGGTGCTTCACCGGGAGTAGAGGCGACTTCCGTGTGAATAGGTAATCTAGTTCTCGTCATTCCTGCGCAAGCCGGAATCCAGCATCCTTCGCGCCTCTGCGTCTCTGCGATAAGAATCCGCCAAATCCCCATTCCCCCCTTCCGACTGACAACCTCCCCTTGACCCCTCGCTATCAGAACATATATCCTAACTATGCCTAGGCAAACAGCTGTTTCTATCCAATCTCGATCTCAAGGAAGGCAGGATTTCACTTCGACGGCCAACCCCCGTCAGTTTCCAAAATCGCAACCGGTCGCAGTTGGCAAGGCTTTGGCTGGACCTGACCACTTCGCCACGATTGACCAGGTTGGACCACCGGGACGCCCGAGCCGACGCGCAGGGACACCTGAGTCTCGAGTACACGCAAAAGTAGGGATCAACGCATTGGGTACCCAAACCGGCCGTATGCTGACAACGAAGTGCTGCAAAGTCCGCCCCGGCGGAAAATCCTGCTTTCCAAGCCAAACAACCAACCTAAAACCCGAAAAGGAGCCAAACCACGAAAACAACCACCCGTAGGGGCGAATAATCATTCGCCCCGCCTCACCCCGCTCATCCTGACCCCGCTTCACCCCGTTCATCTTGACCCTGTCGAACCATCATCCTGAGCCTGTCCAAGGACCCCAATCCTGCTAATCTTCAAATCCGGTAAATCCTGATTCTGACGAACCCCCAAAATTGACAGCCCTCCGCCCCTGTACCTACAATCGCAGCAACTCAACTCAATCCATAGTGCTCGGGTTTCGGCCCGGATGGAGGACAACATGGCTGAATTGCTGGGGCTGGGATGTTCCCACGGACCAATTATTCTGACTCCGCCCGAGGTCTGGTCCCGGGGCCGCGAGCGCATCTTCGCCCGCGTGCCCGACTACCAGCCGCCGGCCGAACTGCTGGCCGAGTTGGGCGACGACAACGGCCTCAGCCGCGACATCAGCGACCAGAAGAAGGTCGTCGAGTCCTTTGAAATCATGCGCGACCGCCTCCACCAATGGCAGCCGGACGTCCTCATGGTCATCGGCGACGACCAGGCCGAAAACTTCCTCCAGGACAACCTGCCTCCCTTCTGCCTCTATACCGGCGACACTGTGGACGGCTTTCCCTTCCAGCGTCCCGCCGCCCGCACCAACCTGTGGAACGCCGAACCGGAGACCAAATTCACCTTCCAATGCCCGCGTGACTTCTCCCGGGACCTGCGCAACTTCCTCATCCGCGACGGCTTCGACATGGCTTCATCCGCCGCCCTCAAGGGCTGGGACTGGGGCCTGGCCCACGCCATCATCAACCCCCTGGTGTTCCTGGATCCCGAGGGCAGATTCCCGCTGCTCCCCCTCTTCGTCAACTGCTACGGTGAAGAGGCCGGCCCCGACTACCCGCCCCGGCCCACGCCGAAACGGTGCTACCAGCTCGGCCAGGGCATCCGCCGCTTCCTGGACACCCGCAACGAGCGCGTCGCCGTGGTGGCCTCCTCCAGCTGGTCCCACAGCTTCCTCGCCCACAAGTTCCAGTGCCGCGCCATCGACATCGAGACCGACCGCCGCAACCTGGAGTGGGTCAAGAAGGGCCAGGGCAGCAAGCTGGCCGAACTCACGCCCGAGGAAATCCAGCAGTCCGGCGACCACGAAATCCTCAACTGGATCATCGCCCTGGGCATCCTCGGCGACGTTCCCGCTGAAATCGTGGACGTCCGCGAGTCCCACACCCAGCTCGCCTACCGCGTCGCCGCCATCTGGGGCTGACCCAGAGGGGAGGGTATCAGATCATGGTCACTGTACTGGAGCCGCGAACCCAGACCGGGAGCGGCACGGGGTACGGCCGTTGCGACGGCTGCCCTCGTTGCCAACGCCCCGACAGCGGGATGTGCAACATCCCCCATCCCAAATTCGCCAACCGCCATCCGGTCTGCAAAGTCTGCGGCCACTGCGTCCTGCGCGGCCAGCACCAGGACGACGCCTCCGACCTGGACGACCACCCCGGCTTCACCCCCGGCGGCCCCGGTTCTGCCGGAAGACCCAGCCTCAACTGAATCGCCCCGCTAGACTGATACCTCGGAGTTGCCCCACCATGCTGCCCCAGCACCTTACCCACGTCTTCCCCGACACCGCCGCTACCAACGACGCTGGACGCCTCACCCTCGGCGGCTGCGACGCCGTTGACCTGGCCGAGCAGTACGGCACGCCCCTCTACGTGCTGGACGAAGCGACCCTGCGCTCTCGCTGCCGCCAGTTCGCTGGCGCTTTTGCCGGACGCTATCCCAACTCCCAGGCCGTGTACGCCTCCAAAGCTTACATCAACCCGGCATTGGCCCGCATCTTCGCCGAGGAGGGCCTGGGCCTGGACGTAGTGTCCGGCGGCGAGCTGGCCGTGGCCGTGGCCGGCGATGTGCCCCTGGATAAGGTGTACTTCCACGGCAACAACAAGACGCCGGCCGAGCT
Source organism: Dehalococcoidia bacterium (assembly GCA_034421995.1). Lineage (GTDB taxonomy): Bacteria > Chloroflexota > Dehalococcoidia > Lucifugimonadales > UBA3495 > Bin87. The sequence goes on along the minus strand of DAOUJY010000085.1, from coordinate 5,901 downwards.
GGAGGAAGCCGTCGCTGCCGGCATCGGGCGCGTCGTGGTGGACAGCTTCCACGAACTGGACCTCCTGGAGCGCATCTGCGCCGACGCCGGCAAAACCCAGGACATCCTGGTGCGCGTCTCCCCCGGCATCGACCCCCACACCCACGCCTACACCACCACCGGCATCATCGACTCCAAATTCGGCTTCTCCATCCAGACCGGCGACGCCGAGCGGGCCATCCTCCAGGCCATCGCCGCGCCCCACCTGAACCTCCTGGGCCTGCACTTCCACCTTGGCTCGCCCATCTTCGAGCTGGAACCTTACCAGGCGGCCACCGACCTGGTGCTGCGCTTTGCCGCCGGCCTCCGCGAGCAGGGCCTCAACCTGCAAGAGTTCAGCCCCGGCGGCGGGTTCGCCATCGCCTATACCCGCAACGACCGGCCGCCGGCCGCCGGCGACTATGCCGATGCCATCGTCGGATCGCTCACCGCCGCCTGCGACGAGTTGGGCATGGAACAACCCAGCCTGGTGGTCGAGCCGGGCCGTTCCATCATCGGCCCGGCCGGCGTCGCCCTGTACCGCATCGGCGCCATCAAGGAGATCCCCGGCATCCGCACCTACGTCAGCGTGGACGGCGGCATGGGCGACAACATCCGCCCCGCCCTCTACCAGGCATCCTACGAGGTCCTGTCCGCCAACCGTCCCGGCGCCGAAGCCGACGCCACCGTGACCATCGCCGGCAAGTACTGCGAATCCGGCGACGTACTGGCCTCCGACATCCTGCTGCCCGCGCCGGCGGCCGGCGACGTCATCGCCATCCCGGCAGCGGGGGCTTACTGCCCGTCCATGGCCAGCAACTACAACCTCAACCCGCGCCCGCCCATCGTCCTGGTCCACAACGGCGAGAGCCGCCTCATCCGCCGCCGCGAATCCTACGCCGACATGATGCTGTGCGACGTGGTGTAGCTCGGCTTTTCACAACCGTACCGGCTGCCGGTGTGATGCTATACTGCCTTCAAGTCGCCAGCAGCGAGGTACATTATGGCCGCGTCCGAAGTCACCGTTAACGCATACATCCTGTACGCCTTCATGGGCGTGATCGTTCTGCTGCTGATTGCAATGCTCGGCGCCGTGTTCCGTATGCTGTACGTGATGGGCGGGCTGAAAGTCGAAATTGCAGCCTTGTGGCGCGCCATTGGCGAAATCAGGCAAGATATCGCGTCATTGCGGCAGGAAATCGCAGATCTCAGGGAGCAGGTTACACAGTTGCGAGAGCGGGTTGCCGAAAACCGCGGCTTGCTTTTGGACCTGCACCGGCGCATTGACCTGATGATGCGACACCGGCACGATGCGGACACGGGGAACGTGGTACTTACTCCCGTCGCGCCCGAACCGGAGCCTGTGACCGACTAGCCTTGCTTACCGAATCGCCGCGCTATGTGGTCAGTAATCGGCCAGGACCACCTGCTGCGCCAGCTTGACGCCAGCTTGCAAGCCGGCCGCGTCGGCCACGCCTACCTGCTCACCGGCCCGCCCCACGTTGGCAAGATGACGTTAGCTCTGGACCTGGCGGCGGCGGTGAATTGCGCAGGGGCGAATAATTATTCGTCCTTACCGGATGCCGCCGATGGACCCTGCGGCCAGTGCGAACCCTGCAACCGCATCCGGCGCGGCGTGTACGCCGACCTGAACATCGTGGCCGTGGGCGGCGACTCCCGCGTGACCACCCGCATCAGCATCGAACAGGTGCGGGAAGCCGAAAACTTCCTTTCCGTGACGCCGGTTGAGGGCGCGTGGAAGGTGGTCATATTCGACGGAGCGGAAACCCTCTCCGCCGGCCAGAGCGAGTCGGCCAACGCCCTGCTCAAGACACTGGAAGAACCGCCGGAACACGTCCTGATACTGCTCCTCACCACCAACGAGGACGCCATACTGCCCACCATCCGCTCCCGGTGCCGCGTCCTGTCCCTGCGTCCGATGCCCGGCGCGGCGCTGGCCGAATACCTGACCGCCCGCCATGACGCCCCGGAGGATACTGCCCGCTGGCTGGCCCGCCTGTCCCGGGGCTGCCCCGGCTGGGCCATCAGCGCGCTGGCCGACCCCACGGTGCTGGATGAGCGCACTGTCGAGCTAGACCGCATCGCCGCCACCGCCGTCGCGCCGCTGGACCTACGGTTCGCCTACGCCAACAGCCTGGCCGGCGCATTCTCCGGCGACCGGGAGTCGGTGCGGCAAACCCTCTACCTTTGGCAACGCTGGTGGCGGGACGTGCTGCTGGTCAAGGAAGGCGCGGCTGTCCACGTGCATAATAGCGACCGCCGGGAAGAACTGGCGGCGCAGGCCGGAACCGCAGCAACCACCGACATCGTGGCCTTTCTGCGCCAGTTGCAGGAAACCCTGGCAGCCCTCGATGCCAACGCGAACCCCCGCCTAGCCCTGGAGTGCCTGATGCTGGCGGTCCCGGCGGCCTGAACTGTTACAATCGGCCTGCCCGCACTTTGAGGTGGCAGGGCCCCGAAGGAGGCCGTTGGTTGGCTAATCAGACTTCCATGGGCCGAATCCTATTGGCGGCAACGGTTCTGCTCTTCACTTTGGCTCTTGCTGCCCTTGCCTGCACTGGATCACCGGCGCCAACACCGGCTCCGCCTCCAACGCCCACTCCGCATCCCACAAACACGCCGGCGCCGACCCCGACTCCGTATCCCACCTATACGCCGGCGCCGACCTACACGCCATATCCCACACCGACATTCACGCCTCTCCCCACCTACACCCCTCGCCCGACGTTTACTCCGAGACCAACTTATGCCGCTCCCACGCCAACGCCGTCTCCGGCGTCCAAACTTTCCGACGATGAACTGGTCTCGAACATAATAACTTGCCTGGAACAAAACGATGATGCATGGGCTGATCTGCTTGAGGAGTGGGCGGGAGGCATCACCGAGGAATACAGGCCGGAAGACTTCCGCATGTTGTTGAGGCTAATTGTAGCCAGTGATGCGGTATCCCGGTCGGAAGTTCTGGAGTTGGTTCCGGGATGCGAGCAACTTGCAACAGTGGCGGGATCCGATGATATGCCGGATCCGAGCGTACCGCCGCCGGAATCTCAAGTTCCACCGCAAAACCTGGAGGATACGCCGAATTCGGACAATGCGTCGGCGCCAACCAAAGTGCCGGACGATGAGCTGGTGGCAAATGTGATTGACTGCCTGGAGCAAAATCAAGATGTATGGGCAGATTTCAAACAAGGAATCGCGGAATCCCTCGGCGGCGCTGGAGTTGCAGTGGTTCTGGCGGACGTTGCGCCGGAAGAATTCCAATTAATTTTGAAGTTCGCGATCAGCAGCGACCCGACGGCTAGATCGGCTCTCCAAGATATGCTCTCGTCGGAGTGCGGGCAACCCGAGACCACTCCAACACCGAAAGCCATCGGCAAATACTTCAAAGGCCACACGCTGCACGTCAGTATTGCCGACTTGGCCCGCAGTGACGAACTCCGCTGGACTGCTTCATATCGGAATGATCTCGACGAACCTCTGTACAAGCTTGAGACGGCATCGGACGAGAATGAACTGGTGCTATTGCGCGTCAAGGTCGAGAATCATACGGCGGACAGCGTCACCATCAACATCGACGACCGTTCTGCCGAGGTACATGACGCGCTACAGGGTCGCTATTCGCCCATCGACGTAGGCGAGCGGGCGGTACCCGCCGACGCTACCGGAGATCCCTCGTACCGCTGCAACATCCCCGTCAACCCCGACTCACCGATTGATTGCGTCAAATTCCTCTGGAACACATCCCATGAAACAATCACGCCCAGCGGCACGGTAAAAATAGTTCAACGTGCCCAAGTACTTCTCAAAGGGACCGGGTTGGACGGTTGGATGGTGTTCGAGGTGCCCAAAGGTACCAACCTTTGTTCCTTCCGCTGGTTTGCCAGCGACACCATCACAATAGATTTAGAGGTCAGCGCCTGCTCTGCCGAGGGCGTCACACCGCTTCGTACGTCTTGACGCGACCCCGGTTCACCACTCGCAGCCGCCCCTGCTTTTCCAGGGCGCGAACGGCCTGCATCACCTGCGGGTCACCGTGGCGCCGGAACCGGCCGGTGATCTTGCTCTGCGCTCGCGGCGTCTCGCAGTATTCCCAGACCTGCTCCGCCAGCATATCCCCGATCTCCGGCAATGGCCGCACCGGCAGGACTATCGTATGCCCCGGGTTGCCGTCCACCGTCTCGCCGAGCATATATTCCAGATGCCTGGGGTGCCTTTCCAGAAAGGAGCGAAACCGAACCCGCATCGTCCCTCCGGTCCCTCCAGAGCCGTAACCATGCACGACGTCCAGGGTTTGGGACGCTGCACTCCCCGACCGCAACGTGCGGTTGTACAGGTCAATGAAGTCGGCCAGACCCTCGGACCAGGTTTTGCCGTGCAGGTCAACGCTGGCCATGCCGAATCAGTCCGCCAAGGCCCCGGCTGCGGCCAGCTTTCCGTCGGGGGCGTCGCCGTCGCCTTTGCGATTGCGGCCGGCCGCCTGCCACGGAATGTACTGCCGCCACTCATCCAGGATGGTGCGGTTTTCCAGGATCCGGTACGGGTTGGGCTGCGGCGCAGTGGGGACGCGACGCAATTTCATGTTGGCCTCTTCCGGCGTGCGGCCCGCTTTGTCCAGGTTGCAACGGCCGCAGGCGGCTACCACGTTGTCCCAGGTGTGCGGTCCGTGTTGCCGGCGCGGCACCACGTGGTCCAGGGTCAGGTTCTGGGAGCGTGTGCCGCAGTATTGGCAGGTGTAGTGGTCCCGCAGGAACACTTCCTTTTTGGACAGGCGGCGCGGCGCGAAGGGCCGCTTCACCAGGTACACCAGCCGGATGATCGAAGGCGCATCGTGGATGGAGTTGAAGGTACGAATACGCGCCGTATCGGTGCGCTGTTCCAGCAGCTCCGCCTTGCCCTTGGCCACCAATACTATGGCCCGGCGCACGGTACAGACGTTCACCGGTACGTAGTTCAGGTTCAGCACCAGCACGGGAGCGGTGAGGCGGCCGGGGATGGGAGTTCTGCTGCCCGGTTTGTCATCCTCCGTAGTGGAGGATGCTGCCGCCTTGCCCGTTGCGGCTCGGGCGGCATTCGCGTGCCGGCCCCCGCCTTTCGCGCGGGCCGTGCCCTTTCTTCGACTCGTTCGTCCCCGGCTTGCCATCTGCCAACCTCAACGCAGGTAGTGCGTTCTCTGCCGTGTCGTGCCGAATATCGTCGCTATTACAATGTCACCGGGGAATATTATACCCCAACCCGGCCAACCGTAGTATGCCAACCCACGCTCATAAAAACACCACCCACACTACCACCCCAATGAGCAGGCCCAGCAGCAATCCGCCGGCATGATTGATGCGCAGCACGGTGGCGTCGTAGCCCAGGCGTTGTTCCAGCCGTCTGCCGAAGAAGCCCACGCTGATGACGCAGATGACCCCTACAAAGACCAACGGCGCGTACACCCAAGCCGCCCGCTCCGCATCCTTGAACACCCAGGCCACTCCCACCAGCATGGCCACCACCGCCAGCGACAGGGCCATCCGCACCAGTCCGATACGGAATCCCCATCCCATGAGAAAGCACCAGCCGGCCAAACCCAGCAGATGCCACGGCGAATCGAATATCCCGGATACCACGCCTGAATTGTCCGTTATGTGTCAAGGCGACGCAACCGCCCGCGCGTACACACTTTGCACGGGAAGTTGTCAGAATCAGGATTTGATGGATTTTAGGATTAGCAGGATTGAGTTGGCGGTGGCGAGGACGGCAACAATCCTGAAAATCCTTGTATCTTGGAGAAGCCACGACGCGGCAGACCGTTAATCCTGGGGCTCGCTGTGCGAAGCCGTGAATCAGCAAGGTCGCCGCGCCGCATACCCTTGGCTAACC
>DAOUJY010000084.1:0-3610 GCA_034421995.1 Dehalococcoidia bacterium | reverse complement strand
TAGTTGAGCTTCAAGGCGCTCCTGACCGCCCTTTCCGCCGTGCGGCGGCCCGTGTACACGGCCATGATGCGGTCTCCGTCGTAGGCCGTGATGTTGCCTTGTTCGGACCTGATCATCTGTGAAACGCCGCGGACGGGTCCGTTGAGAAAGTCGCCGAACCGGAAGTAGATTCACCGCAGCGCAGGCTTGAGGTAAAGAGTCAACCAACTCACCCGCGCGAAGCACCATGACGCTGTAGGGAAATCGGCCACCGCGTCGTCGGTTGCGTGCCCTCCGATCGCGGCAATTGCATCGGCGGGCGCTGCCGGGCCGAGACCTTGGCCCAGTTTCCGCACCATCTTCAGCACATTGTGGGCCAGCGCGGCCATGTACCCCTCGCAATCCACCTTCCACAGTCCTCGCAATCGAGACTTCTCCCATCCCAATCGGTCGAGAGAGGCAAAGGTTCCTTCTGCGAGGGTCTTACGTCGGTTACTCTCCCGCCGGAAGGCCGCGGTCCGGTTCCGCTCCGAGCTATCGAATACTCCGGGTGATAGATTGTGACCCCGAAGAACCGCCGTTTTTGACCTGGCGGCAAGCAGGTGTCCTTGATGGGGCGCACTTGACAATCTTTTTGACGCGCCACGTAATGGTAGGACCGATGCCGTTTATGGTACGCGCCGCGCCGCAGCGTCTTGCCCTGGGGACAAATCAGGTGGTCGCCGTGATAGATAAAGTCACCTCTGACCACCATGCTGGTCTCTTGCCTGGGATGAATGGGGATGTAGGCGGTGATGTCCTGTTCCTCCAGCAGCCCGGCGACGGCTTTGAATTCTCTTTCCGAAGTGTGGGTTACCCCTCTGGACAAGATGAACCCACCCAGGTCAACGATGACGTTCTCCTGATACTGCAATCCCGACGCCTTGCCGGCTCTGGTGGTCTTCCAGCGGGCGTCAGTATCCACTAGACTCAGCGGCATCCGGCCCTCTGGACTCTGGGAGTACCGTACTTCCTCATGTTCCACACCGTCATCGTCAACAGTGGTCTCCGCCAACACGAAGAGGCCGTTTTCTTCGATGGCTTGCTCCTTGAACTCCGCTACAGTCAGCCCGCTGGGCGCCAGGTCATACCCGCTCACGTTGGCCTTGACCAGGCTGGCGTCCACGTACATCTCCGGCGACAACATCCCCAACCGCAGCAACTCGTCGTTCAGACCGTCGAAGATCGCCGCGAAGTCGTCCCGACCGATCCGGTCGATGAAGTCGCTGATGGAAGAATGGTCAAACACTGGGTCCTCGATGGTCAGGAAACAGAACCAGCGGTAGCAGATGTTCTCCGAGATGGCCGAGCACAGTCTCCGGAAGGACGCGATGTTGTCCAGCGAGCAGATGAGCAGCGCTCTCACCATCACCTCGGGATGGATCGCCGGCTTGCCAAAGTCGGGGCAGTAGCAGTCTTCCAAGGGCGCAACCAGCTTGGCGAAGTCTAACCGCTCATAGATCCGGGTCAGCAGGTGGTCGGGGTCTATGAAGTCCCGCAACCGTTTGGCGGTGAACTGGAACAGGGTGGAATCCCGGCGGGACCGGTCCAGTGGCTCAATCATCAGCTCCCTCGGCAATGTTGGACTGTCCCGGCATTGTAGCCCAACACCCCACTGAAATCGGCTTAAACCCCGACTGTTTCAACAGACCCGTTCTTGGCGTTTTACAGTCCAAGCCTTGGTTGATGCGCTGGCTGGCCTGGTTCAAGCGGGACAGGCGTTCCCGCAGGGCGGCGATCTCCAGGTCAGTGGGGTCGGTCGTCATGGGTTTCGCTCTTCCATCGTCCAGCATCGGTTGTCGGGCAAATTGTGACCATATTACTACCAAAAAAGAATTAGAAGTTACACCAAAGTTATCCGCAAATCGTTTACCATAACCCACCGAAGTTCGCGGGTTTGGGGATGCGCTGGGGCGTTCTCCAGCAGCACCGCGCTCCGATCAGTCCTGCGGCGGTGAGCGTCAGAATCGGCCGTTGACGCCCCGGCCCGGGGTGTCCGATCCAACCAGTGGGCGCGGGTCAAGGGCGAGAACACCACGCCGAAGGCCGCCGAGTGGGTGATCCAATGCCCGGCGGTGCAGACTTCCACCGCGGGGTCGAAACAATCTCGAGAATTACCGGAAATGCTCCGACTCGCCGAAGAACTATTGCTGCTGTTGCTGGACGATGAAACCGGCGAGTTTTCAACGTCGCCCCGGACCTTGGGCTACGCCCTGGCCGGTGCGGCGCTGATGGACCTGGCCCTGGAAGGCCGCATTGATACGGACGTCGACGCGCTCATCCTGGCCGACCCGACGCCGGTGGGCGACGACCTGCTGGACCCCATCCTGGCCGACATCGCCGCGGAGTTGTACATCCGTTCTACCCCCCCCCCCCGACTTTTTGGGTAAGGCGCATCGCTGAATCGGCTTACGAGCTGCGGGACAAGGCGCTGGCGCGACTGGCGGCCCAGGGCATCCTGGACACCGACGACGGGCTGACGACATTCTCCCTCTCCCGTCGGGTGGCGCGCACCCGGCGGTACCCACTGGCGGACGCGGAGTCCGGGCGGGAAATCCACGACCGGGTCATGGGCGTACTATTTAATGAAGACATACCATCGCCGGCTGACGCCATGATCGTCGGCCTAACCCACGCCTGCAACGCTTTCCAGCAGATGCTTGCCCCGCCGGAATATGAAGAGATCCAGGAACGGATCGAAGTGGTCGCCCGGCTGGACCTGATCGGGCGGTCGGTAACCGACGCCATCCGCAACCTGAGCCTGTCCGAGTCCCAGGCGATGCGACGGGTTATCCGGGAGCGGGGCGGCGGGTGGCCCCGGGCGTCCGGGCGCCTGCCCGTCATCGGCCACGCCCACAAGCTGGCGGGAGACCTCCGCGCCTTCTTCACCGAGCAGTATCTGAAACACGGCCCGGTATATGAGGTGAGCGTCTTGGGCCGGAACATCGTCGTGATGGCAGGGCAGGAAGCCAACCAGTTCATGATACGGGAAGGCAAGTCCCACCTGCGGACCCGGGAGACCTGGGCGGGGTTCAGCAGCGAACTGGGCGCGGCGAACATCGTAACCGGGCTGGACGGCGCCGAGCACCGACGTCTGCGGGGAGCGATGCGCGACGGCTACTCGCGCCAGTTCATCCTGGAACACGTGCCGGAAACCGTCGCCGTGATGGAGCGAGAACTGGCGCAGTTGCCGCCCGGCCGCCCGGTGCCCGCCTTCTATACCATGCAGCGGATTATGACCGAACAGGTCAGTCTGCTGGCCTCCCGAACTTCCTCGCTGGACTACGTTGACGACGTGATTGACTTCATCAACGCCATGGAGATGGTGCATTTGTCCCGGCGGCTGCCCAAGTTCATGATGCGGATGCCGCGAGTGAAACGGGCGCGGCGACGTCTGGAGCTGCGTTTTGAGCAGGTATTGGCAGCCCACGAGCCGGAAGCGCGCGCCGGCGCCGACCGCAACTTGGTTGACGACCTGCTGGAGCTGCACCGTTCCGCTCCCGACTTCCTGCCGGATACGGACCTGTTCATCAACGTGATGGGGCCGTTCATCGTGGGCCTGGACACGGTGTCGGCAACCACCGCCTTCGCG
>DAOUJY010000083.1:0-10598 GCA_034421995.1 Dehalococcoidia bacterium | reverse complement strand
GGCTGGGAGAAGGCGGGCGACGGCCGGGACACGGCAACCGTCACCATCACCGACGACGACACCGCCGGCGTGACGGTGACCCCCACCACGCTGAGCGTCGCCGAGGACGGCAGGGCGACCTACACCGTGTCCCTGGACAGCCGCCCCACGGCGGACGTGACGGTCACCGTCACCAGCGGCGATGACGGCGCGGCGGGCGTCGCCCCGGCGTCGTACACCTTCACGCCGTCCGGCTGGAACATCTCGCAGATCTTCATCGTGTCCGGCGTCGCCGACGCTGACACCGACGACGAGAGCGTCACCATCAGCCACGGCGCGGCCAGCAGCGACGCCGGGTACCACGGCATCGCGGTCGCGTCGGTGGCCGTGTCGGTCACGGACGACACTCCCGAACAACAGCAGCAGCAGCAGCAGCAGACGGCGGAGCCGGTGGAAATCCCCGGCCCGGTGGTCAACCTGCAACTGACGGCCAAGGGCGAGAAGATCATCGTCAGCTGGGAGGCCCCGGCGTCCGGCGGCGCGGTGGGCAACTACATCGCGCATATCAAGAACACGGACACCGGCAAGGGCAAGGACCGCAAGGTCGCGGCGGGCAAGACGACCACCACCTTCCGCAACCTCAAGGCCGGCGCCGCCTACCGGGTCTGGGTGCGGGCCCAGAACGAAGCGGGCAAGGGCGAGCGCGTCCACGCCCGCACAACCCTGCCCGATGGCGTCGTCCAGGGCGGCGAGGGCGATCCGCCGCCGGAGCAGCAGCAGGTTGCCAAGACTTACTCCGTCACGGCTACGGCCAGCGCCGCCGAGGGGAATGACGCCGCCCTGGCCATCACCCTCAGCGAGGCCGCCCCGGCCGGGGGCGCGGCGTTCACGGTGACGGCAGGCTACGGCGGTGGGTCCACCGCGACGGCGGACGACGTGGGTTCGATAACCTCCCCGGTCACGGTGGCCGAGGGCGAGACCGCCCTGGACATCACCATCCCCACAGCCGACGACGCCGTGGACGAGGACGACGAGACCTTCACTGTCACTATCGCCACTACTGCCACGGGCTGGGAGAAGGAAGGCGACGGCAGGGACGCGGCGACCGTCACCATCACCGACGACGACACCTCCGGGGTGACGGTGACCCCGACGGCCCTGAACGTCAGCGAGGACGGCAACGCGACCTACACCGTGGCGCTGGACAGCAAGCCCACGGCGGACGTGACCGTCACGCCCGCCAGCGGAGACGCCGGCGCGGCGGGCGTCGCCCCGGCGTCATACACCTTCACGCCGTCGGACTGGAACACCCCGCAGACCTTCACCGTGTCCGGCGTGGCCGACGAGGACACCGACAACGAGAGCGTCACCGTCAGCCACCGCGCAACCAGCGGCGACGGCAAGTACGACGGCATCGCGGCGGACTCCGTGACCGTGAGCGTGTCCGACACCACGCGGCCTCCGGCCCAGGAGCCGGCGACGGCGTCCTGCCCCGAGGAGACGGAGCCGCCGGTCCCCGGCCAGAAGGAGCCGTTCAACGTCTGCGTCACGCCGGGCGACGGCACGCTGACCGTCACCTGGACGGTCGCGCCCCGGGATGGGTTCGAGGACGGCGAGATACGCCACGCCCTGCGCTGGAGCCAGGAGCCGGGCGTCTGGGCCAACCCCACCGGCCCCAACGCCGTGGGGCCCAACGACGGCATCAGCGTGGAGGGCGGGGTGTACACCTACACCATCACCGGCCTGGAGAACGGGGTTGCCACCGGGGTCTTCGTGCGCTCCTTCACCGGCGGCGACTACAACGAGGGCAGCGCCCAATCCAGCAAGTGGGTGCGGGTCAAGGGCGAGAACACTACCCCCAAGGCCGACGGGTAGCCGTGGATAGCCCCGCAGATTCAGACCCGCAGAGGCGGGCGTCCAGTGACATTGGACGCCCGCTTTTGATCACGCTAAACTCTTGGGTGTGGCCTGGCGGTTTCCTACAGTGCAACTTCCCAGCGGAAAGTTCGCAGTACAGCCCCTTTAGGCCCACCATAATCCCGTTTCAGCGCCAAAGAAAGCCGGGTCGCATGACCCGGCTTTATGCGTTAGCAGGGGGCGGGTTCTATTCCTCGCGTTGGCCGAATTCCTCGCCCAGTTCGCTGAGGAACTGTTCGATCTCGGGCGACAAGGCGACGGCATCCGCCGACTCCTCGCCGCTCTCATCGGAAACCGGCGCCTCGGCTTCGTTGCTGTCGTAGTAATCTTCCATCTGCCGGATCAGGCCCTGGAGATCGGAATTGCGTTCGACCGCTGCGTTCAGTTCCCGGTACTGCCTTTGACCGCGGCGGGTCGGCGCCAGGTCCGCGGGAATCTCCGAGTACACTGATGAGAGCACTTCGATCATCCTGGCGGTGCCGTTGTAGTCCTCGTCCAACTGGACGTATTGGGGCAGGTGAACCATGAAGTTGATGGCCTCAATCTCCATGCGCTCAATGCCGTCGGACACCAGGTTCATGATCGTGGTCGGCCCCTGGTAGGTGCTGCCCCGGAGCTTCAGGTTGGGGACGGGCCGGAGCTGGGGCACGGACCCCAAAGAGCCGGTGACCAGCAGGGGACGAGTATGGGGTACGGCGTCGTACATTGCCCCCAGGCGGCAGTATCGTTTGACATTGAAGGATTCGACCACCTGCAGGATGGATTCCGTGTAAGTTTCGCTGTTGGCGTGGGGTTCGCGCAGGTGGAAGAAGAGGTAGTCCGGGCCGTTTTCGGTGGTGGCGTACCGGATGATGCTGTTGGGGATACGGACGCGCCGTTCGTTCTCCACCAAGCGCATACTGGGCCGGTAGCGGGTGAAATCGAAGAACTCGCCAGGCCGGTGCAGCCGGCCCAATTCTCTTGAGCCGAGATACCGTTCCAACCGATTGAGGGTGAGGGTACCCACACTGCCCACGTCCACCCAGGGACGGATCATGGCGAACACATGGGGGTCTCGCAACTCGGGTAAGGGTTCCTGCACTTCAAATGCGCCAATCATCATAGTGGCTTTATCTTGCCAGAGGCGGGCCGGATTTTCAAGGAGCGAACAGCTCCCGCGCACCGAATTCCGGCGATTTCCTCAAAATGGTTGCGCGTTAGGGGCGTACAAGCCTGTGCTACCCTATTCACGGGAACCGGATACCGCATAAGGACAACACCAATGGTAATAAAAGTAATCGGCGTGATTGTCGCCGTCATTGTCATCGTCGTCGCAATCGCAGCCGTCGGAACGTGGCGCGGCTTCATACCGGTGCCCGGCCCGTTGCTGGCGCTGCTGGTCGGCGCCAAAGAGCCGGAATACTCGGCGCGTTATTATCCGCCAGACACGCTGGCCTACGCCTGGGTCACCTTGACGCCCATGGGCGGTCAGTTCGAGGATATGCGTGGCATCTGGGAGCGGTTCAACGAATTCCGCGATTTCCGCAATCTGATCGACGAGTTGCGGGACGACTTTGAGGACGAAACCGGCATTGACTTTGAAACAGAGGTAATGCCCTGGGTTGGCCCCGACGCCTCTGCGGCATTTATCGACTTCAACATGAGAGACGACGAACCCATCGCCGCAGCCACGATCTCCGTCCGTGATGATGACGCCGCTCGGGATTTTCTGGAGCAATGGTTGGAGTATATGGAGGATGAGGAAGGAGCAGACTTTGACGGCGACTCGTACAAAGGCTTCAAGATTTGGGCCGATGAAAGTGAGTACCAAGTCTATGGCTTGTCTAAAGGTTTTCTGGTGTTCGCAACTACAGAATCGGGGTTGCGCGAGGTCGTTGACGGCATCGCCGGAGATACCGACCGTTCGTTGGCCGACAGCCAGGATTTCAAGGCTGCTAGGACTGCGCTATCAGAGCGCCGGTTTGCTTCGGTTTACGTTAATTATCGTGAAGCTCTTGATTTGATCGAAGACCTTGACATCGACGAAATCGGATTCACTGGAATCGGAACGATGGACGGGCAAGAACCAGAGTGGATTGCTGCGTCCGCTGCCTGGTTTGACCGCGCCGTTACCGTTGAAACAGTAATGCCATTAGGCATCGACTACCCACTGGAAGTCGTCAATCTGGACGACCCTGCCAGCCTGCTGCCTGCCGACACTCTGGGCTTTATGGCCGGAGCCTTTGACCCGGACGTGGACCACTGGCGGACGGCGCTGGCCGAATATCCCCTGACCGAGGTGTTACCCTATCCCGAACTGCTGGACGAAATCAACGCTGGTCTGGCGGAAATGGCGCCCGGCGGCGGGCCGGCGCTGGCGGACGACGCCACTCTGGCGGACGCTCTGGATTTGGGTTTCGACCTGGCCAAAGATTTCACGGGCATTGATCTGGAAACGGATTTCTTTGATCATCTGTCGGGGCAGGCCATCCTGGCGGTGAGCGACTTTGACTTTGACGCCGTGGCAAACGACCCGGCGGCCAACGCAATTGACGCCGTGATGATGCTGTCTTATCGGGAAAACGGCAAAGATGGACTGTCCGACACGATGGACGAGGTTGCCGGCCTGCTGGAAGAAGACGCCGGCCTGGAGGCCAACTCCGTTGACGTGGGCGCGGACGATGACGCTACGGTCTTTGGCCTGGGATTCCTGGGTATGATGGCCGGCGGCAAGATTGGATACCAACCCGGCTACGTACTGCACGACGAATACCTTACCATCGGCACTACCGAAGATGCGCTGGCAACCATCGTGGCGCGGCAGAACGGCGATGGCGATAGCCTGTCTTCTGACGACGAATATCGGCGGGCCACTAGCCATCTGGACAATGGTCGGCAGTTCCTGGCCTATGTTGACGTGCAAAGCATCATCGGGAACCTGGAAGCAGATGACCTGGACTTGGAGCGGGGTCAATACCGCATACTGGATGAGGGCCTGGGCGTGGCGGCGTTCAGCGCCGGCGCCGGCGAGCATTACAGTCGCGGTGTTGCCGTGCTGACATTGTTCCCTGAGTAACTCCCCCGCAACCCAAACACCAGTAGGGGCGAATAATTATTCGCCCCTACTGGTGTTCAAAGATCGCCAGTCTTCCTTCCGGGCCGGGATTTATCCTCCGCCGCCGATGGCGGGGAGGAAGTGCATTTCGCTGTCCTCGCTCACCCGCTCCAGCAGACCCAACTGGCTCACGTCGCCGTCCACGATCACCGCCAGACCCGGCGTGATGTCGTCCAGTTCTTCGTCGTAAAGCAGTTCTTTCATACCCGGATGAATCCGCTCCAGGTTGTTGATCACCTGGCGCACGGTGGCGCCGTCAACCTGCACCCGGTCCGGAGCGCCGGTGATGCGCTGCATTTGCGGGGGTATCCAAACGTCTGCCATTTCAGCCCCCTGTCAACTGTGGTAGGGGCGAATGATTATTCGCCCCTACGTGGCAACTAATTCCCGTTTTTCTCCCAAAGCGCTTCCAGGACGTTACCCGGGTTCATGGGCAGAACGGTCATGCGGACGCCAATGGCGTCGTAGATGGCGTTGGCGATGGCGGCCATGGGAGGGACGATGGGCACTTCGCCCACGCCACGCACGCCGTAAGGATGGTTGGGGTTGTCCACCTCGACGATGCAGGTGTCGATCATGGGCAGGTCCAGGCTGGTGGGCATGCGGTAATCGAGGAAGCTGGAATTGAGCATATGGCCCTGATCGCTGATGTAGTATTCCTCGTTAAGCGCCCAGCCGATGCCCTGGACGGCGCCGCCCTGGATCTGTCCCTCCACGTAGGAGGGATGGATGGCCTTGCCGGCGTCCTGGACGGCGGTGTAGCGCACAACATCCACCTTGCCAGTGTCCTCGTCAACTTCCACGTCCACGATGTGGACGCCGATGCAGGGGCCGGCGCCGCCGGGGTTCACGCCGCCGCGTCCGACGATGGGGCCGCCGGTGGGAACCTGCCGCGCCGCCAGTTGCTGGAAGGTCATCTGCAACTGGTCGTCGGAGCGGTGCTTGAGGACGCCGTCTTCGAAAAGCACATCCTCCGGCTCCACTTCCCAGATGCGGGCGGCGCGGGCGATCATCTGCTGCTTCACGTCCTGGGCGGCGGTGTAGGCCGCGAAACCGGTCTTGAAGGTGACGCTGCTGCCGCCGGTGTTGGAGGTGAAACCGATGCTGTCGGTATCGCCGATCTGGGGATGCACGTCCTCGGCGGCGATGCCCAGGACCTCGGCGAACTGCTGGGACACCGAGGCGCGGGTTCCGCCAATGTCGGGGGAGCCCTCCGTCAACGTCACGGTGCCGTCCGGGTTGACCAGGGCGACGGCGGCGGACGGGCCGGTGTTGTTGCCCCAGAAACCGGAGGCGACCCCACGTCCCACGCGCTTCCCGTTTTTGGAAGCCATGTAATGGGGATGAGACTTGGTTGCCTCCAGGGTCTCGATATAGCCGACCTTGGGGGTCAGCGGACCGGTGGGCCGACGGGTGCCTTCTTTGGCGCTGTTCATGAGGCGCAGGTCGATGGGATCGACGCCCAGCTTCTCGGCTAGTTCGTCCAACGCGACCTCAACGCAGTAGGCGGCGGCAGGCGAACCGGGAGCTCGATAGGCCGCCGTCTTGGGCCGGTTGACCACGATGTCGTAGCCTTCGATGTAGGTGTTGGCGATGTCGTAAGCGGCCAATACGCAGTTGGCGGCGCCTGCCACCGGCGAGCCGGGGAAAGCTCCGGCCTCGAATACGAGGTGGACTTCAGCGGCGGTAATCTTTCCGTCGTTGGTCGCGCCAATTTTGCAGGAGATTTCCGTTCCCGAGGTGGGTCCGGTAGCCTCGAAGACCTCGGTGCGGTTCATTGCAACCTTGACGGGGGCGTGGGCCTTTTGGGCCAGCAAGGCGGCCAGGGGTTCCATATAAACGGCGAGTTTCGCGCCGAAGCCGCCTCCGATTTCCATGGGAATGGCCTTGACCTTGGAGACGGGGATGCCGACCAGTCGCGCCGTATGTTCGCGGACGGTGAAGTGACCCTGGCTGCTGGACCAAATGGTCAGGCTGCCGTCCTGGTGCCACATGGCGGTGCCGCTGTGGGGTTCGATGTAGCCCTGGTGGACGGCGGAAGTGGAGACGCTGCGTTCCACGACGATGTCAGCCTCCCCGAACCCGGCGTCCAAGTCGCCCATGCGGAATTCAAAACGGTTGGCAATGTTGGTGCCGGTGGAGCCGTCATCGTCGTCCAGGATGCCGCCGGCCCGGGTGGCCGCGCTATTCAGCGCCGCCAGGCGCTCGTGGACCAGGGTGGCGCCCTCGGACATGGCGTCTCGGGCGTGCATCACCGGGGGAAGAGCCTCGTAGTCCACGTCGATCAGGGCAAGGGCTTCCTCCGCCACATGGGGGTTGATGGCGGCTACCGCGGCCAGGGCGTGACCTTTGTAGAGCGCCTTGTCCTGGGCCATGATGTTGTTGCTCAGGAACTTGAAGTTGATCATCGCGCCTTCGGCAAGGTCGGAAGCCCGGCCGGTTGGCTCCACGATGTCGGCGCCAGTGATGACGGCGCGAACGCCGGGCATGGCCTCGGCCTTGCTGGTATCGATGGACCTGATGCGGGCGTGGGCATGAGGGCTGCGGAGCACCTTCCCATACAGCATCCCCGGCAGGTTCAGGTCGGCGCTATAACGGGCGATGCCGGTCACTTTGTCCGCGCCGTCATGACGCACCGGGCGAGTGCCGACAACCTTGTATTCCTTGTCGCTGGTCAGGACCATATTGGGGGTGTAGTCCGGCATTGGTTCTTCCTCCGGAAGTTATATTAGTGCAGGCTGAACGCGGGCGGATGACGCGGTGGCCCGGCGTCAGCGGTATGATAGCATAGCGGGCGAACCGACAGGGCGAGCAGAGGCGCGCGCCACGTTAATCCTCGGTGAACTATAGCGACAGGTTGTGCTCGATAAGCACGCTGCGGTCGGCGGCGTCTATGGTGAGGCGGTCAGCGTGTCCGGCGTCAGGCTGGTAAATCATGGCCATGCCGAGGAGAGCCGGGCTGTCGGATTCGAGAACCGCAACGTTGCGGATTTGACCGTTCCATAACACGTTGGCGCGATAAACCGACCAGCCTTGCTTTCCGCCACCTGCAACGATGACATCGCGGATTTCGCCCGTAGGGACGAGACCGAGCAACTCTACCATTTCGGGCGGCAACGTCAACTGGCCGTCGTGCCCGGTATCGACTAGAAAATCTACCCGATGTTGAAGGCCGTCGTCCGTAACTATTCGCAGGGGAACGAGTGGCTGGTGGTCCGCGTCAATCCAGCCGCTAATCAATGCTCTTCACCCTGTCAACGTCACTCACGTGCCCGATTTGCGCAGTCCATGGCTTTACGCAGGGGAAACGTGTGTACAGTCGACGGGCGGCAGCATTTTCATCCGGGTCGATTTCGCACTCACCGCTGACGATGTCAATGATCACGTACTGCCCCGGGTACTTGGCTTCCAATTCTCTGCGAATTTTCGCGTAAAGGATGGGGCCTATGGTGAATACCTCGCCCCAAGGGATATCGTAGCCGGGCGCAATCGGCCGCGTTCGGATATAGCCGGAGCGGAATGTCCGCCGCCCGGCGCTCTCTGTTTGCTTCTCAACCATTTTCGTCACCTCCAGTTTCAATCATCCTACCTTGAGGCGTCGTTGAGGTCAGCATACCGCGTTGCCCGCAATTGGCGCAAACCGCGCTAGCGGACATATAATCCCGTTTAAGACACAGCGCAAAAGGTGAGGACGGACATGGACACCATCATCATCAAAGGTTGCTTGAATGGAAACCGGGGACGGGAAGACAATCCCAACGTACCCTGGACTCCCGAGGAGGTGGCGCAGGAGGCGGTGCGGTGTTACGAGGCCGGCGCGTCCATCGTGCATATCCACGCCCGGACGCCGGACGGCGGCATCAGCTACGACCCAGCGTGGTACGCTCAGACCGACGCCATGATCCGGGCGCAGTGCGATCTGGCGCTGAACCACACCACCGCGCGCCAGGCCCACGTGCCGGTGGAGGCGGTGACGCGCTATCTGCTGGAAACGCCGCAGCCGGTGGAGATGGTGTCGCTGAACCTGGGCACCGGGACCCGGTGGGTATTGGACCCAGTGACCGGGCAGAGACGCACGGTGACCAGTCCCAACTCCTTTGAGGACATCGTAGCCACGCTGGACGCCTGCTACCAGCGTGGGACCTTTCCCGAACCGGCGGTGCACGACGTGGGCAACGTCAACGCCGCCATCACGCTGATGCGGGAAGGCTATATCAGGGACTCTCGCTACTTCCTGGTAGAGCCCGGCGCCCATTGGGGCGATGGCCGGCTCAACATGGTCGGTTCGCCGCGCAACTATATGCTGATCGCCGACACCATCCGCGAACACTACCCCGAGGCCACCTGGCTGGCGCACAGCAGCATGGGCCAGACCTTCCCGCTGTGCGCCATCGCCATCGCCACCGGCGCGCACATCAGGGTCGGCATGGAAGACAGCCCCTTCCTGCCCAACAACCCGCAACCAAGATCCAACGCGGAATATATCGAATGGGCGGTCACCATGGCCCGGCTGCACGGCAGGGAGCCGGCCACGCCGCAACAGGCGCGGGAGATGCTGGGGCTGATACCGTTCCCGGAGGCATAGCCATGAGCCGGGAGCACGCCGACCCGATTGGGCTGGCGGTAGCAAGGGCCGCGCAGGAAGCGTCGCCCGATGCCACCGTGATCCTGTTCGGCTCCCGGGCCCGGGGTGACCACCGACCCGACTCCGACGTGGACCTGCTGGTGATCGTGGACGAGGGAGTGAGCGCAGTACGTTCACACGGCTACGGCGCGGCCTCGAACGCCGCCTTCCGCAAGCTCAAAGAGTGTCCCGGCAAGTTCGGCGTGGACGTGATACCCATTACGCGCGAAAGTTTCGGTCACTGCCGGCGGGCCCGCAACCACATAGCCGCCCAGGCGCTGCGCGATGGAGTGATTATGAACGACGACGATTTCGACGACCTTGGCGATCAATACGACGACGGCTATCCCGCCGGCTGGCCGGACATCCGCCAGCGCCTCATCAACGCGCGGCGGTGGCTGGGGACAATGAGCCACAGCATTGATACCGGCCTGGACGACCAGGAAGCAATCGGCTTTATGGCGCAGCAGGCGGTGGAAAACGCGCTGAAGGGCTGGATTTCAGCCATCGACTGCGAGTATCGGAATATCCATCGCATTCACGAACTGGCCGATATTCTCGTTGACAATGTGGCAGAACACTCGTCGCCGGCTCGGGATGAATTGGACGCGCTGGTGGAATTCGTAACCCTGCCACCGGAACAATTGGAAGGGCTGCGAGACCACGAGGCGCGGGACTGGCTCACCCGATACGCCGTCGATTACCGCTACGGCGGCGCGGAGCATAGGCTGGGCCCGGACGGATACCGGGAGTTGCGGGAGGGTATTGACCGGGCGGTTAACGCTTTTGTGACTGAGGTATTCCGCATAACCGGAACGGGTCCTGGGGATTTGGAGAGCGGACGGTAGGAACTATGACGCAGCAATACAACCTGCTAGTATTACAACGACAGTTGGCGTGATAAGATCGCTGGGAAATTGAAGAAGGCTTGGTCAGGTGAGTCAGGGAAGTGGATGCGGCGGCTTTTGAGCAGGTATATCAGGA
>DAOUJY010000082.1:0-28925 GCA_034421995.1 Dehalococcoidia bacterium | reverse complement strand
TCCTGATATACCTGCTCAAAAGCCGCCGCATCCACTTCCCTGACTCACCTGACCAAGCCTTCTTCAATTTCCCAGCGATCTTATCACGCCAACTGTCGTTGTAATACTAGGAGTTGAAATCCTCAATGTCGGTACAAAAGCGATCTCCGACATTGAGGTCGTGATGTTGGACTCCCTTTGTGACGAGCCTCCTTCACTTGTTGAGGACGACGTCGATTAGGGCGATGCGGTCTTCCTGGATCGCCGCCAACCCGTTGCGCAAGGCTTGGTGCAATTGCGACGGGTCTTCGACCCGCTCGCCGTAGCCGCCGAAGGGTTCCACCAGCCTGGCGTAGTCCGGCCCCGGAATGTGGACGCCGTGCCAGATGCCGGCCTGCGCGGCGTCGCCGTCGGGATAGTAGGCCAGGTGGTTGCCCTTCATGGCCTCGTAACAGCCGTTGTTGAACAGCACCGTCAGGAACGGCAGGTTGGCTTCCCCAGCAACTCCAAAGCACGCGGTTACCGGGTTGTAGAGGAAGCCGCCGTCTCCCATGAGCGCCACCACCGGCTGGTTTCCTTTGGCGAGCTTGACGCCCAGGGCCAACCCCAGTCCCTGCCCGAGACCGCCGTTGGTCTTGTAGTAGGCGTGGGGCTGGTCCCAGCGGACATGGCGCCCCACCGCGCCCCGGTGAGTGGTTACTTCCTCGGCGTACACCACATCCTCCGGCATCACGTCGCTGAGGGCGGCGCAGAGCCAGGCCGGGTCGATGGGGCTGCTGACGCTGGCGGCGGCTTCGGCGGCGCGGGTGGCTTCGGCGAGCCGGTCGTGTTCTTCGGCCCAACGCTGGCGGCGGGTTTCTATCTCGCCCTGGCGTTGCGCAGCCAACGGGCGGAGAGCGTCCACCAGCAACCCTAAGCCAAGGGTCAGGTCGCCCTCGACGTAGCGGTCGGCAAAGAGGTTCTGGTACACCATATAGTGCTTGATGGTGGTCTCGCCCATGGCGACCACGGTGGCGTGCCGCGGCCCGGCCTGCGGCGGATACCACGGGGCGCGGCTGCCGGCCAGTATCACCAGGTCGGCCTGCTGGAGGTAACGTTCCGCTTGCCCGCCCAGGTAGAGCGGGTGGCTCTTGGGGAAGTTGGAGTAGAGCGCCGCGCTCTCCACCACCGGGATGGCAAACAAATCGGCCAACGCGACGAGATTGTTGAATCCGTCTATCTCGCGGCCGGCGCTGTCGGTGATGATGAGTGGTGATTCGCTTCCCGCTACCAGTCCCGCCAACTCAGCGATGTCGTCGTCCGAAGGCCGAGTTTTAGGGGCCTCGGGTGCCATCCTGATCTTGTCGGGCTCGTTCCAGGAGTGGATCATGGTCTCAATGGGAATGTCCAGGAACGCCGGCCCCTGGGGAACGCGCTGGGCCAGTTCGCCGGCGCGCACCAGTTGCTCGTAAAGTGTGAAGGGACTGGTGGCCCGTCCGCTCCACTTGCTGAAGACGTTGGCGAACCGGTCCGGGCCGCCCACCACGCTGAGGTTGCGATACCACTGGGCCTGGGGGTCCAATTCAGGATCCTCGCCGTAACTGGTGGCCTCGCCGGAACAGACCAGCATGGGAACCTCGCCGATCATCGCGCCGTGAATGCCCATGCTTCCCTGGAGCAGGCCCACGCCGGCGTGGAGCAATACCGCCTGCATCCGGCCAGTAACGCGGGTGTAGCCGCTGGCCATGTTCACCGCCAGCGTCTCGTGCCAGCAGTTGATGTAGCGCGGCCCCGGCGTCTCGTTGATCTGCTGCCGCGCCAGGGCTTCCCACACCGGCGCCCATTCCGAGCCTGGAGAAGATATGATGTAGTCGATGCCCAGGTTGCGGAACGCTTCGAGGATGGCTTCGCCGCCATCCTTCGTGGTGGTGGTTGTCATGCTCTAATCCTCCTGTGCTGGGCCGGCCACCGGACGCAGGGCCGGCTCCGGTGGAGTCGGGGCCGGTACAGCCTGTCCTTCCCGATGGGTGGGCAGCGCCGACAAGAAAAGCGCCACCAGCAACGACCCCATCATGGTGTAGAAAGCGTACCTCATGCCCACGGTGAAGGCGGCGCCCACGCCGCTGGCGGCGCCGTGGCGGACTGCGTCCAAGTTGGGTTCATAGCCCATGGAACCCATGGTGGCGGTCACGATAGCGGTGGCGACGGCGACGCTGACCACGTTGCCGGTGTTGCGGATCAGGTTGACCAGGGCCGATATGACCCCGTGGTTCTCCCGTTCCACCGCGCTGAGTATTGAGCTGGAGTTCGCTGAGTAGAAAGTCCCCATGCCGCTGCTGGTGAGCATCAGGGCCGGAATGACGTGGAGCAGAGACGAGTCGGCGGTCGCCTGGGAGAGAATGGCGATGCCGGTGGTGGACAGCGTTAATCCGGCCACGGTGAACTTGCGCCAGCCGTAGCGGTCGGACATCCGGCCGCTGAGCGGTCCCAGGATTGCCATGCATAAGGCTCCCGGCACCACGCACAAACCCGCCACCGACGGGCTGTAGCCGAGAACATTCTGCAGATAGAACGGCGTCATGAACAGGACGGCCGAACTGCCGATGAACATCAGGTAATTCGCCGAGACGCCCAGGAAGAAATTGCGCCGGCGGAAAAATCGCAGGTTCAGCATGGGGTTGGCGATGCGCAGTTCCCACCAAATAAACCCGGTGAGGAGGACCACGAAAGCAGCGGCAGCGCCCAGTATGGGAGGGGAAGTCCAGCCCGTGCGGTGAGCATTGGTGATCCCCAGCAGCAACGCCAGCAGGGCACTGGACGACAAAAAGGCTCCGAGCCAGTCGAAACCGGCGTGGATGGGCCCGCGCACCGGGCGATTTTGTTGCGTATTGGTGAGAATGGCAAGGCTCAACAGAATGCTGATGGCGACCATCGGCACGGTGGCAAAAAATACCGAGCGCCAACCGAAGGCGTCCACCAGGAAACCGCCCATGGCCGGCCCGGCAACCGCCCCGGTTCCCACCATGGTCATTATGAGACCCATGGCCTTGCCGCGCTCGCTGGGCGGAAAGGCGCCGATGATGATGGCCATGCCGGTGCCCTGGGTCATGGCCGCGCCCGCCCCCATCACGATGCGAGCCATTATCAACACGCCCAAGCCCACTGACGTGCCGGCGATGATCGACCCGACTATGACCACCAACGACCCCATGATGAACACCCGTTTGGCGCCGATCAGGTCGGCCAGGCGTCCCATGGGGAGCAACAGCGCGATCACGGTCATAGCGAAGCCGATGACCAACCACTGCACGCTGGGTATGTCGGTGCCGAAGTATGTGGCGACGGTGGGCAGGGCAATGCCCACGCTGCCGTGGTCCACGACCGAGGCAAAGATACCCACCGCCATGGCGGCGAACGCAAACCATTTGTAGTGGGGGCTGAGCGCGAGGGACGAGATCAAGACGACCTGCTTCCATCTATCCCGTTTGGGGGATCTACTCGCCGGCGAAAAAGCGGCGGGGGTTATCCACCGTTATCTGGTGAATGTCGCCATCGGACGCGCCCATTTCCTTGAGACGGGGCAGGACGTAGCGTGGGATGAAATTGTAACCGTCGGGGTTGGCCCGGCGGCGCTGCTCCTGGACCTCCGCGCCGTGCCGAGCTTTGGGAACCGAGTAGTCGTGGGAAAGGAAGATGCGGTGCGTGAACCCGGCGTCCATCAGGGCTTTGGCGACTTCGGTGCGCTGCTCCCAGTTTGGAGTGCCGGCCCGGGTGCCTCCGGGGTAGCGGTCCAGTCCCAGCCAAACTCCCTTGTTCAGCAGGCCGAGGAGATATTCGAGGTCGGTGTCGTCGTTGCTGTGGCCGATATAGACACGGTCGAGATCCACGCCTTCTTCTTCCAGGATGCGTACCTGCTGCTCGCCGATGCGCTCCGGCGACCAGGTGTGGGTGGAAATGGGAGCGCCGGTGGCCTTCTGGGTACGGGCCGCGGCGCGGAGCACATTCTCCTGCGGCGGCGTGACGCCGCCCTCGTCGCTGGCGACCTTGATGATGCCGGCCTTGATGCCGGTTCCTTCGATGCCCTCTTCGATTTCGCGGACGTACATTTCGGCAATGACATCGGGCGAGATTTCGCCAAAAGGCCGGGGGACGGCCAAGTGATTTCCGGTTGCCACGATGATCTGCATGTCGCTGCCCAGCGCAACCTCGCGGATCAACTGAACGTCGCGGCCCAGGTCGAAAGTGCTGACATCAACGATGGTGCGCACACCATCCTCGCGAACGGCCCGCATGGCGGCGATGGATTGCTCGCGTATCCCGTCCCGGTCGATGATTTCGGGGTAGGTGTGCCGGAGGCCGGCGGCGTTGGTGCCGACGTGCTCGTGGCTCAGGGTGAAACCCAAATCATCGGTATCAATCGGCCCCATCACGGTGTTAACGGTTGCCATTGCCATCCCTCCCTGGCCCTGGTTGCATGGCGGATATTTTATTACGAATATCGGCGGAATTGTCAGAATCAGGATTTTCGAGATTATGAGATTAGCAGGATTGGAGAGTATCTTGGAAATCCTGAAATCCGGTAAATCCTGATTCTGACGAAGAATCGACAGGCCCCGTGCGACGCCGGCTGCCCGCTTGTCTCCTTCAGTCGCGGCGGCTATGATGCTGAAAAATCGACAGGAGGCACAGGATGCGCACACCCATAGTGACGCGAGACATGGTTCCCGAGGAGTTGCGGGCGGCTTTCGACGCGGAGACCGCAGACTCCGGCGGGGTGGTTTCCAGTGGTCCCGGTTCCGCCATGATCAACAGTCCCGAGCTGCGGCGACGGGCCAACTACCTGGTCAATTACATTCGCGACGGGGATACGTTGAATAAAAAACACCAGGAGTTGGCGATGATTCTGACCGCCCGCAACATGGACTGTCAGTTCATCTGGCACGCCCATGCGGCCCGGGCTCGCCAGCAGGGCATCAGCGACGAGTTCGTGGACAACCTCCGGGATGGCAAACCGTTGCCGCAGCTGCCGCCCGATGAGCAGACGGTGGTGAACTACGCCACGGAACTGTTCAGCAACCACCGGGTCAGCGAGGCGACGTTTCAGGCGGCCATTGACCAGTTCGGCGCGCTGGCCTTGACCGAGTTGACGACGCTGTTCGGTTATTACACCCTGCTTGCGTTCAACGCCAACTCATTCGACATCGACGTGCCCGACAGCGACGAGCCGAAACTGCCGATTTAGTGTCCGGTCGGGGGAAACCCCCGACCGAAAAAATTCGATGCGGTTGATCTTTCCGCTCATTATCGGTAGTCGTTCCGCCTAGCCGGACCGGCGTCGCATCCGGCTCAACAAACTGACGTACTGCTGGGCAAGCGCCATCAGGACGCCACCCCGGTGGTAAAAACGGGCCGGAGCGGAACGGGCTGGAACGCTTGCGGCCAATACCGGTTCCAACACCCTTTTGCGGAACTGACCGACGAGGCCGGCGTCTCGGGTGCACAGCGCTACCTCCTGTTGGAGGTAGTAGCCTACGAAGTCGAAGTTTGAGCTGCCGATGATCAACTCGTCGTCGTCGATCAGGATAGCCTTTACATGTGACATTTCGGGTTGGTAAAGCCGGACTTGAATGTGCGTGCCGGCGGCGGCCCGAAAAATGGCCTGCTGAATGAGGCGCTTATTATTTTGGGCCGGGTTGACGATTTGCACCCGCACCGACGACGGCAGGCGCTTAATGTGGTCCAGCAATGGATTGGACAAGTATGGCGAGATTATGTCAAGAGAATCGGTTGCGGACGTGATCCGTTGGATGATGTCGTGGTGTTCGATGCGACTATTGCGTCCGTCCAGGAAGTAGAGATCGCCAATCGGGGTTTGCCGCGCCCCCGAACTGTTCATTCCCGAAACCGTGTCGCGGAAATCTTCGGCCAGGGTTGTGACCAGGGGCCGGCAGTCCGTCATCAGCATCAGATCAGACCAGGAGAAGTTATGTTCGCTGAGGTTGATGCCCCCGAGAAAAGCCTGGTCGTCCACAATCATCATCTTTTTGTGATTGCGGAAGGGATATTTCCACCAGAGGAAGCCCAGGGGGTTGGTAAGGACTATTCGTATTCCATCCCGTTGGTTCTGACCGAGCAGGCGTCGGGTTTCGCGCGTCTCCCGCCGGAATGTTCTATCGGTTAGATAGCGTTTGCCAAATACCAGGTCATCGCTGATCTTGGCGGTGGAGAAGGCATCGACGCACAGAATCTTCTCGCGGGCTCTGGAATTGGAAAGCAAGTCCCAGAAGTGACAACCGACGCTGTCCATCTCGAAGGTCATGACCTGGATCAAGACGCGCTCCCGAGCGTCCAGGATTGCCGGTTCGATGGCGTTGAGGAATTCGGCGGAACCTACCAGCAGCGAGGAATTATGCACTGGTTTGCTATCGTGAACGGGACGGGAAGCGGGCGGAGAGGATATCGGCGATCAAGCGAGCTGCGACCTGAACCGTCAGGTCTGCCACGTCGTAGGGCGGGGCCACCTCCACCACGTCAAAGGCTACCAGGTTGTGCCGCTCCACCAGACGGGACAGACAGCGGCGGGCTTCTTCATAGAACAGGCCGCCAACGTCGGGAGTTCCCGTTCCCGGCGCCTGGGTGGGATCGAGCACGTCAACGTCAAAGGTGATGTACAGGTTAGAGCCGACTGGTATGCTTTCGGCCACCGACTCGGGCCCCTGCTCCCGGAACTGCCGGGCAGTAATGATGACGTTGCCGTCACGCACCGCTTCTTCGTAGGGGGCACGCCGGACGCTGCGGATTCCAATAGACGTGATGTTGCCCACGTGGGCGAGCTCGCGACAGCGGCGGATGGGGTTGCCGTGGGTCAGCAACGCGCCGTGATAGTGGTGCGAGTAATCCAGGTGGGCGTCAAAATGCACGATGTCCAGCGGAGCGAAACGGGCGAGGCCGGCCACCGCCGGGAAAGTGATGGCATGGTCGCCTCCCAGAATGACGGGCATTGCGCCCCGCGCGGCCACTCGGGCCACCACCCCGGCCAGCCGTTGGAAATTATGCACCACTTCCGAAGGGGCTACGGAGACGTTGCCGCAGTCGGCCATGGTAACACCCCGGAGCAGTTCATCGCCGGCGTCGGCGTCAAAAAAACCTTCGGCGTCCCGGTCGCCCCCATAGGGATCCGAGTAGGAATAGGCCCGGGGAGCGTCGCGCAACCCGTCCGGACCGTAACGGGCGCCGGGCCGGCCGGTAGTGCCTTGGTCGAATGGCATTCCGATGAATGCCACGTCGGCTGCCAGCGCGTCGATATCCGGGCAATGGGGTGAGCGGAACATCGTCCGGGGCCGCCGGTCCAACGCTGGCACATTGGCCAGATCGGGGTCAGGCAGATAATGCGGCCCAATGTTGAAATCGGGAGAGGTCATAAGGTGCTGCTCTCTAATACGTTCAGGATGTTGCTAACCTGCTGAGGTCAGCCAATACGCCGGGAACAATCCGTTTTTCCGACCGGGGCAGGATGGAGAATGACACCGGACGTTTTGATTATACTTGACGCCAACCATATTACGAAAAGGAGATTGGCATGGCGCGCCTGGACGATTATCAAGACCGCTTCCAGTATGTGAAGTTCGAGCGGGACGACGGCATTTTGCAGATGACCCTGCACAGCGACGGCGACACCCTGCAATGGGGTTCCGGCCCCCACACGGAACTGCCGGAGGTATTCCACACCGTTGGGACGGACACGGAGAACAAGGTCATCATCATGACGGGAGCCGGCAACGGATTCACCGGGCCGGCGGGCAGCAGCGACACGGTGCCACGCAGGACGCCGGAACAGTGGGACGCCACCTATTGGGAAGGCAAACACTTGCTGGGCAACCTTTTGAATATCGAAGTGCCCATCATCGCCGCAATCAATGGCCCCGCGTTGCGGCATTCGGAGTTGCCGCTGCTCAGCGACATCGTGCTGGCGGCTCCACATACCACGTTCCAGGACTCGGGACACTTCATGAGCGGCCTGACGCCAGGCGACGGAATGCACATCATCTATCCGTTGCTACTGGGAATCAACCGGGGCCGGTACTTCCTCCTGACTGGTCAGATGCTTGACGCAGCCAAGGCGCAAGAATTCGGACTGGTAGCCGAGGTGCTGCCGACCGACGAGTTGTTGCCCCGAGCCTGGGAACTGGCACGCCAGTTGGCACAACAACCGCGCCTAGTGCTGCGCTATTCCAGGGCGCTGCTGACGCACCAACTGAAAGGGGTTTTGCACGACATCCTGGGCTATGGGCTGGCCCTGGAGGGACTGGGCTCCGCGCAGGATTACCTGGACCGGGGACCAGGCCGGTAACCGAACAGCAGCCCTTTTTCTGGCGTCTTCCAGCCCCTAAGGGTTTATCCGCCACGTTTTAGAAATTCCTGCCCGCATCTCCGTTGGCCGTGACCGCGCCGGTGAAGATGCGGGCTGAGGCGAGAGGCCTTCGGAAAGGTATTGGCAGCGTCCCGTGTGGTCGCGGTCGCCTAGACGTTTCGCAGTTTGGGGTCCAAACGGTCTCTCAACCAGTCGCCCAGCAAATTCATCGCAAGCACCGTCAGCACGATGGCCAGGCACGGGAAGAGGAAAATCCACCAACTGCTGGTGATGAGTTCCCTTCCGTCGGCGGCCATTACGCCCCAGGCCGGGGTCGGCGCCGGGATGCCAGCGCCAAGGAAGCTGAGCGTCGATTCCAATATGATTACGTGTCCGACCTCCAGGGTGGCCAGCACAACCACGGTGTTCACCACGTTGGGGAAGATGTGCCACAGCATGATGCGAAGGTTGGATGTGCCCGAAACACGAGCGCGGTCGATAAAATCACGTTGCTTGATCGCCAGGGCGTCGCCGCGCACGACGCGAGCGTACCTCGCCCAAAGCAACAGGGCGATGACGATAATCACGGTGCTGAACCCGGAGCCGATGGTAGAAACCAGAGTCAGCGCAAGCAGGATTGACGGGAAAGCCAGTTTGATGTCAACGATGCGCATAACGATGGCATCGGTCAGGCCGCCGCGGAATGCGGTGATCATGCCCAGGGCCGTACCCAAAAATCCGCCCAGCAAAATCGCCAGCATGGACACCGTGAGAGACACGCGCGACCCGTAGATTATGCGGCTCAGGACGTCGCGTCCCTGTTTGTCGGTGCCCAGCGGGTATTCCCAACTGCCGCCCTTGTCCAGGCGCACGACCGTCTCACCGAGGTCAGCCTGGCCGTTTCCATTGGCGTCTGACAGCGTGGTGGAACCGTCCGCCACGGTGCGCGCGGCGTTGCGCACGCTGATTTCGCTCCCGCTGTCCTTGACACGATTGACAACTACCAACTGGGTATGGCGGTCGCGAACCCATCCGGGGGTTCGAGCGCGCGTTCCAGGTCGCCATTGATTTGGTCGTGTCGAAGTTCGCCGGCCGGTCCCAGGTTACTCACTTGCACAGCCATAGTCAGTTCCTCTTCAGATGGTGGTCAGAAGCCGCTCAGTACCGGATCCGAGGGTCAACATAGGCGTAGGCGATGTCCGTCACGATGTTGATGCCGACGTACAACAACGCAAACAGCATGACGACCGCCTGCACGGTGATGTGGTCTTTGGCAACGATGGATTGGATTACCAATTGGCCTACTCCCGGCCATGCGAACACGGTCTCGATAACCACCGATCCGGTGATGAGGACCGCTCCGATCAGGCTGAAGAAGGTGATGGGGACAATCAAGGCGTTACGGAAACAGTGTTTCCAGATGATCTTCCATTCCGGAACGCCCTTGATTCGGGCCAGCTTCACGTATTCGGTGTCCAGACTTCCAACATGGATGAGCGGGTCAGTCGCATGATCGCCGCGACGTTGTAATAGCCCAGGGCGAAACCGGGCAATATCATGTGCATGAAGCCCCCTTGCCGGAAATAGGGAACAGGTCCAACTGAACGGCGAACACCCACATCAGTATCAGGCCGACGGCAAAGGTTGGAGCGGATTGCCCCAGAATCGCGAGCATCTTCCCGCCGGTATCGAATATTGAGTCTTTCTTGACGGCGGACAAAACCCCCACCGGAAAAGCGATCAATCCAGTGACGATGAGCGCAAAAGCGGACAGCTGGATAGTAGCTGGCAACTTTTCGGCGATCAGCTCGATAACCGGACGGTCCCACTTGAAGGACGTGCCCAGCCTCCACTCTCTCTCCGGAGCATTTCTATTTGCTCCTTGCCGGTCTCCTCGTCCAGGATGGCGGCCATACGAATACCGCCAATAACCCTTGAAGGAGGCGCAATACGATAAATCGTTGCATGTTGCTAGTCCTCTCGGAGGATGACGGCCAAACTGCCGACTGAAGCGTCCGCCTCGATGCGTTGGCCGTCC
Source organism: Dehalococcoidia bacterium (assembly GCA_034421995.1). Classification (GTDB taxonomy): domain Bacteria; phylum Chloroflexota; class Dehalococcoidia; order Lucifugimonadales; family UBA3495; genus Bin87. The sequence goes on along the minus strand of DAOUJY010000082.1, from coordinate 18,579 downwards.
GGTTTGGCAGGCGCTACCCGATCCAGACGAAAACGCGCCGAGACCAGGCAGCAGCACGGCAATCCCTACGCCATCTATTCCCGGACGCCCTTGACGTATTCCAGGTAGATGTAGCTTCCGTTGTTTGGTCCCAGGAAAATGTACTCGGCCACCACATTCGGATCGACCACGGCGCTGGCCGGCAACGTCCACAGGAGTTCTTTCGCCCGTTCCGGATCGTAGCCGTAGAGCTCGTCCCACTTTTCCTCCCAGGCTGGGCGGTAACCCGCGGGAAGTTCAGGCGCCAGCGTGGCGACCCACTGACGGCCTCCCACTCCCCGGAAGATGGCCTCGTTGATCTCGTCGCGGTTGATGGCTTTGTTCATGGCCTGGCGCACCAGCCGGCCGGTCTCGCCCGGGATGTTCCAGGGGTTTTCCTCATCGCGGGCAGACACGATATCGTATTGGTCCCGGAGTTGTGCCTGGGTTTCCGGCGGCAAGTTGGGATTAATTGCCCGTTTCCCCGGTGGTGTAATACAGGCCGCCGAACAGGGAAAAGGTCGTGTTCGCCGTAACCGAACTGTCAACGACTCAAGCCCAGCGTTGATCGCTTCGCTGAGCAGGGCGCGGTTGATGGCCGCGATATGCCCCTCCCGCGCCAGCATAACGGCGAGGCGTGTCGCCGGTTCCTTGACGTCCTTGATTTCAATCTCGGCGAAATCGGGATCGACCCGCCAGTGGCCGTAGGGAACCACTTCCCACTCCCAACCTACGCCTTCCTCATCATCGCGAGCCTGGATCAGTAATCCTGCCAGCGGAGAGATGTGCAAGGCGCCGGATGTACTGTGCCGTGGCGAGATCGCTGTAAAAGTCAGAAGGTTTTTTGCCGGCGATGACTCGGTAAAGCGGGCCTGCGTGCGTGTCAACCCTCATGAGCGACCGGCTTCAGGGGCGGCAGCGCCGTCAACACCAGGGCGGCGCTGCCGCCGTATATGATGAGGAGCGTCCACCACGCCAACACGTAGGAGTCGGTGTAATCGTGCAGGTATCCGACCAAAGGCGCGCCCAAGCCCGCGGACAGGAGGTTGACCGGCATCGCGATCCCTCGGATGGCGCCCAGGAAAGCCCGTCCGTAGTAAGCGGCGAAAATGTACGAGTGCACGATCATTCCGAAACCCACCGAACTGCCGAAAAGGGTGGTGGACAGAAACATCATCTGGGGTGACGACACGTAGATCATCAGCAGGATGGCGACGATGAAACCGGAGAAGGAGACTGCGGCGAGGAAGCGGATTGGGATTCGATCCGCCAACCAGCCAGCCACTAACGAGGTGGCGGCGGCTCCGCCGGCATCGGCGGCAAAGGACCAGGAAACCAATAGCGGATCATATGCTTTCTCCACGAAGTAGGGGATGCGATGAAAACTGGCGCCGCCCTGAGCCACCCCGGACAGGGCAAAGACCGCCATCAATTTCCACATCGTGGCCGTACGGAAAGCCTCTCGAACCGTCCACACTTCCTCTACAGCCGCCGGCCGTGGCGGCGCCGGCGTTGAGCCGGGCCCGGCCGACGACTCCGGTGGGTCGCCGTCCACTCTGAGACCCATGTCCTCCGGTTGGCGACGCAGGAAGAACGCTGACGCCGGCACCGAAATGATGACGAAAATCAACGCCAGAATCCGCCAAGTCCCACGCCAGCCGTAACCGTCAATCAGCCACTGGGTTACCGGCATGAAGACGATGCCACCGATGCCCAGGCCGGCGCCGGCGAGAGCCAACGCCCGGCCTCGTTTCTGCACGAACCACTTGGCGACGGGCACGGAGGTCACGATGCCATTCGGCGCAGCCAGGCCCGACATGCCGATGATCCCGAAGAACAGGATGAACTGCCAGGCGTGGCTGCTGATACTCACCAGCAGCAGGCAGCCGCAGATCAACAAAGCGGAAATGGGGATGTACACCCGGGGCCCATAGCGGTCGATTAGCCAGCCAACGGCGAAGCTCAGGACACCGGTGGAAAGGCGGCGGGTCGTCTGCATCCATCCGAAGGTGGCGCGGGACAATGCCAGTTCCCGCTGCATGGGCAGCACGAACAAGCCGTAGTTGAGGGTGCCCGTGCACATCGTCGAGAAGTTGACGGCGAACAAGGTGGCGACGATGACCCACCCGTAGAAAATTCGCTGTCGTTGGGGAGCGCCCTCCTGTAACGTCGTCATAGTGAAAATAGACGCAGGGGCGAATGATTATTCGCCCCTACGTGCCAAATGGGTGAAACTGCCGAGGATGCCAAGGCGTGTTAGATAGCCTGCCAGTAACGTCGTCCCTGAAGGCGCACGATCTTGCCGAACCCAGGCGCGGGCAGGTGAACCGCAGCCACCGGAATGCTCTCGCTTTCCAGGCGGGCCAGCAGGGACTGGCGGGTAGCGACGGCCTGTTCGGGGATGATGTCGGCTCTGGAAGCCCAATCGGTTTGCTGGATCTGTGCGGTGTTATGGAGCACGTCGCCCAGAATCAAGCCACGCTCGCCGCCCGAGTTGATCATGATGCTCATGTGGCCCGGCGTATGACCCGGCGTTGGCAAGGTGGTCAGCTCGCCGGTGATGCTGAACTCGCCTTCCATCCACTCCACCAATCCCATTTCGGCGATGGGCCATACGCAGTCGGGGGCGTTGGGGAAACGGTCGGGTTGCAGCGCGGGATCGTGGCTGGCGTCGTAGTCCACTCGACTGAAATAGTAGCGTGCGTTGGGGAAGGTCGGTTTCAGTGTGCCGCCGTCGTCTCGCACTGTATTCCAACCCACATGGTCCCGATGCAAGTGGGTCATCACCACGGCGTCGATGTCGTTGGGCGACAGGCCATTGCGGGCGAGATCGTCGAGCAACTCGCCCCAAGGGGTTTCCGGCGAGTCCTTTGCGCCCAGTCCGGTGTCAACAGCGATGGTTCTACCTTCAGACCGGACCAAGAAGCAGGCCAAGTTGAAACTGACCTTATGGTCCGGGGTTAGGTGGTCGTGGAAAGGTTCCCAGTCGGAGGCTGGGATGTCGGGGAAGAAATTGCAGACGTCGAATTCCAATATGCCGTCTGACAACGATGCGATCTCCACGTTGCCGACAGTAATCTTGCTGGCGGTCATGGTCCCTCCTGATCCGTCTGATGGGGCATTCTACCATCAGGGAAAGAAGCGGCGGCGCACAGGCGACAAAAATCGGCTAGAATCGTAGCCACCGAATTCTCAGCAGGACGCCGGCACAAATGGGTGCATACACCAGTTCACAGCTTTATGTTCGACTCATAACCCTCGTGTTGGGGATGTTAGGCGGACTATGCCAAACCGTTTGGTCCCAGGTGGTGGGAATGAATTGCGGTTCGGTGCAAATCGGCGAGTACGTATTTCACACCGAATGCCTGGCATGGACCGAGTTGTTCCTGCGTTACCAGTCCGGCGCGGCCGCCGAAATGGTGAGCGTGGTATTGGCCGGTTCCATCGCGGGTTTTATCGCCGGAGCGGGCGGAATGTGGCGAGCCCGTTGGGCAGCCGTCCTGTTCCTGGCGCTGGCTATAGCCAACCTGGGCATGATTATCCTGGCAACTGCCACGGAAGAACAGTATGGCAAGGCCGTGTTGCTTAGTGCGCTGGCCGTGGCGGTTCCGTTGATTTGCGGCGCGCTGCTGTGGTGGCGTGGCGAGTACCGGTCTCCCCGGCGCAGCGCGGCGATTGCTGACACCCGGCCATAGACGAGCCGCGGCCCATGGTGGTACACCTGTGGGCAGGTGACCACCAGTGAAGAACGCCCGCTACGGCGAACCGGATCATCCGGGATCGATAGCCCCCATCACCGAAAAGCAGTTGGCCCGTTTGTGGCAACGCCGAGCGGTGCGTGCCCAAGCGCTGCGCACCGAAGAAGGCCGTCGGGTGCGCGTTTTATACCCCGGTCGGCCGGGCGTAACCGCCGGACCGGACTTTCGCAACGCTTTGCTGGCAGTGGACGGCCAAGGGATCGTGCAGGGCGACGTTGAAGTCCATTTGCGGCAGCGGGATTGGCGGGCGCATGGCCACGACCGGGATCCAAACTACAACGGGGTTGCCCTGCACGTAGCGTTGGACGCTGGCGGCGTGCAGTCCCGCACCGATAGCGGAGCTGCGCCTCCGGTGGTGAACGTCCGCGCGCTGCTGGTCGAAAAGGAGACCGAAGCCGAAGAAGCAGAGGATTCGGGACGCCACTTATGGGCGGTCCTGGCGCAAAGGGGTTACCGCCGGCCCGAAACAGCAGAGCAGATGGCCGCTCTCCTCAACCGAGCCGGTGATGCCCGTTTCCTGTGGCGAAGCCGACAGTTGCAAATGCTGATGGGACGCCAATGTCCGGAGCAGACGCTGTGGGAGTCAATCTGCGAAGCGCTCGGCTACCGGCACAACCAGCACCCGTTTTTCATGCTGGCCACTGTTGCCCCCATTGATCGGTTGACGGCCTCAGTTCATGGGGTGCCAGCGGAGCGGCGGCAGGTGGCGGTGGCGGGGCTTCTGCTGCGTCTAGCCGGTTTTGGCGACGAAGACGAGCGGTCCGGCCGGCCTCTGCCAAGGGGGCTGGGCCCGGCGCTCGATCTCCACCAATGGCGGCTGTTTCGAGTGCGACCGTCGAACCATCCCCGCCGCCGGGTGGAAGGCGCAGCGGCGCTGGTCACTCGTTTTGCCGAACGAGGGCTGATCACCGGACTGGGACGGGCGGCAGAAATCGGCAAACCCGTTGAAATCACCAGGGCGTTGTCGGTCAAAGACCACGCCAATGGCAAACCCGCTCTCATCGGCGCCGGCCGAGCTGGGGACATCGCCGTGAATGTCGCGCTGCCGTTCCTGCATGGATCGAAACTGTTGGCCGGGGACCAGGCGGGAGCTGTAGTCATGTTGCAAATCTACCGCGATTTTGGACCACTGATCGATAACGAGATCACCCGCAACCTTGCGGGTACGCTGCAAGAACCGGAGTGGGGCCGCGTGGCCAACAACGCCCGGCGACAACAGGGGTTGATCCACCTGCAAAGGATACTGGCGGGGGCGACGTAGGGGCGGGTTTCAAACCCGCCCCTACTTTTACGCTAACGGCACCGCTAGCGAAACGCGGGCTTCTTCGCCGGTGTTGCGGATGATGTGGCCGTGGCCGGTGAGGTCTTCGGCCACCAGCACGTCGCCGGGACCGAACTGGCGCTTGGCGCCGCTGGCCACCTCGATCTCGGCCCCGCCAGACATGAACACCACGTACTGGTGGCGCGGCGCGGTGTGGTAATCCTGCCACCAGCCGGGCGGACGCTGTCCCACGGTGATGTCTCCGGGGCCCACGTTGTTGGCGATAGCGGCGAACTCATCGGGAGTCAGGTCCTGAAAATGGGATTCGCCGTCATCGCCGGCATAGATGCGGACAATCATGATGTCGGTCCTTGGGTAAGTTTAGCCATCGGCCAACGGCACTGCCAACGACACACGGAAATCGTCGCCGATGCTGCGGGCAATGTGGCCGTGTCCGGTCAGGTCTTCCGCCACCAGCACGTCGCCGGGGAACATGCGGACCTTGGTGCCGTCGGCCACCTCGAACTCGGCGATGCCGTTGAGGTTCACCACGTACTGGCGCCGGGGGGCGTTGTGGTAATCGGAGAAACTGGGCGACTCCCGCCGGTTAACGGTGACGTCACCGGGGCCGACGTTGTTGGCGATGTCGGCGAACTGGTCGGGGGTGAGGTTTTCAAAGTGGCTTTCGCCGTCGCTGCCAGTATAAACGCGCACTATCTGTCCCATGGGGTTGCCTCCTGTTTCAGTGAAGGTGATTTGGTGGCGGTTTTAGCCGGCCAGGGGGATGACCGCGGTGAGGCTGGGAGCGTCGCCCACCACCCGGGTGGTGTGTCCCTGACCGGAGGTGTCTTCGACCAATCGAGCGTCACCCGGACCGTAACGAAAGATGGTGCCGTCGCCGAGGCCGATTTCGATTTCTCCACGGAGCGAGATGATGTATTGCCGGCGCGGCGCGGGATGCCAGTCGATGAAATGGCCGGGCGGCCACTCGCGAAAGGTGATGGACTGGGCGGCCTGGGCCTCGCCCAATTCCGGATGGTCGGCCAAGCTCGTTTCCTCAATGTGCGACTGGCCGTCGTCGCCAACGTAGAGCCGATAAATCGCCATTGCAGCACCTGCCATTGCGGGCGGCTGTGCCCGAAGTGGGGTCATCTTACCGCCGTCAGCCGGCGGGGGCAACCGAAAGGATACAACTGCCTGCCTTGCGCTAACATAAGGCGTCGATTAGGCTGAAATCAGCATACCACCGACAGCGTAATAATCCAAAAGGAGACCGAGATATGACCCATCCAACCGAGCAGACCCGCGAATACACCATGGGCTACAGCCCCGAGTTTCTACAGTTGCTGGACCGCCGCAACGCGCAGACTCACGCTGACTACCTGATTCCGCAACTCCGGCCCGGTTTGCGGCTGCTGGACTTCGGGTGCGGGCCTGGAACCATCACCGTCGGCTTGGCTGCGGTGGTCCAACCCGGCGAAGTGCATGGCGTGGATATGGAGACCAGCCAGATCGAGATGGCGCGGACCGCTGCCGCTGCCGGCGGCCACGACAACGTTACTTTCCACGTGGGCAACGTCTATGAACTCCCCTTCGAGGACAACTATTTTGACGTGGCCCACTGCCACGCCGTCCTGATGCACGTGCCTGACACCCAGGCCGCCCTGCGCGAGGTGAGGCGAGTGCTGAAACCGGGCGGCATCATCGCCAGCCGGGAGATGATTGTAGGGTCGTCGTTTGTGGAGCCCAGCAGCGAGCATACGCCGGCGGCATGGGCCACGTTCGGCAATCTGCTGACCGCCAACGGGGGGCATCCCCAGATGGGCCGGGAACTCAAGAGCGCACTGCTTGAAGCCGGATTCACAAAAGTGCAGGCCAGCGCGTCTTTCGACGTGTTCAGCGCGCCAGCCGACATAGCATTTCTGCGCGCGTTCATCGGAGATTGGTTCTTTATGCCTCGCGTGATAGCGGCGGCGATACAGTACGGTCTGGCAACGCAGGAGCAATTCGACCAGTGGCTGATTGACATGGACAACTTCAAGGATGCGCCCGGCGCGGTCGGCTGCATCGCCTTCGGCGAAGCGATCGCCCACAAACCATGAGGCCCCCTCACAGATAACTGTCCAACGACTGAGGATGGACAACCGGCGCCCGCAGGGTCAGTTTGCCGCCTGGATCAACCGATGGTATAGTTAATTTACGTATCGTCGCGGATCGGCGATATAGTCAACTTGGGGACGCGTAGTTTCGACAGGGGCGTTCTCTGACGGATTGCAAGCCGAGGCTGCTGCCGCCCTCGTAAAAACGGTGGCGAACAAGTAACTGGCGAACGTGAATTCGCTCTAGCCGCCTAGTCGCGGCTACGTCTGCCACCGGTAGGTCCGGAAGCTGGGAAGCGGACGTACAATCATTCCGGGATGCTACCCCAGGGACACCGATATCCGGGGCCATAGACTTCATCGGCTGGCTGATGCGGAATCCTGTCGGCGAGAGCCCGTAGCAGCGAGAATAAACCGCCGAACAAGCTTGTAGCATATTTGATCAGGGGAGTTTCTGGACGGGGAGTGCGACTCTCCCCCGTCTCCACCAGCCCACAACGCCGGTAGCTCGAGCAGCCCGTAAATCCTTGCGGGATGTCTCGCGCTACCGGCTCATTTCGTCTTACGCATACTGAACGATTTCCGGTGGTTCTTCTTTGTGCCAAAGCCTCGCTATAATTCAGGCATCTAAGAAGTTCGGATGAGGTAATTGGATGTCAATTGATCCAACAACTGATTTGTCAACGATGGTGGAGGAGTTGCGGGACCGGGTCCGGCGCCTGGAGGATATTGAAGCACTGCGCAACCTCAAGGCGGAATACGCCGCCGCTTGCGACGACAACTACGACGCAGACCGGCTGGCCGCATTGTTTGTTGAGGACGCCACTTGGGAAAGTCAGGGTATGGGGAAATACGAGGGCCGGGAGGCGATTCGCGAGTTCTTTCGCGGAATTTCCGGCCACTTCGTCTTTGCGCTGCATTACGGGCTGAACCCGCAGATCGAAGTCAACGGTGACACGGCCCGCGCTCGCTGGTACTTGTTCATGCCCTGCACGGTGGGAGACACCGGCAAGGCGATGTGGCGGGCCGGTCTCGACGAAGAGGAATACGTGCGGGTTCAGGGCAAGTGGATGTACAAGAGCAAGAAGTCGGCCCCCTTCTTCCACACAACCTTCGAGGAGGGTTGGGCGAAGCAGCAGTTTATCTGAGATAGTTGCTTAGAAGTCGGGTTGGGGCGCTGCCCCCCAGCCTTGGGGGATATTGACCAGGTTTGGCTCCAGGTCCTGGACGGAGGTCTGGCCGCAGTAGGCCATGGCCCGGTCGATCTCTTCCCGGAGCAGTTCTAGGACGCCGTGGACGCCCTCAGCTCCGTTGACGGCCAGCCCCCAGAAGAGGGGACGCCCGATGCCAACGGCCGTGGCACCCAGGGCCAGTGCCTTGACGACATCGCTGCCGCGGCGGACGCCGGAGTCGACGTAGACTTCGCAATTGCCCTTGACCGCATCGACGACCTCGGGCAACATCTCGATTGCGCCCATGGTCATGTCCAGTTGGCGCCCGCCGTGGGTCGATACCAGGACGCCGTCGATGCCGCTCTCTGCGGCGATGTGAGCGTCCTCGGCCGTGCGGATGCCCTTGAGCACCAGGGGCAGGCCGGTGAGGTTGCGGAGCCAATCGAGTTCGTGCCAGGTGAGGGGAACGGTGCGGTTGACGTTCCAGCCGACGGACTCGTCCGTACCGCGCAGCACGTTCTCCGGCTGGTTGACGCCACGGAAGTTGCCCTGCTCAAAGTTCCGGTTGTACCGGTTGCGCAGGTCACGCTCCTTGGGGCTGGGGGTGGGGGTGTCCACCGTCAGGGTGATGGCCTTGAACCCGGCCTCCTCGGCGCGGCGGACCAGCATTTCGGTGAGGTCGTAACCCCGGTGGTAGAGCTGGAAGAAGAGGGGGCTGGTGGCTTCCTCGGCGACCTCTTCCATGCTGCAGTTGGAACCGGTGCTCAGCATCATCAGGGTGTTGGACATGCTTGCGCCGCGGGCGGTGGCCACCTCTCCCTCCGGATGGGCGCGGTGGTGGGAGCCGGCGGGGCAGACGAACACCGGCATACTGATTTCGTTGCCCAGCATGGTGGTAGAAAGGTCGCGCTCCCCGATGTCGCGGAGAAACCTGGGGCGCAGGGTCAGTTCCTCGAAGGCTGTTCGGTTGCGCCGGGTGGTGAACATGTCCATGGCGCCGGCGTCGATGGTGTCCCAATCGTCGTGGGGCAGGACCAGCCTAGCGCGTTCCTCGTAGTCGTAGAGGTTGATGGGGTCGAGTCGCATTTGGACCTCCCTTTGGAGACGGATCCTATGCGCCGCTCCCCCTGGTGTGAGGGGACGGGGCGGCGTTATCAGTGAGCAGAGTTGACTGCGCCCACACTTTACGGCCTGGAGCGGCGGTGGGCAAGTCCCAGCTGCCTCTCTACGCCAGGGCGGCCACTGCCTTGATTTCGACCAGGAACTCATCGCGCACCAGGCCATCGACCACCAGCAGCGTGTTGGGTGGATAGTCTCCGTCGGGGAAAATGTCCGGGAAGACCTGGTTTCTTCCGTCAATGAAGCCTGGCACCGAGTCGCGTCCCACCACATAGGTGGTGAATTCCACCACGTTGTTGAACCCGGCGCCGGCCGATTCCAGAACACCGCCAATGTTCTGAAAAACCTGGCGCGTCTGGGCGACGGCATCTCCGGGTCCCACGAGGGCGCCGGAGAGGTCCACACCCACCTGCCCCGCTACATATATCAACTTCCCGGCGTTCACCGACATTCCGACCGAATAGGCGCCCAGGGGTTGGGGGGCCAGGTCGCTGGTTATCGCTGTGCGCTGCAATTCCGGCATCGTGTTCACCTCGCTTGATTCTGCTGGCGCCATTATATGGTACGGGTCGCCCTCGGCAGTGACGAGATGGGGCGACATTTATACTCCGACGTGCCGTTTGTCCGCTACGAAGGGGCCGCCAGCCCCGGGATTATTGTCTCCCGGAATATCTCCACCTCGGCCCGAGGCATATCGTAACCGCCCTCCTGGGTGTGGGTGGGAAAGATGAAGACGTGGTCGATGCCCGCTTCGTCCCGGGCCCGTTTCAGCCGGGCCAGGCACTCCTCGGGCGTGCCGAACAGACCGAAGGCATCGCATATTTCGCTCGCCCGGGTGTCGCTGATGTTCTCGGGGACGAAATCGTCGGCCAGGTCGATGCCGGCCTCGCGCAGCCAGACCAGGTTGGAGTCGCTGGGGTATTTCAGGTACGGCTGATCGGGCCGGAACCACTGTTGGGGAAAGCGACGGGCGGCGGCGCCATCATCCGACACCGTCGTTGGCGTGATGAAGATCGTTTGGAAACCGTCGAGGCTGCGTCCCGCTCGTGCCGCTCCGATTTCCAGTCGGCGGTGGGCCGCATCGACCGCCTTTGGATGGAGTCCGACCAGCAACAGGGCTCCGTCGGCAACTTCCCCGGCCAGCTCCACCATCCGTGGACCGGCGGCGGTCATGAAAACGGGCGTCGGCCGGTCGGTGACGTTGCGCAGCCGGGTTTCGACGCCGTTGAATTCCACTGTCTCGCCGCGCAGCAGCCGGCGGATGGTCAGGATGGCCCGACGCATGGCCGCCACCGTGGCCCGGGGCCGGCCGATATTGCCGACGGCGAGGTAGCCGGGGGCCACGGTCAGGCGAACCCGCTCCGGCGCGATCTCCTCCAGCGAGTGGGCCAGCGAGGCCAGCACCATCGCATGACGGGTGACCGGGTTGGAGGTCGCCGGGTACAGGGTGAGCCGTGAGGTCCGCTGGGCGGCCAGGGCCAGGGTGAGAAAAACGTCCCGCCCGCTGTGCTGATGGTCATGAACGCCAACGCCATTGAATCCGGCGGCCTCGCATCCGGCGATGAAATCTGCCGTCTCCTGGATAGGCAGGCCGACGGGCACCCTGATATCCACTTTCATTGCAGAATCCTACTTTTCGCCCCATAGATGGGCGAAGCGGCTGGCGACCACCTGCTCATATTCCACGTCACCGGAGAGCAAGCCGATATTGCGGCTGAATTCGTTGAGGCTGGCTACCGAGGCCGGAGGAATTTCGGCGCTGTAGTAGGGAGCGTCCCGCCGTACCAGGCCCTCAATCAACGCGGCCTCATCGGGCGGGAACAGCCGCCGGCCGACTTCGGCAGCGCGAGACGGATCGGCCCGCAGCGCATTTTGCGCCGCCACGACCGCGTGCACCGCTCCTTCGGCCGTGGCGGGAGAGTCATCGATCAGCCGGTCGGTGGCGACCAGAGCCGCAAAGGTGTAGTCCCTCGCTTCGGGCGGGCCGAGACCTCGCCTGGGGTCGAGGACGACTTTGCCTATTCCGCTCCGCACCGCCACCTCGGCGCCCATGGCGTTGGCCCAGAACCCGTCGATTGTTCCTTCCTCCAGCGCCCGAGCGGCATGGATACCGAAGGACACACCGGCGTCGCCGCTGCCGGGCACCGGAGCCAGGGCCACGTCGTCCCGCACGGGATCCACGTCCGCCTCGGCCAGCATCCGGCGGAGGGCGGCGTCGGGTCCGGGGGCCGCTCCGATGCGCAAACCCTTGGTAGCCGTAACGTCCCCGGGCTGAACACCAAGGTCGGAACGCAACACCAGCACCCAGAAGGTATGCTGGGAAAGAGCGGCCAGCAGGCGGGCGCCCTGCCAGCCGGGGAAGGCCGACAGGGTCGCGTGGGCGGGGCCGGCCACGAAGTCGATGCTGCCGTCCCGCAATTCCTGCATCGCGCGGCCCACCGGGAAAACCATCTCCAGCTCTGCATCAATTCCCTGGGCCTGAAAGAATCCCAACTCTATGGCGGCAACCGCTGGGAAGTAGGAGTTGGACACCAGGTCGGGTACGGCGATGCGCATTGGACTTGTCTCCTGGCCTCTGGGCGGGAATCTGAGTGCAAAGCTGGGCCAAGTTTACCACCAGTCTCGCAGGTAGTATCCTCACGCACGCCCACTCGCATATCCAGGGAGGACAGGAAGATGGTCGATAAGGAACAGGACTGGGAATATGGGCTGCGTGTCGAGGGACACGGAGCAGGAGATGACAAGGGCGGGCCGGCGGTGATCGGGGAAAACGGCTTTCACTACCGGGTATCGGGAGAGAACTGGGGTCAGCTTCCCGAAGGGTGCGTGTACAAAGAGGGCACGGCGGTGGCGGTGGACACGATGGACCAGGTGTACGTTTTCAACCGGGGCACCATACCGATGCTGGTTTTCGACACGGAGGGCAACCTGCTGCGGACCTGGGGCGAAGGGGTGTTCGCCAATCCCCACGGCGTGACCATCGCGCCGGACGGCAGCGTATTTTGCGTGGACAACGGCGACAGCACGGTGCGACAGTTCACGCCCGACGGGAAGCTGCTGATGACGCTGGGCACACCCCACCGGCCCAGCCCCAGGATGAGCGGCGAGCCATTTTGCGTTCCGGCCCACGTGGCCTTCGACCAGCGCACCGGCGAGTTTTACGTGGCCGACGGCTATTCCAACGCCAGGGTACACAAGTACACCCCCGACGGTCGGCTGCTCTTCTCATGGGGCGAATCCGGCACCGGGGACGGCCAGTTCAACATCGTACACAACGTCATCGTGGACAACGACGGGTGGGTGTACGTCGCCGACCGGGAGAATCACCGCATCCAGGTTTTCAGTTCCGAGGGGAAATACGAGACCCAGTGGGGGAACCTCTCCCGCGCCGCCGCCATCTGCATCGACGACAGCTCGGGCGAGGAACTGATCTACATCGGGGAGTACTTCTGCGGGATCGGGACCAACGACATCGGCACCGACCTGGGACCGCGGGTGACGGTGATGAACACCAAGGGCAAGGTGCTGGCTAGGGTGGGTCGGGAGAGCTACGGCGACCAGTCGGGCCGGTTCTACTCGCCCCACGGAATAGCGATAGACTCCAGGGGCGACCTGTATGTGGCGGAGGTGTCCTGGACCGACTACGGCCGGCACATGGACCCGCCCCGGGAACTGCGCTCGATGCAGAAGCTGGTCCGGGTTCCGGACTAGCCGCCGTTCCATGTGATCGGCGATACGCTATTCGGGTATGCTCAGGGCTTTACGCACCGCCACGCCGATGGGCGTGAGCGGGCTTTCCTCGGGAGGGCCGTGGGGCACCATGCGATTGTGGTGGATGGCAACGGCGAGGCGATGCTGAGGGTCGGCCCAGCCCAGGGACCCGCCGGCTCCGTTGTGACCGAAGGCCCGGGCGCTGCCGCCCATGGCGCCCATGCCGGGGCTGCCAGCGAAATGGAAGCCTCCGATGGTGCCGTGATGGGGAACGCCATGCACCGGGTCGTAGTCGCTGGGCGGCCGGGGTATGTGGAAGGTACGCACCCGGTCTTCGGAGAGAAGGCGCACACCGTCCAGCTCGCCGCCGTTGGCCAGCATCGCCCAGAACCGGGCCTGGCTCCGCGCCGTCATGATTCCCTGGGCGCCGGGGATGCAGGCGCGACGGACATCGGAGCGGCCGAACACCTCCTGGGTGGTGCCCACCTCGGGCGGGGTGGCCCGGAACCGCAGCGAGTCGGGGGGCAGGCCCGGCGCGCCGGGAGGGAGCGGAGGCACGTTGGTGAGCTTGGCCACCCGGGGCTCGACCTCGGGGGGAATGCCGGCCCACAGGTCAGTGATGCTGAGGGGCTGGCAGATTTCCTCCTGGATGAACTGACCGAAGGGCCGGCGTTTTGGGTCGGTGCGGCGCACGACCTCGCCCACCACCCAGCCGAAGGTGTAGGCCATATAGCCGCTGCGGGTGCCCGGCTCGAAGAGAGGGCGCATCTCCGCGATCTGACCCACCATCCAGTCCCAGTTGCACATCAGCTCCGGGGTGACGCCCACGGGCATGAGGGGGACCCCGATGCGGTGGGTCAGGGCATCGAACACCGTGCCCTTGTCCTTGCCGTACTTGCCGAATTCAGGCCAGTATTCGGACACCGGCCGGTAGTAGTCCACCAGCCCACGCTCGGCCTGGATGTGGAGCGCGGTGGCCGTGACGGCTTTGATGTTGGAAAACACCGGGAAAGCCGTATCGCCATCGACCTCCCGGCCAGTGGTCTCATCAGCGAGTCCGCCCCACTGATCGATTACCAATTCGCCGTCCAGGTAAGCGGCGACCTGAACCCCGATCTCGCCGCGTTCTCCGATGGCGACGTCAATGGCATCCTGTACGATACTCTGCGGGTCCTCTGCCATGGCGGTACCTCCACTGTGAAGTTCTGGCAAGATCGCGCGCCTTCACCGTTGGTTGTACCACCCCCAAGACAGTCCGACAAGCGTGAGAGCCAGTATCCTCTTGACAGGACCGGTGTGGACGGCGGGATGTTCTTCGGATTTACGGGAGCAACGGGAGCGGATAGACTAGCTCCAAACTCGCGGAGGTCGAAGATATGTACAACAAGGCAATGCTCAGCCTGGAACAGGCCCAGAACGCCATTACGGCCATGATCGCCGATTTCAACCGGGACCCCGACCGACGGAAGGTCGATATGGCCGTGGTGGACGACGCCGGAAACCTGCTGGCCTACGCCCGCATGGACCGCTGCCTGCGGCCCACCTTCGCCATTCGCAAGGCTTACACCTCGGCGGTTCGCTCCATGGACACCGCCGCCTTCGCCGAGCAGCTCAGCAGCACGGGCCGGTCGATTGAGTCCTTCGGGGATCCCCAGTTGATAGCGATACCTGGCGGGGTCGCCGTTTTCCACGACGGACAGGTGGTCGGCGCCATTGGCGTGGGCGGGCTGCCCAGCGGGTTCGACGACGAGGCCATCGCCAGGGCAGGGGTGGCGGCGTTGGGAATCTAAATCGTTTCAAGACAGACGGGGTTGCTCATGCGGCGTGGGTACGATTAGAATCCCGTAGGTTCGCAGGAACCCCTGCCAACGTTCATCACAAGCGAGGTGCCGCCAATATGAGCTCGAACGACGATCTGGAGCGGATTTACCAAGAATTGCGCCGTCGGGCGGTTGTGGAGTTCGGCGAGGAACGTGCTGTGGAACTGGAATCGTTTCTGAGAACCGCTGCGGAGCAGATCTTCGACGTTGATCGCGCCGACGTACACCCGGACCTGGAGCCGCTATTCCAGGAATAGAGGTTGAATCATGCCCGAACTCCACGAGCTTTCGGTGGCGGAAGCCGCCGCGCAGATTCGCGAAGGAACCCTCTCGCCGGTGGCGCTGGCGGAATCGCTGTTGGCACGCATTGACGCGCTTGACGGTGATCTGAAAGCCTGGGTCACCATCGACCGGGAAGGAGTGCTGGCGGCAGCCCGGCAGCGCGAGGCCGAAGTCCAAGGCGGTGGGCCGCTGGGCCCGATCCACGGAGTTCCAGTGGGCTTGAAGGACATCTTCTATACCGAGGGGATGCTCACCGCGTGCGGGTCCAAGGTCTATGCCGACTTCGTTCCCACATTCGACGCCACTTCGGTGGCTAGAATCAAAGACGCCGGCGGGATTATTCTGGCCAAGGCGGTCACCACCGAATTTGCGACCTCGGATCCTTCTCCGACACGCAACCCGTGGAACCTGGAGCACACGCCCGGAGGGTCCAGCAGCGGATCGTCCGCAGCCGTAGCGGCGCGGATGGTGCCGGCAGCCCTCGGTTCTCAAACCGGCGGGTCCACGTGCCGTCCGGCCGCCTACAATGGGATCGTCGGCGTCAAGCCAACTTACGGACGCATCAGCCGGTACGGCGTGGCGCCGGTGAGTTGGTCGCTGGACCACGTTGGCATCCTGACCCGTACTGTTGCCGACGCTGCATTGATGCTGTCGGCGCTCAGCGGCGAAGACGATAATGATCCCGGCAGCCTGCGGCAGCCCGTGCCCGATTTCACCGCCGAGATGGCCCAGCACGACCGACCGCCGCGCATCGGGCTGGTGCGGCAGTATTACCAGGACTATGCCACGGCGGAGATGTGGGCGCACACGGAAGCGGTGGCCAATCAGTTGGCGGAGGCTGGGGCCGAGGTCGAGGAGATCCCGTTGCCCGACAGTTTCGCCTACGTTCACAGCTTCCAGCGCATCGTGATGAACGTGGAGTGTGCCGCGTTTCACCAGGCCAATCACCGGGTGCGCGCTGCTGACTACGGGCCGCGCATCCGCGCCGGCATGGAGATGGGAATGATCATGCCGACCGCCGCGTACCAGAAGGCTCAACGGCTGCGGCGGCAGTTTCGCACGGACATGAGTGAGATGGTAGCCAAGGTGGACGTGGTGATGACGCCGGCGATACCGGCACCGGCTCCGAGAGATCTGAACACCACGGGCGACGCCGCTTTTCAGGTGCCCTGGACGGCGGCCGGGCTGCCGACGGTGGTGGTATCGACGGGCCTCAGCGAGCTGGGTATGCCCATGGCAGTGCAGTTCGGCGGCCCGTGGGCGCAGGAGGGCAGGGTCCTGGGCGCGGCCCAGTGGTGCGAGCGAATCGCTGGCCTGAACCAAGCGCCGCCCGTGTAACTGTTCAGACAGGAGGGTGAATATGCCCACCAATCAGGAACTGCTGAAACGCATTACGGCCCGCCCCGATGTGTTTGGAGGGAAACCGATTATCCGCGATATGCGAATATCGGTTGAACTCATCCTGAGCCTGCTGAGCCAGGGAGCCACCCCGGACGAGTTGCTGGACGACTACCCTGGTCTTGAACCGGAGGACATCCGCGCCTGTGTCGCCTACGCCCACGCCGTCATCGCCGGGGACACGCTCGCTACGGTTTCAGTAGCCGAATCATAAGGCGACTGGATACCGGCTTTCGCCGGTATGACGGGTTTGGGATTGCGACGGCGCCACAACGCTACTGAAAAGAGGACCCAATTATGGCATTAGGTCTCGATCCAACAACAGGCATTTACAATGACCAACCCCGTGGACGTTGGCCGTTACACATGATGCGGCCAACGTCCACGGGCCATGTCACCTTCTACCAAACCTGCCCTACCCCATACGTGGCGCCTATGACCACCGACCCCGCAGTGTTCCGCGCTGCTATGGAACAAGGGCGCGACGTATGCGAGTACTGCACCGCATGGCTGAAAGAGCAAGGGAAGTTGCCGGAGGTCAGTCCTGCTTCCTGAACGGCGACTCATCCTGTGCTCCCTGATGCAATTGCTCAATCGGTCAGGCGATAGATGCCGGATTTCTGGGAGAGCAGGTACAGTTCGCCGTCGTTGTCCTGAGCGAAGGACATGATGTTCAGGCCGGTATCGGCGAGTTGCCGGTGTTCCACCACTTCGCCGTCCGCGTAGCGCAGGCCGAAGACTTTGCCGGAGCAGAAATCGCCGTACACGTAGGCGCCTTTCAGCCACGGGATTGCGGAGCCGCGATAGCCGTAGCCGCCGATTACCGAGCAGGGTGCTCCGTCCAGTGAGTACTCCCATACCGGCGGCGTCATTCCTTCCCGTTGGCAGCCGTCGCGGGGGCGGAAGCAATGGTTGCCCTCCAGCACGTTCCAGCCGTAGTTGGCGCCCTTCCTGATGAGGTCGATTTCCTCCCAGCGGTTCTGTCCCACGTCGCCGGCCCATAGCTCGCCAGTGTCGCGGTCGAAGGAAAACCGCCAGGGGTTGCGCAGGCCGTAGGCCCAGATTTCGGCGTCCGCCTCCGGCGAACCGGCAAAGGGGTTGTCCGACGGTATGGCGTAGGGCTGCTGCGGCGTGGCCTGGGATACGTCGATGCGCAGGATGGCGCCCAGCAGGGTTGAGGTGTCCTGCCCGTTGCCCTGGGGGTCGCCGGCGGAGCCGCCGTCGCCCAGGCCGATGTACAGGTAGCCGTCCGGCCCGAAGGCCAGTGGTCCGCCGTTGTGGTTGGGGTAGGGCTGCTCGACTTCCAGGATCACCATTTCGCGGTCCGGGTCGGCGGTGGCATGGTCCGGCGCAAGGGTGAAGCGGGACACCACCGACCGGCGCGGTTTGGCGGCCGAGTAGTAGAGGTACAGATGCCGGTCGTTTTTCGGGTCCAGCGCGATACCCAGCAGCCCCTCTTCGGAACCACGGCTATTCACGCGGTCGGTGATGTCCAGGAACTCCGAGACGGTATCGGGGTCGGGGTGCAACTCGTTGAATCCCCAGACCCGCCCGGCCTGCTCGGTCACCAGCGCCCGGCCGCTCTCCATCTGAACCAGGTTGGTGGGCGCCTGAAACCGCCGGGCGGTCAGCGCCGGTTCCAGCCGAAGGGTCTCCGGTGGCGGCGTGGCCGATGGCGCCGGGAGGGTCGGGGCAGTGGTACGGGCCGACGCCGCGCCGCTGCATCCGGCAGCGAGGGCCAACAGCAAGGCCATCAGAATTGTCGCTATCGTCGTCATGTACTCAAGCATACTACTCATCCTGAGCTTGTCGAAGGATGTCGTTGCAAGAGGCGATTTCGCTACTCCGATTCTCTGGCAGGCGCTGCTGAAGTCAATCACCGCTGCGACGATTATCGTAAGGCGCTCAGCCGCCAAAATGCGACTATTCCGGGCTACCTAA
>DAOUJY010000081.1:0-17007 GCA_034421995.1 Dehalococcoidia bacterium | reverse complement strand
CGTCTGCGAAGACTGCCTCCATGACTGCAAGGGCAACGAGCTCAGTCCCGAGGAATGCGAAAAAGCCGCCCACCACATCCCCGCTAAAGCCCTTTTCATCAACGGCCGTGATGAAGCTGAAAAGCAATCCTTCATGGCTCGTTACGCCGATTACGTGACCCGTCGCAACGCGCTGAACCCCGACCACCCCATCGACTTCAACCTCGTCCGATGGCCCCCGCACTGGCACCCTCCCGGCCCCGACCCTTAGGGCGCCGCCTGCCCCGCCCAAACCTCGGCAAAAGCGGGCGACAAAAACGAGAGCCGGAGGTGGCCACAACCCCCGGCCCTCGCTGTGAGGAGAGGAAAGGTCTTTTTGAGCGTTGGCCCTAGCTGGTGGCGGCCGACTCCGGGTAGGTCTGGATGCCGTGCTCGGAGATGTCCAGCCCCTGCATCTCTTCCGCTTCGCTGACCCGCACGCCCATGGTGAACTTCAGCAGGTAGAACAGCGCGAAGCCCGTTACCAGCGACCAGACCACCACGGCGATGATGCTGGCAATCTGCGGCCACAGCAGCGCCGCGCTGCCACCCACCAGTCCCACCACCTCATCGGCGGGGTTGTTGGCGAAGATGGCCACCGCCAGCAGGCCCCAGAGTCCGGTGATGCCGTGGACGCTGACGGCGCCCACCGGGTCGTCCACCTTGAGGACGTTCTCAACGAACTTCACCGAGCCGTACATGATCGGGGCGGCGATGGCGCCGATGACCACAGCGGCCCAGGGGTCAACGAAGGCCACCGGAGCGGTGATGCCCACCAGTCCGGCCAGCGCCCCGTTGCACGCCATCAGGATGTCGGCCTTGCCCTTGGCGATCAGGGTGATGTACATGGCGACCACCGCGCCCGTGGCCCCGGCCAGCAGGGTGTTGACGGCGTTCAGGCCGATGGAGCCGCCGGTGTTGATGTTGAACCCGAACCAGCCGAAGAAGAGGATGAACGTGCCCGCCACCACGAAGGGCGTGCTGTGGGCCGGCAGTTCCTGGGCGCGACCTCCGACGAACTTGCCCAGGCGCGGGCCGACCACGAAGGCGCCGGCCAATGCCACCAGGCCGCCCACGGCGTGCACCACGCCGGAACCGGCGTAGTCCTGCGCTCCCATGGCGCCGAGGAACCCATCGCCCCAGACCCAGTGGCCGTAGATGGGGTAAATGAGAGCGGAGACGATGAAGCTGTAGGCCAGGTAGGTCTGCAACTTGGTCCGCTCGGCCATGGCGCCGGCCACGATGGTGGCGGCGGTGGCGGCAAAGACCATCTGGAATATCCAGTCCACGTAGTTGCCTTCGATGAGGAAGAAGTTGGTGACCCCGATGAACTGGCCGGCCGTGGAGCCGGTCATAAACGCGAACCCGAAGGCCCAGAACCCCAGGGATGCGATGCCGAAGTCCATGAAGGACTTGGTGAGGTAGTTGGTGGTGTTCTTGGACCGGATCAGGCCCGCGCCCAGGAACGCGAAACCGGCCTGCATGAAGAACACCAGAGCCGCCGCGACTACCGTCACCACGGCGTCAACATAGGCGTCGCCCGTGACGCCTTCCTCGGGTCCGACGGCGAAAACCGAGTTGAACGTCGCCAGCAGGCCCACCGCAAACAGGCCCACTCCCAACGCCAGCAGCGTCCGCCGCAGGGAGAAGGGATATTCCCTTACCGCGGCAACGCCGTGGCTGAATACGCCGGAACTGAATAAAGATTTGGTGGCCGAAAGCATCTTTGCCTCCTGTTAATCGTTGAGGCGTCGTCGCGTCCGCCGTAGGCGGACTGTGGCCGGCGTCCCTTTTGAATGTGACCACCAAAATCGTAGGTTCAGGGTGTTAACCGGCGGTTGCAAGCCGATTAAAAAACTATTTCCGAAACGTTACTTTTCTGTTTCGCGGGTATCCGCAATGCCGTTGCTGACGCAATGCGTCAATATCATTGACGGTTCATCTCGAACGCCGTGCTATCCTGTATCTGGACGCAGCCGACACATCGCTCTTACCGCTATTACTATGGACGCTTATCTGGAATCGTTGCGGGACGCAATCGCCCAACTTAGCAGGGGGGTGGAGGCGTACACTGACGACCCTGACGCTGAGTTCGTCAGGGATGCGCTGATAACGCGCTTCACTTTCACCTTTTCCCAGGCTATTACCACATTGGGGCGTTATCTGGACTCGGTATATTTTCTGCCCAATGCTCGCGTCATGTCGCCGCGGCAACTGGTGCGCCACGCCGCCCGTCTGGGCGTCATTGCCGATTGTCAGGCATGGCTGCGGCACGTCGAAAATCGTAATCGGGTGGCGCACGCATATCTGGAATCTATGGCCATCATGGTTGCCAAAGGCTCCGCCGCCTTTGCCGCCGACGCCAGGGCATTGCTCGACGCCATGGAACAGGGCATCGCCGATGGCGGATGAGGCGGCCCGCGCCATCGACCTGCCGGCGGAGCGCCAGGCGCAGGTCCTGAACATCATCCGCCGACGCTTGCCCGAGGCCCGCGTTTGGGTGTACGGCTCCCGGGCCAAGGGCCGCGCCCGCCGCTATTCCGATCTGGACCTGATGCTGGACGACCACGGCCGGCCCATTTCCGCCTCGGTGATGGGCAACCTTGACGAGGATTTCGACGAGTCGGACCTGCCCATCATCGTGGAACTGCACGACCTGGCTCAGACCGACGCGACGTTCCTGGCGCGGGTGCGAAAGGACTTCCTGCTGCTGGCATAGGCCGACGGAACAAGCCCGCCCCCTGTGCTATACTCGCCCCAGACCGGCAAGCCCGTCTATCCGGGCCACCCTGGCCCGTGCGAGGTGTCAATTATGCAGTGGGCTTCTGCGCTTTCCCAACAGAACAGTTTGCGCGCCGCGCTGTCCGAGTGCGCCGCGTCCGTCCGCGCCAATCTGGGCGACACCGCCCCCGACCTGGCCGTGGTTTTCGCATCCTCCGAGTACGCCTCGGACTACGCCAACCTGCCCGATTTGGTAGGCGAGTTGCTGGGTCAGCAAGTCCTGCTCCTGGGCTGCTCCGGCGGCGGCATCATCGGCGGCGGCAACGAGGTGGAGCAGGAACCGGCCGTGTCCCTCACCGTCGCCAGCCTGCCCGGCGTGAACATCCATCCCATCCGCTTGGAGGGGGACAGCCTGCCCAGCCTGGACGCCGGGCCCAACGAGTGGCATGAAGCCTTCGGCGTTGACCCTAACGATGAGCCGCAGTTCGTGCTGCTGGTGGACCCCATGTCCTTCCCGGCGCAGAATCTGCTGCTGGGCATGGACTACGCCTATCCCGCCGCCGCCAAGATCGGCGGTCTGGCCAGCGCGGCACAAGGCGCCCGGCAGAACGGCCTGTTTTTGGGGAAGGACTACCACGACTCCGGCGCCGTGGGCGTGGCAATGTCCGGCAACATCGTCGTGGAGACGGTGGTGGCCCAGGGCTGCCGGCCCATCGGCTCGCCCATGCGCATCACCCGCAGCGACCGCAACTTCCTGGTGGAGCTGGACGGCGAGCAGCCCATTGACGTCCTGCGCGGCCTCTTTCAGCGGGCCGGTCAGCGCGACCGCGACCTGATGCAGCACTCCCTGTTCCTCGGCGTGGTCATGGACGCCCTCATCGACCAGCCCCAGCAGGGCGACTTCCTCATCCGCAACGTCATGGGCATGGACCAGCGCAGCGGCGTTCTCGCCATCGGCGAGATGCTCAAGGAGGGGCAGCTGGTGCAGTTCCACCTGCGCGACGCCGAAACTTCCGCCGACGACCTCTCCGCCGTCCTGGAACGCTACGCGGTGGACAACCGGGAAAACCCGGCCCACGGCGCGCTGCTGTTCTCCTGCCTGGGCCGGGGCAAGTACCTCTACGGTCGTTCCAACCACGACACCGAGGTCTTCCACGACAAGGTGGGCGCGGCGGTCCCGTTGGGCGGCTTCTTCTGCAACGGCGAAATCGGCCCGGTCAGCGGAACCACCTTCCTGCACGGCTACACCAGCAGCTTCGGCATCTTCCGCCCTCGGCTGTAGCCGGCCTGAGGAAACGTCATGAGCCAAGCACGGCCTCGCTTCACGCCGGAGCAGGTTGCCGCCGCCATCCGGGCCGCCTTCTCCCCGCGCTGGGACACCAGCCTGTCAGCGGATGAGGCTGAAAACAAGGCCAGCGCCTATCGCTCCAGCGGTACGCACTACCGGAATCACGTCCACCGCAGCCTGGCGGAACAGGACTACCTGCAAGTCGCCGAAAAATCCTGGGGCGCTTTCGCCCAAACCCTCAAGGCCATCGGCGCCGACTGCCAGATCCAGCTCTCCAGCCACGTCGGAATCTACCGGGTGGCCGGCGAACTGGCGAAACTGGTGGGCGAAACCGACCCGGACGCGGCCTTTGCGCTGAACACGGCCACCGCGCAGGTGCATAGCCTGCATATGCACTTCTACGAAAGCGACCTGCCGGACGAGGTGGTCATCCAGTCCGCCGCCGCGGTTTCCGACGCCATCGACCTGTTGGAGGCCTGGTTTCCGCCGGCGCCCATTTAGCGGGCAGTCGGCAGGCTCTTCAAAATAGCGCCCGCACCGCCGCCAGAATTTCCGCCAACTTGGCGTCGGTGAGGTGGCCGATGTAGCGACGGAATACACTTTCGTTGAGGGTATGTAGCCGGCTGGGGCGGACTCGACTGCGGCGGCGCAACCGCCCGACTTGCATATCGCTGTTGGCAATCGCTATATCGCCGGTGCGAACCTGCCCGACGCTGGTTATCTCACACAGTATCCAGTCGCGCATTCCTACGTCGGCGAGGACGACGGCCGGACGGTCTTTCACGCCGCTTAGGTCGGTGTAAGGAAACGTTGCCCAGAGTACGTCGCCGACCATTGTACCCTCGATTCCTCACTGCCTAGAAATACTGGCTCAGCCGCGGCAACTGGCTTGTGCCCCGGTCGCCGAACGCTATCAGTTGACCGTCCTCCCAATAGGCCATGTCGTCCACCACCTCCATTGTCTTCATGCTCACCGTACAGACGCGGCGCAGCAGGTCAATCACCCGCTCCTTGTGGTCGGCAAAGCGGTAGGCGTTGAACCGCTCTCGTATCGTCGCATCACGGGGCTTGCGCTCCTTGTACTGGTCCAGCACCCACTCCAGGGCGGAACGGCTGCCCAACTGGTAACGCCAGGCATCCGCCGGCACGCCGGCCAGGGTGGTCTGCTCGTCCAAGCGGATGACGCCCTTTTCCTTGTCGGCGCGGAGGATGGCGCGTAGGGGCGAATAATTATTCGCCCCTACATCCCGCCGCTCCAACGCGTAAGGTTCCGTCGCCTCAAACCCCAGATGCAGGTCCAGCAGTTCCCGCCCGCACTGCAGCCACAGGTCAAAGTCGTGATATAGCGGCAGCCTCGGAAACTCCCGCATCAGTTCAGCCCGGTAGTCGTGCCGGTAGGCTGCGTCATGCAACACCCCGTAGGTATAGGCGAAAATATCCTCAGCCGTGATGCCCTTCTCGCCGAAAACCTCACGACAATACCCCTCTCCCCAATCCTTTCGCCGTTGGTCATTAATCTCCCGGATCGCCCACTCGGTGATGTTGCTCACTCGCTTTCCCTCCGCCGTGTAGCGGTATAGAGGCAGGCATTGCGTCTTTTCGAGCGTGTCAAAACCGAACAACCTATCTGTGGCCAACACCTGAAAAGGCTTGGATGAAGCAACCCCCGAAAAGCAGATAACCTTGTTGGGTTGTTTCAAGTCAGGCCCAAACATTTCGTAATGGTTGCCGGTTAGCACGTCATTCATCGTGAAATCCGCAAAGTGATGCTTTGCCACAAACGGGCGATACAGTGATTGGATGCGGTTTGCCTCGCTATAAATGATGCGCCGACCACGTTGAAATTCGTTACGCAAGTCTCGGCTCCACTTGATGACCGGCTTATACGACTGGTCGCCCGCCTCGAGAAACCCGTTGTACTCGTCGGCAAAGAAAAGCGCCTTCGACCGGAGATTGGCAACGTCAAAATCGTACACCCACTCGTCGCGGTTGGTCTTTACTCCGTTGGAGAACAGGCCAAATACGGCCTGCTCATCGGCGGCGGTTTTGGCAAATTTGGTTTCCCGGTTGGCCAGTGGCATCAATTGCTGGAACTCGTAGCGGCGAACGGACTGCCCCAACCACTGCCCGAATTCATCCGGCGTAACTTGGTCGAACTTTATGTCTTGCATATCAGCCTCACACAGGTAAGCCAGCTTGTCCGCCGCCATTTCGGTGTCTTCACGGTAGGCATAATGGATGTTGCACTGCCCGGTCCGGGACTTGTCTCGCACGAAGAAACCAATGGCGACGCCGGTTTGTATCCCAAACACGTTGTGCGTGGTGCCGGATATTTTCGGGTTGCGGCGCACGTCCGAACCCAGGTCGAGTACATAGATGTCGGTGAACTCCCCCGCGGCGATCTTGCGAAAACCGTCATCCTGCCGGGCGTCAAGGTAAGCGCGGTTGGTGATGAATCCGATAACGCCGTCATCCGCCAGCCTATCCGACGCCCACCGGATGAACCGCTTGTACATATCGTACTGATGCGTCTTCTGGGCGGTGCCGGCGTCGATGTAGGTTTCGCGGATACGCCGGTCAATGTCAGGGTACTGGCGGTTCGCGCCGCCATCGCTCCAAAGCGTTGCGCTGTCGTTGTACGGCGGGTTGCCGATGATGACGCTGATGGGCTCTTCGTTCTGTTCCTGCACCCGGATCCAGTTCTCTTCCGACAGGCCGCCCAGGTTGAACGCCGCCTGCCGCTGCACCGCGCCGCCGCTGGCGCCGGCGCCCTGCCAGTCCATGTTGTCCAGCGTATCCACGAAGCACAGGTTGGGGAACTCCAGATAATGCCCCGTCCGCTCCCGGTAGGCGTACTCGATGTTGAGGTTGGCGATGTAGTAGGGCAATATCGCCACTTCGTTGGCGTAGATCTCGTTGCGGTACTTGTGCTCCAGGCGGTCGGCGGGCAGATAGTTGATGAGGTTGGTGATGAAGGTGCCGGTGCCCGTGGCCGGGTCCAGGATGCGCACGTTGTCGTCGGCCAGCGTCTTGCCGAAGTGCTTTTGGAGCAAGTGGTCTGTACCTCGGATGATAAAATCGACGACCTCGTTGGGGGTATAGACGACGCCCAGGCGGTCGGCGGCGGCGGGGTTGTAGGCCCGGTAGAAGTCCTCGTAGATGGCCTTGAGGAACTGCTGCTTTTCGGCGTAGTCGGTAATATCCCAGGCTGCGCTCCCGATAGCGCCGTAGTAGCGGCGCAGACGGTCTATGGCCTGGCGCTGAACGTCGCCGGTAAAGAAAGTCCCTTCCAAGTCATCCAGCTGACGGGCGATGTTGTTATAGCGATGGAACTGAGTTTCACGGAAAATCGCCAGGAAAATGTCCTTGGTCAGGATATGCTGCAACAGCATCTCCCTCACGTCGGCGTCGGAAACCTCCGGGCTGATGGTGAGGTGGCAGACAACGAGGAAGGCCGCGGCCGCGTCGCGGTAGCCGGCATTGCCGGCGGCGGCAGCGTCAACGGCGGCGCGGAGATCCGCCAGCACGGAGGGCAGGTCGGTCTTGAACTGCTGGCGGGCCTGGCGGAACTCCTCGATTTGAGGCAGCTCGTAATCCAGGAACCGCTGGATCAGGCGGTGGAGGTCGGCGGGGCGGGTCATGCTCACCCGCATGGCCTCGCCGCCATTCTGGAACAGCACCGCCGTCTCCGAGTCCTCAAATACGATATTGTCCTGAGGGTAGCCCCGGCTGAACTTCGCCTGTATCTCGGCGTCCAGGTCGTCGTGAGTGTCCTTGGCCTCCCAGTAGCCCCGGGTCATGCGGAGGGAGTCTTTGACGGTGCCATCGGGCCGGATCTCCTGACCTATCGCGCGAGCGCCGGCATCCAGCTCGTCCACCAGGGCCAGCTTTTCCCGGTGATCGCGGCAGTAGGAATCCAGGCACACGGCAAAGGCGCGGCGGATGCTCTGCTCGTTGTCCGAGCCGCCGAACTCGACGAACCGCTCTAGGTCGGCGTGATAGCGTTCGATGTGGGGGTAGGATGGCATGGCGATGCCATAGTATCATCGGCTAAAATTGCGACACAAATTCACAGGAACCACTCGCAGCACTATGACTACTACAGCACCCATCAAGGCCGGCCTTTCGGCGTCCCTGACCGGCCAGTTTGAAACCCAGGGGGCGCAGGCTCTGGCCGGACTGACGGCATGGGCCGATTACGTCAACGAGAACGGCGGCCTCCCGGTGGACGGCGGCCGGCGTCAGGTATCTATCATCCACTACGACGACGGCAGCATGGCCGACAATTGCCGGCAGAACACCGAGCGCCTCATCCGGCAGGATCGGGTTGACCTGCTCTTCGGCCCCTACTCCGCCGGCCTCACCACCGCCGCCGCCGATGTGGCCAATGAACACGAGCGGCTGCTGTGGAACCATGGCGGCGCCGGCGACGCCCTCTATGCCCGAGGGCATCGCAACGTGGTCGGCGTCCTGACTCCGGCCGACCGGTATCTGGAGGGTGTGCTGCCGCTCATCAGGCAAGTCAACCCCGACGCCAACAAGGCGGTGATCCTGCGCATCGACACCGGCGCCTTCGCCCGTATCGCCGCCCGGACGGTGGAGACCGCCGCCGAAGAAATGGGTTTCACCATCGACCTGGACCTGCGCTATCGACCCAGCCAATTCCAGTTTCGGGAGATTGCCCGCCACGTCGGCGAGTTGGGCCCGGACGTGGTGGTAGCGGTAGGCCGGATCCGGCACGACATCGCCGCGGCTCGGGCCTTGGCCGGCCTGCCCAACCGCAACCGCATCGGCATGGCCGTGGTCGTCGCTACTCCCATATCGGAGTTTGCCATCGCCCTCGGGCGTTCCGTCGATGGTTTTGTTGGCCCCAGCCAATGGGAACCGCAGGTATCGGTGTCAACACCCGACGTCGGGCCTCCTCCAGGAACAGTGATGCAACTCATGGAACGCGCCGGTCAAGCGCGTTCCGTCCCGGTTGATTACCCCATGGCCCAGGCATTCGCGTCCGGCCTGGTGGTTCAGCGGAGCCTTGAAGAGGCCGGCTCGGTGGATGAAAGCGCGCTGCGACAGGCCGCCGGCGACCTGGATTTCACCACTTTCTACGGCCGCTTCCGCATTGATGAGGACGGCCGGCAGATCGGCCGCGCGGTGGCGCTGGTGCAACGCCAGGAAGGCCGCAAGGTGGTGGTATGGCCGCCGGAGCAAGCGGAGGCGCCGCTGCGCTGGCCGTTTTGATGCACAATTGACCCAACAACTATGCTATCTTGATGAGAAGATAGACCGCAAGCAGGTGAAAATATGACCACCCCGATTACGTCCCAGCAGGAAACACTCGCAGCCGCCAGCGAGAATTTTGAGGTTTTGCTGATTTCCGGCGACGATGAACGGCCAGGATATTCAGTGCTCTGCCCTGCTTTGCCGGGGTGTATTTCCCAGGGAGACAGTTGGGATAGTGCGTTGATGATGATCAAGGAAGCCATTGAGGGGTTTCTGGAATTAGGGACACGCCCAGCATCACAAGAAAATGAAAAAGACCGAATAATATCTGAATGGATCGACTTGGGCTGTAAAGTAGAAGTGGCTACTGTAATGGTCAACTTGTAGTGCCAGCACTGATAACCAACGTCACTTTTGCCCAAGCTTTCGCTTTATTGCAGAGGTTCGGTTATCGGCAGACCAGACAACGAGGCAGCCATGTCTATATGACAAACGCGGAAGGAAACAGCGTCAGCTTGGTTGACCACGGCAGCGAGCCTATCCGCGCTGGCACTATGGGATCGATAGTTGAGCGAGCCGGCATCAACCCCGACCATTTCCTTTGGGGTTTAGGCCGAGCTGACCGCAGCGGGCGTCGTGCGCCTCGGGGCTGGCGTCCAGATCAAGATACCTAAAACCGTAGGGGCGAATGATTATTCGCCCCTACAAGGTTCTGCGAGCTTTCCGGCCAGCGTTTACGACTCCAGTTTCACCGGGTTGCGCAACACGCCGATGCCGCTGATGTCGATTTCGCAGATGGCGCCGTCGCCCATGTCCTGCGTCGTACCGGGAGTGCCGGTGAAGATGCAGTCGCCGGCTTCCAGCGTCACGTAGCGGGTGATGAACTCGATCATCGTGGGCACGTCGAAGAGGAGGTGGTCGGTGGTCTCGTTCTGCTCCTCGTTGCCGTTGACCCGGGTGCGGAGGTGCTGGGCGGCGGGATCGGCGTCGGTTTCAATCCACGGCCCCATGGGGGAGAAGGTGTCGGCGGACTTGGCGCGCCACCAGTCGGAGTTGTTCTCGCGGCGGTCCTTCTGCTGCCAGTCGCGAGCCGAGACGTCGTTGCCGCAGGTGTAGCCCAGCACGTGGTTCAGGGCGTCCGCCTTGGACACGTTGCGGCACTGGTCCTTGATGACCACGACCATCTCGCCCTCGGCATCAAAGCGCTGGATCTCCTTGGGCCGGACGATGGCATCGTCAGGGCCGATGACGCTGGTGGGGGTCTTGTGGAAGATCATCGGATATTCTGGCGCCGGCCGGTCACCGACGTGGCTGGTGTAGTTGAGGCCCATGGCAAGGATTTTCCCCGGCATGACCGGCGCGAGCAATTTGACGTCCGACAGCTTGTGGACATGGTCGGTCAGCTTGATTTCGTCGTCGAAAATGCTGCCGTCGATGGCGGTGACGTTGTCGCCGTCAACGACGCCGTAGTGCTCGGAGCCGTGGGCGATGTAGCGGGCGATTCTCATAGCGGGATTGCCTCCGTTGGGGTGTTTTGACCTAGTTGGTGCGGGTTATTGTACCATCAGCCGGCTGGTGGTCAGTGCTCAATGACCAGCTTGCCGTAAAAGTCCCGGTCGTGCATCACCTGGTGGGCTTCGGCCACGCCGTCCAGCGGGAAGGTGCGGCCCACGATGCCGCGGAGCGCGCCCTGTTGCACCATTTTCATGGCGTCGGCCATGGTGCGCCGGCTGCGTCCGCCGCTGCCCATCAGGTGCAGGGGCCGCCCATGCAGGATGGACAGGTCCATGGGCGTCTGGCTCCCCGACGTCACGCCGGTGATAACCAGCCGTCCCTCCTGCTTCAGGCACAGCATATTCTCGTGCCACACGTCCGCGCCCACGCAGTCGTACACCACGTCCACCCCCTGTCCGTCGGTCAGCTCCTTCACCCGCTCGCTGACGCTGTCCACCTCGCGGTAGTTGATAACCTCGTCCGCGCCCCACTTCTTGGCCTCTTCCAGTTTCCAGTCGCTGCCGGCGGTGGTGATCACCCGACAGCCCATCATCTTGGCAATCTGGATGCCCATGCTGCCCACGCCGGAGCCGGCGGCCTGCACCAATACGTCGTCCCAGGGCTGCAGCCTGGCCTGGGTGATGAGGCAGTGCCACGACGTATGCAGCGCGATGGGCAGCGCCGCCGCCTCGGCGAATGACATCTCGTCGGGGATGGTGTAGGCGTTGATGGCTGGAGCGACGACGTACTCGGCGTGGCCGCCGTCCAGGTCAACGCCGATGCGCTGCTGGCGAGCGCACCATTGGTCATGGCCCGACGCGCAGTGCCCGCAGAGATTGATGCCGCCGCACTTCACCCGGTTGTCCACCAGCACCCGGTCGCCCAACTTCAGATCCGTGCCGGCGTCGGGACTGATCTGCGTCACCTCGCCGGCCAGGTCGCACCCTAGGATGTGAGGAAAACGACGGCAGTTGCCGGCCCGCAGGTTCAGGTCCAGGTGGTTCAGCGCGCTGCCGCCCACTCGTATCAGTATCTCTCCCGGCGCAATTTCCGGCTCCGGCCGGTCGCCGTAGGTCAGCACGTCGGTGCCGCCCGTCTCGTTGATATAGATGGCTTTCATGGGGGTTCCCTCCGCATGGCAAATGGCAATGGTAACGACGGCAGTGTAATAGCGGGGGGACGGGCCGGCAAATGAGGTTATAATGAAACCCCTGCAAAGGAAAATAAAGATGCCCAAGCCGCCGTTCATAACCCGCGTCAAACTGCGGAACTACAAGAGCATCGCCCGGTGTGACGTGAAGCTGGGGCCTTTGGCGATTCTAGTGGGTCCCAACGGTTCCGGCAAAAGCAATTTTCTGGACGCGCTCCTGCTGACGAGCCAGGCCTTGAACTGGCGGCCCGAGGAGGCTTTGCTGGTACGCGGTGGGATGCGCGAGGTGGTACGCCGTTCCGGTGAACGCCACAATAGATTTTCGGTCTCGCTGGATTTTGACCTGCCGAAGGAAGATAGGAAAGGACGGTACAGTTTCGAGGTGGCGTCGCGTAAGAGCGGAGGCGTTGAAATTAGCAAAGAATCTTGCGAGATTGGGCCGTCGGGAGGGAACGGGGAATCCTTCTACTTTGTGGTACAGGGTGGGGAAATGGTCAATTGTAATGTCAAGGCGCCGTTGCCTAGTCCGTTCCCGGACCGGCTCTTTCTGGGTAGCATCGGATTCTTTGATGAATTTTGGCCGTTATATGACGCCCTGAGTCATCTGGAGTTTTACAGATTTGACCTTGACATTTTGCGAGTGCCCCAAGCGCTGTCCTCCGGTGAAGTTCTGCACACTGCTGACGGACGTAACTTGCCGGCAGTGCTGGGAGTTATGGAACAACGAAACCCGGCAGCCTTCCATCGGCTACAAGAGTATATGCGTGCGATAGTCCCCGGCCTGGAAAACATCAGCCGGATAGAGATACCTATTGTTGACTTGGAAACCATCCAGTTCACTCTACAGTTCGGCGACCGCGAAAATCCGCAGCCATTCACGGCAATCAATATGTCTGACGGCACGCTGCGAGCGTTGGCTGTTCTGACTGCATTGCTGCAAGGGGGGGAGTTTCCTCCGTCTATCATCGAGATTGAAGAACCAGAGACCGCGCTTCACCCGGCCGCGGCAGGCGTATTGTGGGACGCCCTCACTGACGGAAGCGAACGAGCACAGGTGTTAGTCAGCACGCAAAGCCCTGATTTGCTGGATCGATACGATGTCCCGGTCGAAGCGATTCTTGCGGTAGATATGGAGGCCGGCAAGACGGAGATTGGTCCAATAGTCGAGAGTAGCCGCCGCCTTTTGCAGGAACGGTTGGCTACTCCGGGGGAACTGTTGCGTCAGAGCAGGTTATCCCCAAAAGAACAGGTGATGTATCCGCAGTGCTTCTTATGACCATGCACTATAACCCGCCTGTATTCGCTTCTATTGTAGAAGGCCAGGGTGAGGAGTTGGCCTTCCGTATCTTGCTCAACAAAATTCTGACGGCGCAGCAGGCTGAGACTTACCCTGACATTCTGAGGTCGTGGCGCGTTCCTAAAGGAACCATGGTCGGACGACCCGCTGCGCTGGAGAGCTACGCGGAGCGGGCGATAGCTGAAGCCGGCCCTAACGGTCGGCTGTTCCTGCTTCTGGATGCTGACGACGATTGTCCTGCAGAACTGGGCCCGGCATTGCTACGGCGGCTGGCTGCCCAATTTCCCAATCATCCGATTTCGGTCAACATAGCGAATCGCGAGTACGAAACCTGGTTAATAGCCAGTTTGGAATCAATTTCGATGGCATCGGTGATACCGGAAGATTCCGTATTGCCCGAACGAGTTGAAAGCATCAGGGGCGCAAAAGAGTGGTTAACTGAACGTTTGCCCAGAGGCAGCCCCTACAACCCCATAGCACACCAAGCCAGTTTCACGTCTAGCATAGACGTCCCCCTCGCTCGCAGCCGTTCCCAATCCTTCGACCGTTTCTGCCGGGAGGTGGGAAGGTTGTTGTCTGCTTCCAGTATAGCGGACAGTCGCAGTCGCTAAGCGAATTCCAACTGAAAGGGAGTGGACTTGGTTCAAGGAATAACGCCGGATATGGAATTTTTCACAGACCCAACGGAAGAGCAGGTTGCTGAGGTTGAACGCGGCCTGGACGAGCACAATGCCGGCGTTGCGTCCGCCCGCTCCGTTACCAGGGTGCGCGGCGTCTTCGTCGATTCGGGCCGGGTCGTGGCAGGCCTGGACGCCGCTGCGCACTGGGGCAAGCTTCACGTCAGGTTGTTGTGGGTGCATCCTGATCACCGGTCGAAGGGGTTGGGCAACCGGCTGATGGCCTGGGCCGAGGAACGAGGGAAAGAATTGCGCTGCGTTTCGGTAGTAGTCGATACGATGTCGTTCCAGGCTCCGGGCTTTTACGCCAAGCTGGGATACCGCCGTTTCGGGCTGTCCGAAGGCTATGAGGGTGGTGCCAGTCGGCACTACTTCGAGAAAGAACTGTGAGCCGGGAGACTGCGGAAACCCCGCGCCATTTCCTGCTACAATCCCTGCCATCCCGATTATCTATACCAGTAATCTCGCGGAGGCCCTCCCATGCCCGTCTTCACCCCTGAATATCTGGAAAAGGCTGCCTACCACATTTACGTGGCCAAGGGCACGCCGCCCGAAGAGGCCGAGATCGTCGCCGCCCACCAGGTGAAGGCCAATCTGGTTGGCCACGACTCCCACGGCGTCATCCACGTCCCCGAGTACTGCGAGCGCATCGACCGTGGGCATATCGTACCCGGCGCGCCATTTGAGGTGCTCAGCGAGACGCCTACCACCGCAGTGGTGGACGGCCACTGGGGGTTTGGTTTCGTCGTCACCGAGAAGGCCACGCGCATGGCCATCGACAAAGCCAAGGAGACCGGTGTCGCGGCCTTCACCATCCGCCGCCAGAGCCACATCGGACGCCTGGGAGACTATCCCACCATTTGCGCCCAGGAGGGAATGATCGCCATCCTCACCGCCGACTCCGGCGCCGGCCCCAAGGCCGTGGCCCCCTTCGGCGGTCGCGCCCGTCGCCTGGGCACCAACCCCATCTGCATCGGCGTGCCCAGCAACCTGCCCGGACAGGTGCTGCTGGACATGGCGACCAGCGCCGTGGCCGCCGGCAAGATCAGCCTGGCCCGCAACCGGGGCGAGCAGGTGCCCACCGGCTGGATTGTCGATAGGGACGGCAACCCCACCAACGACCCCAACGACTACGGAGCCGGCGGCGCCATCCTGCCCGTGGGCGCCGACCAGGGCCACAAGGGTTTTGGTCTGTCCTTCATGGTGGAGATGTTCTCCGGCCTGCTCACCGGCCTCGGCTTCGGCATTGACCCTCAGGCCCGCCACAACGACGGCTGCTTCCTCGCCGTGTTCGACGTGTCCAAGTTCCGCCCCCTGGAGGACTTCAAGCAGGAGATGACCGAGTTCGCCGAGTTCGTCAAAACCTCACCGCCGGCACCCGGCTTCAGCGAAGTCTATTATCCCGGCGAGATCGAGTACCGGACCGAGTTGCAGCGACGGGAGAACGGCATCTTCATTGAGGACGAGACCTGGGGACAAATCACAGAGTTGATGGAGGAAGTTGGCGTCGCCGAGGCGGTGGGCTCCCCATAAATGTCTCCTCCCGCTTGATGGGAGAAGGCTAGAAACGGATGGAAGAACCGGCTGCAAACCCTGACCTTGAGCTCACTCCCTCGTTAGGCCGCCGTCTGGCCGAGGTGGCCTGGGCTTTCCTGCCCCTGGGCTGGATAGCCTTCGGCGGACCCCAGGCGCACA
This sequence comes from Dehalococcoidia bacterium, assembly GCA_034421995.1. Taxonomy (GTDB): domain Bacteria; phylum Chloroflexota; class Dehalococcoidia; order Lucifugimonadales; family UBA3495; genus Bin87. The sequence continues at coordinate 1,447 of DAOUJY010000081.1, read as the reverse complement.
TCGCCCTGCTTCAGGAGCGTTTCGTGGAACGGCGGCGCTGGCTGGACGAACAGCGCTTTGTGGAACTGCTGGGCCTGGGTCAGGGACTGCCCGGCCCTACCTCAACTCAAATGGTAGTGGCGGTGGGTACGGCCCGGGCCGGGCCGCTGGGCGGCTTGCTGGCCTTTCTGCTCTTCCTGTATCCGGCGGCGACGATAATGGCCCTGGCCGGCCTGGGCGTAGCGACCTTCCTGGACGAAGGAGGACGCCCGCAGTGGCTGGACGGGGTACAGCCGGCCACGGTAGCCCTGGTGGCGGTGGCGGCCTGGCGGTTGGGCGTGGCAGTGGTCAACACGCGGCTGACCATGGGCCTGATGCTGTTGGGGGCAGTGGTAACCATACTGGTGCGCCAACCCTGGGCGTTTCCCGCTACCCTGGCCCTGGGAGGGATGGTAACGGCAGTGGCGCTGCGATCCCAACGGCACGATGCGATTGATCGGCCGGATAGCGTCCCTCTGGACAACCTGGGAATTTCCCGGGTGGCCGGCGGCGTGCTGCTGCTGTTGTTCTTCGGGCTGCTGGGCGGGCTGATCCTGGCTCGGCTGGCGCTGGACGACTGGTCAGGGCTGCAAATCCTGGAGTCCTTTTACCGCACCGGGTCGCTGATTTTTGGCGGCGGGCAGGTGGTATTGCCCATGCTCAGCGCCGACGTGGTGGAGCCCGGCTGGGTAACGGAACAGCAGTTCCTGGATGGGTTGGCCCTGATGCTGGCCCTGCCCGGGCCGCTGTTCAGCTTCAGCGCCTACCTGGGGGCGGTAGCCGGCGGCGTTCAGGGATTACTGCTGGCCTTCGTGGGCCTTTTCCTGCCGGGAGTTTTGATAATCTTCGGGGTGCTGCCCTTCTGGGAGCAGGTGCGGCGCTATCCCTGGGTAAGGATAGCCCTGACGGGAGTCAATGCCACCGCCATTGGCCTGGTGGTAGGCGTGGTGTTCCTGCTGTGGGAGCGGGCCGACCCCAGCGCCGCCGGGGCGGTTATTGCCCTGCTGGCCTTCGGGTCGGTGATGTTTTTCCGAGTCCCAGCGCCGCTGGTGATTATCGGCGCCGGCGTTCTGGGCTGGCTTTTCGGTTGGGCGGGACTGTTGTGAAACCCATTTTGCACAGGGTGTTAACCTCACCGGCAAAGTGAACCTGAACTGCGGATACTGGCAATGGGTCTTACGCTGTTGGTAGTGTTGGGCTTGCTGGGTGTGACCGGGGTGAGCGGTTTGTTGCGAAACGGCGAGGCAATCGTGGCTGTCCTGGGGGTATAATCGGAATGAACAGATTGACCAGGGCCGGCATTATCTATCTGTCTCGAGGAAATTTCGCTACTCGATAATCGACAGATCGACGACCGAAACCGATCATCGCAATCACGGAATCCGTCTTCGCGGCTTGGCGTGTTTTCCTCTACTGCCAAGCCCCCCAA
>DAOUJY010000080.1:0-3785 GCA_034421995.1 Dehalococcoidia bacterium | reverse complement strand
CGCTACACTCCGCATCGTCCATCTCACCGGCTTCAGATCCTCGCCAGCCCGACTCCTGGTCCCTCATCCCTCGTCTGACCGCCGCCGCCATATTCCTTCGGTGGATTTGGGGTAAGGCAGCAAGCCCATGGCCACGGTCCATCTGCCAACACTACATCTGAATATCGGGTTCACAGGGTTCAGGCAACACGGCCAACCGCTGTCCGCCGCAGGCGGACGGCACGTCGGATCTCATGCACCGCTGGCTATCGCTCACAGGCCGGTAATCGCATTCCCCGGTACCGCATAGACCAGTACGGCGGGTGTCACCACCGCTGCGCGAGGGTGGTTCCAACATGAAGAACTGTCAGCACGCGCAAACTTAGGAAATCAATTCGCAGCCCACGCTCTCTGGCCGTAGTGCCGACAACCTGAACCCCCGAACCCGAAGCAAAGCAAACCACCCCACCCATCAAACAAAGGAGCAAATCCTGAAAAACTACAGCAATCCCCGCCAAATGGTATCCGTTCACGTAATCCTTGTAGAATACGGTAAACGACCGGCGCGCCGCCTCATCGGCCATTCGGCTGCGTGGCGTCCGCCGTGATTAAATCCAAAGCTGCGGGCCCAGCCCGCAGCCCCACTCCACAGGAGAACGCAGATCATGGCCAGCGCCCATCCAGGATCCAAAGAACAACTGGCCTCCGGGTCCAACTCGGCAATCGAAAACCAGCGCCAGGCGTTGTTCGACCTGTCGAAAGATGTCCATGCCCACCCGGAATTGAACTACCAGGAATATTATTCGTCCAACGCCTTGGCCGGATTCCTGGAAGGGCATAACTTCTCGGTGGAGCGCGGCATCGGCGGCGTGGAAACGGCGTTTAGGGCCACCATCCCCGGCGGACGTGGCGATGGCCCGACCATCGCCGTGCTGGCCGAATACGACGCGCTCCCTGAGATCGGCCACGGCTGCGGACATAACCTTATCGCCATGGCCGCCATGGCCGCGGCGCTGGGTCTGCAAGCCAACGCGCCGAACCTGCCGGGGCGGGTGGAGATCATCGGCACTCCCGCCGAGGAAGGCGGCGGCGGCAAGATACGGCTGCTGGAAGCCGGCGTATTCAACGGCGTGGACGCTACCCTTTCATCTCACCCCTTCTCCAACCGCACCATAATTCCCGCCGCCTCTCCCAGAGGAGAAAGCTGGAGCCTGGCCATGGTCGGCTACCGCTATATGTACCACGGCCGGGCCGCCCACGCCGCCGCTGCGCCCGAGGCCGGCATCAACGCGTTGAACGCCATAATCCATCTATTCACCGGCATCGATGCCCTCCGTCAACACCTGCGCGATGACGTTCGCATGCACGGCGTGATCACCGACGGCGGGTTGGCCCCCAACGTGGTCCCCGAGTTCGCCGCCGCCAACTTCATGCTCCGCTCCCGGGACGGGCAGTACCTCAGCGACGTGGTGGTGGGCAAAGTACTCCAGGTGGCGGAAGGCGCGGCATCCATGACCGGCGCCCGCCTCGAAGTCGAGGAGTTCTACCCCTTCTACGAAAACGTGCAGCCCAACGTGACGTTGGCCCAGACCCTTGCCGCTAACGCCCAGGCCTTGGGCATCAGGTTGGACGACCCCATCCCCGGCCGTGCCGGCAGCGGAGCGTCCACCGATTTCGGCAACGTCAGCCAGGTGATGCCGGCTTTCGAGCTGCGCTACGCCGTCAGCGAGGAACCCGTGGCTTCCCATACCAGGGATATGTGCGCCACGGCGATAACCGATCTGGCCCTCTCCAACGCCTTGCAGGTGGCCAAAGCCCTCAGCCTCACGGCGTCGGATCTGCTTTGCGACGCCAGCCTGGTGGAGGCCGCGAAGGTCGAATTCGCCGACCGGAGCCGCTGACCGGTTCGGCCCGTCAGGAAACGTGGGGCAGAACTTCGTCCGTGAACCGTGCCAACTGCCCCATCTGATCCGGGGACGCGAACCGCACGATGAAGTAATCGGCCCCGCGTTCCCGGTACGCTTTGATCGCGTCGATGCTCTCGCTCGGCGGCCCGAACACGCAAAGCAGCTGCTTGCTGATCACGTCGTAAGGAACGCTGTAGTAGGCCCGCATAAACTTGTCGCCTTCATCCAGAGCGGCATCGGCATCGTCGTTCAGGTTCACCGAGATATACAGGCAGCGGCCAATTTCGGCGGAGTCCCGGCCCATCTCCCCGGCGCACTGTTCAATCCGCTCCCAGCACTGGCTGAATCGGTCTGGCGACGGCACGTTGGTTATCCAGGCGTCGCCAAGCTCGGCGACCCGGGCCAGCCCGCGCCGCACCCAGTTGCTGGAAATCCAAAGCGGAATGGACTGCTGAACCGGACGGGGTTCCAGCGCCACGTTATCCAGCGGATAGAACTCGCCGTCATTGCTGATCGGCTCCCCCGTCCACAGCGCCCGCATGACTCGGATGCTTTCCTCCATCCGCGCCGCCCGCTCCATTATCGGAACTCCGACCGCGGCGTGCTCATCCACGAACATCTGGTTGTTGCTCCGGCCCGCTCCCAGGCCCAGGATCGTCCGGCCACTGGATATGTTGTCAATGGTAGCGGCGGCGTGCGCCAGGTGGACTGGATGGCGCAGGGCGTTCAGCAGCACCGCGGTGCCGATCTTGACCCGATTGGTGCGCGCCGCCACCGCCGCCATGGCAGTCATCGGCTCCAGGCGGGGCTTGGACGTGATGCTGTCTCCGATCCAAACGGAATCATAGCCGATCCGCTCGGCAGTCTCTGCCATCTGCCAATTCAATTCCACCCTTGGGCCGCCACTGCCGGCATACACCAGCACGCCCCTGGTGGGCAGCAACACCCCGAAATTCTTCACCATTGCCATCTCCCTGGCGCCTGTTGACAACATGAAAAACACGCCGTCATTTCTAAAAACACGCCGTCATTCCGGCGAAAGCCGGAATCCAGAAGCTACACAATAAAGCCAACTTTCTGCTGGCAGTGATTCTCCTGGATTCCTGCTTTCGCAGGAACGACGGCGTTTATCGAAGGGGCATCTAGTCCGCAACCTCGACGATCATCTCAATCTCAATGGGCATTCCACCCGGCAAAGTAGCCATGCCGACCGCCGACCTGGCGTGGCGGCCCCGGTCTCCGTAAAGGCTGACCAGCAGATCGGACGCTCCGTTGGCAACCAAAGGGGTGTCGCCGAAGTCCGGGGTGGAGTTGACCATGGCCAGCAGCTTCACGATGCGGCTCACGTTGTCCAGGTCCCCGATCTCCCGCTTCACGTTGGTGAGCAGGTTCAGCATCGTCTGCCGGGCGCAATCGTAGCCCTGTTCCACCGTGACGTCCGCTCCCAACTTCCCCACGTGCAGCAGCCCGCCCCCAGGCAACCCCGGCCCGGTGCCCGAAAGGAACAACAGGTTTCCGGTCCGCACCGAGGGGATGATGTTGCCTGCCCCCGGTGGCCGAGGCGGGGGCAACTCATAGCCCAATTCTTTCAGCTTATTTTCTATCTCCGGCATGAAGACGCTCCTTATCGAGTTGATGTGCGGCAAAACCCAAACCGTTCCGCAGCGCCATCAATTGTAAAGGGTTGGCGATATGTGGCAACCCCGATGAATGAACCTCTATGACCTGTGCAAGGTTCACTTTGCGTCGCTCATGGTGAGCCTGTCGAACCACTGGCTACTTGCAAGAGGAAATTTCGCTACTCGATAATCGACAGATCGACGACCGAAACCGATCATCGCAATCACGGAATCCGTCTTCGCGGCTTGGCGTGTTTTCCTCTACTGCCAAGCCCCCCAA
>DAOUJY010000079.1:0-29181 GCA_034421995.1 Dehalococcoidia bacterium | reverse complement strand
TTTATCACTGTCAGCCGGCGACCCTGATGTACGAGAACTTCCCGTCACCCTGTACCACCGAATGGTGGATTCCCTCGCTTACGCGGCTTGAATTGCGTAAAGCCTAGCCAAGCGTGTCAATCCCAAAATCTGCGTTTGCCAACTAGCCGGGCATATCCTAAAATCCGGTCTGTCAACCATCCGCAGATACGAGGCCGAGGCCGGCCTGATAACGAGGAGCCACACCATGCAATCCGGTACGATAGTCAATCTGCACATCGCCCGCGTCAAGGGCACTCCGTCCGACCCGGTGGAAGCGGCCCGGGCGGTATCGGCGGAAGGGCTGGAGGGCGACCGCAGCCGCAACCCGCGCAACCTCCGGCAGGTCCTGGTCATGGACAAGGAAACCCTGGACCACTACGGCCTCCAGCCCGGGATGATCAAGGAAAATATAACAGTGACGGGCATGGACCTTTCCCAAGCCCGGCAGGGCCACGTCTTTTTCATCGGCGACCCGGATAACCACGTCACTCTGGAAGTCACCGGCGACTGCGAACCCTGCCAGAAGATGGATGCCCTGATACCCGGCCTGCAAACCGAGATATTCGGCAAGCGCGGCATCCTCACCGTGGTCCTACAGGGCGGAGACATCAAGGTCGGAGATTCCATCCGACTGGAACCGTAAAACCCGTTCCCCAAGCGGAACGGAAGGGACCGCGCGCGGACGGTTCCGCACGCCCAACGGTCGGCGGACGGTGCCTGGTGGCCTGTGTGCCGGCCGGAGAACGGCAGGAGGGATTTCGCTATGCGCCCAGCGCATAGCAATATGCTTTGGAGCGATTAGTGACGCGAATCGCGTGACCGGAGATTTAAAATGCGAATGCTGCTGAGCCTACCCGCCTCCCGTTATCGCCTTATCGCCATTGCGGCAGCCTTGATCTTGCCAGCTCTGGCCTTCGCGGCCTGGCCTCACGCCGCCCACGCCGCTGGCGTCAGCGACGAAACGCAATTCATATTCAACACCTTCGCCTTTCTCATCTGGGGCGCGCTGGTCATGTGGATGTGCGCCGGTTTCACCATGCTGGAGGCCGGCTCAGTGCGAACCAAGAACGCCTCCATGATCTGCCTGAAGAACATCGGCCTGTATTCCATCGCCGGTTTGGCGTTCTACTTCATCGGGTACAACCTGATGTACAGCAACGTCGAGTCGGTCATCGGCACCGTGGTCTGGCCCCTCTACGGGCCGTCCGCCGACGAAATCGCCCTGATCGGCGGCGACGACTCCGCCCTGGAAGGGGTCCTGAGCAACGGATACTCGGTGATGTCCGACTGGTTCTTCCAGATGGTCTTCGTCGCCACCACCGCCTCCATCATCTCCGGCGCCCTGGCCGAGCGGGTGAAGATGTGGAGCTTCTTTCTTTTCACCCTGATCCTCACTGCGTTGCTGTATCCCATCATCGGCGCGTGGACCTGGGGCGGCGGTTGGCTCGCGCAGATGGGTTTCCAGGACTTCGCCGGCTCCACCATCGTCCACAGCACCGGCGGCTGGGCCGCCCTGGCCGGCGCGCTGGTGGTGGGCCCTCGCCTGGGCAAATTCCGGCCGGACGGCAGCGTGCGGGCCACTCCGCCCTCAAACGTCGTGCTGGTGACGCTGGGCGTGTTCGTCCTGTGGTTCGGCTGGTTCGGGTTCAACGGCGGTTCCCAGTTGGCCCTCGGTTCGGCCGGCGACGCGGTGGCGATGAGCAACGTGCTGGTCAACACCAACCTTGCCGCGGCGGCTGGGGTCATCACCGCCATTGCCCTGTCCCGCCTGGTGTTCGGTCGCATCGATTTGTTGGTTGGTCTCAACGGAGGGTTGGCCGGCCTGGTTTCCATAACGGCCGGCCCTGACATCGTGCCCCACGTCTGGTCGGTCCTAATCGGCATCATCGGCGGCGCCATCTGTACCGGCGGGATCAAGCTGCTGGAGATCGTCAAGGTTGACGACGTGGTTGGCGCGGTTCCCGTCCACCTATTCGCCGGTGTTTGGGGCACCATCGCGGTGTGCATCGCCGCTGGCGGCAACTTCGTCACTCAAATCGTCGGCATCTTGTCCATCGGCGCATTCGTCTTCGCACTCTCCTGGATCGTCTGGTTCGCCATCGAGAAGACCATAGGGGTCCGGGTCTCCGAGGCTACCGAACGAATCGGCCAGGACGCCGCCGAACTTGGGATGGAATCCTATCCCGAGTTCGTGCTCATGCCGGAGATGGACGACGACTGATGCTGAAATCTCATCGGGAAGGGAATCATACAGAATAGTTAACAAGCCGCCCTTCGCCCCTACTGTAGCCGCCTGATGCTGGCTCCCTGAAAGGCTGGTATCGTCCGCTCGGCACCCAGTACGGTTTCATAAGTTAGCGGCTCCACCACCATGCCGACGAACTCGACGAGATCGCCTTCTACCACGCGTTCCTCGCCTTGCCAGTAAAGGAACACGTCATCCGTGGCGTAGGTCGTGCCCCAGCCTTCCGTGCTGATACGGTAGCCGGTACTGCCTACCGGCTCAAGGATTTCACCGTAGATTTCATAACATTCGCCTTCATGGTCGCCGCGTAGGAAATCACGGTAAAGCGAGTCATAGATACCGCGATCCGTCACCGTGTCGCATTCGGCTGGCGTGAACGCTAGTTCACAAGCCAATACTAACAGGAAGGCGGCAGCAAGTAGCCAGGCGGATTTAATCATCATCCACCTCCGAGCGCGTATTGCGGAGTTCGGATACCGCGCGTGCGAAGATGTACGGAATGGCGGCAATGGCAACGGCCATTGCGGAAGCGGCAGCTTCTTGCGGCGCGCCATTGGCTGCCGTTACGCCGATGATAAAGACGAGCAAGGCAATGACTGCCGCAACCATGACGGCAATCCAAATGACCTTCAGCGATATGGACAAGCGCATTGGGAACCTCCTAGCGGCCTCTGGATAGGCTTCTTGCCACAGACGCCGGCCAGATACGGATCCCGCTAGGAGGCACGGGGCCTACCAGACGGTGAATCCGTATCTTTTGCGCTAGGCAAATGCCGCGCTTGCGCAGGCGGCTGGCCTTGCGTCTGTGGCGGGATTGACCATAGACGGGGTTCCAGCGGTTGTCAAGGCTCGGTTAGGGTGGAAGTGGCTGTCAACTACCCTGTATAATTCCCATCTGAAAGCTCCTACAATCGAGTAAATTTAAAACGGGGAAGTGATGATGAGTACAGCGAGCGCAATGGGATGGGAAGAAGCCATCATGGCGGTCCTACAGAGCGCCGAAGAGCCGTTGGGTGCTCATGAAATTACTAGAGCCATTAGTGCCCGAAAGTTGCGAACTCTTACTGGCGCGAACCCTGTCAACACTGTGCTCGGCCGATTGAGCACCATGACCTCGAATAAGTCAATTATGCGGACAGAACGCGGGTTCTACGCACTGCCTGCAATTGCACAACGTGTTGAGGAAGAAGCCACTGCGGAAGAAATTGAGGCGGAAACTGCTGCAGCTGACCCTACCAAACTAACCGTTAAAGCTTATGGTTTGCACTGGGACCGCAACTCGGTGGATTGGAGTGCAACTCGGGGTCAATTGTGGGGCCAACAGGACGAGAATTTCAGACCAGTGGACTTTGCAGATCAAGATGGCATTTATTTGCTGCACAGTTGGAACGAAGTCGTTTATGTCGGACAGACGTTCACCGGTAAAGGGCCTGCTGGCCTCTATAGTAGGTTGCGGGACCATCACACGGACCGCGATAGAAGAAAGAGTGATCGATGGGACACGTTTTCTTGGTTTGGATTCAAGCCAGTTGACGAACAAGGAAATTTGTTACCTGCCCCACCAAGCGCGGAGCTGGCTTCGGTGATTGATGTTGTCGAAGCCATGTTCATTGAAGCGTTGATGCCACGTTTGAACATGCAAGCAGGCCGTGGGTTTAAAAAGTTGCGTGAAACCGGCTTGTATTTCCAAATATCTTTTCAGAAAAGCGGCCGCGGATTCCGATAGACTAGTTCGGGGTTCATGCTTGGTCTTCCCGGCACATCTTCTTTGCATCACCCGTCTCTCGGAAACAGCCGCTCCAGGAACGCGCTTGCGGTGGCGAAGAATGCCGCAGATGCGGCGATAAAACCGGCCGTCCTCAAGTCATCACCAAACCAGAAGACTGATACGGCTCCGACGGCAGTCGCCAGAAACAGGAAGAACAGTGCCCAGTGGGCGACGTAAATCGCTTTGCTGATCGTTGCGCTCATGTCGTCGTTCGGCTCGAAAATTTGCCGAAGACGAGGATCCCTGATGCCACGGCGCCACCTATTATCGTCATCGCGCCGCCGGCGAAAACCAATACCGAGAACGAGTTGCAGCCGGATTTTTCCGCCGGGAACTCACTGATAACCGCAGGGCAGTCCATTAATCCCACGCCGGCGCCACCGACTACCGTCAAGATAGCGCCCAGGATGAACGCCGCGCCAAAACCTATGAACCCCCAAACCATTGCATCATCTCCCGATGCCGGTTGCCGGGCTGTTCGGATAGGCTACTCCGGGATACAGTTCCGGAGTAGCCGTGCCTTCCATTACCGCACCAATGTCCCCCGTATCGCCTCCCCAACGTCGCCCACCTGCGTGACGTCCTGCCACCGGCTCACCGCGTCCTCAACGCGGTCGTCCGACAGCACCAGCCCCACGTTGTCGCGGAACTTGCCGGCGATGTTTTCCATTCCCCACGGGTTGGCCTGGCTGCCCAGGATGTCGCCTCGCGGAGTTTCGTGCTCGAACACCCGGCCGTCCTTCAGGGTGATGCGAATGGGCACCCCCTTGGATACCGTGCCGCCGCCGCGCTCAAACTTGGATTGCACGCGGATGCGGACCCGTTCCATCATGTCCGTTACATCGTCGTCAACAATCTTTTCGTCGGTGAAGGAGTCAATGCCGATCTGCCCGTCCACCAGCGCCGCCGCCATGTTGTACTTGGCGCTGAACTTGCCCTTCAGGTCACTCTCCGGCTCCTCGTAGAGCGTCACCGTCGAGGCGTAGGACTGCACCACCTCGGCGTTGGCCACATCTTCGTGGCCGAATTCGTGCTCCCGCATCAGGCCGAATACGCTGTCCAGCATGGCGTGGTTGCCCCCGCAGGACGGGTACTTCTTGATCATCAGGGCGTCCTGGACGCGGAATGGCTTGCCCAACTGCTCGGCCGCTTCTTCCAGGTTGGTGTGCTCGTCGCCGATGACCGTGGCGGTGAAGCCCACCGGGTGCTCCAGGATCTGGTCGCCGGCGGTGAAACCGCGCTGGGCCAGCTGCGCCGCCATCACGCCGTCGCGGCAGGTCATGCCGGCGTGCAGGGGCTTGGTCATGGTGCCGAAGTTGTGGATCACCCCGCTGGCCATGGACCCGGCCATGCCCAACGCCATCGTGGTCTGCTCCTCGTCCAGCTTGAGCAGCTTGGCGCAGGCCGCTGCTGCCGCCAGCCGGCCCAGGATGGCCGTGCTGTGGAACCCACGGTGCATCTGCTGGGTATGGTAGTGGGTGGCGTAATCAACGGCCAGGCCCACTTCGCAACCAACTACGTAGGCTTCCATCAGGTCCCGCCCGGTGGCGCCGATGCTCTCGCCCAACGCCAGCAGCGCCGGGAAGATGGCGACGGTAGGATGCCCGAAACCGCCGAAATCGTCATAGTCCAGCGCGTGGCCCATGGTGCCGTTGACCAGCGCGGCGTTCAGCGCCGACGTGCGCTCGCCCGTCGCCAGGATAGTGGCCTCCTCGGCGCCGCCCAGGTCGCCGGCATAGCCCCGGATGATTTCGCCCACTTTCTGGGTGGAACCGGCCAGGATCACGCCCAACAGGTCAAAGCAGGACTCGTTGGCGACCCGAATTGCGTCGGGGGGAATGTCCTCATAGGTTGTCTCCACAACCCACTTTGCTACCATTTCAGTTGCGCCCATCGTAGCGAAACCTCCTTGCCGTATCTTCGTCACGCCGCTTCCATAGCAGCGGCGCGGACATAATACCCTGCTCGGTTGCCCCGATTCTACCCGTCTGCTAGACTGCGGCTGTGGCACGGATTATCTTTTCGGCTAATCTAATCCGACACCTGCAAAATCCCGCCTGCCAGGAGGTATGGCCCTATGATCTATGAAGTTCGCACCTACGACCTCAAGCCCGGCGGCGTGCCCATTTTCGAGGAAGCCTTCGAGAAAGCGCTGCCCCACCGGGAGCAGTATTCCAAGCTGGCCGCCTTCTTCCACACCGAAATCGGCCCGCTGAACCAGGTCATCCACATCTGGCCCTACGAGAGCCTGGACGAACGCGAAGAGATCCGCGCCGCCGCCAGCAAAGACCCCAACTGGCCCCCGGACAGCCAGGGCACCATCATGCACATGGAGTCCGAGGTGTACCACCCGGCCCCCTTCATGCGGCCCATGGGCGGCGGGCAGAAGCTGGGCAACGTCTATGAAATGCGGATTTACGAGTACCAGAACGGCGCAATGCCCAAGGTTCTGGACATCTGGTCTGCCGCCATCGAGCATCGGGAAGTGTATTCACCCCTCGCCGCCGGCCTGTACAGCGAATTCGGCGGTTTGAACAAGTGGGTCCACATCTGGCCGTATGAGGACCTGGCCGCCCGGGACCGCATCCGCGCCGAGGCATCGTCCAGCCCGCATTGGCCGCCACCCACCCGGGAGTTTCTCGTGGGTCAGGAGACCAAGATTCTGGTCCCCGCCAGCTTCTCCCCGCAGGCATAACGCCAGCGGAACCGACCAACATCGTGGGGGCGAATAATCATTCGCCCCTACGTTATAATTAGACGGCGGCAACCCGCCAGTCCGCTCCCAATCATGAGGTCAACGCAATGAATATCGGTATCGCAATGTTCGTCACCCAGTCGTCCATCGACGTCGCCGAGCTGGCCCAGGCCTGCGAAGCGCACGGGTTTGAATCGTTGTGGATGCCGGAACATCCCGCTATTCCGGCCGGCCCCAAGACGCCCTGGCCCGGTTCGCCCGACGGCGTGATACCGCAGATGTACTACGAATGCGTTGACCCCTTCGTCGCCCTGGGCCGTGCTTCTGCCGTTACTTCAACGCTCAAGCTGGGCACGGGCATCTGCCTGGTGCCGGAGCGCAACCCCATTCTGCTGGCCAAGGAGATCGCCACCCTGGACTATTTCAGCAATGGACGTTTCCTCTTCGGCATCGGCACCGGCTGGCTCAGGGAGGAAACCGAGCTGTTCGGCATCGAGTTCTCCCAGCGCATCGGCTACACCCGCGAATCCATCGCCGCCATGAAAGAGTTATGGACTAACGAAGCCGGCGAGTTCCACGGCCGGCATATCGACTTCCCGCCCATCTACTCGTCTCCCAAGCCGGTGCAGAAGCCGCACCCGCCCGTACTCATCGGCGGCACCGCGCCCAGCGTGGCCCGGCGGGTGGTCGCGTGGGCCGACGGCTGGATGCCCAACCGCATCACGCCGGAGCGACTGAACGAGACCCGCGAGGAAATAGTCCGCCTGGCCCTGGAAGCCGGCCGCGACCCCCACGAAATCGAGGTATCCGTCTTTGGCCTGCCCGCCGATCCCGAGGTAATCAAAGCCTACGAGGACGCCGGCGCAACCCGCGCCATGGTCTTTGCCGACAGCGCTCCCCGCGACCAGGCATTGCGCCAGCTGGACGACTACGCCGCCAAATTGCTGGCGTGAACCTGGTTGTCATTGCGAGGAGCGCAGCGACGTGGCAATCTCGAACCGGACATAGATAACGTCATGCTTTCCGAAAACGCCGACATACTCTCCCTCAGAGACGCCAACCAGCGTTTCTATGACGCCTTCGGCTCGCTGGATTTGGCTCAAATGGACTCCGTTTGGGAGCAATCCGACCGCGCCCTGTGCGTTCACCCCGGCTGGCAGCCCATCGTAGGCTGGGGCGATATACGCCGCTCCTGGCAGGGGATTTTCAACGGCGCCGCTCTGATGCACTTCAACATCCACTACGTCAATATCGCCGTGGAAGGCAATTGCGGTTTCGTAACCTGCATCGAAAGCATCACCAGCGTCGTTGAAGGTCAGGCCCAGGGCTTTGGCGTCCTGGCTACCAATATCTTCGTGCGATCCGGGGATGACTGGCTCGTCATCGCGCACCACGCCTCGCCCCGCCTCTAAACCGCCAAACTGAGGCCGCAAAGGTAGGGGCGACGCCATGCGTCGCCCCTACTCATCTCACCGAATACGTGGAGGGATTTATGTCTTATTCCTCACCCACACCCCCCGCAATGTCCGCCACCGACCGCAACCTCTGGCAGGCCATCGTCGCCGAAGCTATCGCCCACCTCACCTACACCGCTTACGCTGAGAAGGCCCGTGAGGAAGGACACCCGGAGGTAGCGGCGGTTTTTGATGAAGTCGCCCGGGCGGAGACGCGGCACGGCATCAGCTACCTGACCGTTGCCGGCGCCATTGACAACACCGTCGCTAACTTGGGAAACGTCATCGCCGGCGAAACCCGGGAATACACCCGTACCTACCCGCGCATGATTAACGACGCCATGGCCGAGGGCCACCACGAGGCCGTAGCCGCTTTCACCCGGGCCATGGAGCAGGAAAGGGAGCACCAGATTGCGTTCTCCGACGCCCTTTCTCGCCTCCAAATCAACCCGGATGACGTTAGGGCTGATGCAGTGGTAATCGCGACCCCGCTCGTGTCTCCGCTTCCGCCACCGGCCGACCCCCTAGCCACCGCGTCCGGCGAAGCGCCCGTCCTGCCCCTGGACCTGGAAACCTACATCGAAGCCGCCCGGGCGCTGGACCGGGAGCCGTTCCACGTCGCCAACCTGGGCCGCCTGCGCGAGGTGGTATTCGGCGCCCAGGATGGCATCATCAGCACCGTGGCCCTCACCACGTCGGTTGCCATCGCCGTGGGCAATACCGGCACCGTTCTGGTGGCCGGCTTGGCCGCCGCCGCCGCCGGCATGATCAGCATGGCCGCCGGCGCCTACCTGGGGTCCCGCGCCGAGGAAGACGTGCGCGAAGCCATGATCGCCCGCGAGATCCGCGACCTGGAAGAAAAACCCGCCGAGGAACTGGCCGAACTGGTCATCCTCTTCCAGCGCGAGGGAAACACCTACGACGACGCGGTCCACCTGGCCAACGACATCGCCAGCAACGAAACCCTGTGGCTGAATACCCTGCTGGAGAAGAAGCTGGGCATCAGCCCCGACTTTGGCGGCAACCCCCTCAAGGACGCCGCCGTGATGTGCGTCTCCTTCGGCGCATCCGCCATCATCCCCATCATCCCGTTCCTGTTCCTGGCCGTCGGGCCGGCCGCCATTGGCCTCTCGGTAGGTCTCTCATTGACCGGACTTTTCGCCCTCGGCTTGGTCAAGGGCCGCATCGTCCGCAAATCTCCCCTCTTGCAGGGGCTGGAAATACTGGGCATCGGCGCCGCCTCCGCCGCGCTGGGCTATGCGTTGGGCGAGTTGCTGCCCCGTGTGCTAGGCTTCTAATTGCCCCGCCTGCGCACGCCGTTGTCAACGACGCCCGGACACTTCTGAAGGAGCATCGAAATGGTGTTCAGCAAGAATTACAAGGAAACGTGGGCCCATCCCGGCAGTCCCTATCCTCCCACCGACGAGGAGTACATCAGGGAATTGGAAGCCTACCTCGACGAAATACACAAACCCTTCGGCGGTATTGAAGCCTCGGAGGCGCACTTTACGCGGTACCTACAGGCAGCCAAACTCCTGGATCAAGCGCGTCCAGCCTTGCGGGGAAAATACCCCGACAAGTGGGTGTCAATGGACGAAAACGGCGCCTTGACGGTGGCGGACACCCACGAGGATCTCATCGCCACCTTGGCGGCCAAGGGCCTCTTCAGCGGTCACTTCCCATTTGCGTTCCTGAACACCAAGCCCAGGAGGTGGACTTTTTGATTATCGGCGAGTTTGATGAATGGAGCCACCCACTCGTTCGCTGCCGGATGGTTATCCCCCGGTTTGGGACGGACATAGAAGTGGAATTTTTGATGGATACCGGCTCCGAGATTACCTTGCTTCATCCGCTGGACCTCCGACAGGCCGGTATCCGAGTGGAGCAGCTACGGGAGGGATCGGGCACGGCCGGCATTGCCGGAGTCACTGGTACCTTCCTCGAACCGGCAGCGCTGCATTTCAGGGATGCCGACGGCACGACCAGATACTCATATCGGCTTAACCTCGAAATTGCGCGCCCCGATGCCTATAACGCCGATTATCCCTCTCTCCTCGGCATGGACATCCTAAGCTGCTGGTACACCGAGTGCGATCCCACCAACGATATTCTCCAATTCACCGTCCGTCGCATTCTGTGAATGCCGCCATCTAATCAAACCGTCCCAGCAGCCCCTTCACCGCCGCCAGGAAATCCGGCGGGTTGTCCCCCTGCACCAGGTGGCCGGCGTTGGCCACCGTCACCGTGGTGCAGTCGTGATGCTCCTTCGCCATGCGCTGCATCGTTTCGTCGGCGAAAATGTCGCTGCGTTCGCCGCGCACCACCAGGGCCGGGCAGTCGATCTTGTGCCAGCCTTCCCACAGCTGTTCCGGCGTCCAGGCCGGCGCCCGGAATCCCCGGGTGCGTATCACCTTGTCGTACTTCCAGGTCCACTTCCCGTCGTCCCGTTGTCGGATGCTGTACTTCAAGGCGCCCAGCGTCTGCTCCCGGCTACGCCCGGTGTATTCCATGACGCGCTGGGCGAACTCCTCCAGCGTGTCCAATTCGTCTGGAAGCTCCCGGAACTGCTGGATGCGGTTGGATCCCCGGCGCTGGGTTTCCGGGCCGGTGTCCACGATGGTCAGGGATTTCAAGGTTCCGGGTCGGCCCGATGCCCAGGCCAGGCTGTTGCGCCCGCCCATAGAGTGACCGATCAGGTGGAAATCTTCCAGGCCAAACGCGCCGACCAACGCCTCCACGTCTCCGACGTACGCGTCGGTTGAGTAGTCGCCGTTTGGCGCCCAGTCGCTGTCACCGTGTCCGCGTTGGTCCACGGCGATCACATGGTAGTCCACCGACAGCGGCAGGCTGATGAAGTCCCAACTGTGCGCCTGCTGCTGGACCCCGTGCAACATCATGATGGTCGGTTTATCCGGCTCGCCCCATTCCAGGTAGTGGAACATCAAGCCGTTGACCTCTATAAATCGGTCCGCCGGTTCGTTTTCCACCGTGAAGGGAACTCCCATCTGTCGCGCCGCGTCGTGGAGCGACAGGCCCATGGAATGTGACGCCATCTTGACAACCTCCTGCTCTTTGCAACCTGTCCGCCATCTTACCACGCCGTTCGGCGTTACCGTTCGGCGCCTTCCCGGTCAAAAATCCGATGCCGGACCTCAAACACGAACCCCGGCAGCTCCGGTTCGCCGCTCACAGTCTCCGGGTCATCCAGCACTTCCGGCTCAACGCCGGGACGATAGATATGCACCTGTCGTTGGTAGGGGTCAATCAGCCAGCCCAGCAGCGCGCCATTGGCTATGTAGTCCGCCATCTTGCGCTGTAGCGGGAGTAGCCGGTCACTGCGGGAACGTATCTCCACCACAAAAGCCGGACAGAAGGGCAGCAGCCAGTCTTCCGGCGCCGGGTAAGGCTCGGGTTCGTTGGCCAACTGTTCCGGCGAAATCCAGGCCGCATCGGGAGCATAGCGGTCGCCGTTGGGCATACGAATACCTAAACGGGAGCCGTGCGCTTCACCGCCATAGCCTCTCGTCCAATTGCCCAGGTCGATAGCAGCCTGCACTTCGTCGCCCGAACCCCCTACGCCGGGCATAGGCGTTATCAGCAATGCTCCTTCGGCGTCCAGTTCCAGTTTGCCAACGAGTTCATGGTTGGCGTGATTGAATTCAATCAGCCACCTGTCAATGTCCCGCTCCGAGTACTCCAACCGGGCCATCAGCTCCAGCACTGGGCGAAAATCCAGGACCAGCGGGGACATTTCCGGCTCCCCGTCGACCCACATGGTCTCCAGCATTACTGCCGGTATTTCGACAATCGGTTTCGCGACCATCACATTTACTCCTGGACGTCTCCACGGCGATGAACCGCGCGTTAGCAAAACACCTGCGTCAGATATACCGCGTCGTATCCTCTCCATTTGCCGAAAGATGCGCCGACCCCGGTTCGGTCATACTGTCTGCCTAACAAATTGGTTCGGTGGCCCGGACTATTCATCCAACCCTCAACTGTCGAGGCGGCAACCCTGTCCAAGTTTTTGGACGTTATCTCTGTGGTTACCTTTCAGTCCGGTGGGCTTTCGTCATTTTCACCGTCAGCACAGCAGCAAGGTGGTGAAATATCCGTGGCCGTACCCATTCAAATAGCCCTCGTGGATACCGATAGCGCCTTTGGTGAACGTGGTATCCAGCATCGCCCGTTTGTGCAGGGAACTGTCCAGCCAACTAGAAACCGCCGCGGCCGGCGTTTGATAACCCACAGACCCGAAGTATAAGTTCTCGGCAACTCCTTGCCATTTGGGATTTCGACAACGATACCCGGCAGTAACCGCCCGTTCCCGATAACCCAAGCCCGATTTGTTGGTATGGGAGAAGTAGTTCTTGTCCGCCATGTCTCGGCTGTGCGCTCTTGCTATGGCCTGCAACCCGGGGTCCCATGTCAATGTCCCTATCCCGCGTTGGCTGCGCTCTCGATTGATTAGCGACACAATCGCCCGTTCGTGCTGTTCTTGCTGCCTTGCGGCATTGGCTACCCTTGTGCTGTCTTTTGCCGTGGCGTTAGCTGTTCGCGTCTGTTGCCACGCCTCCTTGCGTTCGGATTGAGCCGCCACCATTTCCGTAGCGAATGATTTAACCTCCTCGCGTTGGGCGTCAAACCGCATGGCGATGACAGTGCCACTGCTGATTAACCCTGCAACTAGTGCCACTATGAAACCGATGCGCCACGGCCTTTGCCTACGGCGAACCGCATTATAGTGATTGCCTCCTTTCGGTCGCCGATGGTGAGTGTGGTACGACCAGTTGTGGAAATGACTATACGGCATATTCCATCCTGTCCATCCATGCAAACTAACTCGCTATTCCCCCTGTCGTTCCAAAATGCCTCGTATCGTGAACATCCGCTGGAACAGCGTGAAGCACGACACCCCGGCGATTACCCACAGTACCCATACCATCACCGGCACCGGTGCCAGTCCCTCCACGATCAATCCTGCTCCTAAGATCACCACCCGTTCGGTGCGGGTCATCACCCCGGAACGGGTGAACGCGCCCAGACCTTCCCCGCGGGCCCGCAGATACGACACACCTTGTGAGAACACCAGCCCCAACAGCACCGCCAGCATACTCAACAGCAGTTGGGTTGGCGGCAAATCCGACAGCAGGTAGTACAACCCCAGCCCCACGAAGAGCGCGGCTTCACCCAGCCGGTCAAAGACGGAATCGAGGAGCGCGCCGAAATCAGACGCTTTCCCCGTCAACCTGGCCAAAGCCCCGTCGAACAGGTCCAGGATACTTCCGGCCAAAAACACGACGCCCCCGTAAAGCGGCCAGCCCAGGGCGACCAACGCCGCGCCAGCGACGCAAACCAGGAAACCGAGCAGCGTGATGCTGTTGGGTGTCAGGCCCACGGCGTTCAGCGCCTTGGTGCCGGGTATCTCAAGGTAGCGCAGAACCGCGCCTCGAAACTCTTCTCTACCGGGCAGTGCCAACTCTTTTGGCCTCCTCAACGCAGTGTTGATAGTATGCTTCCACGTCGGAAGCCACCCGTTGCCAGCGGTATCGTTCCGATGCGTGCCTTCCCGCTGCTGACAAGCGGCTCGCCAGATGCGGGTTGTCGATCAACCGTGAGATGGCCGCCGCGATGGCTTCCGGCGCTCGCGCCGGGGCCAGCAGCCCGGTTTCCCCGTGGGTAACCACGTCCCGGTAGCCGTCGATGTCCGACGCCACCACCGGAGCGCCGGCCGCCATGGCCTCCAGCAGCACGATGCCGAAACTCTCCCCTCCCGTGGCCGGGCTGCAGAACACGTCCGCGCTGGCGTAGTAACGGGGCAGGTCATTATTGTCCACGGCCCCGACGTTGATGACGGCCCCGGCGTCGGCGCTGGAAATTTCTTGCAAAGTCCGGGCGCTTTCCCGATCCGGAGTACCCGGCCCGACGATTACCACTCTTAGATCAGCTCGCCGACTTAACAGGCTTGCGAAAGCCTGCAACAGATAACGCAAGCCTTTGCGCTCGTCTTTTCGTCCCACGAACAGGATGTTCTTCCTGCCGTCTTTGAGGTGCGAGAAAGGCTTGGCGCCGGCAAATCTGTGATATTCGATCCCGTTGGGGATGACCTGATAGGCGTGCTGGGGGAAGTGAGGAGCCACAAAAGACCGGGCCGCCGCCGACACCGCGATGCGACCGTGCAGACGCCGGTGCCATCGCCGCAGCGCCGGCCGCGACAGACGGTAGAGCCGCTGCCGGTCCGAGTAGGCGTGGAAGGTGCCTATATTCACCGCGTTGGAGTGGTGCAATACCATCAAAGGCAGAATCGGCGCCAGCGGCTCGTGCAGGTGCACGATGTCAAACTGCTCTCGCGCCATCAACCCCCGCACTCGCGGATACAGCCACCAGGAGAGCGTGACCCTCGCCTGGGAACCTCCGGCGGATAACGGCACCGTGCGTCCCATGGGTATGAAATGCTCTTCCGCCAGGCCGGCGGTCAGCGGTCGAGCCGGAGTCTGGGGCGCGATGATGCGAACCGAATGGCCACGCCCCCGTAACTCGGCCGACAATTGAGCCACATGAGCGTTGACTCCGCCCGGCCAAGCGAAATCGTAAGGCGAGACCATTGCGATCTTCACGGCCCAGCCCTTTTTCCGTCATTCCGGCGAAAGCCGGAATCCAGTCGCTCTGGGTAAGTGCCGAAGAGGTGGCGCCGCTACCTGCTCCCGTCGCGGTGCTTGACCTGGACGCCGGCCACCGACGGGTCGGCGATGAACGCTTCCACCATGTCGTGGGCTTCGGAGTCGGTGTACTGGATGGGCGGACTCTTCATGAAGTAGGCCGACGGCGCGAATACTGCGCCACTCTGCCCGTTGTCCAGCGCCAGCTTGGCGCAGCGGATGGCATCCACCACCACGCCGGCCGAGTTGGGGCTGTCCCAAACTTCCAGCTTCACTTCCATCTTCACCGGCGCGCCGCCAAATACCTTGCCGTCGATGTGGATGTAGCACCATTTGCGGTCTTGCAGCCATGGGACGTGATCGCTGGGGCCGATGTGAATGGCGTCCGCTTCCGGTTCCTCCTGCATCTGGCTGGTAACGGAGCCGGTCTTGGAGATCTTCTTGGACACCAGCCGCTCGCGCTCCAGCATATTCAGGAAGTCGGTGTTGCCACCGAAATTCAGTTGGTAAGTGTTGTCAATCTCCGCGCCCCGGTCTTCCATCAGGCGGGTCAGCACCCGGTGAACGATGGTGGCGCCCACCTGCGATTTGATGTCGTCACCGATGACGGGCACGCCTCGCTCTTCAAAGCGGTTGCGCCAATAGTTTTCACGGGCGATGAAAACGGGAATGCAGTTGATCATCGCGCAGCGCGCGTCCAGGATCTGCTCCACGTACCACTTGGTCGCCATCTCGCTGCCCACCGGCAGGTAGTTGATGACCACGTCCACTTCCCGCTCTTTGAGAATGCCGGAAATGTCTGACGTGCTGTGGGGCGATTTCACCACCACGTCGGACAGGTAGCGGCCAATCCCGTCGTGGGTCATCCCACGCTCCACCGGCACGCCCAAGTGTGGGACGTCGGCGAACTTGATGGTGTTGTTCGGCTCGGTGAAGATGGCTTGGGAGAGGTCCTTGCCCACCTTGTTGCGGTCAACGTCAAAGGCGGCGACCACCTCTATGTCCTCAATGCGATATTCGCCGATGCGGTTGTGCATCACGCCGGGGATGGGTTCGTCGTCGGGCACCTCGACGTACTTATGGATGCCCTGAACCAGGGAAGAGGCGCAGTTGCCCACGCCGATAATGGCAACCTTTATCTTGCCCAATTGAGTTCTCCTTGCGGCCCGTGCCTGGGAAACCTGATCCCGGCGGCGGCTCTGAACGCCCGGCCTTTGCCGAGCTGACATCTGCCAGACAGTCTAACATACCCGCCCATTATTGGCGCAGAGGTCATCCTTGCTCAACAACCAGGAACGGCCCGACAATTGCGATGAGCGCAAAAATAACAACCGCATATACTTGGATATTCAACCCGATGGCAGCTCGCTTGGCTTGCTGTTCCCGCTCTGACGATGAGGTTCTGAATAACGTCGATAAACCCATGACTATGACCGCGTAGTACATTGCCAAACTTGCCCAGGCTATGCCAACGGCCAGTCCGGTGACGATGGCTGCAATCCCGTTTGTCGCCTCTCGGCTGATGCTGATCGCCGCTGCCACGGTTCCTGCGGCTACGATGGTGGCTATCGTCATAATTCCTATGCTGACCGCAGTCCAGTCAGGGTGTATCCCTTCCCGCTGAGATGCCGATTCGCCACGGCCGTCGTCCATCAGTCTATCATCCGGCCCAGGCTGTCAATCAGGTACACGGATCCTACACAGAGCGCAGTTTCTCCGGCCGCAAATCCGAAGCCCAACGGCGTCATTCCATAAATCAGCAGCATCAGCACGGCAGCGGGAATTCCCACTCCTAAGCCAATTCCCCACTTCACCCACCACCTTCTCAAATCCATGAAAGGTGGAATCTCACTGCGGCGCGCCATCTTCCCTTCTCCTTGCCCATGTGTGGGCCAGTTTAGCATTGGCTCAATGCTGGAGAAACGGGTTGCTGTTATCCCTCGGCGAAGAACCGGAATATCGCCGTCTCGTCGTCGTGGCGGAACCTGCCCCCGCGGAACCGGATGTCCCGCCCCTGCTCGATATGCTGGTCCACCAACTCTTTGACTCGTTCCGACGCCGTCTCGGCGTGGCCTGACGACCGCACTATGTCCATCAGCTCTTCGCCCAGCAGGTTGTCGCTTACGCCGTCGGTGCAGCACACCAAACGGTCGGCCGCCGTCAGGTCCAACTCGGTTTGGAACACCGTCAGGTTGGCCTCGCCGCCCACGGCTTTGGAGACGCCCAGGCGGATGATTCCCCCCATGCGACCGCTGTACTGCTCAAAGCCGTCGGGACGGATGACATAGATCGGGCTGTCGCCCACCGAAACGATGTGCAGCCGGCCGTTCAGGTACAGGGCCGCCGAGGCGGTGGTCAGCAGAAAACGCCCGCCGCCAACCTGGTGAAACTCGGAGTTCAACTCGTCCAGGACGGCAACGATGTCCGCCGGGCCGGTGATGGTCGCCTGGTTCAGCGCGTCGGCCACCGACGAACTTGCTTCATCGCCACCGTGCCCGGTCACGCCGTCCAGCACCACGTCCAGGAAATTTCCGTCGCCCAGGTCACGGGTCAGGTAGCTGTCCTCGCCGTGGGCGGCGTTGTCGTGAAGTATCGCCAAAGAACTGGTGAGCATGATTGCTGCATCCTCACAATGGTTTGAGTGCAAAGGTCAGGCGGACACCGCGGCAAGCTCAGCGTCCGCGTCAAATAGGTAGCGGGTCCAGTGGTTTTCGGTCAGGCGATGCAACGCCCCTTGCCAGGCCGTCGTCGCCGCGTCCCGCTCGGCCATCTGATCGTTCCGAATGGTAATGAGGCCCAGACATTCTCGCAAGTCCTGCCCGAATTCCGCCACCGACCCGTATCCACGCCGGCGCGCCTTGCCGATACAGGACGCCGTCGCCTCGCGTAATTCGTCGCCGGCCGACGCGAATGCCTGGCTCAAATCGTCGCACTCCTGCTCCAGGCTGATGATGGGCCGCTGGTTATACGGGTCGTAGTAGCCGGCCTGGTCGGTCGGGGGCAGCAGCGGCGCGACGTAGAACTTCAGCATCTCGACGTAGAAATCGTGGATGTCCTGCGGCCCGCGATTCCCCTGGGCACGATCGATACCATGGCCCACCAGCGCACTGGCGTCAACCAGCGTGACGTGGCCCGTCCCGGGAGAATAGAAGACGTTGTGCGGCCCCAGATCCAGCAGGGCATATCCCGCCGCTGCATAAACTTCTTGCGCTTCCAGCAGTTGCGTCTGCACCGGCCAGTCGCCGACACCTTCCGGCCGCGCCAGCGGATGCAGCGCAAAGAGGTTCTGCCCCAACCCGATGGGTACCCGCAGGATGCGGCTCATGGGGTCCCCCACCAGCGGGATCCCCGACGCTCGTTCTTCCACCCGCACCCGGTATGGTTCGCCCACGTCGTCGCCGAAATAATCGTCGTGGACGGCCACGTCGGTGACGCCGATGACCCGGGACACGGCCGGGCAATGTTGGCCGGCTCTCTCGTAGGCTTCCAGCGCCCGCATGGTGCGTTCTTCCGTCGGCCCGTGCATCTGTCGGCGCACCGTCTGGGGCGTGGGCCGTTTCAGCGCCACCTGCTGCCCCGTCTCCCGGTCCACGGCGGCGCGCACGTCGTAATCGGCGCCGCTCCCCAGCGGCCCAACCAGCTCAAATCGGTTCAACGTGATGGTGTCCATAGTCCAGTGGATGACGTCTAACGGTGTCGGCTCAAAATCGTCAGCCAGTCTTCTTTCTGCCTGATTTCGTCAATCACCAAACCGGCTCCGGTGATGGCGCTAGCCGCCTCGTCGTGCTGCTCCACGATGACGCCCGACGCGATGAACACGCCGTCATCGGCCAGCAACTCCGGGATGGCCGGCGCTACTATTCTAATGCCCCGCGCGCTGATGTTGGCCACGGCCAGGTCATAAACGCGCCCTCGCGTTGCCGCGCCGGGGATGCTGCCGGTTTCCGCGTTGACCCGCTCGGCGATGCCGGTGCGCCGGAAATTGCGCCGCGCCGCTCGCACCGCGTGCCCGTCGATGTCCACCGCCGTGATGTGCCCGGCGCCCAGTTTTGCCGCGGCGATGGTCAAAATGCCAGATCCGGTGCCCACATCCAGGATCATGCAGCCCGGCCTCACGAACTCCTCCAGCGCTTCTAGGCACGAATAGGTGGTCGGGTGGTAGCCGGTGCCGAAAGCCAGCCCGGGATCCAGGTCCACCACCACGTCCCCGTCCTGCGCTTCGTATTCAATCCAAGACGGCTTGATCACCAGGCTGCGGCCCACCCGCAGCAGGGTGAAGTGCTGTTTCCAGTTGTTGCGCCAGTCCTCGCCGTCGTCCAACGGTCGGATTTCCAGCTCGCCAAGCTCGGCCACGCTGGAAGCGAGTTTGATGCCAACCTCGATGTGGGCCAACCGCTGGCGGGACAGGCTGGGCAGATACGAGCGCAGCACGGCGTGTTCGCCCGGCCTGGTCTCCACGCTCAGACCGTAGCCGTACCGCTCGAACAGGTAGGATACCGGCTCAACGTACTCGAAAGGAACGGTGATGCAGAGTTCGTGCCAGGGCATCGCAGCCTAGATTCCGTCACTGAGCGTCAGCGTGACCAAGCGGTCTCGGTTCAGTCGTCTTTGGGCGAGAGCGTGTCTTTGATGCGGTCAAACAGCCCCCGCTGTTTGTCGTCGCCAGCCTCGTCCGGGGGTGATTCGGGAGCATCGTTCTCCGGAACGGTCGCCGGCTCCTCTTTTGCTTGGGTGGCGCCGGATTTTTTCCCTCCGGAGGTTCGGCGCTTTTTGGGCGCAGCCGGCGGCGCTTTCCCGTTGTTGTCAAAGGAATAGGACAGGTCCTCCAGCAATTTTCGCTGGTATTTGTTGAGTTTGGCGGGTATTTCCACGTCCACCAGCACGCGGATGTCTCCCCGGCGGTCCGTCGGACGACCGTCTCGTCTCAGCCTGGGCACACCTCGCCCGCGCACACGGAACTGGCTGCCCGACTGCGTGCCGGCCGGAATGTCAAGGTCAACATCCTCGCCATCCAGCGTTGGGACCGATTTCTTCGCGCCCAGCGCCGCGTCCGCCATGTTAATAGTCAGCCGGTGCAGCAGGTCCGAGTCCTCCCTGACGAACAGAGGGTGGTCCTGTACCCTCACCTGGACGTACAGGTTGCCGGGCGGACCTCCGTTCAATCCCGTATCGCCTTCGCCGGTGATGCGCACCTGCATACCGTCGTCGATGCCGGCGGGAATGGTAACGGTCCTGGTGCGGCGTCGGCGTTCGAGGCCACGGGCGCGGCAGTTGCTGCACGGGGTTTCAATGGAGCGGCCTGACCCGTTGCAGCTGGAGCATGGGCTGGTTACGGCGAACTGCCCGAACACGCTGCGCTGGGCGCGGCGAACTTGGCCGCTGCCGTTGCACACGCCGCAGGTGCTGATGGGCGTACCCGGTTCGTTGCCTGCGCCGGAACATTGGTGGCATGGCTCGACGCGGTTCACCTCAATGTCCCGTTCGCAGCCAAAGACCGCCTCTTCAAAGGTCAGCGTAACCCTCTGGCTGATGTCGTCCCCGGTCCGCGGCTGGTTTGCCGTCCTGGCGCCGCCGCCGAAGAAGGTGTCGAAAATGTCGCCGAAGCCCCCGAAGGGATCGAATCCGTCAAAGGGGCGGTCACCGCCGCCGTTCACGCCGGCGTGACCGAAGCGGTCGTAACGGGACCGTTTTTCCTGGTCGCTGAGTACCTGATAGGCTTCGTTGATCTCCTTGAACCTATCCTCGGCGCCGGGAGTTTTATTCCGGTCTGGGTGGAACTCCATGGCCTTCCGGCGGAAGGCTCGGCGGATTTCCTCGTCATTTGCCCCTCGGTCCACGCCGAGGGTCTCGTAGTAGTCAACGGGCATAATCGTCTTGCAATTAGGTATGGTCATCACGATTATAGCCGACGCCCGCTGCGTTGCTCAACATTCCGACGCCGCCGTCTTAAACCATTGCCCTCTGCTCAAAGAATGGACAAATGGGGCAGACGACTGCAAAAATGCAATGGAAGCGGCTTGGCACATCCGATCCTGCTACGACTATCGAGAGATCATGGCCACGGACCGACCCTTGAATATCGACGCGCTGGAACGCGCCAACGCCCGGCTGGGCCGGTTCATCACTCGCTCCGAGGCGGTCGGCACGAGCAATCCCGACCGCGATGTTTATCACGCCGCCGTGGTCAAGGGTTTCGAGTTCACCTATGCGCAAGCGGTTGAAACCATAAACCGCTACATAGGCGACTACCTTCTTTCCCACGGTGACGTGGACATGATGTCCTACCGCGATATCATGCGCCTGGCGGCCAGACACAGGCTGATCGTGTCCCCTGAGCAGTGGTTTGAGTTCCGGGAACGTCGCAACTATACTGCCCACGAGTATTTCGCTGAGATTTCCGAGCGGGTCGTTGAAATCGCTCCAGACCTGCATCGTGCGGTACGGGAGTTGCTGGCGGTTCTACATGAGAGGATGGAATGACACCGATTGGCAACGTGGACATCGAACCTCGACATCTGAAGACAGTGGCCGACCTTCTTGGGCGTTACCTGCCTGACCGCGAGGTCTGG
This sequence comes from Dehalococcoidia bacterium, assembly GCA_034421995.1. Lineage (GTDB taxonomy): Bacteria > Chloroflexota > Dehalococcoidia > Lucifugimonadales > UBA3495 > Bin87. The sequence goes on along the minus strand of DAOUJY010000079.1, from coordinate 7,770 downwards.
GCTTACGGTTCGCGGGTTTCGGGCCGTGCGTGGCAGTATTCCGATCTGAACTTGGCCGTGATGGGAGAAGGGTTCCCTGACGATGTAGCCATGTTTCACCTGCGCGAAGACCTTTCAGAATCCCTCGTGCCGTTCGTGATCGATCTGAAGGCGTGGGCGGGCATTAATCCGGCGTACCACCAGGCTATCCTTGATTGCTATGCCGTTATACACTCGCCGTCACAATCTCCACTGACCCAGGCGCCCGCCGCCGCCATCCAATTCAGCTAAGGAGCAAACATTATGGCAGACCGCATCGCAATCATGGGCCCCGGCGCCGTGGGCAGCTACGTGGGCGCATTTCTCGTCCAGGCCGGCGAGGACGACATCACATTTATCGATATGTGGCCCGAGCACGTGGAAAAGATGCGTGCTGAGGGCCTGCGCGCCAGCGGCAGCCAGGGCGATTTCACCGTTCCGGTCAACGCCATGCACCTCACCGACGCCCAGAACATCACCGAACCCTTCGACTACGCCTTCATCACCGTCAAGTCCTACGATACCGAGTGGGCCACCCACTTCATCAAGCGGTACGTCAAAGACGACGGCGCGTTTGTGTCCATCCAGAACTGCTGGAACGACCCGACCATCGCTTCCATAGTAGGCCCGGAGCGGCAGCTGGGCTGCATTGCTTCCCATATTGAAGTCGCCCTCTGGGAGCCGGCCCACGTCAACCGGGGCGGCGCGCCCGGACGCGACCACGGCCACACCGTGTTCCGCGTCGGCGAGTTCAACGGCGCCATCACCCCGCGATCCGAGGCCATCGCCTCCAAGCTGGACCACATCGACGCCGCCTACGCCACCGACAACCTTCCCGGCGAACGCTGGGCCAAGCTGTGCCAGAACGGCATGGGCAACGCCATCTCGGCCATGAGCCAGATGGGCAGCCAGGAAATGGCCGGCGACGCCCGCATTCGCCGCATCCGCATCAACCTCGCCAAGGAGGGCGCGCAGGTCGGCCTCGCCCAGGGGCTCAGGGTGGTGGACATCAACGGCACCTCCGCCGAATTCTGGGCGGACGCCGACCGGGGCGACGTGTTCGAAGAACTGGACGGCCGGCTGTCCCAGGCCGGCGGCCGCGTCAACTGGCTGGCCTCCATGGCCCAGGACGTGCACAAGGGCCGCAAGTCGGAAATCGACTTTATGAACGGCCTCATCTGCGACAAAGGGCTTGAAACCGGCGTCCCCACGCCCTACCACGACGCCATCGTCGAAGCCATGCGCCTGGTGGACAACAAGACCATCACCCCCGGCCCCGAAAACGTGGACCGCATTGTCCGCGCCGTCGAAGGCTAACCGTCCATCGGTCGTTGTTCGCCATTTCGTTGTCAACCGTCATTCCGGCGAAAGAACGTCATCCCGTACTTGATACGGGGCCGGAATCCATTGCGCCACCCGTAGGAGTCCGCAATATGTACATCACCGTTGAACCCGCCGGATTGATGATGCACACGGTGAAACTGGTGTTTGACCCGGCCGAACCGGCATCGGAGGATCAGCAGGTACGCGACTATCTTACCGAGCACGAACTGGAGCCGCGCTACCACTGGTTTGCCGAAATCGACGGCTTGGAAGGCCGTGAGTGCGAGATCATGCAGTTCGGGGGCTGTTACCTGGGCCGCAACCTTCAGAATATCGGGCTGATCCAGCGTCGCGTGGTGGAGGAAGAGTTGCTGACCGCCGAGATCGACCGTCACATTGCGAGCGGCAGCCTCACCGCCTTCTCCGACGCCAGCGAATCGGAACGGCTGACCGCCATCTCTTCGCTCATCGACGAGTTCCGTGTGGAGGATAGTTTCGGTCAGGGCGAAGACGGCGAACTGCGCGCCACCCTGGATGCCGACGCCCTCCAGCAGGCGGCGGTTCGCGTCCTGGCGACGATACATGGTGCGGATTGATGGCGTCGTCACCGCATGAAACCCAATGGGGCTACTCCGGCGCAACGGGCCCGGATCATTGGTCCTGCCTGTCCTCAGACTATCGCTTGTGCTCGGAAGGCCAGGAGCAGTCCCCGGTCAATCTGGCCGGATACTCGCCGGACGGCGGTGAACCCGTGGGTTTCGACTACACGGGTGTCGCCGCCCAGGCGCGGAACAACGGACACACGGTGTACCTGGATTTCGATCCCGGCGATGCCATCGTCGCCGGCGGCCAGCGTTACGAACTGGCCGGAGTCCATTACCACTCTCCTGGGGAGCACCTGTTGGATGGCGAATCCTTCGCCGCCGAACTGCATCTGGTCCATCAGGACGACGCCGGAAGTCTGGCGGTTGTCGGGTTGCTTTTCCGCCTGGGGGCGCCCAATGCCCTGGTTCAGACGTTGCTCGACGCCGCGCCGGCGACTGGAGTAACGGTTCCCCTGGAACAAGGCGCGGCTGCCGCCGAGTTCATACCCGGCCGGCTGGGATACTACGGATACGATGGCTCCCTCACCACGCCGCCATGTACCGAAGGGGTTCGTTGGATAGTTATGCAAGACATCGGCACGGTGTCACCGGAGCAGGTGGAACGCTTGCAGGCGCTGACCGGCGGCCCCAACAACCGCCCTGTGCAACCCATGGGCCAGCGCGCCATCAGCGCCGTAGCCGGTCGGTTTGCGGAGGATTAGGCTGGTTTTCGTCCGATTTGGACGGACTGAGTTCGGTCGGGAACCACAACAGGGATGGTAACATAATGCGAATATGTTTTTCGATAACGTAGCGCGTGTATCGGATCTGTGGCGTGCTGTTGGCTGCGCCACCGTCCGTTTGGAGGTCTGAGAGATGAGCGATAGCGTGGAACCTCGGAAGGTTTTGGTGGTGGATGATGAGCCTGACGTTCAGGTGATGTTTCAGCAAAGGATGCGTCGCGAGGTTCGTGCAGGGATCTACGAGTTGTTCTTTGCCCAGTCTGGCCTTGAAGCCCTTGATGTGCTGCGCGAAAACCCAAGTATTCGGCTGATTCTGACCGACCTTAACATGCCGGGCATGGATGGCATGGAACTTCTCGGCGCCTTGGGCGAGTCGTGGCCCGAGGTTCAGTCCATCGTGGTGTCCGCGTACGGGGATCCCCAACGCATGAATGAAGCTCGGGAGCTCGGCGCGCAAGGCTTTGTGGTCAAGCCGGTTGATTTCGCCGATTTGAAAGAGATGCTGCTATCGTCGCTGGATTGATAACGCGGCTGCTGGCCGGCGGTAACTTTCACCCACGCAACGCCGTCCATGTTCGGAGTCCCCTGACCGCCCTGTTCCTGACCCTGATGTTCACCGTCCTCGCCTGCTCCGGCCCTGCTCCCAACGAAACGGCGGACACCGGCGAGGTTGCCGGGATGGGCGCCGCCAACTCACGGTCGTAACCACCCGATATAGTTGCTGATTGGGCGGCGATGGACGGCGACAGAGTAGAGGTTACGCCCCTCCGCCTGCCGACACCGCCTCCCACGCCTATAAGCCCGGCGCCCAGGAGTTGGCGGGATTGGCAGATCACATCAAGGAGGAAGGCGTGCCGGCCATTAGGTAGCCGCTTACCCGTTCCGGCCTGGCGGAAACGAAGCAATTGGCCCCGCCGGTGGACGGGGCCAATTGGCTCCCGAAGGTACGGCGAGGTTTAGCGGGGGTTGAGGTCTCGCTGGTCGAATTCGAACCAGTGCACGGTTCCGGCTTCAACCAGTTCCTGCGCGGCCCGGTCGTTCTGCCTGCTGGCGATCACGGGTACGGCTGCAAGCCCGGTGAACCGGGTCAGGAAGGCGGCGTTTCTGACGGCCCGGTCGGTGTCTCGCTGGTCGGCCGTGTAGGACGCCTCAGTGGCCATGAAGAGCTCGTTGCCGTCCTGGTCCAGGACCTTTGCCACCAGGTCGGCGAGGTAGAAGCTTCGTCTTGTCCCCGGGTCGATGTCGATGGGGTTGTGCTGACGGAGCATCTGCCGGAGGTCGTTGCCGTTCAGTTGCTGGATGATCTCGAAACCCAGGCGCTCTGCGATGTCGTCGGCCATTTCGCGGGCAATGCGTCCGGCCACGTGCCCTTTCAGGTCGCCGATATCGTCGGTGATGCTTTGAAGTCGGCTCTGAACGGTGGCGTTGGTTTCATCCTGCCGTTCGATGAACGCGCGAAATTCCGCGTTGGTCTCCTCCTGGCGTTCGATGAACTTGTCCACCTTGGCGTTGAATGTCTTCTGTTCCTCGATGAAGTCGTTGACGTAGGCCGCGAATTGTGCGAAGCGTTCCGGTAGCTGCAGCAGTTCTTCGCCCAGCAGCAGGCTCCTGACCTCGTCGCGGAAGTCGGGATCCTCTCGCAGGGTTTGGAGGAAACGGGCCCGTTCGCCGGCGTTCATCGTGGTGCTCATGTTGGTGGCCTCATTCGCGGACACAGTCCTGGAGCGGGCGATGGGAATCGAACCCACGTAGCCAGCTTGGAAGGCTGGGGCTTTACCACTAAGCTACGCCCGCTTGGAACGCCTATCTATAATAATAACCCAAACTTTGGGTTTCCGCCCAACGTTTCAGCGCCGGCGTTCGCGCAAATCAGCCCGCCAGCCCCGCTGCCGCCATCACGTCCCGTGCGGTTGTCCCGATATCCGCCGGGGTCGGGATTATTGCTGCTCCCGCGCGTTCCAGTGCCTGGGTTTTGGAAGCGGCGGTGGCGGATTCCCCGGTGATTATCGCCCCGGCATGACCCATGCGCTTGCCCGACGGAGCGGTGGCGCCGACTACCAGCGCGCACACGGGCTTGGTGAACTCCGAGGACCCGATGTACTCCGCGGCTTCCTGTTCCATCGTGCCGCCGATTTCCCCGATTAACACCACCATGTCGGTATCCGGGTCTGCGTCGTACAGCCGCAATATATCGACGAAGTTGCTGCCGATGATGGGATCGCCGCCGATGCCCACGCAAGACGATTGACCGATTCCCAGGTCCGTCAACTGCCCGACGGCTTCATAGGTCAGCGTACCGCTGCGAGAAACTACGCCGACCCGTCCCGGCATATGTATGTTGCCGGGCATGATGCCCACCTTGCAACGCGCTCCTGGGTTGATCATGCCTGGGCAGTTGGGACCAATCAGGCGCGCGGAATGGGCCTGCACGTAGCGATACAGCCCCACCATGTCGCGCACCGGTATGCCTTCGGTGATGCAGGCTATCAGCGGCACGCCGGCATCCACCGACTCCGCGATGGCGTCGGCCGCAAACGCCGGCGGAACAAAGATAAGGGAAACGTTGGCGTCGGTAGCATCCACCGCCTCGCCCACCGAGTCAAAAACCGGCGCCGAGTCGTCAAATAGCTGCCCCCCTCTTCCCGGCGTCACTCCGGCAACCAGTTGCGTCCCGTATTCCTTGCAGGATCGGGCGTGGAAACTCCCCTCCCGTCCGGTGATGCCCTGCACCAGAATACGGGACTGTTCGTTGACCAGAATACCCATGGCGTTAAGAAACCGCTGCCCCGGCCCGGGAGGACAGGGCCGCCGCCGCTTCGGTCAGCGTGTCGGTAAAGGTCACGTCCAAACCGGATTGGGCCAGGATCTCCTTACCTTCCTCCAGGTTGGTGCCCAGCATCCTGACCACCAGCGGCTGAGTGGCCTGCCGCTCCTCGTAGGCCATTACTATGCCCCGGGCCGCCACGTCACAGCGCAGGATGCCCCCGAAAATGTTGACCAACACCCGGTCAACCTTGGGGTCGGACAGGATGATGCCCACCGCGGCGGCCACCTTTTCTTCCGATGCGCCGCCGCCAACGTCCAGGAAGTTCGCCGGGGCTGCCCCGGCGGCGCTTGCCACGTCCAGCGTGGCCATCGCCAGTCCCGCCCCGTTGACCAGGCAGCCCACGCTGCCGTCCAGGCTCACGTAGGCGATATCGTCGTCCGCAGCCTCCGCTTCCAGGGCATCTTCCTGGCTGCGGTCACGCAGCTGTTGCAGATCGGGATGGCGGTACAGCGCGTCGTCTTCGATTTCCATCTTGGCGTCTAGCGCCATCACGTCGCCGGCGCCCGTGACGATCAGCGGGTTAACCTCGACCAGGGAGCAGTCATTTTCGGTAAAAATGCGGTACAGCGCGGCGAATATGGCCGCCCCCTGTCGCGCTCCGGCGCCGCTCAGGCCCAACCGGGCGGCCACGCGCCGGCACTGGAAAGGCATTAACCCGAGGCCCGGTTCCACCGCCTCGGTGATGATGGCATCCGGATTGGTGGCGGCAACTTGCTCGATGGACGTTCCGCCGGCCCCGCTGCCGATCAACATGGGGCCGTGATGGTTGCGATCAATGGTGATCGCGACATACATTTCGGCGGCGATGTCGGCCAGTTCTTCCACCAGCACGCTGTTCACTGGCACGCCGTCGGCATCGGTCTGGTTGGTCACCAGCCGAGAACCGAGCGATGCGCCGGCGAAGCTTCGCGCCTCTTCCACCGAGTCAACCACCTTCACGCCGCCGGCCAGGCCACGCCCTCCGGCGTGTACTTGAGCCTTCACCGCGGCGCGTCCCCCGAAAAACGTTGCGGCTTCGGCGGCTTCCTCAGCTGACCGCGCCAGTTTGCCATTTGGGATAGGGATGCCGTAGCGGGCAAAGATTTCCTTGGCCTGATACTCGTGCAATTTCATGGCGGGAATATTTTGCCCCACGCTGGGCCGGGCGTCAACGCGGTTGACCCGGCGGCCGATTCCCGCCAGCCGCCGGCCTGAAAACATTCCGGGGCCGTTTCGGAAGGCGACGTTGACCAGGCGTTTACCGACTGAATTAGTCCCGATTCAGGGCCTGTTCCGCAGGGTCGTCGCGTTTCTTTCGGCAACTTTCGGTTAGTTGTTGACAAAGCGACGGCAACGGTATAAATTGCCCCAAATGCCGCCGCCTTCGTGCGGTAAAGCCAACTAGCGAGGAGGCTAATATGCTAACCATTGGGCATGAGGTAGTCCGTCCCGGCAGGCACTGGGGGGACGCCGAAGTTACGATTCCCATCCCGGAGGAGTTGGAAACCGTCCCCGGTATTCCGATGACCGGCCGTGAGGTTGACTGGTACGCCCGCGAGTATCCGCTGGAAACCATGAACATCACCGAGCGCGCGTCTCGGGACTGGTCCAACACCCTGCGCGACCTCCACGCTGAGATGCGTGAGATCCGCAAGGAGCACGACAAGCTCAACAGCAACCTGATCATGGCCGCCCGCGCGACCGCTGAGATGGACCCCACTGCTGAGCCCACCGGCGAGGACATCTCCCAGCTCATCAAGGACAAGGCCCGCCAGCTCGGTTACCTGGAAGTCGGCATCACTTCCTACGACCCCCGGTACGATTACAAGAGCAAGCGCGGCTTCACCATCCTTCCTCACGCCATCTGCCTGTGCTACGAGCAGGACTTCGAGCCCACGCAGACCATCCCCAGCGTTGACGCCGAGATCGTGCACTCCAGCACCTATCGGACCCAGGCTGCGGCTGGCCTCGAGCTCGGCAACTTCATCCGCTCCCTGGGCTACAAGGCCCACGTCGTCCACTCCAGCGACGCCACTGGCCCCGTCATCCCCATGTTCGTGGCCGCCGGCCTCGGCTCCCTGGGCGCCTGCGGATACCTGCTGTCCCCGCACACCGGCAACCGCATGCGGCTGATGATGATCACCACCGACGCCAACGTCACCTATGACGAGCCGGTGGACTATGGCATCCACGCCTTCTGCCAGGTGTGCCAGGTCTGCGTGAACCGCTGCCCCGGCCGCGCCCTGATGCGCGACAAGATCTGGTGGCGCGGAATTGAGAAGAACAAGCTGTACTT
>DAOUJY010000078.1:0-2409 GCA_034421995.1 Dehalococcoidia bacterium | reverse complement strand
TGATACCATGGCATGGTCGGCCTCCCCGGTGGAAACGTGCTTGGTAACTCGTTCCTTACCCGGAGAGACCGACCTTTTTCAACCCCCCAACGCAAAGTGGGTACGTGTGAGGGCCGGCGAGCTCGTCCAGGTCCTTTCAGTTTTCGTCTTTGTCATTGCGAGCGCAGCGTGGCAATCTCGTTGAGGCCATAACGGTTGTTCACCAGTGACGTCCCGGCGCCAACCGGATTGCCAGCCTTCCGGTTGCTTGTATAATGGGCAGCGTCGGCGGGATGCCGGCGAAATCCGACTGGGAGCAAATCCCAATGAAGAACAAGGTTTATCCCGATTTCGATTCCGCCGTGGCCGACATGAAGGACGGTATGACGTTCATGTCGCCCGGTTTCGGCAACGTCGGGCTGGCCCGCAACCTGCTGGCCGCCGTACACCGTCTGGGCGTCAAGGAACTCACCGGCATTTCCAACAACGCCGGCAGTCTGGACGAGCGCGTGGACGTGGGCACTCTTATCGAGGCCGGCCAGGTCAAGAAGATGATCTGTGCTTTCACGGCGCCGACGCATCCGTCGCAGATCACTCCCTTCGTGCAGATGTACAACGACGGCGAGCTGGACGCCGAGCTGGTGCCCCAGGGCACGTTGGCCGAGCGGATGCGTGCCGCCGCCGCCGGCATCGGCGCCTTCTACACCCCCGCCAGCGTGGGCACCGAGTTGGCCGAGGGCAAAGAGCATCGGGAAATCAACGGCCGCACCTACGTACTGGAATACCCGCTGCCGGCCGACTTCGCCCTCATCCGCGCCTACCGCGCCGACACCTTCGGCAACCTGCAATTCCGCCTCACCCAGCGCAACTTCAATCCCATCATGGCCATGGCCGCCGACGTCACCGTCGTCGAGGTGGAGGACAGCATCGTCGAGCCTGGCGAGATTGATCCCGACTGCGTCCACGTCCCGGGCGTTTACGTTGACCGCATCGTCAAAATCCCAGAGGACGGTATCTGGGACTGACCAATCGCCACCACGTAGGGGCGAATAATTATTCGCCCCTACCCCAGGCGCCGATAAACCCATTGGGCAAATAAAAGGAGTGCGACGATGACCACCGCCGATAAGCCCCGCCTGTCCCGGCAGACGATGTGCGACCGCCTCGCCATGGAGTTCCAGGACGGCTGGATTGTGAACCTGGGCGTCGGGATGCCGACGCTATGCTCCAACTACCTGGAATGCGAGCCGGACAAGGAGATCATCTTCCACTCCGAGAACGGCGTCATCGGCTACGGCCCGCTGGCTCCGGCCGGCGAGGAGGACCGGCATCTGGTCAACGCCGGCGGCCAGAATGTGGTCGCCCTCCCCGGCATGGCCATCGTGCATCACGCCGACTCCTTCGGCCTCATCCGCAAAGGGATGGTGGACGTCACGGTGATGGGAGCCTACGAAGTTTCGGAAAACGGCGACTTCGCCAACTGGCGCATCCCGGTCCGCAAGGGCGGCGGCATCGGCGGCGCCATGGACCTGGCCGCCTGCGCCAAGCGGGTGTTCATCGCCATGGAGCACAACCAGCGCAACGGCGCCCCCCGCGTCCTCAAACGCTGCGCCCTCCCCATCACCGCCCCCGGCGTCGTCAAACTCCTCGCCACCGACCTGGGCCTCTTCGAGATCACCGAAAACGGCTTCGTGCTAAAAGAAAACGCTCCCGGCTGGTCCCCAGAGGACATCCAGGAGCAGACCGAAGCCGAACTGATCATCGCCGACGACCTGCGGGAGATACGGGTGCGGCCAGCGTAGTCGACTACATCTAGCCAGAAATGAGCCGGTGTGTGAAAGTGCCGGCTCTTTTTATTGGGCAGGAAACCAGCGCTGCAACGTGGACCGGAATTTTTGGAACGCGCGGTCTTGGCAGCGGGCGAGGCTGACGGTGCGGGCCAGATGTTCGTACAGTCTTCGCGAACGCGGTTCTCTTTGCAAATCCAGTATGGCTTCTATTGCACTTTTGGGATCGTCGGGTTTGTGGCTCCCCGCGGTCAAATACCCGTTGCGTGTGAGCCACTCCCTGATGTTCTGCGTATGTGACCAACCGACGAACTGTTGGAGTTGCTGGAATGAAGCTCCGAACATCCAGGCCTCAAGCTCCGGTTCAATCACCACGAAGGCAACGCTGCTTGGCGGCCAGCCGTTCGCTTCGTAAAATTGTTCTAGGTTTCGTTCCAAGTCCGGCGCGGCAATTTGGCTCACACCGCAACCGTCATAGTCGAACATTACCAAAGCGTTTTGGTACTCGTCGCGCAATGGCCTCAAAATACCCTCAGCTAGGCTTTACGCAATTCAAGCCGCGTAAGCGAGGGAATCCACCATTCGGTGGTACAGGGTGACGGGAAGTTCTCGTACATCAGGGTCGCCGGCTGACAGTGATAAA
>DAOUJY010000077.1:0-91980 GCA_034421995.1 Dehalococcoidia bacterium | reverse complement strand
TTTATCACTGTCAGCCGGCGACCCTGATGTACGAGAACTTCCCGTCACCCTGTACCACCGAATGGTGGATTCCCTCGCTTACGCGGCTTGAATTGCGTAAAGCCTAGCTTAGGGGGCCGCAGCAAAACAGCTGCGGCCCCCTACCTATGTTCCACTAGTGTTCGGATGTCCTGCTCTAGACTGGCTGTTCATGAAACCGATTTCCCGTAACCAAGAACCCTAACCGCCCAGGCAGTGAACACAATGCCGTCTCCCCGTTGGCAGCGCCAGTGACGCGCCGCCACCTGCGCCAGACTACTACAGGAGGCGCAGCGCTGTTGAAAATCGAACATCTCGCCGGTTGCTTGTATTGACCGCGCGCCGGTTCGACCATGACCGGATAGCACCGTTTTCAGGCCAAAAGCGCAACGTGTGGCGACCCGACGGGCACATTACGACAATCGTGGGTACCTGTGCCCAAACCAAACTAAGCCACTCGTGCGCCGAGTCAGGGATTGATGCGCACGGGAGTGGGTGGCTGCAAACGGTCTCTAATCTCCTCGTAGAGAAGGACATCCACGCTCTCCTCAACCTCTAGCGTTACCACCAACGCGTATCTGACTCTTTCATCGAGGGCACCCGCGTCAGCGCGGCATTCAACGCGAACCTCGATTTCATCCCCGTCGTTCACGACCTTGGCGCCCCTACCATCCCGCACTTCATGCTGGACGGTACCCCGGCGAACCTGCGGGTTGGTGGCCCCAACGGGATCTTCTGCCAGAGTCTGACCCGCCCTGAACCCGAGCTGTGCCCGCCTGTAATTGCGATGGAAACAGTTGATTGGGGAAAACCACGCCAACGTTGTGATCATCCGCCGCGGGTCAGCCACGCCCGAAAGACTAGGAGGAATCGGGAGCCTGAACGTGTGCGCCTCTTCCGCGCCTATTTCGTTACACCCCACCACCGTCACCCGATGGTCGGTACAAAACATCACCCGGTCCGTGTACGAGGTTCCGTACCCGATCAACCGCGTCGCGACCTCCTTGTTCCGACGCCTACCGTTGTCGCCATTCAGAAGCGACGCGTAATGGTCAAGTGGCCGTTCATAGTTCGCACCATGCACAAGCAGGGCCTTCAGCAACACCGCGTCAAATTGTTCACCGGGGAACGACGGCGATTGAGAGCGCAAATCGCACAGCACGTCGTATAGTCGGCAAGCCGCGCGGGAAGCCAGCGCAGTGGCGTTGCTGGTTCCCCGAGTGTGGCGGCGCATCCAGACTGCCCTGTTCACCCGGCCACGCCACTCGCTGACCGGGAGGCGCACGGAAATCCCTGATCTCAAGGATCGCGTTTTCATGGGTGGTGCCCATCTTCTCCGCCAGCGACTGCCTACCGCCAGGCAGCATGAGGTCTGGCTTGACGGACCGGCGGTGGCCAGGCCCGTGGGCGCTTACCACGCTGGGAAATCCGTCCTCGCCGTACGGGTTTATCAAACGGTAGCTATCGGGTACTTCCGAGGAATCTGAATGAATTGCACCTACGGTTAGACCGTTGAGCGTCTCCGACGGCGACAACAAACTGCGCTTCCTAGTATCGGCGGCGACGGCATTCAACACTGCAGACGCGCGACCCTTTTGGTCCAACTCTCCAAAACCCTCGCGGGGCACGTTCAACTCAATGGCGTGGCCGTGGTTGCCGGCACTCACCACGAACAATACCCCGTACTTGAAGGCGAGCCAGTCCAGAAGACGAGCCAAAGGACTCATCTCCCGCACGAACGGACGACGTTCGTCGCACACCGACAGATTGATAATCCGTACTCCAGGTGCCACTGCAGGCTCATTTCCTTCACCGTCGAACAACCTCCGCACCGCCCGATGGATCAGGTCCACCGCCAATTGGTCCTCGGGTATCTTCTCTCGCCAAGATTGGCCTCCCCACTCCGCAACAGGTCGCAGGATAGGCCGCGCATAAACACGGCGACTTATGGGCTGTTCGCCACCATCCAGCTCCCCATGACAGATGAGAGAAGCCATGCCGGTACCGTGATGACGTCGGTTTGCCTGGTAGCCCTCCTCGTACCCGTCAGGGTCGTCCAAAACCAAACGCCCGTCCAGCAATCTGTGGCCGGTGAGAGGCAAGCCGTCAAAAAGGGCCACGACCGGTTCGCCCAACTCTGTCGGACCTTCGGTGGGTAGGACCACATCGCCCGGATCAGCCAACTCGTGAGTTGCCGGTGCGGAGCACTGCCCAACAGGGCGCATAAACATCACGTCTTCGCACATGACCAACTGGCTGTCATTCTGCTCGACCAACTCCGAAACCCGGTCCGCTGGGATCCGTCCAAGGACTCCGTGGTAGGAGATCTCGGGAATCACGGCATTGTCGGAAATCTCTCCGCCGAGTGAAGTCACGACATTTCTGAACCTAGCTTCCGCTTGCTGCCTGAGCAATGGCGTGCTTCGAAACCACAGCTCAGCCTCAAAGGGCAATAAGGCTGTCTGGTCCGCATATTCTAACCTGAAACGCCAGTCCTCGAAGAGACCGAATTCAGCGATGCGATCCTCCGGTCCCCAAAACCGCACCGTTCGCAATTGTTCAAAGACGTGTCTCAACGGCGCCAACCCACTGGGGAACCTGGCATTCGGATTTTGCTGGAATTCATCAAACCGCAACCTGAGTGTGGTCAAGGCCCCGGCGTCAGTCATCACCAGGAACAACCTGCCCGATAGGGCCCTGTCATCGTGGTCCTCGCGGTCGTCACGAAAGTCTTCGTCAGGTTCCATGTCCGAAAGATCGGATTCCGCGAGCCATTCTAGGCCGTTGATCCTTCTGACCGCGTCCACGAAATCGTCCACCGAACCGACGGTCTCCAAGACCAGCACCTGGTCGGGAAGAACCCCCACCGGATTGTCACGTAGTTCCATGTTGCGGTCCCTGACCACCTCGGCCAGTCGGCGGAATTCAGGATCTAACCGCTCACCTTGACGACGCGCGCCCGGGGTTCGGATATGAGACGGACCGCCGCCGCCGCGAGACTGACGGCCGGCAATCTCGGGGCTAGGAAAGACCAGTAGCGGGTGATTGGCCACGTTACGAACTCGCCGGTCCACTAACCCTGGCACCCAGCTGGCGCAAACGATCCTGGACGATGCTCTTCATTTCAGTCTCGGGCTGGCTGAGCACCGCACGGCGCACGATGTCCAGTCCAAAATCCTCAACCTCGGCGAAACTCAAACCCCGTAACTTTTGTGCTAACCGCTCGATGGGGTAATCCATCTCATACCCAGTCCGGCTCTCAAACTGCCGCAACCACATCACGATCTGCTCATGTACCGGCATCGGTAGCTCCAAACGGATTTGAAAACGGCGCCAAACCGCCCGGTCCAACAACTCCGCATGATTGCTCGCCGTAACGGCGACCACGTAACTGGGCAGCGCATCTATCTGCAACAGCAACGAGCTCACGACCCGCTTAATCTCTCCCGTTTCGTTGACGTCGCCCCTTTCCTTCGCCACTGCGTCGAATTCATCGAAAAAGAGCACGCATTGGCGCGAGCGGGCGTAGTCAAAGACCTCGGAGATCCGCTGTGCGGTTTCCCCAAGGTAACTGCCGATGACTGACTCATACCTGACGGTCAACAACGGGACGCTCAGGGCGTCCGCCACGGCTTCCGCCAACGTGGTTTTGCCGTTGCCAGGAGGTCCCGTAAGCAGGACACGGTTGCGAGGTTCCAGATTGTAGGCCCGCAACAGGTCGGACCTCAGTTGCTCCTCGACCAGCTCCAATACCGCAATCTCCACGCCTTCAGGCAAGATGAGGCTATCGAGCCCTCGCGATGGATACCGTTCGAAAAGGATATCTCCAGATGCTCCGCCCTGAGAGTCTGCATTAGGAGAGCCCGGTTTTTTGTTCCCGTGTCCGTTGAGCGAGAGATTACCCAAAATGCGGTCGGCGAGAACCGCATGGTGCTTGGCACGCTCATCCGCCGCCAGAGCCTCCACGGCCTTGCGAAACTGAACCTGGTCCCCGCTGGAACCAGCCTTTACTAAGTTCAGGATCAGATCCGCGCGAGCCATACCAACCGCCTACCGCGAGGCAACCAAAACCGTTCCAATTACCCATGAAAAGTCGTCCGAGTGCGGCCAATTATAGCAGGATGGCACCGGACGGTTGCCTCAGCAGGTACCAACATCAGGGCAATCGCGTCTAAATTGGCCTCCGCGGTGATATCGGACCAAACACATGCTGTGGCCGCTTTCGACGATCAAAACATACGTCGGTGAGGCTGGTGTTCGCTGACCTGGAACCCAATCGGACTGAATGCAGTATCTGGAAGGCCGCCGACAACAGACAGTATCAACGCACAAAATGTTTGAGCGCACTGATTATACCGATTACCGTAAGACGCGATTGCCCTGGTACCAACATGGTTGTTGGTACCCAGCGCGACATACATTGCGTTTCCGGAGACGGCCGGCGGCAGTTCGGCAAATGAAGTCTATATTTTTGCCACGGTCAGGTTCCCTTCCGCCACCCATGTTGAACATGAATCTCTCCGTCATACTCCGAAAGACCTTGGGGATTAACTAACGCCAGACCAGATAGGGACGAACAGTCAGACGCTGGAACCTTCAGTTTCGGCACTATGGCGATGATCACAAGCCCGTCGGAGGTTGAAGTACTGCGCAACACGAGGTGCGCGAATTAGCCGCCCTACTGCAATACCGTAGGTTCGTTTGCCTACCAACGTCGTTCCGCCGCGAACGCAGTCAGTTGACTAATGGGCCACTCAAAGGCAAAATGTCCATGCGCGGAACAGCCATAGAAACGCCCTCCTTGGGACGGAAGGGCGTTGGTTGTCACCGCACCATGGAAACGAAAAATCGGCCATAGCGCATATGGGCAAACGGAAGACTACCGCTTTTGTAGATCCCGGACGTCGCTCTCGTTGGAACCGCGGCCATTTCAGCTGCGCGGTCGCCCACGCAGTTCAGGCGGGGGCCACGCACCTTCGGGATACCGCAGAACCGCAGTGTAAGACCAATTCTCCGCACATGCAAATATCTGTACGTAACTGATGCCATCGAATTCGACGATGTTGGATTTGCGGTACTTTTCGTCTCGGGCATCGCTCATCTTGATGTCCATCGGGCCGCCTGGATCGCGCCGGACCATCTCGTTGAGTTCGGAGTGGGCACCCTCCCGGTTGACCATCATGTTGAGTAGAATCTTCCGCCGTGATGATGGTTTCGTCTACCTGCAAGACCTTGGCGTTTAGCCATTGCCCACAGCTAATCGGTGACGATGACCAGTCCGCCGATTCGGCCAGAGTTTACGACATCTCCTCGGTCCTGCGCAGCCCGTACGGGGGATTTACGAAGGTTTAGGTCGTGTGGCGGTGGAGAACGTGACGCGTTCTGTAATGGACGACCCTTGGCGCGTGAACCCGATGGACTGTTCCCTCATACATTGTGTCAGCTTGTCAGCCGCTGACCCGTTAGGCGGTTTCAACAACGGATGTAGCCTGGGGACGAAGCCCCGCCACAGAATCTGTGCGTCGCCGCTCAGGGTGAGCTTCCTGATTGGCACCGAGATTCTGCGACAAGCCCTTTGGAACGCCGTCGTCGTCAGCCGTCTCTCTTTGTACGCCTGGCCAACTTGTGTGACGGCTTCGGCTATGTCGGCGATGATTTCGGCGGCCAGATACAGGGAGTGTCCATCTGCGCGTTCGTCGATGGTCCAATGGCCAAGCGCTTCATGTGCATCGTTTCGGGTGTCACGTCCTTGTGGTTGGCGGGCCGCCGGCCGTCTACGATTCTGTGTAGCCGAGGTCCTGCGCTTCGGCGACCTATTCCTGCTCATAGATCAATTTTCTCACGGCCGATTTTCGTCGTCCATGATCCGCGTTTCTCTTGGTCGCTGTCCACCTGTGTACACCTCGCGCATTTCCCATGATGGGACTTGTCGCGGTACGTGCCATCTCGAGGGCCGCGGCAGGTGGGAACCTGTGGCAACGGATGTGGAAAGTGTCCGGAGATGGCCGGCGCTCGTCAATGCCGGTCGGCGGAAAACGCTCTTTGGAACGTGAGCGCGTGCTTGAGTGGGTACAGCGGTCAGGTCCCGACGTCCGTGCTGTCCACCATTTGGACGGCGACTGTCGTGAGCCATCCTGGTGGGGGCTCTGTCGCACTCGGGTTGAAGCGGTTCGAGAAATCAGGGATGTGGCTTTTCTCCAGGTGCTCGGGTTGGGTGTACATCTCGATGGGCGTGATCCCTTCCCGGAACATGTACCAGGTGTCCGGACAGGTCATGGCGTCTGGTGCTCTGCCGTTGCACTCGTGGAGCAGCACCTGTTCGCATCCAGGACAGTCTCCTTGGTGGGTGCAGTCCGTGGCGCCGACGTGTAGGTAAGTCCGTTCCTTGTGCCACTGGTGGTCTTCGGGTCCCATGCCGAACGCCTTGCGTGGGCACTGGACGTTGTGGGACTTGTCCGCGGCGGGGTAAAACCCACGAGCGACGTTGTCGGCTATGATGGTGTAGAGCGGGTTCAACAGCTCTTTCAAGCGCTGCGGTTCGCTGTCAAGCGGCAAGGTACTGATGTCGATGACAAACAGCGGCAAGTCAGTGTCTTTGGCGTTTTCGGTTGCCGAGTTGCTGAGTGTGGACCGGACGATTTCGATGGCCCAAATGCGTTTGCCGTGGGCGTCGAATCCGGCGATGTCGGCGCGGGTTCTCCCGCCGGAGAGCCGTGCTTCGGTTTTCACCTCGGCGAGGCCTTTGAGGAGGTCGAACTGGTGGTACCCGAGTTGAAGCTCTTGAAATCCCTGGGGGTCTAGGTTGCTGGGCGGCGCGCCCTTGAACAGGCAGTTCACGCCGTACCGTTCGTCGGGGCACCGGTAGTGTATGTAGCCACGGGAGTTCCTCTGGTTGGCGGGCATCGTGAGCGCCATGCGGATTGACTCGGCGATTCCCATCTTGAGCCTGTAGTGGGCGGGACCCTCTCCATGGCACTGGCTGTTTGAGGTGTGAGAGAAGTGCTTCGTTCTGGGCGGCCTGCGACGGGTGTCCGTTTTGGCTCGAGTTCCGCGCCCGTCCTTGACGATCAGGCGGTCGCCGCAGGTGATGCAGGTCAGTCCCAGTTGTCCACGCTCTACGTTGGCGAGGCCAACGATGTGGTCTTCCAATTGAGCATATTGAATTGTGGTCGGCATTAGGATGTCCTCGGGCTTGGATGCCTATCGCGCAACGTGCTGGCGACTGATTATACGCACAACTTTGTTCGTAAAACCTGAACTCGGTGCGGTTGTTTCCTTGAGCACGATGAAGTAACCTTGGCCGTCCAATCCATACCCCATGGCTCGAAACCATGCTGCAGAGATTCTCAGGCACCGACGGTCGGCGTTTCGCAATCGAGGCTTTGGTAGCGCAACACGTGGTAGGCGGTGACCGCCAGCTGGCGGAAAAGCTTTGCGACCTTTCCGGAATTGAGGAGTGGGAATCCGGCTCCATCATCATGGAGCAGGGCGACTCAGCCAACGATGTCTGCTTTCTGCTCTCTGGTTCTACGTCCGTCGCCGTCCACGGCCGGGTCATTGCGGTGCGAGACGCGGGCCAACACGTAGGCGAGATGGCTCTCCTGGACCCCGGGCAACCTCGGTCTGCTACCGTTACTGCCGAGGGCGAGGTGGTGCTTGCCCGTACTCCGGCGTCGGCATTCATTGACTTGGCCAACTGCTACCCCGTCTTGTGGCGTAACGTCGCTCGGTCATTGGCCGACCGCCTCCGCCAGAGAAGCGGTTTCGTCGTCAGCAGGCGCACCGCTTCGGTATTGTTCGTGGGGTGTTCCGTCGAGTCGTTGCGCATTGGAGAAGCGATCAAATCTCGGCTGAGCCAAACCGACATCGAGGTCAAATTGTGGACCGACGATGTTTTCCGACCCTCAACGTTTACGTTGGAGTCCCTCGAAGCGCAGCTGGCGTGTTCCGACTTCGCGGCCGTGGTCCTGGCGCCTGACGACGAAGTGACCAGCCGGGACAACACGACGCCGGCGCCTAGGGATAACGTGGTCTTTGAGCTCGGCCTTTTTGTGGGTGCTCTGGGGCACGCACGGGCATTCTTAGTGAAGCCGCGTGATACGGAAGTGAAAGTGCCGAGTGACCTCGCGGGGTTCACCCCGCTGACGTACTCTCTCGCGCCTGGTACTGAACCCTACGACGCGCTGGAGTTTGCCTGCGGGCAGCTCGTGAAAGCTATCGACGCCGCCGGCCCGCGTTGACGTCTTCGGAGGTTGCAGCGACATGACCCTGCGCAACGACCTAAACTCAGAAGTGCGACAGATCCTGCAGGAGCGATGGCGGATCAATCCCTCGAGGGGATCCCCAAATTCCAATGATCTGGATCTCAACAACCATGGGGCTACCATCAATGCCACCGTCCTGTACGCCGACCTCGACGAATCAACCACACTGGTCGACCAACAGAAGGATGTGTTCGCGGCGCAGATGTACAAAACCTACCTGGTATGCGCAGCGAGGATAATCTCCTCCGAGCAGGGAACCATTACCGCCTACGATGGTGACCGCATCATGGCCGTTTACACCGGTCGGCGTACCGCTGAGCGTGCCGTCCGGACTGCGCTGAAGATCGGCTACGCCGTGAAGGAAATCATCAATCCGGCAATACGCGACCTCAACCCCGAAACACGGTTCGTGATGAAGCAGTCGTGCGGCGTGGACACCAGCAAACTTTTGGTAACCCGGACCGGTCCCCGCTCAGCCAATGACTTGGTTTGGGTAGGTCGTGCCGCCAACCACGCGGCCAAGCTCTCTTCCAGAGAGGCTCCGGCGACGCACATTACGGCGGCGGTCTACGGGCAATTGCCTCAGAACCTGAAAGTCAGCGACACTGGTCGGCCCATCTGGACTGAGACCAAGGCTCCGGAAATAGCCGACCGGAAGATCTTCACCTCAAAGGCTTACACTCGGCTGTAGTACGCGCCTCCGGGCGGCTCAAATTGGCACTACACGGCGTTGTTGAAGCCTTGGGCCAGCGGCTGCCCTGCGGGTTCGGCTGATGAGTGACGGTGATCAGCGTAGTGTCGTTGGGAAGCGCCGCAGTTTTCTGCAGCGCTGCTTTAGCCCGAATCCACCGACGGGATACGGCGGCGGCGGTTCGGCGAGGGATGGGGGGCGGGAAATGGTCTGGCGAGGGCTGATGCCGACGAAATGAATGATGCGAGGTGTGTCCGCCACTCCAATGGGATGTTGACGGCCTGAGGTAGCGGCGCGGGGAGTGATTTTCAGCGCAGATCGCCGGCCGGAGATCGTCAGGAGTCCAGCCTGGTTGCAGCTGGGCCAGGCGTGGAGCATCGGCGTGGAGCATCATGGTGGACAGGTCAAAGGCCCGGCGTCAGGAAGGTAGTGGCAGTGCGCGCAATCGGGCCAGGGCGCTGCTGAACTGGTTTTGCCAGGGCCAGCCTTGGGGTAAATGCAGGGTGAGACGGCGTGCTTGGCGGGTGACGCGTCCGGCCAAAGAGAAGCAGCGTCGTCGCAGGGTCTTGGTGGTGGTCACCGGCTCGCCCAGGCCGATGCGCGTCGTCCAGCGTGCCAAGTTGTGCGCAATGACCTGCACCGCCAGCCAGGCGGCGTTGGCGGCAAAGCGTCCTGAGGGAAGATGGTTGAGGCCCACGCCATACTTGAGGTCGCGGATGGCGTTCTCGATCTCGGCGTGGCAGCGATGGTCAGCCTCCAGATCCATGGTGTCGCCCGCACGGTCGGTGATGCAGGCGTGGTAGCTGTAGTTGGCGATGAGGGCCAGCTGGGAGTCGGGCGTGGGTTTGACCCTACGTACTTTGACCCTACGTACTTTGACCCTACGTACGATGAGCCGCACCGGCACCGCATCGGGCTCACTGGCGAAGGGAGTATAGATGGTCTCGGCCACGTCGGCGCCGCCCTCCATCCAGTATGGGATGGGCCTCCAGTCCGTCTCGGGTATGGCTTCGATAATGTCCCGCACGCTTGGCTGCTGGCGAATGGTGACGGAGAAGCGGACCTTCGTCTTCCGGCAGGCGGCTACGATGGGGTGGGCGTAGAAGCCGCTGTCGGCTCGGACGGTGCGTTGACCTTGGGCTCCGGCGTAGCGCACTCGGCTGATGGTTTCACGCAGGAAATTGGCGGCGCCGTGGGCGGTGTTGGCCCGTCCCTTGCACCGCCGCGCCATCAGCACGTCGTCCGTTCCAGCAGCGACGGCGAGGAGCGGGTGATAGCCGCGCTGGCCGGCGTAGTTGTGGCGCTGCGCGCCTTCCTGGCACAGTCCGTAGGTCTCACAGACGGTGGAGTCCAGGTCGACGGTCAACGGTTCCTCGCCAGGACCGGCCCCTGCACCCCAGGCTCGGGCCAGCACTTCCCGGCTCACCCGATCCAGTTGACGCGCGTGTCCCCACTGGAAACTCCTCAGGAAGGTCCCCAGGGTGGACGGCGTCTTGACCGCACAGCCCAACACCGGCTCGGTCCCGCCAGCGCGCAGCGCGTGGGCATCGTCGATGCAGTCACCACCGGCCAGGGCCGACGCCACCAGGGTCAGCAGCTTGTCGCCCGAATTGGCCCGACCCGGCGCATCTCCCAGGTCAACGTGGTGGTCCGCCAACTTGCCCAGTCCCAGACGATGGGCCAGCGTGACCGGCAGCAGCACTCCGGCATTCGCCACCAGACGGTGATCGTCGAAGGCGACATGGATGCGGTCGAGGCGCTCAGATGGTAGCATCCGATGGGTGCTCCTTGTTTCGGGTTGGTTCTCTGTTTCAAAAACCATTATCCCCGAAGCCGGGAGCACTTTCTCATCCCTTCAGCGCGCCACCACACTCATCCTTTCGGTGGATTGGGGCTAACCTGCATTGGGCGCAAGGCGAGCGGAGCCTATGCCACACGCCAAGCTTACCCGACACAATGCCGGGGCCGTCCACACCGTGGACGGCCCCCAAACTACTGACGAGAGGTTCGCTACCGTCAGCAACGCTGGTTGAAACCGAGAGGAACCGGCCACTTCAGCGAGAGCTTGTGCCAAGCCAATCTCCCCACGGTTTCAGTACTACCCTGTACTGCCAATTTTCTTGCGTCCAACCTGGAAACCCACGTGGCCGGCCTGTTCACGCGGGTGGATATGCCCACCAACCCCTTCGAGATTCCGCTGCAGCTGGGCAACGTGGCCTGGTATCCCGGCACGGAGAACACCGCCACCACCGAGACGGCGTTGACCACGGCGCGGCAAACGCTGACGGCCTACGAACTGGTGGCCGAGGTGCCCTGGTCGCTGACGCTGGAAGAGGACGCCGTCATCGCCATGGCGGCCGAGGTGCGCAGCACGCTGGTCCGAAACGCCGTGGAGGTCATCGACGACGTGCTGCTGAACGCGGACGCCACCACGACCAACAACATCAACGCCGACGGCGCGACCATCAACGCAGCCGCGGCGGGCAAGGCCCACTGGCTGCTGGGGTTCGACGGGCTGTTGCACCTGCCCCTGGTGGACAACGCGACCCAGGGCAACAACCACGGCGCCGCGCCCAGCGCGGATATGTTCAACGAGGCGCGGGGTCTGCTGGGCAAGTACGGCGTCCGCCCGTCGGAGCTGGCCTACGTCGCCGACGTGGGGACCTACATCAAGTCCCTGGGCATCGACGAGTTCCGCACGCTGGACAAGCTGGGGCCGCAGGCGACGCTGCTCAACGGGCAGCTGGCCCAGGTGGACGGCATCCCGGTCATCGTGTCGGAGCAGCTGGCGCAGTCGGACGCCGACGGCAAAGTCACCGACGGCGGCAACACCAACACCAAGGGCCGGCTGCTGGTGGTCAACCGCACGCAATGGCGGCTGGGGTTCCGCCGGGAACTGATGATCGAGACCACCCGGGACATCCAGAAGCGGCAGAACATCATGGTGGTGAGCATGAGGCTGGCGTTCATGGAGCGGACGGGAGACCGCGCCAAGGCGACGCACACGGCGTTGCAGTACAACATTACCGTCTGACTCAGACCGTCACTCCGGCGAAAGCCGGAGTCCAGATAACGCTTCTGGATTCCGGCTCAAGGCCGGAATGACGGTAGTAGCAAAGCGGAGGATTGAATGCCAAACGCTTATGGCGACCTGACGACGTTGAAATCGGCGGCGTTTCTGAACGTGCCGGACGATGCCCATGACGAGCGGCTGCTTGGGCTGCTGGAGGCGGCATCGCGGTGGATTGACGGGTACTGCGACCGGCAGTTCGCGGCGGTGCGCGCAGAGCGGCGGTTTGACGGCACGGGCCGGGCATCGTTGACGGTGCCCGACCTGGTTGCGGTGAGCTCAATGCGAGTGCGCGAGGCGTCGGGCCAGTGGGTCAGATGGCTGTCGGCGGACTGGCTGCTGTATCCCCTGAACAGCGCGCCCACGGAACCGGACGGACGGCCTTACACCCGCATCATGCTGGCGTCGGGGGCGCGGCGACGGTTTCCCCTGAACCGGGCCGGCGTAGCGATAAACGGCGTGTGGGGCTACGGTGACGTGTGCGAAGACGCCGGGCAGCAGATTGCCGCCGACTCGGCGGTAACGCCGGCGGACGCTGCCGTCGTCGTGTCCCCGGTCAGCGCCGACGCCGCAATCCCGCTCTCGCCCGGCCATACCGTCCGCATCGGACCGGAGCAGTTGTACGTCACGGGCACGACGGCCGGCGTGGGCAAAACCACGTTGAGCGTGCAGCGCGGGGTGAACGGCACCACCC
Organism: Dehalococcoidia bacterium; assembly: GCA_034421995.1. GTDB lineage: Bacteria > Chloroflexota > Dehalococcoidia > Lucifugimonadales > UBA3495 > Bin87. The sequence goes on along the minus strand of DAOUJY010000077.1, from coordinate 79,243 downwards.
CGGCGGTCCATGCCGCCGGCGCGGGGCTGTCGGTGTATCGCTACCCGGCGGCGGTGACGGAAGCGTGTTTGCAGCAGTCCGCCGCCTGGTGGCGGGAGCGACAGCTGACGCCTTTCCCGCCGCCCGACGCAGATAGAGGGGACGCCGGCCACGCTTCACCCATGGTGCGCGCCTTGCTGCAACCCTACCGCCGGCGGATTGCCGCGCTGGGGGTGTGAGGATGACCGGGTATGCCAGCGCGGGGCGCAGCTACGTGGCCGTGGCCGACGCCGACGGCGTGATGCGGGACCTTTCGCCCTGGGTGGAACGGGTCGGGCCGCTGGGCCGGGAGCTGAGCGGTCGGGACGTTACCGGCGTGAACGATACGGCGGCACGGACGGCGGCGGGACCGGAGGCGGCGCAGGAGTTCACCCTTGCGGGATGGTGGGACGACACGCCGGCCATCGGGCCGGACGCGGTATTGTCGGACATCGTGGGCCGGTCGGTGCGGGCGGATTACGGGCCGGTGGGCAACGGGCCGGGGATGAGGCGGGTGTCGGGCCGGTTCGTATGCCTGTCCTACCGCATCAGCAGCCGGGCCGGGGAGCCGGTGCGGTTCGAGGCGCGGTTCCGGCAGGACGGGGCGACGGAGCTGGGAGTTTGGTGATGATGGGTGGGCGATCAGTCGGCGGCGACTTCTTCAGGGGTTATAACGACGCGGCCGGATTCGTCATGACGGTGGCGCGTCAGCTGGTCCATCCGATCATGCAAAGCGCGCATCAGTCCTCTGACTTCGGCGAGTTGTTCGCGGAAATCATTCATTTGCTCTTCAAGACGGTCAATCCGCGCGTTCAGGCTGGCGTTCATTTCCCGCATTTGTTCGCTGAGGCTGCTGTACTGGCCCTGCAACTTGCCCACGAGAAACGCTAGCCGGATTAGAAAGCCAACGGCGGCGACCAGCAGCAGGCTGATAAAGGCAAGGAAGCCGTAAAGGATGTAGAGCTCAGAGGTGACCATTGCAAAACTCCGGTGCCGGGTGGGTAGCGCGATTATGGCATGCGGGGCAAGCAGTCGCAACGGTGAGATCAATCGTCCAGCAACGCCAGAACGCGGCGCACGAAATCCTGCACCAAGGGCCGGCCGCGGGCGATGTCGTCGGGCTGCATGAAGTCGTGTCGGGAATTGGCTTGAAACTGCTGGGCGGCGAAGAAACCGGCGGCGATGGCAGTATCCCCGGTGTCGGCGGCCAGGCGGTCGGCGGCGGCCTTGACGTCCTGGCGGCGGTCGGCGGGCCACCCCCGCTGGACGGCCACGGCCGTCACGGCGTGGGCGGCGGATTGCCACAGCGTGGCCGAGCCCTGCGTCGCCGCGCCCGAGGCAAACTCGGTATTGGCGGTTTGCAGGCATTTGCGTGCTGCCTGAGCATATTCGCCAACCGACAGGGATACGGCGGGCTCTCCCTCATCCAGCAGGGCGACCATGCGGGCGACGAACTCGCGCATCAGGCGGCAGTAGTCGGCCAGTTGGTAAGGCTCGACGAAGCCGTGGTTGAACTTGGCGCGGAACTGCTGGGCAACGGCGTACTGGTGGCGCAGGTGGTGGTCGCTGGCCTCGTCGGCCAGGCGGTCGGCGGCGGTTTTCAGGGCGCGGGCGTCGTCGGTGGGCCAACCCCGCTGCTCGGCCACGGCGGTCAGGGCGTGGGCGGCGGCGTGCCAGATGTTTTCGTAGGCCAGCAGCGGCTCTTCGTCCTCGAAGTGCTGGTCGGCGGCGTCGAAATAAGCCTGGGCGGTTTGGGCGACGTTATGGATGAGCATTATGGATGGCCTCGCTCCGCATGGTCAGTAGTACGCCTCTATGAACGTGCCGCCGGTGGCGTCGGAGATAATCCGCAGTCCCTCCTCGTCGGCGTCAACGCCGAAGGCGATGGTATCCACCGGGACGCCGAATCTCACCAAATCAGTGAGTGTCGCTTCAGCAAACTCAACGTCGCCGGCCATGCCGTCCGACATCAGCACAGTACGGTTCTCACGGCAAATCGTCTCGTCGAAAAAGATGAAGCGGGTTTTCTCGGTGCAAACTGGGCGGTTCGGCAGCATATCCAATGCCTCTTGCAGAGCCAGGAACATGGCCGTTCCGCCGCTGCTCGCGGTGAAAGATGGAATGGCGGTGTCCCATGGAGCGTCATCCGGTTCCATAAAATCAAACAGCATCTGGTTGGTTTCGCCAAACATCAGCAGGGCGATTTCGCTGTTCTCCGTGGGCTTGGCCGCCACTTCGTGCAACGCCTGATGCAGCGGCAGCAGTTTGCCTTCCATGCTCCCGGAGTCGTCCACTACGTACACGACCATGGTGTTATCCACCAGCAGGGCGGGCAGGGCGGTCTGGATGGCTACCGGCTGGGTGAAGTCGATTCCCTCCGAGTTTTCGTACCAGAGCCAGCCGGCGGTGAGCAGGGCGGCCAGCAGCAGTAGCAAGAGCAGCAGGAACCACGGCCACTTGCGGCGCGGCCGGCGCCGGTCATCGCGAGCATGGTAGGAAATCCAGAATGAATTGGCAGCCATGTCAGTAGCTCAGTGTCAGGAGCAGAGGATACGTACCGTCGTCATTTTACTACGGCGCATCAAAACAGGCTCGCTTAATTTGGGTATCCACAGATTGTCGCACAGCAGGTTACTCCATCTTCGTGAACGTGCCGCCGGTGCGCGCTGCGATGGTTTCCAGTGCGGTGGTGTCGGCGCCGTCGCCCATGGCGACGGTGTTGATAGGCACGTCGGATTGGGCCAGGACCTCCATCGTTTCATCATCCAGGTCATCAATTGCACGGGCTTCGCCGTCGGACACAAGCACGTAGCGTTGCTCCTGACCGCACGATATATCCCCCAGATCCATGAACGTAGCGTCGCTTTTGAGCCGTATCGACGGGGCATCCGGAATGGACAGAACAACGCCGCTATCCGTGTCGTCGGGAGGGTCGCCGCCGATGCTGACGGGCGCGTTGCTGCCGGCGAGACCCGGACCGCCTCCGGACCCTGCCGATGGGTCGAGAACGCCGGAACCTCCGCCGGGGTTGGTGGCGACGGTCTCCTCTGCCGAGTCGTCCATCAGCAAGTAGCCTCCGATGAGCAGCAGCAGGAGCAAGGGCAGCAGCAAAAGCAGCCAGGGCCACGTGCGGCGGCGTCCGCCATCGTTCGCTCGTCGAGGCCGGTTGATTCGGACTACCCGGGCACGATTACGCCGGGGCCAACGCCAGTTCCACGGCCAGCGCCATCCCCATCCGCGCCGCCGGCGGCGTCTGTCCTCATCAACGCTGTACGTAATCCAGTGTCTCGCCATAGCGATATCTCCGTGTACGAGCGGATGCTAACTGTTTTAGGGCATTTCCGCCAATTCGCGCCGGCTTAACCACACGCCGGCCATCACACTCAAGGAGGCCAATAACGACCATGCAAAGTCCGTCAATCAGCACAGGTATAGCGTCAAATCGTTCCGCCGCGGCTCCGGGCCTGCGCTGGCAGGTCTGGGCCGACTGGCCGGCCGGCGGAATTTGGAGCGCGAACGGGGTGGATATGTCCGACGACGTGCTGGGGCTGCGGTGGGAGTGGGGCCGGCGCGGGCTGCCCGTGCCCGAGTTCGCAATGCCGGCGATGGTGGAGTTGACGCTGCGGAACCTGGACCATCGCTATACGCCGAGCAACGCCGGCGGGCCGCTGGGCGACGGCGTTCAGCCGGGACGGAACATCTGGCTGCGCGTAGGTCGGCTCTGGGATGACTTCGCCACGGTTGGTTCAGCTCCTGTGGACCTCGACGGGAGATTGTCAGCCGATGGGGTCAACGGCTGGGAAGTCCTGACCACCGGCAACAACGCTTTCACCGTGCTGGGCGGCGAGGCGCGAGGCACGGCGCCCTCGTTTCCCCCTTCGGATGCGGTGGCGTTGCTGGGCACCGGGGACCCGCTGGCCCCGCTGACCGTGCGCTTCCGGCGGGTCAGCAATGGGCTCGGAGGATTCGCGCTGCGGTGCGCCGCCCGGGATGACTGCCTGCTCCTGCGTTTCACTCACGAAGCCAGCATATTGGAACGCAGATCCGGCAACCGGACAACCATACTCGCCACCGGGGAGACGCTGGCGGCGCAGGCCTGGCACGAACTGGAAATCGAGCAGACGGCCGGCGGGGTACGGGTCTATGCCACCAACCTGGAAACCAGCGGCGTGGCTGGCAAAGAGATATTGGTCTCCGCTGGCATAGCCGGCGCGCCGACGTCGGGACGGCATGGCCTGTGGCGCGGCTTTCGCAACGTCGCCGACCGCTGGGGCGACTTCAGCGTGGGGCGCAGCCTCTTTCGCGGACGCATCACCGCCATCGCTCCCGATTACGCTGCCGGAGTTTGTCGCATCATGGCCAGTGACGTGTTGCAGCGGATTGAGGAAACCCGGCTTTATCGCGCCTTGCCCGGTGGCCTGATGCGTTCCGGCAACGTGGCCGCCGCCATCCTGGGGTGGGCGGGACTGGCGCCGGCCGACTACGCGGTGGACGGGGGCCGTCTCCTGCTGACGGGCGGCCCCCGCTCGGTGTGGGATGTGTCGGCCGGCCGGGCGCTGCGCCGCTTGCAGCGTGAGGAGCACGGGCTGATCTACGCCGACGGGCGCGGGCGCGTCCGGCTGGAGACGGCATCAGTGCGGGCCGGCATTCGGGGCCACCACGATCCGACCATGCTGGCGAAAACGTCGCTATCGGATACCGCCGGCGGGTCCGACCCCTATGCCGCCAACATCAAATGGGATGATGGCGCGGCGGCAGTGGAGAACCCGGTCACCTTCCGCTACCGCCGCCTGGCTGACGAAGGCCCGCAACGGGTGTGGAGCCTGAACGAGCCGCTGACGCTGCCAGCCGGCGAGGAGCGGCTGGCGCTGGCAGCGACGGACGCCTGGGATGCCATTGACGGCGTGACCGCGCCGGTGGCCGGCACTGACTACACGGCGACGGATGACGCGGCCGGCGCCGGGAAAGACGTTACCCATGACATCACGGTGGCGGTGTTGTCGGAAGCAGAGTCGGGCATCGCCGGCCGGGGGCGGATGCTGCGCGTGCGCAACACCGGGGCAAACACCGCATACGTGCAGACCCTGCGGATGTCCGCCAGCCACTGCTGGCGCGCCGAAGGTACGACATCCCACCGCGCCGGCGATGCAGATGCTGCTGTATCCGGCGGGCTGGTGCGTTGCCGCTACGCCGACCACTACGCCGCGGCGCAGGCTGGGGCCGAGGCCAGGCTGGCGGAACGCTCCCGGCAACGGCCGCAGCTGGAGGTCACGCTGCCGCTGGCCGGTTCGGCAAACCGCCGCGCCGTCGTGGAAGGGAGGATCTCGGACGTGGTGGAGGTTCAGGCCAGGGCGCAGGGCATCAGCGGCGCGTGGCTGCTGGAGGGTATGGCGGTGAGTGTCGGGGCCGGCGGCGAGGACGAGGTGCGGTGGTGGCTGACGGGGGTGTAGACACAGCGCCAGATTTCCGCGCTAAAAGTTAGTGCGGAAATTTTGATGAACTCTGGCATCATTAAAGTTTGCTTAATAACATCGGGGCGCATTAAAATTTATCTCCCAATTTTGAATTAGTCTCGGCGTTATTATACTTTGGGACAATAAGCGAGAGGCGGCAAGTCATGCAACGAGAGAAGACCGGCCACTACGAAGTGTGGACATCCGGCGGCGAGGAAATCCGCGCCTTCATACCGGTTCCTTTGCCGCCAGTACCACCGCTGGCACTGGAAGGCAGACTGCGGCAATCCCTGGAAACGGCTACCCTTGCCTTGGGACGGCTGGATGGTATTGCGACTTTGTTGCCGGACCCGACTCTTTTCATCTACGCCTACGTGCGCAAGGAAGCGGTTCTGTCTTCTCAAATTGAAGGAACGCAGTCATCACTATCCGACCTGCTGGCGTTTGAGATTGACGATGCGCCCGGAATGCCAATTAGCGACGTGGTGGAAGTATCCAACTACGTCGCTGCCCTGGAGCACGGGCTGGAACGGCTGCGCGGTGATTTCCCGTTGTCCAACCGATTGATTCGGGAAATTCATCGCATATTGCTCTCCAGAGGCCGGGGGAGCCAGCTGCATCCCGGCGAGTTTCGCACGTCTCAGAACTGGATCGGCGGCCGGCGCCCCGGCAATGCCGTATATGTACCACCGCCACCCCACGCGGTAGCCGACTGCATGGGAGAATTGGAGCAATTTCTCCACGCTCGGAACGACGGCTTGCCAACTCTGGTGCGGGCCGGGCTGGCTCACGTGCAGTTTGAAACCATCCACCCGTTTCTGGACGGCAACGGACGGACTGGACGATTGCTTATCACCTTTCTACTTTGCGAAGCTGGTGTCTTGCGGGAACCCCTGCTGTACTTGAGCCTGTTCTTCAAGCAGCATCGTTCCGACTATTACGAACTGCTGAACGCGGTACGTCGCACGGGAGATTGGGAGGATTGGCTTGACTTTTTCCTAGAAGGGATACAAGAGACAGCGGAAGGCGCATTTGCCACGTCACAAAGGCTGTTGCAGTTATTCGCCGCCGACCGAGAGCGGATACAACAAACCGGACGGCGGGCCGGGTCCGCGCTGCGAGTGCATGAAAGATTGACGTCGCGCCCATTACAGTCAATTTCCAGCGTGGCAGAGAGCACCGCTTTGACCTTTCCCACAATTTCCGCGGCGATGAACCTGCTGGTCAGCCTGGGCATCGCACGGGAGATAACCGGCCGGCGCAGTGACCGCCTCTTCGCCTACGATCAGTACCTGTCCATTCTGAGCGAGGGGACGGAGCCGTTATGAAGGAGATTTGAGCGCGAATGAAGCAAATGTCACGCTTCCTGCTGTTTTTGACGGCGATGGCGCTGGCCTTCGGATGCGCGTCAGGCGATCCGGTTCCGCCCGCTCCCGACGCGGGCAACTCCGCGGATGTAGAGCTACGCATCATAGCCATCAATGACTTCCATGGTCATATCGCCACGTCTTCGGATTCTTTCGGCGGCGTGGGTCGCGCCGACTACCTGGCCGCCAACATCCAGGCCGCCCGGGAAGATGCCGAGCACTCGGTGTTTGTGTCCGCTGGCGACCTCATCGGCGCGTCGCCCCTGATTTCAGCCCTGTTCCACGACGAACCCACCATTGAGGCCATGAACCTCATGGGCCTGGACTTCAACGGAGTGGGTAACCATGAATTCGACGAAGGTCCCACCGAGCTGCGACGGATGCAGCAGGGCGGCCCACACCCCGTGGACGGCGACCGGGACGGCGACGGTTTCCGCGGCGCGGATTTCCAATTCCTCGCCGCCAACGTCATCGACGACACCACGGGCAACGCCATCTTTCCACCCTACGCCGTCCGGGACTACCAAGGGATCGGGGTGGCGTTCATCGGGGTAACCCTGGAGGCGACTCCCACCATAGTGACCCGCTCCGGTGTGGCGGGGTTGACCTTCCGGGACGAGGCGCAAACCGTCAATGCCCTGGTTCCGCGGCTCCGCCAGGAGGGTATCGAGGCGATAGTGGCGCTCATTCACGAGGGCGGCTTCTCCGACGGCGGGCAGGATGACTGCGGCGCCGGCCTCACCGGCCCGGTGGCCGAGGTCGCGGCAAGGCTGGATGACGCGGTGGACCTGGTAATTGCCGGACACACCAACGACGAGTTCATCTGCGAGATCAACGGCAAGTGGGTCACCATGGCCGACACCGCCGGACGCCTCTTCACCGTCATCGACACGGTACTGAATCGGGATACCGGAGATCTCACCGTCCGGACAATCAGCAACCGACCCAACGCCCAGGCCGGAGTGACGCCCGTTCCGGCGCTCACCGCGCTCATTGACCGGTACGACGCTCTGTCGGCGCCCCGCGCCAATGCGGTGGTCGGCGTCGTGACCACCGACATCACCCGCCAGCAGAACGCGGCCGGCGAGTCCGCCCTGGGCGACATGATAGCAGACGCCCAACTGGCCGCGACCCGCAGCGCGGAGGACGGGGGCGCGGTAGTGGCCTTCATGAACCAGGGCGGCATCCGGCAAGACATTCAGTTCGCCGCGTCCGCCGACGAGGCCGACGGGGAGTTGACCTTTGGGGAAGCCTTTGCCGTCCACCCTTTCGGCAACAGCCTGGTCACCATGTCCCTGACCGGCGCCCAGATCGACGCGCTGCTTGAGGCGCAGTTCGCCGACCCGGAAACGGGTTCGAGGCGGGTGCTCCAGGTCTCCGACGGGTTCAAATACACCTGGGACGCGGCGCAGCCCACTGGCTCCAGGGTGGACGCGGCCAGCATTACGATTGACGGCGCGCAGATAGACCTCAATAGCGCCTACCGGGTCACAGTCAACAGCTTCCTGGCCGACGGTGGCGATGGGTTCAGCATCCTCACCGAGGGCGCCGAGCGTATCGGCGGAGAGATTGACCTGGACGCGCTGGTCTCCTATTTCGCCGGCGTGGATGCCGTTTCCCCCGGCCGCCAGGACCGCATTGCCCGCGTGAATTGATTCGGCCTGTGGTATTATCAAACCGCAAATTCTGCCTGCCGGGTGTATGCTCCGGCCGGCCTTTGGAGGCGTCGTTTTGCCGGCTAATGACACTGTTTATGACGTTATCGTGGTGGGGGCCGGCAACGCGGCCCTGTCCGCCGCCATCGCCGCCCGCGAGCAGACCCAGTCGGTGCTGGTGGTGGAGAAGGCGCCCGAGTATTTCCGCGGCGGCAACACCTACTTCACCGGCGGCATCATCCGCTTCGCCTACAACGGGCTGGACGACATCAAGGGCCTGATCCCCGATATGTCGGAGACGGAGGCCAACTCCATTGAGGTGGTCCAGTACACCGAGAACCAGTTCTACGACGACATGATGCGGGTCACCCATGGCCTGTCCGACCCGGAGCTGGCCGAGATCCTGGTGAGCCACTCCTATCCGACGATGAAGTGGCTGCAGGAGCACGGCGTGCGCTTCGTGCTGTCCTTCGGGCGGCAGGCGTTCCGCGACGGCGACAAGTTCCGCTTCTGGGGCGGCCTGGTGGTGGAGGCCGTGGGCGCAGGCAAGGGCCTGTCGGACCAGCAGTTTGACGTGTGTGAGAAGTTGGGCGTGGAGGTGCGCTACTCCACCGAGGGCGTGTCGCTGATCCAGGACCAGCGGGGCCACGTGGCCGGCCTGCGGGTGAAGGGGCCGGACGGGTTCGAGGACATCGCCGGCCGCGCCGTGGTGCTGGCCGCCGGGGGATTCGAGGCCAACGCCGAGATGCGCTGCCGCTACCTGGGCCCCGGCTGGGAGACGGTGAAGGTGCGGGGCATCCCTTACAACACCGGCGACGGCATCAAGATGGCTCTGGACGTGGGCGCCCAGTCCTACGGCCACTGGTCGTCCTGCCACGCGGTGGCCTGGGACATGAACGCGCCGACCTTCGGCGACCGCACGGTCACCGAATTGTTCCAGAAGCACTCCTATCCCTTCGGCCTGATGGTCAACATCGACGGCCAGCGGTTCCTGGACGAGGGCGCGGACTTCCGCAACTACACCTACGTGACCTACGGGCGCGCCCTGATGGACCAGCCCCAGGGCCTGTGCTTCCAGATCTTCGACGAGAAGGTCAAGCACCTGCTGCGGGACGAGTACTGGATCCCCCAGGCCACCACCGCCGAGGCCAACTCCATCGAGGAACTGGCGCGGATGCTGGACATCGACCCGGCCGGACTGGTTCGCACCGTCGAGGAGTACAACGCCGCCGTGCGCCAGGACATCGAGTACAACCCCACGGTGAAGGACGGACGCTGCACCGAGGGCCTGGCGGTCAACAAGACCAACTGGGCGCAGACCCTGGACACGCCGCCCTATCGCGGCTGGGCCGTGACCACGGGCATCACCTTCACCTTCGGCGGCGTCAAGGTCAACAACCGGGGCCAGGTAGTGACCAACGCCCAGGATCCCATCCCCGGCCTGTACGCCGCCGGCGAGATGGTGGGCGGCCTCTTCTACCACAACTACCCGGGCGGCAGCGGCCTCAGCGCGGGCATGGTCTTCGGCCGCCTGGCCGGCAACAGTGCCGGGGAGGACGCGCTGGCGCTGAAGGACGTGTAGCGTCACTGACGCTGGGCAATCTCTAACGGGTCCAATGGAGGGCCGGCTATGACTTCGTTGGAAAGCAAGCCTCTCCTGACCAAAGCCGACCTGCCATTGGACAAGATCGCTGAAATCTGCCAGCGGTGGAACATCCATGAAATGGCTATTGACACCGGTCAGAGCAGACCGCCTGTGCATAAGGGTCACAACTTGGACCCGGATCCCTTCGCTGAGGTGGACCTTTATCTCATCGTCAAGTTCGATTCGGACCGGTACGAATGGCACTTCAACGAACACCATTTCAACATAGTGGCAGAGTTGGAGGAACTGACGGGGGGAAAGGTCTGGATAACGGACAACAGCATTCTGGAGAAGCGCATCGCCGAGGGCGCCCAGTGGGCGATACGGGACAGGAAAAATCGGGATGTCATTTACACCCGAGGATGAACACGGTCCGTTAGAAGTATCACCACTGGGGCGCGTGGTCCATTGGTGCAATGTCGTTAACAGACTCGCTGAACGCAATGCCGATGCTTACTTGGCCGGAGACCTGACCGCTCGATTCGCTCTTTACCATGCGATGGGACTGGTCGCTGACGCCGCGAAGTCTATAAGTGACCGGGACCTTGCGGCAATACCCGAAGTCAACTGGACCGCGTTGTTCAGTATGCGTACGTTCCTGGTGCACCGTCCGCACTTGGTGGACAGCGAAAAAGTGTGGCAAGCCGCGACAGAGAGCATTCCGGCAACTTTGGCCGCAGCGCTCGCGTACCAATCAGGACCCAGTCGCCACCCGGATGGTGAATGATTGCTGCATTCGGCGCGGGCGCCGAAGGGCGTGTGGGATACTTTGGCGGCGGCGACGTCCTGCTATAATCAGATCGTCTATACGCCACACCGACCAGGACGCAGCAATGGCCGCCATTGATGACATTCACGCAGTAGAACGCTTGATGCAGACGCTGGACGAGAATCCGCATCTGATGGAAGCGGTGCGCTCCCGCATCCTGACGCGGGAATTGCTGGAGTTGCCGCAAATCGTGGCCCGGCTTACCGAGCGGGTTGACCGGCTTACCGAGCGGATTGAGCAGGTTGAAGGGCAACTGGCCCAAGTCACGGAGCAAGTTGCCCAACTCACGGAGCGGGTTGACCGGCTTACCGAGCAACTGGCACAGCTCACCGAGCGGATGGACCGCCGTTTCAACCAGATTGACAATGACTTCACGTGGATCAAGGGGCGCGCCGCCATGGACGCCGCCCGTGAGCAGTCGCACGCGATGGCGGCGGCGCTTGGGCTGCGCCGGCAGCTGCATCTGCACGGCAACGAGATTATCGACCTGGCCCGACACCAGGACACGACGGACATCAGCGTGGGCGACCTGGCAAGTTTCTCCCGCGCCGATCTGATTATGGAAGCCACTGACGCTGCCGGCGAAACGCATTACATTGCCGTGGAGGTGTCTTTCACCGCCGACGCTCGCGATACCCGCCGGGCCATCCGCAACGCGGAGTATCTGACCCGCTTCACCGGCCGGCCGGCCCACGCCGTGGTAGCGGCATTTCGGAAGGATCGGGAAATTCAACCCGACATTGATTCCGGCCGGGCGCTCTGGCACCAACTTGATGAGGATGATGACTACTCGGATTAGGTTCGCTCAATTTTGATGGTGAACCACTATAATCAAGTCGTCTATCGGGCATCCCCCGACCGGGAGCGCAGCAATGGCCGCTATTGACGATATTCAAGCGGTAGGACGCTTGATGCAGACGCTGGACGAAAATCCACATCTGATGGAGGCGGTGCGCTCCCGCATCCTGACGCGGGAATTGCTGGAACTGCCGCAAACCGTGGCCCGGCTTGCCGAGCGGGTTGAGCGGGTTGAAGAACAACTGGCCCGGCTCACGGAGCAAGTTGCCCAACTCACGGAGCGGATGGATCAGAGATTCAATCGCCTTGCGGACGATCTGGCCTGGCTTAAAGACGTCGGGGCCGCCACCATTGCCGACAAACAGGCCATGTCTATCGCAGAGGACTTGGGACTTGAATACGAAAAGCAGCTCAACCAGCGTGAGGTCAGGGATTTAGTCCGCAATCAGGACACTGCGGACATCGCGCCCGGCGACCTGCGCAGCTTTCGCGCGGCTGACATGATTATTGAGGCCACCGACCCCGCCGGCCAGCTGCACTACATAGCAGTGGAAGTCTCTTTCACTGCCGACCGGCGCGACATCGACCGCCCCATCCGCAACGCCGGCTGCCTGACCCGCTTTACCGGCCAGCCGGCCCACGCCGTAGTAGCCTCGGTACGCACGGACCACCGTATCGACGACGTTATCCACTCGGGCCAAGTTCACTGGCGCCAACTCCGGGAGCGGTCAGCGCAGCGGGAGTAGCAGTTCCGGCAGCCGGCATGGTGATGCACCGGCAGACTGACGACGCCGGGGCGGTTCAAACACTGCCTCGGCGTTGCTATTGGCGTTCCTCAATATTTGGCTGCTCGCTAAAAATTGCCCCAATTTCGGTCAAACGGGGCCGAAATTACATAAAATACCCCCAAAACCCCTTGACAACCTTGATAAAATTATTGGCAATATTGCATAGATATTATGTTCTAGTCATGACGCATCGAGATGGAACGTCGCCGCTGACGTTCACGGATATGTTCTGTGGCATTGGCGGCTTTCATATAGCCGCCGCCCGGTTGGGTATGCAGTGCGTGTTCGCCTGCGACATTGACCCGGAGGCTCAACGGGCCTACCGACAGAACTTCGGTGTGGAACCGGCGGGAGATATTACCAAAATTGCGCCAGTCTCCGTTCCCGACCACGATATTTTGCTGGCCGGGTTCCCATGTCAGCCATTCAGCATCATTGGCGATATGCGCGGCTTTGACGATGATCGCGGCAACCTTGTTTTCAACGTGACGGAAATTATCGACGTCAAACGACCGGCAGCGTTCGTGCTGGAAAACGTGCGCCAACTGTCCACCCACAACCGTGGCCGGACGATGCAAGCCATAATCTCCGCGCTGAACGAGTTGGGCTACCGTGCCGATTGGAAAGTTCTCAATGCGCTTGATTTCGGATTGCCGCAGAAACGGGAGCGTACAATAATTGTAGGTTTCCTCAACCATTCGGTTCCGTTCGAATGGCCTGAACCAATGGGCGATTATATGCCTCTGTCAGAGATTTTGGAGGAGCACGTTCCGGCAACCTATTTGGTCAGTGAACGGATACGCCACAAGCGGTTGGCAAAGCACGAAAGCCCCTATGAGTTGTCGATTTGGCACGAAAATAAAGGCGGCAACGTGTCCAGCCACCCGTTTTCCTGCGCCCTACGGGCCGGAGCTTCCTACAATTACTTGCTGGTCAATGGCGAAAGGCGGTTGACGCCCCGGGAAATGCTGCGGCTACAAGGATTCCCGGAGTGGTTTGAGCTGCCCGGAACGTACCAGCAGATTCGCAAGCAGACGGGAAACGCCGTACCTGTCCCCATGGTGCTGGCTGTATTAGAGCAGGTGCAAAATGGCCTATCAAGGACCGAGGTTGCGCGGCGGATGGAACAGCCCTACGCCGTATCCTCTGGGGCAGATACCGGACTCTATTATTCAGTCAATCGCAAGCAATATCGTCTACTCGAGCGCGGTGGGGCGGAGCGATTTATCCGGCGATGATTGGGGCGACATCTTTGCGGCCGCCGTCAATGGCGAACATTTCAGAAGCCCGCTCGGTATCGCCGACGTTGCGCTGGGCAATACGGCGTGGTCAGCAAAAACCGTTGGTTCGCGTAATCCAATTGCGACCACGCAGGTGCGCCTTATTTCCGGGCGCAATGCCCCGGTTTTCTCTTTCGGCAATGATGACCCTTTTGCAGATATACAGGAAACTGGCCGGCAAGTTTTGCAAATCTGGAACGCCCGCGTTGAGGAAGCGACAGCGCAGTATCCTAACTTGCGGACGGTGGTTTTGATTCGGGATATGGAGGGTTTTCGTTTCAAGATTTTGGGACGCAAACGTCGCAGTTTGATCCGGCTGACTATGCCTGGAGCCGCAATGCCAGAAACAACCTTGAGGGCCGCGCCGTTCAAGGTGGAGCGCATACATTTACTTGGCAACCGCACGGTTCCCAATTCACTATCATCCGGCCAGTGAGCGGTTCTGCTCGCTCATTTGAAGTCAGAAAACCGGGGACGCTGGACCCTCAACAGATGCTCGCAAGTCTGGGATATGCCGATGATTGGGTAACGTTCTTATGATGCAAAGAGAACCTCGTGAAGTGACAGAGCTTTATAGCGGAGTCAGACAGGCCCTCGATACGGTATGCGATAATGGGGTTCCGGTTGGCAACTGTAGGCATGGAGTTTATCTTTTCTACGACTACGACGGCGAACCTATTTACGTCGGCCAAACTTCCGAAGGGCTGAGGATACGCATACGGCGCCATTTAACGAATCAGCGCACCGACGCAGTTGCGATGAGCATTCTCGACCCATTCGAGGTGGCCGAAATCGAAATGTGGCCCTTTTGGGACCTGACCAGAGATGTGAGAGAAACTCTTAGTCGGGCCGAGTTCACGGTTTACGAACAAGCCCTACAGCAATCCCGGTTCGGAGCAGTGCTCAACGAACGTGAAGTAGCGCCGGCTGAAACTATAACCTTGCCGCCATCAATACGCGCGTCAATTTTGAGCGACGAACTCCGTCAACAGCGGGAGCACCCTGACATTCGACTAGCGCGCCGCGCAAGGACAATAGCAGACCTGGCGCGCAGGATCAGTGAACGCCAAGTTACGGTGGGAATACGCCGAACTCTGTTGGCGCAAGCCGAGCGCTTGGAATGGTTGGCTCGGACTAGACTGGAAGAAATCGAGAACGGATAGGAACATAACCCAAATCTGATAGGCAAGTCGTCATGGCCGACACCGTATCCCCCGAAACCCGCAGCCGCATCATGGCGCGGGTCAAGTCAAAAGGCATGAAGCCGGAGATGAAGGTGCGGCGGCTGTTGCACGGCCTCGGTTATCGGTATCGTTTGCATCGGGCTGACCTTCCGGGGCGGCCCGATTTGGTTTTTCCTTCGCGGCGCAAGGTTATATTCGTCAACGGTTGTTTCTGGCACCGCCACGATGGTTGCCCACGCGTTCGCATTCCCACCACCAATCGGGAATACTGGTTAACGAAATTGGAGCGCAACCACGCTCGCGATGCCCGCAACGTTGCCTTGCTGGAGGAAAAAGGCTGGGCGGTGCTGACTGTGTGGGAGTGCCAGTTGCGGGATTTGCCAGCGGCCACTGAACTAATGGCCGCCTTTTTGGGACGCCCCGGCGTCAGCGCGCAATGTTATACTCTTTCATAGAATCAGACGTTCATTGGAGGGAACTCAAATGCCCGTCATCACACTGCCCGGTGGTATCCGGGATACTATAACTCGCGCGCTGGGACGCGATTTGCAGAAGCGTATTGCCAACGGCAGAGCCGCGGCCGACATCACCTTCCAATTTGAGAATGGAACCCAGAACCGAATCTACCAACTGGACTTCAAGTCGGGCAAGGGCAAGGTACTCGCAACATGGCAAGGGGTTGGCGACGGAACTGATTGGTCTGAAGCGATACCCTTGTGCCCCAATTTGTCACCGGCTGCGGCGAACGTAGGCAACGCCATCAATGTCGGGGATGGCGGGCTGTTTCTGTTCCACAAGCCAGCAGAAGAAAATGCTGGCCATAGGTTACGGGTAGAATTCTCTCCCCTCGGCTCATCCGCAGTTTATATGGCCCTTGAAGCCGAGGGAGATGAAGGCACAGCTTTAACCATGCAGCCGGCAGAACTATACCCGAACCAAGCATAATTCTGCTTACCGCACGGTTTACCAAGCTTGGCCAAGGCCAGACCTCGGCCGAGTCTTTCCTCGTCATTGTTGGCCCCTACAATTAAAAGGGGATCCTCAAATGGAGACCCGCCGAAATGACCAGCATCATCAGGTCGGGTTTATGCCCATTGAAGGTGCTTTGCAAGGCGACATTCAAGCGCATATTCAAATTGCAGAACCGCGCTGCATCTGTTGCGGGGCACCGGCCGATATGGTACTGGTTTCATCTTTCCCCACCATCAGGATTTTCACCGACGTTCAGTTGTGCTGGTCATATTACGAAACGGCCAGAAACCGGGATGGCGCGTTCCCCTACTTAGGAAGCGAGGTCAACTCCGCATACCAATGCCCCTACTGCGGTTACATTCTCAATGTAGATGAGCAAACCGCGGCTATCACGGACGGTCTTGCGTCCCGGCCGTTCCCTTGCCCGCAATGCAATCAACTTCTTCAACCTGGCTTTCATCATGCCGGCTGCGGAAATCCCACCCGAAATTACATCAACTTGCAACCACACAGGGACTGAACCAACGGGCAATTCTATCGCGCTTGCGCCCTAAGCGCGTGGCTGCGTCCGACCCGCCCCATCGCAGACAAATAGGGGCGACCGAGGAGGTACGTGCCTTCATCTTTAACCCTTTGAAATTGCAGATTCCTCCCGGCGCTCACGCGTGAAGTTCAATGGGTTGGAGGTCCTGACATGAGGTTTGCCGCGTTCACCACCGTGGCGGCGTCGGCCGGCGAGGCTGCCAGTTCGGCGGAACATCTGGACAATCTCCGCCAGCAGACCATCCTGGCCGAGGAGCTGGGTTTCGAGGCGATGTGGCTGGGCGAGCACCACTTCGGACCCTACGGCGTGGGCGACATACCCAATCCCATTCTGCTGGGGGCGGACCTGGCGGCGCGGACGAGCCGGATTCGCATCGGCCAGATGGCCAACATCGCGCCCTGGTGGCATCCGATACGGCTGGCCGAAGACCTTGCCATCCTGGACAACATGCCCCGGGGCCGGATCGAAGTCGGGTTCGGACGGGGCATCTGGCCCTACGAAGGCCCCCAGTTTCATCCCCACGCCGACCCGCGCCGGGAACGGGAGAACCGGGAGTTGTTTCGGGAGACCGTGGAAATCGTCCGCAAGATCTGGGCCGACGAGTACTTCTCCCACCAGGGCGCGAACTACACTTTCCCCACCGAAAACACGGTGTTCTCCCACCCGTTATACCCGCCAAACCCGGACTGGCAGGACGGCGAACGGGTGACCCGCCTGCGCGTGACGCCCCGTCCCTACCAGAAGCCACATCCACCCCTTTGGATGACCGTGTCCACCAACCGGTCGGTGTCAACCGCCGCCGAGATGGGGCTGAAAGCCTGCTACTGGCAGCCCCCGCCGCTGCGGATCAAACAGCGCATGGAACTTTACGCCGAGGTGCGGTCAAAGCTGGAGGGCCGATCCTTCACCCTGGGCGAAGACCAGGCGGTCATGCGCTCCACCTATGTCGCGTCTTCAATGGAGGAAGCCCGCCGGGATGCCGAGGCCGGCATAATGTCCGCGTTCATATTCAACGACCCCTTTCGGGGCCGACAGGTGTTCACCAACCCCGACGAAGAACTGTCCCCCGACGTCAAGCTGGACTGGGACTTCCTGCAACCGCGCACCCTGCTGGTCGGCTCGCCGGACAACGTGGCCGAGCAGGTGCAGGAACTGCGGGAAGTCTGCAACCTGGACTACCTGCTGGTGGAATTCGCCCACGCCGGCATTCCCCTGCGCAAGACGCTGCAAAACCTGGAGAATTTTGCGACGAAGGTGATGCCCCGGTTCGCGTGACCAGGCGGGTATATGGGTGGGGTTGTATTGGAGCGGGGGAGCTGGCGCTGAAGAGCGTACAGAGCCGGTGTTTCGTATTCCCGCCGCCAACCGGGGGTATTGGCTAGAGAAAGGTGGAGCGCATTCACGCCCGCGACGCTCGGAGCATCGTTTTGTTGCAAGAAAAGGGCAGGGCGGTGCTGACTGTGTGGGAATGCCCGTTTCGCGATTCACCACCGGCTGCCGGACAGATGGCTTCCTTTTGGGAAGCCTTGGCGCTGGCCATTGACATCACCGCTGGAACCCTCTGATACAATCCAAACAAGCGTTGATCGCAAATCAGCCAGATCCAGAGGCCGTATGAGCTATGACGAAATAGAGCGTCGGGGCAGATTTCGAGGCGACCGATTGTTCCTCAGGTCGGCGATGAGGGAGCAAATTGCTGATGACGGCTGCCTTATCGCTGACCATATGGGATTGAGCTTCATCAGGACTCTCAGCGCTGGCGAAAAGGTGGCATTGCTTCCGCCGTCGGGGCAGGATGGCATGACCCCGTCCGACCGGCACAATTTCCTGATCACCCCGCTGATGATCGAGGCCACCGATAGGCAAGACGAAACCGTGTACCTCGCGGTAACCATAGCCTACATAGCCGAAGGAAGGGACGCCGAAGTCGCCATCCACACGGCGGATCATCTGGCACGGTTGACGGGACACCCTGCTCGCCCCGTGGTAGCAGCGCGGCTCATCAGCGACTGGCTTGCCGAGATGGTGGAAGCGGATCAAGTACTCTGGCATGAACTCAATCACTCCTTTTTGGAACGGATTGAGCGCTCCCCGGAGACCCCGGAGCAACGGGCTCTGAACGATGCTGCCACCGCCCGCTTGATCGCGCTGAAGCGCGAAGGGAAAATCCCCTGATTGCAGATGGTATGAGAAACGCAACGAGATTGCTACGCTACGCTCGCAATGACAAACGTGTGTGCGCGGCGGACGCATCGCCTTGCGCCCCCGTCGCCATGGGCATAAAATCCGCCCCAATAGCAGGGCATTGTAACGCAGCGGGCTTGGGGGCATCATGGCGGCGAGCAATCCGGCGCGGCCGGGGATGTTTTACGGGTGGTTCGTAGTTGCCACCTGTATGTTTATCGCCTTTCTGACCATGGGGACGCGGAACGCCTTCGGGGCGTTCGTGGTGCCCATGGAGGCCGAATTCGAGTGGAACCGGACCGTGGTGTCCTGGGCCGCTGCGTTGGGCGCGCTGCTCAACGGCGTCACCCAGCCCTTCATGGGCTACTTCTTCGACCGGGTGGGCGTGCGTATCGTCGTGATGACCGGCATCGTCATCGTGGGCGCATCCACGCTGCTGATGGCGCTCACCGGCAGCATCTGGTATCTCATCGCCGTGTTCGGCGTGGTGGCGGCCGTGGGTCAGAGCGGCACGTCGCTGACCAACACCGGCGCGATGCTGAGCAAGTGGTTCCGCCGCCGGCGGGGACTGGTGATCGGGCTGAACGCCTCCGGCATGTCACTGGGCGGCTTTATCCTGGTCCCCTTTGCCGCCTTCCTGATTTCCCTGATTGACTGGCGGCTATCGTGGATCGTCATGGGTCTGATGATCCTGTGCCTGGGCATCCCGCTGGCGTTCATCTTCCTGCACGACGACCCGGCTCGCAAGGGCCTGACTCCCGACGGCGACCCCGTGCCGGAGGGCGGCCCAGACGGATCTCCCGGCGCGGCGTCTCCACCGCCACAGCCGCTGTTCGCCAGCCACTGGCGGCAGGCGTTCAAGTCCTTCCCCATCTGGCAGATGAGCTTCTCCTACTTCATCTGCGGCTCCACCACCTTCATGCTGTCGGTCCATTTCGTGCCCATGGCCATCGAGGAGGGTATTACCCCCTGGGTGGCAGCCTGGATATTCGGGTGGATGTCGCTCCTCAACGCCATCGGAGCCACCGGCGCGGGCTGGATTTCCGACCGCATCGGGGGACGCAAGAATTGGCTGGCTTTGGTCTATTTCTGCCGGGGCACGGGCTACGTGATACTGGTGGCGTCGCTGGCGATACCGGGGATACCCGTGCTGGCCGGGCTGCTGATCTTCTCCTTCGTCGCCGGCCTCTCGTGGATCGCCACCGCGCCGCTGACCACCTCGCTGACGGCGGAGGTGTACGGGCTGAAGTCGCTGGCGACCATCTCCGGCGTGGCTTTCCTGTTCCACCAGCTGGGCGGGTTCACCAGCGTGCTGATGGCCGGTTACCTGCGGGAACTTACCGGCGACTACATCGTGGCCTTCTCCATCGCCGCCGTGATGCTCTACCCGGCGGCCATCAGTGCCTTCACCATCCGCGAGCGCAAGTACTCCGTGCGCTACCAGACCGCGCCGGCGGCAGGAGCCGCGTAGAGGCGAATAATTATTCACCCCTACTGGAGCCAAGCATGACCACTACCCCCAAACTGCGCACGGGGATGCGCATGTCCCTGGACGATTTCCTGGCCCTGGGCGAGACCGACGGCAAGTGGGAGCTCGACGACGGAGTGCTGTACATCATGGCGTCAGGCAGCCCCGACCACCAGTTCTTGATGCTACAGTTCTGCCGCCATCTCGACGACTATTTGGATGGTTTCGATCAGACGCCGGCACAGTTCTATCACGCGATGACCACCGTCCTGTCAAGAGAACTCCAACGTGCTCCCAAACCGGATATGGTAATCATCCGCAATAAGAATCGGGGCATCGTGGGGCGTAAATGGGTTGAGGGAACCCCCGACATTGTGGTCGAAATTCTCTCCACCGACCGCAACCACGACCTGGTCCGCAAGCGGCAAATCTACGCCGAGGCCGGCGTACTGGAATACTGGTTGATGGACCCGCGCAACGACACCATTACGCCGCTGGAGCTGCGCGACGGCGCATACGTGGAGCGGACCGTGCTAGAGGTCGGCGACGTGCTGACCACGCCGCTGCTGCTGGGTCTGGCGATACCGTTGGCCGATATATTCCAACACCGCCGCCGGCCGCCGCGTGATGGTGAATGAAGGCAGGAAATCGCCATGACAACCATAAAACCCCGGGCCGGCATCCGGCTGTCCGTCGCCGAGTTCCTTGAACTGCCCGATACGGAAGACAAATGCAAGATGGAACTGGACGACGGAGAGTTGTACATAATGCCCAGGCCCCGACTCGTCCACAATTTCCTGTCCCTTTGGCTAGCGTGGCACATCCTGAACTATCTTCAGAGTTTCGCGGAGCCGCCAGCCGACCTGTTCCAGGATGTCATCGTGGACCTGTTTTCGGATGGTCGATATCTGTTTGCCCCTGACCTGACAATTGTGCTCCGTGAGCGTGAGGCTATTCTGGGCACCCTCATGGTCGCGGGCGCGCCGGACATCGTGGTGGAAGTCCTGTCCGACGACCGCAACCGGGACCTGGTTCGCAAACGCCAGATCTACGCCGAGGCCGGCGTCCTGGAATACTGGCCCATAGACCCGCGCAACGATACGGTGACGCAGCTGGAGCTGCGCGACGGCGCATACGCGGAGCGTAGCGTGCTGGGCATCGGCGACGTACTGACCACACCGCTGCTGCCGGGCCTGTCGATACCGCTGGCAGATATATTCCAGCACCGCCGCCGGCCGCCGCGAGAAGAATAGGGAAATCAGGCTGTCCCAGCCGGTTAGGTGTTCTTCCTGTCGGGTTCTGCGTCATCGCCGGGGGGTACGGCAGCAATCCGTTACCAGGGCGCTCCCGTAACCGTAAACGTGTGAGACTCGGCGGGGCATACAGCCCCACAATCCGCGTTTCAGGAGCGTTGTCGTGATAACTGCCAGGGAATTTGCGCGGCCATTGCCGCTTATCGTCGCCCCGCTGCTGGCGCTGATCGTTTCAGGATGCGCCCCGGCGGCGGAACCGGACCCAATGGTGGCGCCAGCCACTACGGTTGCGGCCCCAGTTGCCGCAACCACTGCGCCGGCGTCAACGCAACTGTCGCCCGTCGCATCCCCGACGCCAGCAGCGGAGAAGACCATCGCGCCTACGCTGACCGCCCCGGTGGCTCGAACGGTTCAGTCGGATAAGGAGCGCATCACCGAACCCGATTTCACCTGGGAGGAACAGGACGCGCTGGTCTCCGGCAACAGCGCTTTCGCCCTGGATTTCTACCACCGGCTGAGCGACGATAGCGATGGCAACCTGTTCTTTTCGCCATACAGCATTTCGGCGGCGCTGGCGATGACCTACGCCGGCGCGGCCGGGGAGACCGCGGCACAGATGGTGGACGCGCTCCACTTCGACCTGGTGCCAGGACGTTTGCACACGGTGTTCAACGGCGTGGATTTGGAACTGCTAAAGGCTTCCAGGGACGGTGACGACCTACCGGAACTGAACATCGCCAACGCACTGTGGGGACAGCAAGGCTACCAATTTCGTCCGGAGTTCCTGGACACGGTGGCGGAAAACTACGGCGCCGGCCTGTCGCAGCTGGACTTCACCCAGCCGGAAGGGCGGCAGGAGTCAGCGCAGATCATCAACGGCTGGGCTGTTGAGGAGACCAACGGGAAAATCCCCACCATCGTCAGCCCGAGCCATTTCGGGTCCTGCGACCCTCCGCCATTGGATTGCACTCGCCTCGTTCTCACCAACGCCATTTACTTCAAAGGCAAGTGGGCAGAAAAATATGAATTTGATGAAAGGGACACCGAGGAGGACTTTTTCAACCTGGCTGACGGTAGCCAGGTCAAGGTTCCCATGATGCGCCAGAAGCGCGAACTCAGGTATGCGGAGGGAGACAATTACCAGGCGGTGCAACTGCTCTACCAGGGGGGCCGGCTGGCCATGGTCATATTCCTCCCGGCGGTCGGCAAATTCGATGAGTTCGTGGACCGCCTGGATGCGAAAACGCTCAGTGGTCGCGGCGACGGTTGGAATGAGCGCGTGGTGGATCTCACCATGCCCCGGTTCAAGCTGGAAAAATCGGTTGACGCCAAGAGCGCGCTGCAACAGCTGGGCATGATCGACGCCTTCAGCCCTCTCATTGGCGTCGCCGATTTCTCGGGGATGGCTGATTTTTCGAGTCTCGCGTCGCCTGACCCGGGACTTTACATCAGCGATGTTCTGCACAAAGCATTCGTCGAAGTCAACGAAAAGGGAACCGAGGCCGCTGCGGCTACCGCTGTCATCATGGCTGTACCCGTATCCGAGCCTCCGACACCCTTGCCACCGGTGGTGATGGACGTTGACCGGCCGTTCATCTTCCTCATCCGCGACACCCGCACGGACGCCATCCTGTTCCTGGGCCGGGTTGCCGACCCCAGCGTGACCGGTTGACCGGCTGGAAAGCATCGATTGCGGCGAGGTTGCCGTCTGCTATACTGACACAACCTGCTGAGGCCAACTGCACGGACGGCATTATGCTACTGGATACCCTGGGAATGTACGAGCGGCTTCGCGATTCGGGCCACTTTGAAGATGACCAGGCTCGCGCCGTCGCCGAGGCAACAGGTAGGGTCCTCACCGACCCCGACGTTGACCCGGAGGCGATACGGCAGCGATTTTGCGATGCCGGGTTCCCCGAGGAACAGTCGGCGAGCATGGCAAAGGTTTTTGTCGAAGTCGCCGCCAAGTGGCACGAATACTTGAAACGGTCCCCCTAAACTGCACCGTCTTTCAGGCAGGTTGCCAATATGACGATGGCTGACACAATGCTGATGCTGGATCGGTTGCGCGAAGGCGGTATGCCGGACGCGCAAGCCAGATCGATTGCTGGCGAATTCTCCCGGATTATTACCGAAGTAGTGGCGACTAAAGCGGACTTGCGGGAACTACGCACTGAGCTGAAAGGCGACATCGCCCAGGTCCGCGCCGAGCTGAGAAGCGAAATCGCGCAAGTCCGAAACGAGATTGCTGAAGTGAAAGGCGAGGTTGCCCAGGTGCGCAACGAGGTCGCCCAGGTGCGCGGCGAGGTTGCTCGGCTCGAAACCAGGATAGCGGAGCTGTCCAACGAAATCGCCGAACTGCGAAACTCCCTGGCCGACTACAAAGTTGGCAGCTCCCGGTGGATGTTGGGGATAATTGCCGCCATCGCCATCGGCTTTGCGGGGATCATTGTGGCCCTGGTGGTAGCCGGCTGATTTACGACGAGGGCGGCACCGTCAGCACCGGCATCCGCTCCCTCAAATACCGCTCCGTTACGAAGGGCGAGCCGAAGCCGTATTCCTCGGCGCACTGGCGGACCAGGGCCAGCGTTTCGGCGCGCAGCGTCTGCGGGGCCGGCTCCGCGCCGCCGTCGATGATGCTGCGGATGAGGCGGCCGGCCAGGTCCTGCTTGGTGTCCGGGTGGCCGCAGATGCCCTCGTAGGCCACGCCGCCGCAGGTGGGGCAGTACCACCATTCCAAGGTCAGCACGGACCGGATGCCCAGGTCGGGTAACTCGTCAAAAATCTCGTGGGCGGCGTAGCGGCCGTAGTAGTCGCCGACGCCGGCGTGGTCGCGGCCAAACATATGATGAGTGCAGCCCAGGTTCTTGCGCACCAGCGCGTGGAACACCGCCTCCCGAGGGCCGGCGTAGCGCATATCCCACAGCAGCGCGGTGGTGCGGTGAATGTCGTCGCGGAAGAAACCATGGGCCCGCAGGTTGTCCTGGGTCAGGACGATGGCCTCGTCAATGTAATCGCCCACCTTCTTCTCGCCAATGACGGCGCTGACCAGCACGCCGTCGGCTTGGGCTTCCAGGTACGCTCCCTTCATCATGTACTCGTGGCCGGAGTGGGGTACGTTGCGCGTCTGGTGGGCGACGGCGCGCTGCCAGCCGATGTCGGCCAGTTCCGAGCGCAGTTGCCGAGGCATCCGCCAGTAGCGGTCGAAGGGTGGGTTGATCACCGGCTGGCAGACCAGGGTGACGTCGCCGGCCACGAAGCGGTCGGCGTAACCCAGGGTGCGCTGCACGCCGGGATGCGCCGGGTCGGTGGTGGCATACACCCGCCGGGCCAGTTCGGTGAGGTCGGCGGCGAAAATCTCGGAAACGTCCAGCGTGGCCAGGGGGTTGCCCAGGTGGGTGAGCAGAACAGTGTCGCCGACACGGATCCCTTGACCAATCGGGCCGGCCTGCCGCAGCTCAGCCTCCGCAGCGTCCAGCACGATGGGTATGGGCCAGACGTAACCGCTGGTCAGCCGCATCGTCTCCGACACCGCCGCCACGTCGGCGCTGCCCATGAACCCCGTCAGCGGCGAGAAGAATCCGTAGGCAATGTTCACGCACTCGTGGGCAATCTGCTCGCGCACCTCGATGGTAGGCAATTGGGCCAGGGCATCGCGGTCGGGATGGGGATTGACCCGCTCCACCAACGCGCCGCCGTGCGGGGAGAGGCTGTTGTCAACGTTCGCAGTCATAGCGTCGGCATTGTATCACCGGCGCTGCCAATCCGCCGGGCCGTTTCCGCCGTAATAGGCCACAAGCGATCGCAAGTTTGTTTGAAGGAACGAGGGGAGAAACGTTTATGAATTCGCTGTCAAGAATCCGAACTATGGCGCTGGTGGCTATTCTGTCGCTGGTTGCCGTAGCTGCCCTGGCCTGTGGCGGGGCCGCAGAGCACGCGGCGGCTCCGGCTGCGCAGTCCGCCGCGCCGGCGTCCAGTTCGTCGAGTACGTCCAGCACGGCCCAACGCATCGCGGCTACTCGCGCATCAAGCCCGCCGGCTGCTCCCGCCAGGCAGCAATCCGCGCCTGCTGCGACTGCACTCGGGCCCGCCGGGGCGCAAGGTACGGCCGGTTCAGCCGCCGCCCCGGCAGCAACGATGGCCCCGGCTGCCGCCGCTATGCCGGCGCAGCCGCAAAGCGCTCCAGCGTCGGGCGGCCCGGTCATTCCGCCGGAATCGGGCGGAACCGACAACCCCAACGACGGCGCCTACCCGCTGACCTACTACGAACACTACGGCGTCAACCCGTTCATCGACGCCGACGAGGACCCGCTGTCCACCTTCGCCCTGGACGGGGATACGGCGTCCTATGAAATCCTGAAGCAGTACCTGCGCGATGGATACCTGGTTGAGCCGGACGCGGTGCGTGTCGAGGAGTACGTCAACAGCCTGCCCCAGGGCTATCCACCGGCCGATACCGCGCTGGGGCTGCACCTGGACGCCGGGCCGGCGCCCTTCGGCGATGAGGACTATGTCCTGCTGCGCGTCGGCGTGAGCAACCCCGCGCCCACCGACGACCGGGACCCGGTATCCCTGGTGTTCGTGGTGGACGTGTCCGGCTCCATGGAGGCGGATAACCGTCTGGGCCTGGCGAAAGAGGTGATCTACGGCATCTCCGAGCAGATGATCCCCGGCGACCGGGCCGCCATCGTGACCTATGCCAACGAGGTGCGCGTGGCCCGCGACTTCACCAACGGCGATAACGCAAGGGACATTGCCGGCACGGCCCGACAGCTCCGTCCGGGCGGCGGCACCTACGCCGAGGCCGGGCTGACCCTGGCCTACCAGTTGGCCTCGGCAGAAATGGACCGGGGACGAAAGGCGCGACTGGTACTGCTGTCCGACGGCGTCGCCAACGTGGGAGAAACCGGGCCGGAGTCCATCCTCAAGGTCGTGGACGAATACGCCCAGCGCAACGCCACTCTGACCACCATCGGCGTGGGCATCACCGGCAACTACAACGACGTCCTGATGGAGGCGCTGGCCAACCGGGGCAACGGCACTTATCACTACCTGGCCAACCGAGACGCGGCGGCGCGGTTCCTGGAGGAAAGCGCGGCCGGGATCTTCGTCGAGACGGCCCGGGACGCCCGCATCCAGGTCGAATTCAACCCGGACGTGGTTCGCAAGTACCGCCTCATCGGTTACGAAAACCGGGCGGTGGCCGACGAGGATTTCCGGGACGACACGCTGGACTTCGGCGAGGTGGGCTTCGCCCGCGACGTGTCCGCGCTGTATGAACTGCGGCTGTTTGACGATGTTCTCGCCGAGGCGGTAATGGCCACCGCCCGCCTGCGCTGGCGCGACCCGCAAAACCGGCAAGTCATTGAGCTATCGCAGGAGATCACCACCGGCGAAACGGTTGCCGAATTGTCCGCTACTGATCCCTACTTCCGGCAAGCGGCCGCTGCTGCCGAGTTCGCTGAGCTATTGCGCGAGTCATTCTGGGCGCAGTGCGGCAGCCTGGACGACGTGCTGACCCTGCTGGACGCCGTCGAGTCAGAGCTGGGCGAGAACCGGAGCTACCGGGAGTTGCGGGAACTGGTCATCAGCGCGAACGGGCATTTCGAGCCGACGTGCAAGCAGTAGCATTCTCGTTGCCGGCGGTTTGTCGGTAGGGGCGAATAATTATTCGCCCCTACAACGTCGCCGATGCGAGGCCGCTAATGGTCACTGTACTCCGCGGTCCGTTTTTCGCGGAAGGCCGCGACTCCCTCCACATGGTCGTGGGAGGTCAGGGTGATGGTTTCCCCGGCGGCGGCCATCTTCATCGCCGTTTCCAGGTCGAACTCCAGTCCTTTGTACAACATCATCTTGGACAGGCGGATGGCGATGGGAGGCCCGGCGGCGATGCGCTCCGCCATTGCCAGCGTGGTGGCCTCCAGGTCTGCTTCGTCCACCAGGCGGTTCAAAAAGCCCAGACGGTACGCTTCCTCGGCTTCCAGGAACTCTCCGGTGAACAGCATCTCAGCGGCCCGACCCAGGCTGCCCAGGGTGCGAGGGTAAAGCCAGGTGCCGCCAAAGCCGGGGAACAGGCCGATGCGCACGTAGGCGGACATGAAACGCGACCGGGGCGTGCCGATGCGGATGTCGCAAGCGCAGGCCAAGTCCAGCCCCGCGCCGGTGGCGACGCCGTTGACCATGGCGATGACCGGCTTCTCGCAGCGCTGTACGCCGAGGATCATGTCCTGGGCCAGCCGGAAACTGCGCCGAACCTGGTCGGCGTTGCCGGAAGTCCACCCGCTGCCGTTGCCGTTGGTGGAGCCGCCCAGCTGGTTCATGTCGCCGCCGGCGCAAAAGGCGCGGCCGGCGCCGGTGATAATCAGCACGCGCACGTCGGGGTCGGCGTCAGCCTGAGCCACGGCGTCGGCGATTTCCACCTGCATCTGATCGTTGATGGCGTTGAGACGATCAGGGCGGTTCAGGGTGAGCCGCGCAATGTTGCTATCGGGATCGGCTTCATACAGGATGAGTTCGTATTCGCGCATAAAAGCGCCCTCCTCTTATGGCTACGGCGAATAATTATAGCATGATCACCGCGATGCAGTTGGCTGGTATAGGCTATAATGCGCTCGTACCATTTTCGCGGTTTCACTGATGACTTATGACCGAAATGCAGTAGCCGCCGCCGTTGCCCGGGGGCTTGGCGCGGCGCGGGACCGCGCGCAGCCGGGCGACGCCGGCAAGCAACCCGAGGACTATGCCCGTTTGGGGGAGGCTCTCCGCGTTAGCGCGTGGCGTCATCTGGGCGAAAACGATCCTGATAGTTTGCCACAAGCATCCAACAAGGGCTGGGGGATGGTTGCAGAGACCATCAAAGCCGTCAGTGCCCACCACGGCGGCTTTATTCACGCCCATCGTTCGTTTCTCCTGATAATGCGCGAACTGTCTGAACTGGCGCGCGGCCAGGGCGATATTGCCACCGCGGCGTGGCTGAACATCGCATTCGATACAGCTCGCGCTTTGCACTCCATTTCTACGAGGATGAAAAATCCACAAACGAAGTGGCCGACGGTTTGCAGTTGTCTGAGCAATTGTCGGAACGGATCTACGAACTGTTCTGGCCGGAGCGGCCGACTGCTTGAACATCAGCGCGTGTCGGCCCAGCGGAATATAGCCATCACTACTATCACGGAGGTGTTCAATTGGAAGAAGCAGCCAACGGAGTGTTAATCGCCATTGACTGGGAAAACATTCGCCGGGGAGCGCAGTTATATCAGAAGAGTGTCTCCCCGCAGGCGTTATTTGAGGCAATGTCTAACGTCGGGCAGGTATTCGGGGATGTATTGGGCGGCAAGGCTTTCGGCGACTGGAGCCTGCGCCCCGATGACGGCACTGCCTTCACCCAGGCCGGCCTCACCTTGTACCACGCCCCTCGGACCATGGCCGGCAAGGACCGCAGCGACCCATCGATCCTGCTGGAAGTGTACGATTGGCTGCGCGACCGGGACGACTGCCACGTGGTCATCCTCGGTTCGGGGGATTCCGACTACCAGGTGCTGGTTGACCGCGCCCGGGGCATGGGCCGCCGGGTCATCCTCTGCGCGTTCAGCCAGTCGGTGGCGCGGGATATGCTGGCCGTGGCCCCGCTGTTCCCGCTGGAGGCAGAGCTGGGCATTCAACTGGCCGAGCACGGGGACGTGGACGTGTCGCTGCCGACGCCGGAGGAGAAGGAGGAGGCCCTGCAGGACGTGCTGCACATTTTCATCCGCGAAATGAGCAAACTGGAAGGCCGCATGAACTTTGTGGGCTACAGTATGCTGTGCAACCAGTGGATGCTGGACTGGGGAATTGCCTGGAACGAGTACGAGTGCCGGCGGCTGGTGGAGGACTGGTTGTATGACGGCATCGTCGAGCGTCACGACGTGCCCAACCCCAACAATCCGCAGTACCCCACCTCGGCGGTGCGCCTGGTCCGCACCCACGAGATCGTGCGCGACGCGCTGGGCTTGAACCGTCCGGCCATCGCTAACCCGGTGGTCCCTTTCGATCAGACCCAACCCTACTACGACGCGGAGCGATGAGATGCCCTCCTTCAGCTATATTGACCACCTGGAATGCACCGTCAGCGGCGACGAGTACCCCTATGACGGGCTGGCCACGGTCAGCCCAGGCAGCGGCAAGGTCCTTTTCGTCCGCTATGACCTGCCCCGCCTACGCCGGGAGGTGCAGCGATCGGTCTTCGACAGCCGTCCGGCCAATATGTGGCGGTATCGTGAACTGCTGCCCGTAACCGACCCGGACCAGATTATCACCCTGGGCGAGGGCGGCACCCCACTGCTGGACGCCACCACCCTGGCCCGGCAGGTGGGCATCCGCCGGCTGCTGATCAAGGAGGAGGGTCTCAACCCCACGGGCACCTTCAAGGCCCGGGGTATCGCGGCCGCGGTGTCCAAAGCCGTCGAGATGGGCGCCACCGGGTTCACCATGCCCTCCGCCGGCAATGCGGCCGGCGCCGCCGCGGCCTACTGCGCCCGCGCCGGTACGCCGGTCAAGGTCTTCATGCCCCAGGACGCTCCGGTCGCCAACAAGAAGGAGTCCATCGTCGCCGGGTCCGAGCTGAACCTGGTGGACGGCCTCATCAGCGACGCCGGACGCATCGCCGTGGGCGTCGCCGCCGAGCAGGGCCTGTTCGACCTGTCCACCCTGAAAGAACCCTGCCGCGCCGAGGGCAAGAAGACCATGGGCCTGGAAATCGCCCATCAGCTGGGCTGGCGGATGCCCGACGCCATCGTGTATCCCACCGGCGGCGGCACCGGCATCATCGGGATGTACAAGGGCTTCCAGGAACTGCTGGAACTGGGCTGGATCGAGGGCAAGCCACCCCGTTTCTACGCGGTGCAGGCCGACGGCTGCCAGCCCATCGTCAAGGCGTTCCACGAAGGCGCGGACACCGCCGAGCCCTGGCCCAACGCCGCCACCAAGGCCGACGGGCTGCGCGTCCCCGGCCCCTTCGCCGACTATCTGATTTTGCAGGCCATCCGGGAGACCGGCGGCGGCGCATTGGCCGTCAGCGACGACGAGATGATCGCCGCCATGTACACCCTGGCCGAAACCGAGGGCATCATCGCCTGTCCCGAGGGGGCGGCCACCCTGGTCGGCCTGGAGCGGCTGCTGGCCGACGGCAGCATCGGCCCGGACGAAGAGGTGGTCCTGCTCAACACCGGCTCCGGCTACAAGTACCTGGACCTGCTGCGGGGGCCGGAGGAGGCATAGCCATGGTTACCGCCAAGCCGAAAGGCACGCTGACCTACGCCGACTACGCCGCCACCCCCGAAGGCGAGCGGTGGGAACTGATTGACGGAGCGTTGTACCACATGGCGGCAGCCCCCAATACCAGGCACCAAACGATTTCTCTTTTTCTGGGCGCTCCTATGGACGCCTACATTCTGCCTCGCCGATTGGGATTACTGTACCGCGCTCCCTTCGCCTTGATGTTGTCTGAAACCAACACGGTGGAACCGGACCTGCTGTACGTTAGCGCAGAGCGGCGGCATATCATTACCGCCCGTGGGTGTGAGGGGATACCCGACCTGGTGGTAGAAATCCTGTCGCCTTCCAACTCTGCCCAGGACCTGGCGATCAAGCGCGAACTCTACGCGCGCTACGGCATTCCCGAATACTGGATCCTGGACCCGGTGCGGGAGACTGTGCTGGCGCTCACCGAACCCGCCATCAACGACGGCATCGGGGAATATACCGCAGAGGCCCGGTACCAAATCGGCGATACCCTCACCACCGACCGCATCCCCGGCCTGGCCGTCGCGGTGGCCGACATTTTTGCGGAGCCGTGGTAGCGGGGACTGGAACCCACGTACCAATAGCCGGTTAGCGTTATTCGGCGGCTGGTGGGATGATATCGGCCACTGCCAAAACTATATCGGGGAAAGCCTGTGGGCTGATGCTGTCGCCGGGGCGGAACGTGCGGACGGCGGCGTAGGCCGGACCTGAAGGGTCCGCATACGACACTACCTGGCCGTTTCTCAGGTTGACGATCCACACCTCGGGAATGCCGGAGGAAGCGTATCTGGCGAGCTTGCGGCCGCTGTCATAGGACAGTGAGCTGTCGGCCACTTCGATCACCAGGTACACTTCGTTTGGATAGTAACGAGCCACCCGGTTGTTGAGACGGTTGGCCAGGATGGCGATGTCGGGCTGGGGCATACTGTTGTCGTTCAACACGACGCTCCCCTGCACTCGCACCCGGGCTCGACCCACCAGCGGCGGGACGAACATCATATTAAGTTCGTCGGTGGAAAACTCGTGGTTGTCTCCAATGGGCGGCATTATGATTATCTCCCCGTCCAGCAGTTCAATGCGCTCGTCCTCGCACAGGATGCCGGCTTCACCCAAAGCGTAGTACTCTGACACGGTGAAGCGGCGGCCCACGGCCAGGGAATCCGCTTCGCGCCGGGTGATGATGCCGGCGGCCACCATGGCCTCGCATTCAGCCGGCGTGAACCGCCGAACTGGTGGAGATTTCGTCGTCATTGTCATCATCACCTTCCCAGCGCCTTTTTGACTCCGCGCACCATCCGCCGTATCGGACGCCGCCTTTGGTGCAGGTTGTGGGCAATCAGCGGCGCCAGCGTGGGGTTGGCCGCCACCAGTGGCGCGACCCATTTCCGCAACTCGGCCATCGTGGGCGGCTTTTCGTCCCAGGTGGGCACCAAAGAATCCATCGTATGCCACTGCTTGCGACCGGAAAGGCGGGTCATCACCGTGCCGCCGGCCTCCTGCACCGCCAGCGCGCCGCCCAGCATATCCCACATCCGGGGCGCGCCGATGATGGCGAACTGCATCACCCCCATGGCTGTCATCGCCAGCTCGTAGGCGATGCTGCCGGTGACGCGGGGCTGGCCCAGTGGCTGTCCCCTCAGTCCCTTGCCCACCCGGGTTGACGCTCCGAAGGAGCCGGGCAGACCGATCAGCCGGTCGCCGCGCGGCTTGTCGGTCTGATATACCGATACCGGCTCGTTGTCGGCAAAAGCTCCGCCGCCGGCCCGTCCGTGGACCACCACCCCGCTGGAGGTTTCGGTGGGCCAGGGTATATACACGGCCCCAACCAGCGGACGCCCGCGATGCAGCACGCCGATGGACGACGCATAAACCGGCAGGCCGTTCATGAAGTTGGTGGTGCCGTCCAGCGGGTCCAGCACCCAGAGGACGTCGGCAGCAAGTTTGTCGCCGTCGGCGCTGGCGTCATCCTCCTCACCGAGGATGCCATGAGTGGGAAACCGTCGAGCGATCTGTTCCTCCAGGTAGGCTTGCGTCTCCTTGTCGGCGGCGGTCACCGGGTCTTGCCGCGCCTTATCTTTGTACTCCACGCTGA
Organism: Dehalococcoidia bacterium; assembly: GCA_034421995.1. Classification (GTDB taxonomy): domain Bacteria; phylum Chloroflexota; class Dehalococcoidia; order Lucifugimonadales; family UBA3495; genus Bin87. The sequence continues at coordinate 46,494 of DAOUJY010000077.1, read as the reverse complement.
TGACGTTGCCGAAATGCCGCGACAACAGCGCGCCGGCGCCTCGGGCAAACTCCACGGCGGCGGTTTCAATGGCAACGGCGTCCACGATGTCAATAGCAACACTCATAACGGCTGGATTGTACACCATAAACCTTTGCGTCTCTGTGCCTTTGCGCCTTTGCGTTGAATTCGGTCGTCGCGGCGAAACGATTCTTGCCAGCGCGTCGGCTGTTATAATCGCCGTCAGCATTTGAGGAGGCCGGGCAATGGATCTGGAACTGAATGGCAAAGTAGCGATTGTAGGGGGCGCCAGCCGGGGACTGGGGCGGGCGTGCTCGGAAGTGCTCGCGGAGGAAGGCGCGCGCGTCGCCATGTGCGCCCGCACCCCGTCCGACCTGGAGCGGGCCGCCGACGAGATCCGCGCCGCCACCGGCGCCGACATCTACACCTATGCCGGCGACCTGGACCACGAGGAGACTATCGCCGAGCTGGTGGCCGGCGCCGCGGCGCATTTCGGTCAGATCGACATCATGGTGAACAACTCCGGCGGCCCTCCCCAGGCTTACGCCAAGGACTCCACCGAGGAGCTGTGGCAGGTGTCGGCCAACCGTTCTCTGTTCTTCTTCGCCCGCATGACCCGGGAAGCGTTGCCCCACCTGCGCGCCCAGGGCGGCGGCCGCATCATCAACATCCTGGCCAGCACGGTCTATACGCCCATCCCCAACCTGGCCCTCTCGGCGGCCACCCGCATGGGCGTCATCGGCTTCATGAAGAACCTGGCCGACGACCTGGGGTCCGAAAACATTCTCATCAACAACGTGTGCCCCGGCAGCATCATGTCGGAGCGCATGATGGAGAACGTGGAGGACCGGGCGCGCACCCAGGGCATTCCGGTGGAGGACGCGCTGGCCCAACGGGCCGAGCAGACCGCGCTGAAGCGCATCGGCGAGCCCCGGGAACTGGCCTACCTGGTGGCCTTCCTGGCGTCGTCGCGCTCCAGCTACATAACCGGCACGACTATGCTGGTGGACGGCGGCCTGGTGCGCTCGGTGATGTAGGCCGGATTCATGTCGCCTCCGAAGCGCCCGCCATCGGTAATCACGGCTGAGCAGTTCCGGCAAGTATCCGACGACCGGATTGCCGACTGCCGGGCATTGCTGGCCGCAGGTCGTTACGACGCCGTGATGTACCTGTCCGGCTACGTGCTGGAGGCGGCTTTGAAAGCCTGCATCTGTGATACGCTGGGATGGGAGGGCTTCGAGGATTCCGGCAGCAGGGCTTCCATGTTCCGCCCACTGTTCGTACACGATCTGAATATGCTGTTGCTTTATTCCGGGCGTGAAGCCTACGTGTTGTCGCAACTGTCAACCGAATGGAACAACGTAAGAGGATGGACGCCAGCACTACGCTATAACGCCAGCGGTGCGATTAGCCGAAGCGCGGCTGAACAAAGAATGTCTGAAATCGAATTGATACGGAGTGCGTTATGACGCAATTGTCCCGACCCCCCATCGAGAGAATGGCGAAATACGCTGACGCGCTGGTTGCCGAGCGCGGCCCAGTTGAGTTGCTGATGGCGTTCATCGTTCATGCTGACCCTGACCCGCGTATGTACGACTTCTTTGGTAACCCGACGTGGGAGTTGGCCCTGGCTGCAACTTGGGCGGACGACTTGGTCCCGAAGTCCCGCCATCTTCCCCATTCATTACTCCCCGGATGGCAATCTGAAACCGGTAATCCTTACGAGTTGGAAATCCGCATCCTTCCCAGCGATGGGCCGGCCATCGATGACCTGCTGTTTTTCATGGAGGGCCAAACCCGCCGCCATCCTGAACTGGTGGACATCGACCTGCCCGGCCTCTGTTTCCGCCGCGCCTACGTCATCGCCCACCGCAAGGCCGGCATTGGCGGGAAACTCATCGGCGCTGTCCCGGTCACCGCCGACTAGGGCGACGCCGCATTATGGTGACATCTCGCCCGACGCCTCCGCCGGAGCCGACCACGGCCGAGGAGTACGTGGAGCGGGGCAACCGCTACAGCCGCAACGGGGTGTACGAGCGGGCCATCGCCGACTACACGGCGGCCATCGAGCTGGACGCGGCCTGCGCCGACGCCTGGTTCAACCGCGGCGTGTCCTGGTACGAGGTGGGCGACTACCCCCAGTCCATCGCCGACCTGACCGAAGCCATCCGCCTGGACCCCAACGACGACAACTACTACTCCCGCCGCTCCCTGTCCTACCTCTTCAACGACCAGCCCGAGGAGGCCCAGGCTGACATGGACACCAGCGAGGAGATACGTCTGCGGGCGTGGGGCTAGCCCGATTTAACACAAAGACGCAGAGACGCAAAGGGAGAGGAGAATATGACCAGCGCAAAGGCGACGACGGCCCCCAGGCACCACGACCCGGATGTAGTAGCGAAGGCCGAAGCGATATTCGCGGAGATGGGGATGACTCCCGAAGAAGCCATCTCGCTGTTTTACAAGCAAACGGCGCTGCGCGGCGACTTCCCCATCACCGAATGGTATCCCAACGAGGAGACTCAGGCGGCCATCCTGGAAGCCCGCGCCGGTATCGGGTTGGTAAAGTATTCCAGCTTGGACGAGTTTCACGCTGAGCTAGACGAGATCATGGCAGAAGTTGACGATGCGAAATCTGATCAGGACATCCAGCTTTCGGCGTGATCTCAGAAGGGCAACAAGACGCGGTAAGGACATACGGAAAATCCAGGAAATCACTGACCGATTGGTTGCTGGCGAACCTCTTGACCCGCGGCGCCGTTGCCACCAGTTGGTCGGCAATTGGTATCCATCATGGGAGTGCCGAATTGAGTTCGACTGGCTGCTGGTCTGGGATGAGGACGATAGTACGGTAACTTTACTGCGGACGGGCACGCACGCAGATATTTTTGGCTTCTGACAGCCTGGTCTGATCGGCTAAATGGCTTCGCTTTCTTCCACATCCGCAACCCCAACCGCGTCTTCATCCTCTTCCGAGTCATCGTCGTCATCATAGATCTCGTCGTGGTCCGCATCCTCCATGGGGGGATGCAGGGGCAGGTCGATGGTCATTTCGGTGAACTCGCCCGGCTTGGATTCCACCAGAATTTCCCCGCCGTGGCGGCGGATGATGTCGTTGCAGATTGACAGGCCCAGGCCGGTGCCTTTGTCGGTGGGCTTGGTGGTGAAGAAGGGGTTGAACATCTTTTCGATGACTTCGGGCGGCATTCCGGTTCCGTTGTCCCGGATGCGTACCTCGATGCGCTCTTCGCCGCGCCGGGTGGTCAGCAGCAGGGTCGGCATATAATCGCTGCCCGGTTCCGAATCCGCGAGTTTCAAGCGCTTTTCGTTGGTGGCGTAGCAGCCGTTGTTGACAATGTTGAGGAAGACCCGGCCGACGTCCTGGGGGTTGACTTCAATCTCCTCCATATCGGGATCAAAGTCGTACTGAAGGTCCAGTTGGAAGTTGGAATCGGTGGCCCGGGCGCTGTGGTAGGCCAGGCGGGCGTGTTCGTCCAGCAGGTTGTTGATGTTGGTGGGCTGGTGCCCCACTGACTCCCGGCTCATCATCAGCATATCGTGGACGATGCGGTTGGCCCGGTCGCCGTGGGTCTGGATGCGTTCCAGGTTGCCGCTCAGTTCACCGAAAATATCATCCAGCAGTTCCCGCTGTTCTTCGTCCAGGGTCCCGTCTTCGCTTTCCTCAATGGTCTCCTTCATCTCCTCCAGCAGTTCTTCGGAAACCTCGGAGAAATTCTTGACGAAGTTCAGGGGGTTCCTGATTTCGTGGGCCACGCCGGCGGTCAGCTCGCCCAGGGCGGCCAGCTTTTCCCGCATCACGATCTGGTCCTGGGCGGTGTTGAGGTCGGACATGGCCTGTTCAAGGTCGTTGTTGGTACGCTCAAGTTCGTCGTTCTTGCCCTGGAGTTCCTCCGCTAGTTGTTCAACCAGATTGAGGCGCTGCACTTCCAGGGCGTGGCGGCGGAAGACTTCCAGGGCGGCGGCCATGTCGGCCACTTCGTCCCGGCCGCTGATTTCGGCCCGGGCCTCCAGGTCGCCGCCGGCCATGCGGCGCATCCAGTCGGACAGCATAGCCAGGCGCCGCAGCAGGACACGCCCGACGAACAGCCAAGCGATGAGCACCGCGCCGGCGATGCTGACCGCGGTGATCGCCAGCAGCAGGGTTCGCCCGGTGAAAATTGCCTGACCGGATGCTTCGGTGGCCGCCTGGGCCCGGGCCTGCGCCGTGCTCACCAGGACGTCGACCTCTCCGACCAGGAGAGCCGCGATGTTATAGTTATTGGTCAGCAGTTCCCGCTGCCTTTCGTCAAGTTGCAGTTCGCGGGTGCGCAGGTCGAACAGGCCGAGCCCTTCGATTGCGGCGAATTCCAGTTCCACCGCGCTGCCGCGGGTCCCTTCGCCCAGCGTTTGCAACTGGTCGAGCATGGGAATCAGCTCTCCATGCAGCGGCGAGTCGGACAGGCCATGGAGGCTGCGCTTGATGTGGCCCATGGAGGACTCGAACCGCTCCCGCATAGGTTCGATCAGCGCCGCCTCGGACACGGTGGAGGCGCTGGTGAGCAATTGGATGGCGATGTTGGCGTTTTCCTGCATTTCGGACAGATACCGGAGGTGGGCCAACTCATTGACCGACAGGTGCTCCGACGGAGGATGCGGGGGCTCGCCCAGTTCGAGATACCCCGTGCGCGTGTAGAAAAGATGATCATCGATGGCCGGCACAATCTCGCGGTCCAGAGCGAGGCGCAAATCCGCCAGTTCCAGGCGCAGAGCCGCGGACCGGTCGATGAGCCGGAACTGCTCCGACATACTGTCCTCGACGGCCCCGATGTTGGCGATCAGACGGTTGGAATCGTCTCGAATCTGATCGAGACTTGCTTTATCGCCGCCACGCTCGGACAGAAAGGACAACTGTTCAGCAAATGAAGCATAGGTTGCCCTGATTTGATGGCCGACGCGCTCGACGTCGGCCGGCGTGGTGGCGACGGAGAGGCTGGTGGCGGCGGCCACCAGCTCGCCGCTGTGCTGGGCCACGGCGAAGGCCGCCGCAATCTCGGGAACGCTGCCTTCGTTGACCCGGCTTTGGGCATCGCCAACCCGGTCGAAGGAGAACCATCCCACCAGACTGGCCGCCACCGTGAGGAACACGGCGGCGCCGATGCCCAGATAGAGCTGGGAGGAGATACGGTAGCGGAGCTCAAGCAGCTGGGACAGTTTGCGCATCATGGGTTTTTACTCGGCAAGGTCTCAATGGGAACGTAACTGCCGTCAGAGCCTATCATAGTCAGAAATACGGTGTCGGAACCCTGGTTGTCGTTTTCTCCATAGTGCAGCCGGAAGCCGTCCAGGTCAATGTACTCCGCCCGCTGGAGGCTGCCCAGGAAACAATCGCGATTCAACTCTCGTCCGCACAACTCCAGCGCGGCGATGGCGAGGCGTCCGGTCAGATAGCCCTCCAGGGTAACGAAACCGGGGTCCTCTGCCGGGGCAATATCCCTCAGGGCACGATGATAGGCGGCGACGACGGGAACCGTGTCGTCATGGGGAAAGGGCACCACTTGGGTCACGAAAACCCCCTCGCCGCCCGCCGCCGGGTCCGTGAGGCCCAACTCCTTGAACTCATCGGCCTGCGCTTCGAATTCCTTGGCCAGCGCGTTGCTGCCCACGAAGGAGATGGCGATGAACTCCCAGTCCATGCCGATGTGGCGCGCCCAGGCGATGAGCGCCGCGACAGGCCGGTAGGCGCCCACCAGGATCACGGCTTCCGGATTTCCGCGGCGGAGGTCCAGCAGGCCGGTCTTGACGGCGGTGGTGTTGCGCGGGTACAGCCCCTCGGCGACCAGGGACATTCCGCGCTTTTCCAGAGCGTCCAGCGTGCCGTTGTAACCGGCGCGGCCAAAGGAATCGTCCTGGTACATCACCGCGATGCGCGTGATGCCCAGGTCTGTGGTCAGGCGTTCCACCATTTCCTCGGTTTCCTGGCTGTAGGAAGCGCGGAGATTGACCACGTTGGGCAGCGTTGCGGCGTCGCGCAGGAACGCGGCGCCGGTGAAGGGGGCCACGTAAGGCACGTCGGCAGCGGCGGCGACCGGAACCGCCGCCCGGGAGGTTGGCGTGCCCACGGCGCCGATGAGGGCGAAAACCGCCTCCTCCTCAATCAATGCGGTAGTGTTGGCGATGGCCTGCTCAGGCTCGTAGCCATCGTCTCTGAACCGCAACTCCAGGAGACGCCCGTGAACCCCGCCGGCCCGGTTGACCTCCGCAAAGGCCGCCAGGATGCCCACGTGTATTCCGAGGCCCAGTTCGCCGGCGGGGCCGCTGGAAGCGGCGGATTGACCGAACACGATATGGTCCTCAAAAACCCCCGGCTCAGCCGCCATGACCGGCGGCGGCGCCGGGCTGCCCGGGTTCGGATCCGTTTCGACCTGGCCAACGGCGGCTTCCGCGCCGGGGCGGCAGCCGACCGCCGCCATGATCAAGGTGATGGCAACGATGCCGGCAGTCCGTTGCAACCAGGGCAATTTCGTCAGAATGGCCTCAGCCATTTTTATCCGGCTTTGCGTTTGGTCATGGCCAGACGATTCATGCCGTCTTCCCTGCTGTAGCTCAACTCATCCATCATGGAGCGCACCAGGTGAACGCCCAGGCCGCCGATGGGCCGGTCGCCCAGCGGGGCGGAAATATCCGGCGTGTCCAGTTCAGCCAGCGGATTGAAGGGCCGCCCGTTGTCGGCAATTTCGATGGTTACCGTTTCGCCGTCGGAAGCCAGCGAAATCTCGATCTCCCCGGTGGCCCCGCTGTAATTCACGATATTGACGCCCAACTCTTCGAGCACCAGGTTGAGTTTGAAAACCAGGTCGGGAGGCCAGTTGTCGCGCTCAGCAAACTCCTCCACCGCTGCCGGGATCTGCTCCAACTGGTTGTGGTTGGGGGGGATTCTCAGGAAAAGCGGCTCAGTCATGGCCCTTACTCGGTGCGGCGGAAGATCAGGCAGGTGATGTCATCGAACTGGGGAGCCGTTCCCGCGAAGTCATTCACGGCGCTGAAAACGGCCTGGGTGGCGGTTTTCGCATCCGTGGGAGGATTGGATGCAAAGACTTGCTGCAAACGGGGCAATCCAAACTCTTCTTCCGCAGTGTTCACCGCTTCGGTGACGCCGTCGGTGTAGAAGACGATGGCGTCGCCGGGAGCTATCGAGACGGTGTTCTCTGCATAGGCCATTTCGGGCGCCACTCCCAGGGCAATTCCATTGGTGCCCGGCAGGATCGAGGAATTGCCGTCGGGATGGACGATGAGCGGTTCGTTGTGCCCGCCATTGGCGTAGGTGAGTTCCCCGGTGGTCGGGTCGTACACCGCGTAGAACAGCGTCACGAACATCATCGTGTCGTTGTCGTCATACAGGAGATCGTTGACTTCCCGCAGGGCCTGACCGGGAGGTTTGAGACCCAGCGCGGCGGCCTTGAGCAGGGTACGGCTGGCCATCATGAACAGGGCGGCCGGCACGCCCTTGTCGGAAACGTCGGCGATGGCCAGGCCGATGCAGCCGTTGCTCAGGTACACCACGTCAAAGAAGTCCCCGCCCACGTCCCGCGCCGGCATCATGCTGCCGTACATCTCATAGCCCGGCTTGTTGAGGAACTCGGTGGGCAGAATGGCCTGCTGCATCTTGCCGGCGAGGTTAAGCTCGTTTTGCAGGGCGATCAGACGGTCGCGGGAAGATGTGGCCTCTCGCCAGGCCTCCAGGTTGCTGAGCGCGCGCTCGATGGTGATGCGCAGGTCTTCAAAGTCAACCGGCTTGGTGACGAAATCAAAGGCGCCCAGGTTCATGGCGGCGCGTATGTTCTTCATATCGCCGTAGGCAGAGATGATCACCGCCTGTACGTCGGGCGCAACTTCGGGTATGTGGGAAAGCAGCGCCAGGCCATCCATCTGGGGCATATTGATGTCCGACAGCACCATATCGATGTCGTCATCGTCGCCCAGGGCCTGGAGCGCCTCAACCCCGTTTTGGGCAAAGAGGAATTCGTAACGACCCGACCGGATCGCTCGGCGCATCCGCTGCAGAACCAGCGGCTCAAGATCGGGCTCGTCGTCAACTACGAGAATGCGATATGGCCCTTGCGTTGCTACCATAGCCTCATCCCTGGCAGCCGGCGGCTGCCCTCCCGATTAACGCACAATGGAGAATTAGAGGCGACCGGGGGCCGGTCAGCTCTTGAGGGCGGCCAAGGCGTCCGACTGAGAATCGTGAATGGAAATCACCTGGTCAAAACCGCTGATCTCAAAGACCTCGCGGACGGTCCCGGACAGGGCGCAAAGGGCGAAGTTGGAGTTCTGCCGCTGCAACGTCTTCGCAGTCTGCAAAATAACCCGCAGACCCGCACTGCTGATATAAGTGAGTTTTCCCATATCCAGGATCACTACCTGATCGGTGGGTTCGATGGCAGCGTCCAGGTCCTCTAGGAACCGCTGGGCGTTGGTGCTATCCACTCGCTCCGCAGCCTGAATGATGAGAGTGCTTTCGTCCCTCTGAAAATCGATTGCCATGTTGCTGTCTCCTGAATTGAGCGGGAAGATGTGCGGCGATGCGCCGATGCCCGTTCCCTATAATGGCGCATTTTATATTTTTTTGAATTGTATCACCGATTCGGTCTTTGTGTACTCGGTTTCCGCGCCCATAAGAATCCACTTTGATGGATGACAATCTCCACATGAAGTTCCGCCGCAAGCCTCTGTACTACGGCTGGATTGTTGCCGGCGCGGCGGGAGCCATTGGGTTCTCCAACGCCGCATCCGCCATATCCATACTGACCATATTCGTCGTTCCCATGTCCGCCGAGTTCGGCTGGAGCCGGACGGCCATCGCCGGGGCCACCACCGTCGGCGCAATCCTGGGGGCCGCGCTGGCGCCCTTCATTGGCCGGCTGGTGGACCGGGTGGGTTCGCGGGTCGTGCTGGTGGTCGGCGGAACGGTCATCGCCCTGGCCTGCATCTACCTGTCCGCAGTGCAGACCCTGCTGGGGTTCTACCTGGCTTTCACTGCGTCGAGGATCGCCGACCAGGGCGGGGTGAAAATCGGCGCTTCGGTCAGCATGGGGAAGTGGTTCCAGCGCTACCGGGGCCGGGCCACCGGGCTGGTGTTTTTCGCCGAAACCGCTGGCGTCATCGCCCTGGCGCCGTTGACCCAGCTGGTGATTGCCCTTTGGGGATGGCGGTCGGCATGGCAGGGACTGGGGGCGGTGATGTTGCTGGCGGGCGTCATCCCCTGCGCGCTGTGGGTGCGGCGACAGCCGGAGGATATGGGGCTGGCGGTGGACGGCGACCGACCTGACACCGCCGAGGATGCCGGCCAACCAGGGCGGCACAGAGGGGCTGCTTCGGAACCATCGCTGACTCTGAGACAAGCGGCCGGGCGGCCCGTCTTTTGGATGGCGTTGTGGGCGCTGTTCCTGGGCAGCACCGCAACGGCTGGGCCGGGGCTGCACCTGATCCCGTACCTAACCGAGCGGGGCATCAACGTCACGGCGGCGGTGGCAGCCATCAGCGTCATGTCCATATCGGGGGCTGCCGGGGCCCTGCTGGCCGGCGTGGTGGCCGACCGCGTGCATCCCCGGTGGGTGATGGTATCCCTCTACCTGGTGAGCGCGGGGTCTCTGGTTCTGCTGGTAACCACCGACACCATGTTCGAGACATACTGCTACGCCATCCTGACCGGTCTGGCTAACACCGGCATCAACACGCTGGCGCCGCTGATGTGGGCCAGCGACTACGGGCGCGGCCACCTGGGGGCCATCCACGGCGTGGGCCGGGCCAGCCAGGTTATGGGATTCGCCGTCGGGCCGCTGGCCGCCGGCATAGCTTATGACGGCGCGGGAAGCTACCGGGAAGCCTTTCTCGTCATGGCCGGCATAACGCTGGTGGCGGCGGCGCTGATGGCGGCGGCGCGGACCAGGCCGCGAGCAGGCTGGTCTCAAGGGTGATAGACCTGTGGTGAGATTGGCTGTTTTGCTATAATCGTGTCATGGATCGGCTCCGGCGGTGGTTTACGCAAGACAGATTGCTACGTTTGCACTTTCTGGCGTCGCCGTTCGGAGCGGCTGCAACAACCTATGGGATAGCAGTTTGGCGACTTGGCCGCTTGCCGACGGCAGCGGACTTTGACGAGTTGGCGATTTATGCCAGCATAGGCGTGATCCTGTATGGAATGAGCGCAGTTGTCGTTGATTTAGGGGGACAGGCTATGTTTTACACCATAGCGGCGATCATCAAGTTCATGGATGAGCGGAAGGCGGCACGAAATGCCGCTGCCGTCCGTGCCGTCAGCAGCAACGACGATCTGATGGCGCAGGTGATCCGGGAAAATCCAACGCTGGCAGCGCAGGTCCTGGAGCAGTTGGAGCGCGAACCGATTGAGACCGGCAAATAACCGGTTGGCAAGTCGGGAGGTTGGAGCAGGTTTGGCTTCAACCACTGTAGGGGCGAATAATTATTCGCCCCTACATCACCCTCTACGTCTTTGCGTCAAATATCCGTTCACAAGGCTGCGTTCACGTTCCTCAGAAAGTCCTCCGCCCCGATGCGCAGCAGGCCCCAGCCCGAGACGGTCACGAAGTTCGCCCCCAGCTTGATGAATTCGGCCACGCCGGCCGTGTCCGCCGGGTTGTTGCCGCCGACGCCCACGTTCTTGCCGCCGGCCCGGACGCGGGGGATTACCTCGCTCATCACGCGGCGCACCTCGGCAACGCCGGGGTTGCCCATGCTCTGGCCCAGGTCGGACGCGGCCACGTGGAGCACGTCGGCGCCGGACACCTGGAGTATGTCGTCCAGGTTGCCCACGGCTTCGATGTCCTCCACCATGGGGATCACCAGCACCTGGGAGTTGACCCAGGAAGTGGCCTCGTCTCTGGTAACGCCGATGCCGTAGTCCTGGGCGCGCCCTCCGCCCATGCCCCGGTAGCCGTCGGGATAGTAGCGGGCGGCGCGGGCGATGGCCGCCGCCTGCTCGCCGGTGTTGACGTGAGGCACGATGATGCCCTGCAACCCCCGGTCCAGGAACCGCAGGATGGTCTGGTCGGAATGATCCGGGATGCGTGCGATGGGCGTGATGCCGAAGGATTCGGCGGCGCGGACCATGTGCTCAACCTGGTCCAGGTTGGCCGGCCCGTGTTCGCAGTCGATCATCACGAAGTCGTAGCCCAGCGCCCCGAAGATCTCCACCATGTCGGGAGCGTAGCGGGTGATGATCGCGCCGAAAACGGCGCCGCCCTCGTTGAGCTTGGCCTTGGTGGTGTTGGTGCGCATTAGAAATGCCTCCCTATTTTTCACAGGGATGTACAGGATATGCAGGATATTCTTTCTTTTATCCGTTCATCCCATTCATCCTGTTCATTCATGTAAATAAACCGGCTACAGCGCGCCATCGATGACCATGTCCAGCAGGGCTGGCTTGCCTGACGCCACGGCGCGGTCCACGGCCGGCTTGATTTCCGACGGGTCGGTGATGCGCTCGCCGTGGACGCCCATGCTGTTGGCGATGGCGGCCATGTCGAAGGGCGTGCCGAAATCGGAATAGAGCAGCTGGCCGCCCGACGTTTCGGGCAGCCCCAGCACGTCCTTCTGGTACACGTTGAAATTGGTCTTGAGCACCCGGTACATCCCGTTGTTGCAGATGACGAAGACGCACGGGATGTTGTCGTTGGCCGCCGTCCAGAGTCCCTGAATGGTCATCATCGCGCTGCCGTCGCCGATGACGCCGAAAACGGGCCGGTCGGGGTAGGCGCACTGTGTTCCCATAGTAGTGCCCATGCCGCCGCCGATGGACTGGCCCCGGTAGCCGCGCAGGTCGCCGGGACGCTGCCCCTGGAAGTAATGACGCATGGCGCCCCGGTTGCTGATGGAGTCGTCCACCACCACCGCGTTGTCAGGGATGGCGGCGGCCAATTCGGCCATCATGCGGGCCGGCGTCATCGGCTTGTGGTCCCACTTCTCGGCGACGGACTCCTCGAACGCCGCCCGGTTATCTTGCTTTTCAGCAGCCACCGCCTGCTTGCGTTCCTCGATCTCGACAAAGTCGCCGGGAGAAAGACGCTCCCGCAGCGCCGTCGCCAGGTCGGCAAGCCCCGACCGGCAGTGGCTCACGATGCCCACGTCGGTGGGTTCGGAGCGTCCGATCTGCCCCGGGCTGGGGTCGATGTGGATCAGCTTGGCATCCGGCGGAAGTATCACGTCGCCCCAGTAGAACAGTTCCTCAAAGGGGTCGCTGCCCACGGCCAGCACCAGGTCAACCCGCTGCAACGCCTCCCGCTGTTCGGTGACGCGCAGCGACAGCGCGCCCAGGAACTGCTCGTGGGTGGTCGGGAAGGCAACCTCCGCCCCCCGGGCCTGATAGACGGGCAGGCCCAGCAATTCGGCCACGTCCACCGCCTCGTCCAGCGCGCCGTCCTCGGCGAGACGGTCGCCCACCAGCATCATGGGCCGGCTGGCGTTGAGCAGCAGGGACGCCGCCGCGGCGATGCCCTCGACGCTGGGCCGGGAGGTGTCGTACACCGGACGGGAGGGCGCGATGTTCATTTCGGCCATGCCCTCCAGGGCGTTGGAGGAGAAGCCGACGTACACCGGCCCCCTGGGGTGGCTGTTGGCCTCGTTGAAGGCGCGGCGCATGACGCTGGGTATCTGGTCGGCCAGGGTGAGTTCCACCGACCACTTGGTGACCGGGCGCACCAGGTTGGCCAGGTCGGTCATGGTCTCGTTGACCTTGCGGGCGTCGTAGTTGGCGGAGGTGATCACCATGGGCGTGCCGGTATTGAGCGCGTCCAGCATCAGGGCGATGCCGTTGGCCAGGCCGCTGTCCACGTGGAGGCTGACGAAGGATGCCCGACCGGTGGCCCGGGCGTAGGCTTCGCCCATCCCCATGGCGACGCTCTCCTGCAGGGTCAGGATGTAGCGAAACTCGGGATAGTCGCCCAGCATATCAATGATGGGTCCCTCGCTGGTGCCGGGGTTGCCGAAAATGTACTCGACCCCCTCGGCCTTGAGCATCTCCAAAAGGGCCTGCTTTCCGGTCATCAACTGCGACATTGCCTTCTCCAGTGGTGAACCGCCCAGGTATGCGTGTGGCCGGGCGGTTCCGATTGTCAGGCAATTCTACAACAAACGGCCAGCTCACTATGATGAGCCGGAGCTATACCGCAGGTCCTTTCGATTATCACTCTGCGACCACCGGTATCCGTCATTCCGGCGAAAGCCGGAATCCAGCAACGGTTAGCGACCAGCGACCTCGCCACATTCATAAAGCTCTGGATTCCGGATCAAGTCCGGAATGACGAGAATAATCGAAAGGCCCGGAACTATACCGCGATATTCAGCGGGCGCTTGACCCGATTGCCGTTGACTTGCCGCAACCCGACTAGCAGCCCACCCCCTGCTATAATCCTTCCGGGGGCGGCTTTACTCGCATCCGTCCCGCCGCCCCAACCCAAAGGAGGACAGCCCCATATGTACGCCATTTTCGTTACCATCAACATCAAGGACGGCTTTGCCGACGAGTTCGCCGCCGCCAGCCTGGGCGACGGCCAGGGCAGCGTCCGCGACGAGGAAAACTGCTTCCGCTTCGACATCCTGCGCAGCCCCGACAACCCCAACCAGTTCTATCTCTACGAGGTGTACGCCAACCGGGAGGGCCATGCCACTCACCGGGAGCAGCCCCACTACGTGGCCTGGCGTTCCGCCGTGGAGCATATGTTTGACGGCGACCTGGGCCGGGTGGAGATGGAGACCGTGTTCCCCTCCGATGCCGGCTGGAAGGCGCAGAAACCAGGATTGGTTAACTGGTAATGCGGCCTCCGCTCTGCCGCTGCGACCTTAACGCCGTTCAGGCCATCGCCGGCGCCGCCTTTGTCGCCATCGCCCAGTTCGCTTGGGCGGTGGGCCTGCGGGCGGTCAGCCCGGCCGACCCGGACATCGACCTGGCCCGCCCCTTCTGGCTGCTCTGGCAGTTGGGAGCGCTGGTCATCGCCTTTGCCGGAGTGTGGTCCCTGTGGTTCGCTTCTCGGAGGGTGGCTTGGACGCGCAGCCTGGCGTTGGGCGTTTTGACGCTGGCCGTCTTCGTCAACGCCTACACCGGAGGCTTTGGCGATTACGACAGCGAGGTGTGGCTCACGGTCAACCCGCTGTTCATTGCTTTCGCCAGCGTGGCGGCCCTGGCCCTGTGGCGCTGCGGCTGCGCCGCCGGACGGGTCGGAGCCGTGATAGCGGTGGCGCTGGCAGTCGTCGATTTCGTCAATGCCTACTTCACCAATCAGGGCGTCGTCTGGCAGATAATGAACCCGCTGATGATGCTGGCGACGCTGGCCTGGGCCGCCGGCGCCGGTCGGGCCAACGTCGTCGAGACAAAAACCGCGGAGTAGCCCCTGCCGTGTCCGATGCGCCCTTCGTCCCTCCGGTGTACGACCGCGTAATCGAGGTGGTGCGGCAGATACCCTACGGTCGAGTTGCCACCTATGGGCAAATCGCGCAGATTGTCGGCGACTGCACGCCCCGCATGGTGGGGTTCTGCCTGGCGTCGCTGGGCAGGGGTTCCGGGGATCAAGGCGCCGACGTGCCCTGGCAGCGGGTGATCAACGCCCAGGGCAAGATCAGCCCGCGCGGCGCCGGCCTGGGCGCGCTGCTGCAGCGGGAGTTGCTGGAGGAGGAAGGCGTGGAGTTCAGCGACGCCGGCCGGGTCAGCTTTCGCAGGTTCGGGTGGCTGGACCCACACTAGAGCGTTTCAACAAATGACGTCATTCCGGCGAAAGCCGGAATCCAGTGAGTGTAAGATCCGGCCAACGTTCCTTTCCCAGAGACTTTCCTGGGTTCCTGCCCCGTATCAAGTACGGGGTGACGTTCTTTCGCAGGAACGACGGTGTGATTTAGCGGTCGCGGAACTTGGGCATCACCTGCTCGGCAAGAAGTTTCAGGGAACGGTTGGCCGCCTCCCGCGATACCAGGCCCCGGTTGGTGAGCATCAGGTTGCGGATGCCGGCGTTGCGCATCTGTTCGAGCTGTTCGGCCACCCGGCGGGGGCTGCCCACCAGGTTTTGGGCGGCGTCCGGGTCGGGATGCTCGGCATAGCCGTCCCGCTGGACTGGCGGAGCCTGTTGGGACATGGGGAACTCTTTAGGGTTCCACTGCTGCCGGTAGTCCTGCATTATTGACCAGGCCTTGAGGTTGGCCGGCAGGAATTCGTCCATAGCCTGTCCATCGGTTTCGGCCAGGTGCATCTCGCGCCACACCCAGATTTGGTCCAGGTTGCGTTGGATGGCCTCCTCGCTGAAGCCGGCTTCGGCCATGGTGTCGCGGTACAGGGCAATGTCGGCGGCGGTGCTGTTGGTGGAACGACCGCGCAGCAGGATGGGCCGGCCGATGCGGGCCATTTCGATGATGGACTCCCGGTTGATGCAGGCCCGAGCCAATGGCGGATGAGGTTTCTGGTACGGTCGCGGGCGCACTGAGGGAAAGGCCACCTGGTAATGCTCGCCGCGAAAGTCCACGTTGTCGGTGGTCCAGGCCGTCACCATGAGCTTTTCGGCCTCTTCCATCTGGGCGGCGCCCAGGGCCGGGTCGGTGCCGAAGCCAGTGTACTCGAAGGCGTTGTAGTTGGAGCCTTTGGCGGTGCCCACCACCAGGCGGCCCCGGCTCAGGTTGTCCAGCAGGGCGGTCTGCATGGCGACCCGCACGGGGTTGTGCAAGGGAAGCTCGATGATGCCGAAGCCCAGTAGCACCCGGCTGGTCTTGACCGCCACCGCGCTGGCGAACACCAGCGGGTCGCCATACACGCATTCGCCGGTGAAGTAGTGTTCGGCGATCCAGATGGCGTCAAAGCCCAGGGCTTCGACCAGCTCCGCTTCGTCCAGGCATTCCTGTATCTCCTGGTCGTCGCGGGAGTCGTCGAATTTCATGGGGTAGAAGAAATGGCCAAATCGCATTGTCATTCCATAAGCTATCCCATCATTCCTGCGAAAGCAGGAATCCAGGCGTTTCCATAACCCCAATCGTTCTGCAACAGCAGGCGATTTCTGGATTCCCGCTTTCGCGGGAATGACGGCGAAATGTCAACGTGGGCTAGACAAGAGTTGTAATCCTGCCAATCCCGTAATCTCGAAAATCCTGATTCTGACAATTCAGCTCTCCGCGGCGATGTCCCGGAACCGATAGCCTACGTTCCAGATTGTTTCCAGGAAAAGGTGGTCGGGGTCCTCCACCTTGGAGCGAAGGCGGCGGATGTGCACGTCCACCGTGCGGGTGCCGCCGAGATAGTCGTAACCCCAGACCTGGTTCAGCAGCGCTTCCCGCGTGTACACCCGGCCCGGGTTGGAGGCCAGCAGGGTCAGCAGCTGGAACTCCTTGTAGGTGAGGGAGATGCGCCGGCCCGCCATGGTCACTTCGTAACTCTGGAGGTCTATGGATAACTCGCCCACCCGAACGAGCTGCTCCCGGTTCCGTCCGTTGCGGCGGTACACGATCTGTCCCACCCGGGCGAGCAACTCGGTGGCATCCAGCGGGGCGACGATAAAGTCGTCCGGATTGAGGGACGGGTTATACTGGCCCAAGGCGGCAGTCTCCATCACCAGCAGCGTGGGCAGCTGCAGCCGGCTCACCTGCTCGATCACCGATTGGGCGCCAATGCCCACCGCTGCCAGATCCAGCAGCACCACGTCCAGGTTGGTCGCCTGGGCCGCGTCTTCCAACTCCATAACGTCGCTGCCGGCCTGGCAGAACAGGCCGGAAAGGTCAATCTGCTTGACCAGGGACAGCATCCCTTCCCCGGGGCGCGTGAGCAAAAATACGTTGTACAACCTGGGACCTTTGCCATCCAGAATCGTCAGAAACGGGAGCCGGCCGCTTCAAATTGACGATAGCCAATCCCCTGTCTATCATTGCCGGCAACATCGCAATTCTAGCATAAGGCAATACACAACTCGCCAGGACGGAGCATCCCATGACCACCGCCACCCTTCTTCCCACTCAGCCCACCGAGATAAGACGCCTCATCCGCGCCGGTGAATACGATGGAGTCACCGCCGGACTGGCCAACGGACACGTGCAGGCCAACCTCGCCGTGCTGCCGCGCGACCTTGCCTTTGACTTCCTGTTGTTCTGCCAGCGCAACCCGCGGCCGTGCCCCCTGTTGGAAGTCATCGAGGCCGGCTCGGTGGAACCGTCCATCACCGCTCCCGGCGCGGACATCCGCACCGACGTTCCGGCCTATCGCATCTATCAAAACGGCGAAATGGTCGATGAGGTGCAGTCCGTCGCCGACCGGTGGCGGGATGATCTGGTGTCCTTCCTGCTGGGATGCAGTTTCTCATTTGAGGCGGCCATGTCGGATGTTGGGATCCCCCTGCGCCACCAGGAGGCCGGCAGCAACGTGCCCATGTACATCACCAACATACCCACCAGTCCGGCGGGCATGTTCTCCGGCCCCATGGTGGTGAGTATGCGGCCCATCCCGCAGGAGCAGATCGTCCGCGCCGTGCAGGTGACGTCCCGGTTCCCCGACACCCACGGCGCTCCGGTGCATATCGGCGATCCGGCGGCCATCGGCATCCGCGACATCGCCGCACCCGAGTTCGGCGACGCCGTGGAAATCCGGCCCGGCGAAACGCCGGTGTTCTGGGCCTGCGGCGTTACTCCCCAGGCCGTCGCCCTCAACTGCAAGCCGCCGCTGATGATCACCCACGCCCCCGGCAAAATGTTCATCACCGACCGGCGCGACTCCGACTACGCAGTTATCTAATCTCCGCTCATGGTGAGCCTGTCGAACCATCGTCATTCCGGCTTTCGCCGGAATCCAGAACCGCGAGGCACCGATGACGCAAACAATAGAAGACATCATCCTGGACCACGACCGTCGCGGCATCAACGCGCTGCGGCCCCACGTGCCGGCCGATTTCTGCACCCAGGCCGCCCGCTACGCACTGGTCCACTCGGGCCCGGTGATCATCGCCACCGGGTTCTACATCATGATGAGCGACGCGCCGGAAACTGACGGCCCGCCGGGAGCCTTCGCCATCGGCAACGCCCTGCGGGAACTGGGCAACCCGGTGATGTACGCGGCGGATGAGCCTATGGCCTACATGATGGCGTCCTGGCGGGCGAAGCACCGGGATCCGTCGCCTGTGATCCGGTTCCCCATCATCGAGGATCCCAACATCAACGAACACTTCGTGCAGGAAACCATCACCGAGCGTGACCCGGCGTTGCTCATCTCCATTGAGCGGTGTTCTCGGGACGCCGGCGGCATCTACCGCAATATGCGCGGGCGGGACATATCGCCTCAAACCGCTCGCGTGGACCGGCTGTTCGAGTGCGGCCTGCCGTCCATCGGCATCGGCGACGGCGGCAATGAGATCGGCATGGGCAACCTGCAGGAGGTTATCGCCACTGCCGATCAGTTGCCCGACCAACCGGCGGTGGTCGGCTGCGACCGGCTGATAATCTCCAGCACGTCGAACTGGGGCGGCTACGGCCTGGTGGCGGCCCTGTCCCTGGAAGTGGGGCGCAACCTGCTGCCCGACGTCGATACCGACGCCGAGTGCATCCGCTTCCTGGTGGATTCCGGCGCAGTCAGCGGCGTCAGCGGCGAGCACGACTACCTGGTGGACGAGTTCACGCTGGAAGAGAACGCGGCGGTGCTACAGGCCCTACACGATTATGTGAATCAACGGCTGGACGAGAACGGCTGACGTTGCTTGGCTTGCCCACGGTAGCCGTCATCGTCTGGGAAAAAGCGCAAGCCGTCGATGCTCACTGGTGGGCGTGGCATACCGAGACCATCCGCGCCGCTGCCCCGGAGTGCGGGGTCGTTGGAATTGGCGTCGCATTTTCCGCGTTGGTCGCAGTGCAAAGAGCAGCAATTCTTATGGTACTTTACAATTACGCTATGGAACGCTGGGTCAAGCCGTTAGCTGAAAAACGGCGTGCGGAAGAGCGTGAGAAAGGTCGTGCCGAGGCCAACCGGCAATGGCAAGCTTGGCTGCAGCGCAAAACCGAAGCCGAAAGCAGAGGGGTGGTTTTCGACGAACCGCCGCCGGGCGCAGCGGAGTAACCACCGCTGACCGTTACAGCATCTTCAAGGATAGTTCCCATGGGCGATTGTAGATACTGCGGCCAAAGAGCCGGCTTTATGCGGGGCAAGCACAAAGGGTGCGAGTCAACCTATCAGTCCGGCCGGCAGCGGATGATCGCCCTGGTCGCCCAAGCGGCGAGCCGCTCGAATTTCAGCGAGGCGGCGTTGCTGGAAGATCTTTCCTCCATCGCCCAGGCATCATACATCGACGACGACGTGATCAGGGCGGTCATCGCCGAAGGATGGCATCAGGCCGTTACGGAGGGTTTGGCCGACGGGATACTCACCCAGGACGAAGAGGCCAGGCTGCGAGACTTCCGGGACCAGTTCGCCCTCAATGACCAATGGGACAAAACCAGTCAAGACGCCGGCGAGCAGTTGGACCGGGCATCCCGGGACCGTCTGATGCTGGACGCCCGCCTGGCCGCGCTGGCAACCGTGAACGGCGATGAGCACCGGGATGATCTGGCCGCCGCGTTGGAAGAATCGGAATTGTCGTCCGTGGAGCAGCAGTTGCTCTTGGCGCAGGCGTGGGAAGCCGCCGTCGAAGGTTCGCTGGAAGACGGTGTCCTTTCCCTGGACGAAGAGAATGCTCTCGTGCGCTACCTGCGCCATTTCGATCTGACCCAGAGCCTGGTGGATACCAACGGGGCCTATCAAAACATGATCAAGTCCGCCGTCATCCGCGAAGCCGCCGAGGGCCTGATCCCGGACCGCCTGAACCTGAACACCCGACCACCGTTCAACCTGATGAAGTCAGAGCAGTTGGTCTGGCTGATCGACGGCGTGGGCTACTACGAGGTGAAGACCCGGCGGGAACGGCGCGGCACTTCCCACGGCGTCAGCATCCGCGTGGCCAAGGGCCTTTATTACAGCCCGCGCACCTTCCGCAGCCGGGCCGTCGAGTGGGAGGAAACCGTCCACGAGGACACCGGGCTGCTGGGCGTGACCAGCAAGCACATCTACTTCCACGGCTCGCGCAAGCGGTTCCGCATCCGCTACGACCGCATCGTGTCCTTTGAACCCTACGAGGACGGCATCGGCGTCATGCGGGATGCCCAGACCGCCAAGCCGCAGACCTTCCGCACGGGAGATGGCTGGTTTATCTACAACCTGGTGACCAACCTGGCGCAGCAGTGGTAGGGTTCGTGATGCGATGTGACCGCTATTCCGCTCCGGTGGTTTCAGCATTGCGACGGCGCCCGGAGCGGCGAGACTGAGCGCCATACACGAACACGGCGGCCAAGCCCACCAGAGACGCCAGGCCAAAGGCCAAGCCAATCCCGCCGCGGCCAATGGACGCCAGGAATACACCGCCACACAAGCCGGTCATGGCGATGATGAAGCCCAGCGCGATGCCCAGGTAAGCTCGTCGGGACTCTCCGACTCCGGCTGCTTTGGCCGCTGCAATGGTCTCCCCGGTGAGTTCCAGAGCGCCTCGCTCTTGTTCTATTTGATGCTGCTGCCAGTTTTCCGCCATCGTGAGCAAGCGTTCCGCCGCGCCGGGCAACGTGCTCTCATAAGACCGGAACGCTTCCGGTGGCGGAAGCGGCCCATCCCATTCCGTCATTTCGGCGCGCGTCAGAACGATGCCATTTCGCCATCCCTCATCCTGGTTGGTTGCGGGATTTGGGGAATTTTCATCCGGCGGATTCATAACGCTGTTTCCGGGCTTTCATACGTAACTGGCGCTTTTGGGACGGGTCCACCAAAGGCATCCCCATCACGTGGCGCAAGCTGTTGCCAACTTGGACCCAGCATTCATGGATGGCTTCGGCGTCTGCCCCGGGGCCGTCGGGTTTGTCCAGCCACCGGGCGCGGATTTCCCCGGCAAGTTCCTCGAAGTAGGCCGCATCGTAATGGTTCAGCGTCCCGCCGAAGTCCATCAAACGCGCCATTCCCTCCAGAAAGGACGGCCGGACGTATTTGATGTTGATGGGGATCTCCCTTGCTTTGGACATAATTTCACCAGCTGCTGGATGTGTAAGGGTAGCACACCTTGCCTGGTCCGTAAATCGCGCTACCCAATGGCCAGCATCTTCTCTTCGGTGACGATGATCTTCTTCAGCTCCAGCATCTCGTCGCGCAGGTGCGCCGCTTTCTCGAACTCCAGGGCGCGGGCGGCTTCCTTCATCTGGAACTCCAGGTCTTTGATGACCCGGTACATATCGTCCCGGGACATTTCCTCGCGGGCCACCTGGTAGGCGGCTTTGGTCTCGGCGACGCCGCGCAGGCCCTCGGTGATGTCCTTGACGGCCTTGTGGATGGACTGGGGTTCGATGCCGTGGCGCTCGTTGTGCGCCCCCTGTATGCCGCGCCGGCGATAGGTTTCGTCGATGGAGCGCTGCATTGAGTCCGTAACCCGGTCGGCGTACATGATGACGTGGCCCGAGGCGTGTCGGGCGGCGCGGCCGACGGTCTGGATCAGCGAGGTGGTGGAGCGCAGGTAGCCTTCCTTGTCGGCGTCCAGTATGGCGACGAGGCTGACTTCCGGCAGGTCCAACCCTTCCCGCAGCAGGTTGATGCCGACCACCACGTCGTAGATGCCCAGGCGCAGGTCGCGCAGGATTTCCACCCGGTTCAGGGTTTCGATGTCCGAGTGCAGGTAGTGGTTGCGCACGCCCATTTCGGACAGGTAATCGGCCAGTTCCTCGGCCATGCGCTTGGTGAGGGTGGTCACCAGCACCCGCTCCTGGGCGTCGACGCGCCGGCGAATTTCGTGGAGCAGGTCGTCAATCTGGCCGTCGGTGGGCTTGACCTCGATGGTTGGGTCCAGCAGCCCGGTGGGCCGTATCACCTGCTCCACGATGGTGCTGGTGCGCTCCATTTCCAGCGGCCCCGGCGTCGCCGACACATACACCACCTGGTTGATGTGGTCCTCGAACTCCTGGAAGTGCAGCGGCCGGTTGTCCAGCGCCGAGGGCAGGCGGAAGCCGTATTCCACCAGCGTGGTCTTGCGTGAGATGTCGCCGTTGTACATCCCCCGCACCTGGGGCAGCGTCATATGGGATTCGTCCACGAACATCAGGTAGTCCTCGGGGAAATAATCCAATAGCGTCCACGGGGGACTGCCGGCCTCCCGGCGGGACAGGTGGCGGGCGTAGTTCTCCACGCCGGCGCAGAAGCCGGTCTCGTCCAGCATCTCCATGTCGTAGCGGGTGCGCTGCTCCAGTCGCTGGGCCTCCAGCAGTTTGCCCTGCTGCCTCAGCCAGTCAACCCGCTCGTGCATCTCGGCCTCGATGTCAACCAGGGCGGCGTCCAGCTTCTCCCGGCTGGTGACGAAGTGCTTGGCCGGATAGACGGAGAAGTCCTGCCGCTCGTTGAGCACCTCTCCGGTCAGGGTGTCCAGGGTGAGTATCCGTTCCACTTCGTCGCCAAAGAACTGGATGCGTACGGCAAATTCCTCGTAGGCCGGCACGATTTCCAAAGTGTCACCGCGCACGGTGAACCGGCCTCGGGCCAAATCGGTGTCGTTGCGCTCGTACTGCATATCAATGAGCTGACGCAGCAGGGCGCGGCGGTTGTATTCCTCGCCGACTTCGACGCGGGCCACCATCTCGAAGTAGTCCGACGGGTCGCCCAGGCCGTAGATGCAGGACACCGACGCGACGATGAGGGTATCCCGCCGGGTGAGCAGGGACGTGGTGGCGGCCAGGCGCAGTTTGTCCAGCTCCTCGTTGACGCTGCTGTCCTTCTCGATATAGGTATCGGAGCGCGGGATATACGCTTCCGGCTGGTAGTAATCGTAGTAGGAAACGAAGTATTCCACGGCGTTGTGGGGGAAGAACTCCTTGAACTCGGTGGCCAGCTGCGCCGCCAGCGTCTTGTTGTGGGCGATGACGATGGTGGGACGCTGCACTTCCTGGACGATGTTGGCCATGGTGAAGGTCTTGCCGCTGCCGGTGACGCCCAGCAGGGTCTGGTAATTCAGGCCTTCGCGCAGGCCTTCGGACAGGCGAGCTACCGCCGGCTCCTGGTCGCCCATCATGCCGAAGTCGGCTACCAACTGGAAATCAGGCATAGTTCCTCCGGTTTATGCTTCGTCCCGCAGACGCTGCAACTCGGCTTCCATTTCCGCTATGCGCGCTTCCGCAGCCTGGCGGGCGGCTCGTTCCTCAGCAAGGCGGTCTTCCGCTGCTTGGCGTCCTTCTTCCGCTGCTTGGCGTCCTTCTTCGGCTGCTTGGTGAGCATCCCGCAGATCGTAATAGTCCGGGACCCACACGTCCCTGACTACATCGTAGAACCGCAGCCGGCCATCGTCCCAGCACAGATCCATGCTCAGCGCCGGGCTGTGGCCGCGCAGCATACCGTCCGGCCCCGGCGATACTTCTATGCGGACGTACACTCCGTTTTCCAATCGCTCGCCCACCAGCGGCTCCCCGTAGTGCCGACTGTCCGGCGTGGGGTCGTAACGCCAGTATTCGCCAATGCCCAGGGAGGCGTACAAATCCCGCTTTCGACCCAAATCCGCCCGGGCCGTGCTCCGCGACCCAATCTCCAGCACGAAGTCGGGAACCCGACCCAGGTGCCAGGTGAAGTAGGAATTGTGCGGGAGGATATCGTCCCGGTTGACGCCGAAGGTCACGTGGCAGTCCGGTGCCACCACGGCCCGGCGGTTGCCTCGCTCGTAATACAGGAAGGTGTCTCCGGTCACGATTACGTCGTAATACTGCTCCAGGTAAGCCCGCAGCACCGGCGTAACTCGGTAGAAATGGATTTCCTGTTCCGGTCCGTCAGGCAAGGGAATACCGTCCTCATCCGGGTAGTAAATGCCGTCGAACACGTTGCGTTCCGTGGACAACGCTTGCGATTTCGCAGTAGTCATTGCAACACCCCGTTCCAGCGCGTTCCCGGTTCAAGCCGACGTCGGCAAACCGGCGCACGCATTATATGCCATCCGCCTCACCCGCCGCCCGCCGCCAGCAGCGCTTGTCTTATCTTATCTTCCACCGAGGCGTCCGCCGGCAGTTCCAGCGACGCAATGGCCTGGCGCGCATCGGCCAGCGGCATACCCAGCGCGGTAAGCGCCTCCACGGCGTCGGCATCTGTTCCTGACACTGTCACAACGCCCGGCGCTCCGGCATCGGCGTCGGGCAACTTGCCCCTCAGTTCCAGCACCACCCGCTGGGCGATGCGGCGGCCCACTCCCTGCGCCCGAGACAGCGCGGCCACGTCCTCCGATGCCACCGCATTGCGGAAACCGTCCTCGCCCAATTCGGAGAGTATGGACAGGGCGGAGCGCGGTCCCACTCCGGACACGCCGGTCAGCGCGCCAAAAAGTTCCACCGATCCGACGTCGGGAAAGCCGTACAGCACCGGCTGTTCGTTCTGGATCCGCAGTATGGTGTGGAGGCGAACCGGCTCCCCGACGCTGCCCAGCGTGGTAATGGCTGACGCCGGCACGAACACCTGCAACGTGATGCCGCCGACCTGTACGTTCACCCAGTCGGCGCCGACGGCCTCCAGCGCGCCGTGCACGCCGACCAGCACTGCTTACAATTCCTTGCCGGGGGCAATCTCGCGGGATGCCAGGTTGTCGGTCCCCAGCTCCCTTAAACAGCACAACCCGACGGCCAGCGCGTCCGCCGCATCGGATTCCGGCGTTTCACGCAAGCCCAGCAAGGAAGCCGTTATCTGCTGCACCTGTTCCTTGGTGGCGCCGCCGTAGTCCGCGACGGAGCGTTTGACCGTGGCGGGCGCATAGCGATGCACCGGCACTCCCTGGCTGGCAGCGCCAATCAGCACCACCGCCTGCGCCTGACCGATGGCCAGGGCCGACTTGGCAAACGCCCGCTCGCCACGGCCCACGAATGGGTCCTCCACCGCGATGGCGTCGGGCTGGAATACGTGGATCATGTTCAGGATATGGGTGTGCAATTGGTACAGGCGGTTTTCAATAGGCATTGACGCCGGCAGGGCAACCACCCCGTAGTCGTCGGCTTCGGGGGACGGTTCGGCGTCGAGGACGCCGTACCCCATTCGCAAGGTGCCGGGGTCGATGGCAAGGACGCGCATCAGGCGGCCGACCCGTAGCGTTCCAGCACCTCGGCCGGGAAGTCTGCGTTGGTGTAGGCTTTCTGGACGTCGGCCAATTCTTCAAGGTTGTCCAGCAGGCGCAGGGTCTGCTCTGCTGCCCTATCCTCCAGCGGGATGACGGTCTTCGGGACCATGGACACGTCTGCCGAAGACGGCTGCGCTCCCTCGTTCTCCAACGCGGATTTCACCGACAGCAGGTTCTCCGGCGTGGTATAGACTTCGAGGATACCGTCCTCGAAGTTCACGTCGTCGGCTTCGGCGTCGATGGCGGTCATGATCAGTTCCTCCGCCACCGTTTCGTCCGCGATTTCCAGGACGATGACGCCGCGGCTGTCGAAGTTCCACGCCACGCAGCCCGCTTCGCCCAGGTTCCCGCCGCCCTTGTTGAACGCGGAGCGCACTTCCGACGCGGTGCGGTTGCGGTTGGTGGTCAGCGCCTTGACCAGGATCGCTCCACCGCTGGGCCCGTACCCTTCGTAGGTAACCTCGGCCAGGTCCTCCATCCCTTCGCCGCCCTCGCCGGTGGCCCGGCGGATGGCGCGGGTGATGCTGTCCTGGGGCATATTGTTGGACCTGGCCTGGTCAATGGCAATGCGCAGCCGGAAGTTCATGTCCGGATCGCCACCGCCGCCTTCCTTGGCTGCCAGCGATATGTTGCGCGCCAGCTTGGTGAACAGGGCGCCACGCTTGGCGTCGGCGGCGCCCTTGGCGCGCTTGATGGTTGACCACTTGGAATGACCCGACATCTAACACCTCCTTGAACGTCCCGGCTCGGCCAAATTGCCCAAGCTTGCGTTCAGGCGGATGCTCCATTGCATCCAGAGTTTCTTATAATGCGCGGTCATTAGATTTTAGCATCGGCGCAACAGACGGGTCAAAACGCCCGGTTCACCGGAAATGTCCACTCTCGAAAGTTCAACACGCCAGGCCGACGCCATGGGCAGCGCGCCCATGTGGCGGCTGCTGTTGCAGATGGCGTTCCCTCCCATGCTCGCCATCATCGTCATGGCGATGTACAGCATCGTTGACCGCGCCTTCGTTGGCAACGTGGTCGGGGTTGATGCGTTGAGCGGCTTGTCGGCGGCGTTCCCGGTGCAGATGGCAGCGGTGGGGCTGGGGCTGCTGACCGGATTGGGCGGAATGTCGGTCATATCCCGTGCCTTGGGAGCGCGCGATTCTCGTCAAGCATCGCGCGTCATCGGCGCTTCACTCGCCATATTAATCCCGATATACGCTGTCGCCACCGTCGTGGGCATGGCGCGCATGGACGAATTGGTGCGCGCGATGGGCGCGTCTCCGGCTACGGCGGAACACTGCCGCCAATACCTGGTCGTTATTTTGCCGGGAAGCCTGTTGTCCATGTTGGCGGTTACGGCCAACAACCTGTTCATGGCCGAGGGCCGGCCGATGCCCGCTACGGTTGTCCTGGCCGGCGGCGCCGTAGCAAACGTCGCGCTGGATGCGCTTTTCATCCTGGTATTCGGATGGGGCATTACCGGCGCGGCGGTGGCCACCGTGTTGGCCCAGGGGCTGGCCGTTTTGTACACCGGGTGGTTCTACCTGTCCGGACGAAGCGCGTTGAGAGTGTCAGCAGATGCTCTGATCCCTCGGGTCGGGTTGTTGCGGGAGGTTTTCGCCCTGGGGCTGCCCATCTGCATCATCGAGGTAGCCCGCGCCATAGTGGTGGTGGTAATAAACAACATCCTCAGCCGGTTCGAAGGCGGCGACGGATACATTGCCCTGTTTGGGGTCATCAATTCCGTGCTGGAGTTCGCCCTCGCGCCGTTCATCGGCGCGGCCCTGGCCTACCTCCCGTTGGCGGCCTACAACTATGGGGCGGGCAACTATGACCGGGTGCGACAGGCAATCTGGCAAAGCTGCCTGGGCGCAACGGTAGGGGGGATCGTAATCGTTGCGGCGCTCATGCCTTTCGCAGGACAAATCATCGGCCTTTTTGCCGAGGACGATGCCCTGCCGCCGGAAGCAGGCGACGCCCTGCGTGTGGTGTTGCTGGCGCTGCCCATAGTTGGAATAGAGTTCATCAGTTCCATCGCTTTTCAGGCTTTGGGAAAAGCCTGGCCGTCCGTGTTACTCACGGTGGCGCAGCGGATCTTGCTGCTGCTGGCTTGGGTATTCGCGTTGTCTCACGTGTTCGGCGTATGGGGCGTCTGGTGGTCTTTCCCTGCCACCGACCTGGGAGCGATGTTGCTCGGGGTCGGCGCGTTGTTGTTGATCTGGCGGAAGGTGGACGGTTGGGGCAGGGGGGAACAGTCCCGGAACTACTCCGACTTTGACATCGCCAATCACCGGCAGTAGCATTGCATCCAGTTATTGAGACTATCTCATTCACGCCTACATTGGAGGCAGCGCCATGGCAATGAACTCTTCCGGCGTTTCACACATCGCCGTCTGCGTCCGCGATCTGGACGAATCTCTCAAGTTCTACCGCGACATCCTGGGCATGAGCGTGACCGTTGACCGGGTGCAGGACACGTCCACTGGCGGCCTGCCCCACGTGTACGCCCACAACCGCGCCACCCGCCGCCAGGCGGTTCTGTCCTACGGCGAGGGCGCCGTTCCCACCCTGGTCATGACCAGCCATCCCGGCGACGACGCCGACGGCGGGGCGATCAAGCTGGACCAGGTGGGCATCAGCCACATCTCCTTCACCGTCTCGGACGTGAAGGCGCTGGCCGACGAGCTCATCGCTGCCGGCGTGGAGCTGGCCGGACCCATGGACGGCTTCACCAACGCCAACGGCGAAGTTTCCAGCATCTTCGTGTACGACCCCGACGGCATCCTGGTGCAGTTCGATAGCGGCGGAGGATGACGGCCCGACAATTGCGGCATTCGGAAGCGTGCGATTCCCCGGCGGTTCGCCCGAATGTACAATGAACCAGGACGACCGCAGAGCCGACCGCGAGACCATCTGGGGAATCAACCGGAAGGATCGGCGATGGTTTCAACTGATGACCCTTCTGGGCGGAACCGGCAGCTCAGCCACTTTGGTATGGTTGACTTTGCGCTATCGTGCCGACCACGATACGCCGGACGCGGTGGCGTTCAGCATACTGCTGGCGATTGGAGCCAGTTTTGTCGCCGCCGGGTTCGTTGCCTGGTCGCTGTTGCAGATGAAGGAGATAGCAATGCCAATCGGAGACTGGATCAGGGAGGCCAATGAACGACGCCGGCAGCGCATCCGCGCCGAGGCAATTGCTGAAGGGATGGCGGAAGGGATCGCGCAAGGCTATCGCCGGGGGTACGAAGACGCCGTCCAGGGCAAACCACCGGAGGTGCCGCCGCCGGGCGAGGCCGACCGTCCACCGCCGGACGAACCCGAACAATCCAGCTAATTCGAGACCGCAGCATTTACGGCCTGGCCAGGCAAGGAGCAACCATCATGCCCATGAACTCAACCGGCGTCTCGCACATCGCTATCTGCGTGCGCGACCTGGATGTTTCCCTCCAGTTCTATTGCGGCCAACTGGGTATGTCCATCGTCAGCGACGTTATCCAGGACACCACCACCGGCGGCCTGCCCCACGTGTATGCTCACAACCGCGCAACGCGCCGGCAGGTGCGGCTGGCCTACGCGGACGGCGCAAAGCCCACGCTGACCATGACCTCCCATCCCGGCGAGGACCCGGACGGAACACCCATCAAACTGGACCAGGTGGGCATCAGCCACATTTCGTTCAGCGTGTCGGATCCCAAAGCTCTTGCCGAAAACCTTGCTGCTCAGGGCGTGGAACTGGCCGCGCCCATGGACGTTTGGACCAACTCCGAGGGCCGCGTCGGCAGCTTTTACGTGTACGATCCGGACGGCATCCTCGTCCAGTTCGACGCCGGCGGTTAGCAGAGGCTTATGTATGCCCGCAGTGCAAAAAATCACCCCGTTCCTGTGGCTCGACGGCATCGCCCGTGAAGCCGCCGAGTTCTACGTGTCCGTCTTCGACAACTCCAGGATCGTATCCAGCGATACTTTCGGGGAAGGGCCGGCCGAGGGCAGTTCCACCGTGGCTTTTGAGTTGGACGGCGTGCAATTCGTCGCCTTCGATGGCATTCCCGCCATCGAGTTCACCGAAGCCATATCCTTCATGGTCTCATGCGATTCCCAGGACGAGATCGACCATCTGTGGGATAATCTCACCGACGACGGAACCGAGATCCAATGCGGATGGCTCAAGGATCGTTTCGGCGTCACCTGGCAGATCATACCAACCGCTCTCCCCTCTTGGCTGATGAGCGGCCCCAATGCCAACCGGGTCATGGAAGTGATGTTGCCCATGAAAAAGCTGGATCTGCAAAAGCTGTTGGAAGCGCACCAGGGAGGCTGATTGAACATGTCCCACCACTATGACGAACACGACCACGACAAGCTGCTGCGATGGAGCAGCAATTTACGGGATACCGCCATCGACGCTGACGGTTTCCCGGCCATGGCCCTGTTCCTGGTGAAACCGCAGGCCACTGGCGCCCACGAAATCTTCCGCCGCTACCGCGCCGAGTTCGAGCAGCGCGACGCCAGCTTCGCTCACCTGGTCATCTTCGGGATGCACGGCGTCTCCACCACCGTGAAAGGGCTGCTGGAACAGACCGGCCTATCGGAAGACGACCTGCCGGTGATGATGCTGGCGCCGGCCGCCGACCCGTCCGCAGTCATCGCGGTGCGCCTGCCCAGCGGGGAGAGCCTGGAGGGTGGCGACGATCCCAACGGCGACGGCACCTGCGACTATCTGGCTCCCTGGCAGGACGCTCTGGACCGCATCCGCATCACCAAGGACGGCCGCATCCTGCGCCTGATGGGGGTGCAGGGCCGAAAGCTGAACGGGCCGGATTTGCGCGAAGTCGCCGCGGCGACGCTGGCCCCGGCCGCCCGGTGATGGCAAAAGCGCTGACTCCGCCCTGCCCTCGCCTCATCTGGTATCATCTCCCTAGTTGCCGACAGGCTGTCCCGATTAACTGCAAAGGAGAAAGATGATGGCGGACCGGGCTCTCACCATTGATTGTCAAGTACACGCTTACGAGCGAAATCGCCCCGAACGCCCGTGGGTCGGGTTCCTCACCGGACCGGACGAAGTCACCGGCGACGACATGATTGCGGCGATGGCCGCCGTGGGTGTGGACGGAGCGGTTCTCATTTCGCCGTTCTCGCTCTATGGCTACGACGCCAGTTACGCCCTGGAGGTGTATGCCAGGCACCCCACCAAGTTCGGACTGGTCCGACCTTTCGATCCCAACTCTGAGACCATCGACGCGGACATGGAGGAATGGACATCCACGCCGGGCGTGGTGGGCGCGCGGATCATGCTCGCCAACCTGGACTACGAGGCTGACCACCCGGGGCTGAACGGCATCCTGGCCGCCGGTGGGCGCGCTGGCGTGCCCGTTAACGTCATGTCGGCCGGGAAGCTGCCCCTGCTGCGGGAACTGGCCCGACAAAATTCTGATACGCAGATCATCATCGACCACGTTGGGCTGGCGCAGCCCTTCGACCCGCCACCGCCGGCGGAACCCTTCGCTGACCTGCCCAACGTGTTGTCACTGGCGGAACTGGACAACGTAGCCATCAAGATTTCCGGCGCCGGCACATTGTCCCACGCGGGGTTCCCGTACCCCGACATCAGGGAACCCCTGGGAAGAATATTCGACGCCTACGGCCTGGAGCGTTGCCTTTGGGGAACTGACTGGACGCGAGCGGTCAACTTGCTGAACTACGAACAAGGGGTGGAGGCATTCCGCGTTTCTGACTGGCTCTCCGATTCGGACCGGGCCACGCTGATGGGCGGGACCCTGGCGCGGATCTACAACTGGTCGCCGGAGGCGGACGCGTAGTCGCCGAGCGCCGATTGGGCGACCTTTGTGTTACGATGATTCGCCTTCAAAAATCATAAATCCGATTTTCTCGGTACGTCGTACACAAATAGCAATTGCTGCTGAGATCAGGGGCCGTGCGCTCCGTAAGCGGCCGCAGGTGGATGGTGAACAGATTTTTAGCCCTCGGGGCAGCCTTTGGAAGGGTCGCTGCCAGTTGGTACTTCATTGCGCCGGTCGCCGTCGCTTTGGGGTTGGTCATTGGCGTGTTGGCGTTGTTTTACGCCTATCCGGGGAAGCCGAAGATTGGCTATATCGATCTTCCCTTCATCGTGATCACCGATGATTCCGAGTTCATCATCGGCGAGTTCCTCAAATACGCCCGGGAAGACGACTCCATCAAGGCGGTGGTAATCAAGATGTCCAGCCCGGGCGGAGGGGCAGCGTCCAGCGAACGACTGTACTTTGCCACCCGGAAACTTCGTGAGGAAAAGCCCGTGGTCATCGCCATGGACGGCATGGTGGCCAGCGGCGGCTACATGATGGCCATGGGGGCAAACCACACCTATGCTCAATCGGCGTCTTTGGTCGGAAACGTAGGGGTAGTCGCCCTTGCCGGGTCGCTGATCCCGCGTCCGTTGCCGGAGGTGATCGTAACCACCGGCCCTTACAAGCTGACGGGAGCATCCCGAAGGGACTGGATCGGGTTGGTTGACGAACTGAAGGACGGATTCGCCCAGATGGTGATGCGAGAGCGGGGAGACCGCCTCAAGATTACGGAGGAGGAGTTGACCGAGGGGAGGCTTTACGCCGGCGTTGACGCGGTGCGGTTCGGGTTGGTGGACGAACTCGGCGGCCGTGCCGAAGCCATGGAGAAAGCGGCGGAACTGGCCGGCATCTCCAACTACGGAATCGTGGACGTCAATGCAGAAGTGCTGCGGCAGTTCATACTCCGGTCGCGCCGGATATTTGCATCCGAGTACGACGGCATTTTTCACGACCCGGCTTATGCCTCATGGCAACTGATGATGCAGGAGAGTTCCGGCGCTGCCAACGTGTCGCCAGCCGAACCGGTCCAGGTCCAGGGTGACTCCGAGCTGAACGGGCAGATGGGCAAATTCATGCTGATCAATGGTCTCGAAGCGACACAAGAAGACCCGTTACCGGACTTCCCGCTGGAAATAGGTAATCCGAACATCTATTACCTGTACGTGGGAAATGACTACTAAACTGTTGGGGGCGTTGTTCCTCCTGCTGGCCTTTGCCGGTATTGCATTCGGCGTCGGCGCATTGACTTTTTACCGGGGCGGATACGAGCCGCCGGCTCCGATCCAGGCCGAATTACCGGAGCAGAGCCCCCCCGTGGTGCCGGGCAACACGGTGTGGGAATCCCCGGTGGACCATCGCGATTCCGGTCTGTTCCTGATCGATGCGCTGCACCGGAACGCGTTCACGCCGAACCACGTCTCGGCGTTGCGTTCCAAGGTGGCCGATCTGGGATTCGACGTTGAGTTCCTCGGCGGGTTCGGGAACGTGAAAGAAGAGGACCGGCTCCCGCTGCTCGAAGAAAAACTGCGCGTAGCCGATAGTTTTGCGGTGATCCTTCCTCGAGTGGATTACACGGCGGCGGAGGCTACCCTGGTGGAAAATTTCGTCAGGAAAGGCGGCAAGCTGCTGCTCATCTCCGATCCCGGGCTGACCCCGGCCAATAACACGTTGGCGGTGCGGTTCGGGGTGAACTTCCAACCCGATTATCTGTACAACCAGTTTGAAAACGACATCAACTTCCAGAACATTTTCGTGAAAGATTTCCAACCGGGCGAGATCACGGTCGGCGTGAACGAGGTGGCCCTTTATTCGGCCGGCTCCATCCGTTCCTCGGGCCCGGGACTGGCGTTTGCTGACGAAAACACCCGATCATCGTTGCTGCAGCACGACGGCGATCTTTCGCCAATGGCTTTCGGCGACACCCGCAACGTGCTGGCATTGGGGGACTTCACGTTCATGGTACCGCCCCAAAACGCCGCGTTGGACAATGACCGTTTGCTGAGCAACATCGCGCGGTACCTTACGGAGAGCGATCGGGTTTTTGATCTGGCGGACTTTCCCCATTTCTTCCAAAGCGGCCCGGACAACACTGTGGACGTCCTGCCGGCGCGGTCCGAACTGCTGACCAGCGGCACGCAGGTGAAGAACGGGTTGGCGAGCCTCGGTGTCACCGCAAACATCAGCGGTGTGGAGGACGTGAGCCGCAACACGGTATTCCTGGGGCTGCATGAGGACGCTCCGTTGGTGAGCCGATACTTGCAGGGCGCCGGGGTGAGTGTCGGCGAAGTGTTGACCGCGCGCTTTGTCCCGGACCTGGAGCTGAAGGATACCTCGATAACCATATTGGCGCGGGAACAGGAACGCTACGTTCTGATTATTCTGTCCGAAACTGCTGAAGTCATGGAAAAAGCGGTAGAGCGGCTTTTGGAAGGCGACTTCAGAAACGATCTGGTGAGCGAGTTCGCGGGAGTGAACAATAGTCCATGAAGATACGATACGCGTGCTGGATCCTGGCCACCCTGGCGCTGGGGTTGTTGTCCCTGGCGGCGTGCGCGCAACCCGGCGCTGCGCCGGCGACAGAGACAGCGGCGCAACCGCCACTGGCGGTTGCGCCCACCGCCCTGCCGGCCGATGCGTTGGCCGCCGTCGATGAATTCGCCAGCCAACGCATCGCTCTGGATGAAGAATGGGGCCAGATTCGTGAAGAGTTCGACCAATGGAGCGCCGGGCTGACGGCCTGCCTCCCCAGCTCCATGCACCAGGCGCTCAACGGTTTCGCCATCGAGTTTAACGACGTTACTCAGCAGGCTCGCAATCTGACCCGGACCCAGACGACCGGGGAATTGGCCGATATTCTGATAGCGGCCGCGCAAGAGGAAGAGGCGGCGTACCGGCAGCTCCGGGATCGCTGGCAGCCCAACAACGTCGCGCTGCTCGAGGCGGTCGAAACCCAACGCGCCCAAGCGGCCCAGGCGCACAGCAAAGCCCAGGACCGGGCTATTGAGCTAAGAGAAACCTTCGAGGATTCTCCCGACCCCGAAACGGTTGAGGAGTTTTCCCTGGCCTTCGACAAAGTCAAAAACGACTGGCAAAACCTTCACGACGAGTACACGGAACTGCGGGAAGAGGCGGAGAGCATGGAAGTCCAGGAGGTGCTGGACGGGCTGGACGAACTCATCAAGAAGTTGAACGCGGTAATCGACGCCCTGGATGAATTGCCCCACCTGGCCGGCACGGAAAAGACGGTGGACGATTTGCTGAGCGCGGCCAAAGCCGAGAGAAAGGAGCTGAGAACCGCCGCGAAACCCGTCAAAAGCAGCGCCACCAAAACGAGCGTCGCCAATACCGATGCCGAGGAGACTTCAAGCGGCGAGGATGAAAAAAAGCCCACCCCCGCCCCTACCAAAGCGGCCAGCGCTAAGACAGAAGAGGCCGCAGCGTCCCTGAAACTCCCCAGCTTTACCAAAGTGGACGCAAGCGTGGAGAAAAGCGCAACGGCCCTGAAACAGGCCGCACGCGCCGTGCGGAGCATCGCCGATTTGGACGTCGAAGAGAGCCTGGGAGAGCTGGCGACGTTCAACTCCGAGCACCGGCGGCTGCGTTCCGCGTGGGATGATTTTCACGACGACTACAACGCTTGGCGAGAAAGCGAAGGCGGTTGCGACCGGGCCGATGTGATAGGCGAACTGGACCAATTCAGCCTGCGCATGAGCAGCCTTACCAGGGATGTGCGAGCCCTGCCGCAAACGGGATTCCTGCTGCCCATGTACACCCTGATGGTGGAAGCGGCCGAGCGGGAAGAGACCGCCATGCGCACCCTCCGTTACACCTGGCAGCCGTTCACCGTGGATGCTTTCAAGGGCCTCCACGAGCAGCGGATCGTGACCGACGGTCTGCGCCGGGAGACGGCAATCGGGCTTGATGAGCTGAGAACCCGGTTTTAGGCTATTTATTCGCCGCGCCGC
Organism: Dehalococcoidia bacterium; assembly: GCA_034421995.1. Taxonomy (GTDB): domain Bacteria; phylum Chloroflexota; class Dehalococcoidia; order Lucifugimonadales; family UBA3495; genus Bin87. The sequence continues at coordinate 11,529 of DAOUJY010000077.1, read as the reverse complement.
CTTCGGATCGCCGCCAACGCCAGCAGCCCCACCGGGAATGCCAGGGTAGCGAGCGACGCCATTTCCGGCGTCGCTTTGCCTTCACGAACCGGCGCGGCCCCACAGCCACCGGAGGAACGGGTTTGCTCACCGGACGGGCCAACCGGACCACCCCCGGATCTCGGCCCCGAAGGGCCGGCGGGCGTCGGTTTCGGAGTGTACGTTGGCGCTGGTGTCGCGGTGGGAGCCGGCGCCGGAGTTGACGGCTGCGTTGCCTCGGGCGTCGGAGCCATTGGCGTCGGCGCGTGTCGCCGGGTCGGCAGCACCTGCAAGGGCGGCAGCGGCGGAGTGGACAGGTCTCTCGGGGATAGGTCCACGCTTTCACGCCACCGGTTGTCCAGCTCGGGTACGGTCAATCCATAGGCCGCGTGCAGTGCTTTCTCGAAATTGTGAATGGAGCGAAGCTCTTCAAAGAGCTCCACCATTTTCTCCGGGCCAAAGGTTTCCAGCATATAGGTCACCACGGCGTGGCCCTGCCCGTAATTGCGCAGCGTCTCCGTGGGCGTGCCAGCGTAGGTGCGGAGGCTGGACAGGGGCGGCACTTGTTCATTGCGGATGGCGGCCTGCATATATCGCTCGAATTCGTTGTCGGGCGCACGCTCCGAATAAACGGCCAGACCTTCGTTGAGCCAGGTATGAACTTGCCCATAGGCGCTGCCGGCGGCGTCAGCGACCAGCAGATGGGTGAACTCATGGGCGGCGGTGGTCAGAATATTGTCGCCGGCGAAGAAGTCCATGGAGCCGTCCACCAGCAGGGTTCTCTCGTTGGTGTGAGCCTGTCCCAGGGTTCTGAGCTGCTGTTGCGCCACTCGGGAAGCCGGCGGAAGCGCCGCCCTCATATCCCGGTAGTCCGAATAAACCACTATATTCATCGGCTCGGTTAATTCGACGCCCAGGATCGGCTTCATAAAGTCGTAGGTATCGGCGGCCACGTCCAGCACGGCATCGGCCCGTGACTCGGATTGGTCGTTGTGGTGGTAGTAGTACACGTTGATGAGACCTTCTGAAACCGAATCCCAATCCAGGCCCCGGTTCAGATAGACAATCACCGCCGGTTCGGTTTCCACAACGTTCCCGTCCGCGGTTCGAATGTCGAAATAATAAGATAAGCGTGTCCCCGTGGGGATGTACTCGTTAGCGGTCCGGCTTTGGAACAGCGCTTCGCCGGAAATAGCCGTGCCCGGCTCGAACTCCACCGCGCGATAGGCGCTGCGGCTGGATTGGCCCAGCTTGCGGACGTACACTCGGACCTCTTCGATAGGACTGGCGCTTTCAGCGTCGATGTAAAACCGCAGCCCGTCGGGAAATCGGTTCTCCACTCCCTGGTGGGTGACTGTGACGCTGCTTTGCGCAACGGCTGCTCGCGCCGGCACGGTGGCAACGGCAATGACCAAAATCAGGGCGGCAATAGCGATGAGCGATGTTTTCACGTTGCGAGTTCCTTCCGTTGACCCTTTGCTTCTATTTCCGTTACGTCAGAAGACGGATCTGGGATTTTCTGATCCGGCACAAAGCTGACCTTAAGCTTTGTGCCAGTAGCTTCGGCGACCCGGCGCAAGGTGTTGACGGAAGGGTTGCTGCGCCAACCTTCTAAACGTATGACCGCCGACACATGAATGCCCATCCGCCTGGCCAGCTCTTCCTGGTCAATTCCGGCATGGCTGCGGGCGTCGAGCAGGGCGCTGATGAGTTCGTACTGTGGCTCCGATGCCTCGTAAGCCTCTCGATATTTCGGATCTTTCATCCATTCTTCATGCAATTCTCTGACATCCATCATTGCGATACCTCTCTGGCTCGCCGTAAAGCCAATCGTATCAACAGGTCAGCCACGCGGCAGGGTCTTTCTATCTATTCTCCGTCAGAATCAGGATTTACTGGATTTCAGGATTGGGGCCATAAAGCGATGATACGCTCCCAATCTTGCCAATCCTATAATCTTGGAAATCCTGATTCTGACAACTACGCCGAGAATAGAAAACCCCTGAGCGACACGGCAGCCATCCTTGACCGCAGATGCGGCTCATCCTACAATCTTACCGTCGCAGCATCCCGTCGTGTAGTGTCGCGCGAATGCGGGTCGTTGCCGATTATTCCAAACAATCGCGGTGGCAAACGCTATGCCCATCAAAGTTGGCCGCGTGCCATATCTGGAAGCCGAACCCTTTTACTTCGATATGGAGCGACGCGGCATCGAGCTGCGCGACACGACTCCCCGCCAACTGGGCGAAGCCCTGGCCAACGGGGAGTTGGACGCCGGCCCGGCCCACCTGTCGGACGTTTTCCGCCTGGAGGACCGGTTTGAGCCGGTCAGCGGGTTTTGCTTTTCCACCTTGAGCCGGGCGGTGAGCGTGTGCTTGTACTCCCAGCATCCAATTGAAGAGTTGGGCGGCGTCACTATCGGGATCTCGGACGAAGACGTCACCGCGGCGAAGCTGCTGGAAGTCCTGCTGCGGCACAAGTACGACGTGGAACCCGGCGAGTTCATGGCCCGACCGGGCGACGTGATCCGGGCCGAAGAAACCTTCGACGCTTTTCTGCTCATTGGAAACCGGGCGCTGCGACGGCGACGGGGCACACGGGGCTTTGCCCACCGATTCGATCTGGGACAGGAATGGACCCAGTGGACGAACCTGCCTTTCGTGTTCAACCAGTGGGTGATGCGGAAAGACATGGACGACCGGGACAAGGCGGTCTTGGAAGATACTCTCTACGTGGGGTTGGAAGAGGGGGTGGACGGCCTCTACCATCTGAACGAACCCCGTGATGAGTTGCTGATGCTGCCTAGGGACGTGGTGGAGTACATTCAGGGAATCCGGTATTACATTGGGCGCTCGGAACAGCAGGCCATTGCCCGCTTTCGGGAATTGCTGGATCAGTTGGGCAGCTGACCACGCCCTCCGCTACGCCCGCGAACCCGTCGGATGGCCAAGGTTGTAGAACGAAGCAGCGCGGCAACCGGGCAACCCGCATACATCTGCGACTATTCGCCACCCCGTTCCGGACGCGCGCCGGACCTGCCGGAACCGCCGGCACAGGCCGATTTCATATCCGTCGCCTACAATCCGGGACGCGCCGCGCGCGTCAACTCGGTGGTTACGGCGGCGGTCCTGCGGGACCGTTACGGCGCGGAGCCGATCTTCACGTTGGCGACGCGGGACATGAATCGGCTGGCATTGGAATCACTGCTCCTGGGAGGGCAGGCGCTGGGGCTGGAGAATGTAATCGTCGTGGCCGGCGATCCCTTTGGGCCGCGGGACACGGCTGCCCCGGTCAACGATTACCGGGCCACCGAGTTCATCGCCGCCATCGCAAATCTGAACTCGGGAGTCGATCACCGGGAGAGGCCGTTGCGAGCTCCTACCGATTTCTGCATCGGGGCCACGGTGGATCTCGGGCGCGGGATCGAACGGGAAGCGCATTTGGCCGCGCGCAAGGTAACGGCCGGAGCGGATTTCCTGATCACGCAGCCGGTGTACGATCCAACGGACGTCGTTCGGTTCGCCGACGCTTTCGCCAGCATGGTCCCCGGACCCGCGGTGCCGGTGTTCTACGGCGTAGGGCTGATGGAACCGGACGGCGTGTCCTTTGCCAGAGTCCCGCAATGGGTGACCGAAGACCTGGCTACCGGACGCTCCGGCGTGGACATTGCCTTGCAGGTGTGGGAGGGGTTGCGCGGTGCCGGAGCAACGGACTGCTACATTGTTCCGCCGATCCGCCGCAGCGGAGCCAGGAATTACGCAGCCGCCGCGGAATTTCTGGCCGCACACGCCCCCTAAACCCGCTATAATGGCCGCCAACTGCCGCATCGCCCCGCTGCGCTTGTCATGTGGTTGGGGCCGGAGGTCTTATGCCCATCATCCAACGCCCCTACGTGCCACCGGAAGACAAGCCGCCCCAGGAAGATAGCTACGTTAATCCCGGCGACATCGCGTCGTTGAACGTCAACACCGCCACCGCGCCGGCGGCGGCCGCTGTCGAAGCGCCCAGCTCTCTGGATCCGATCACCTTCTACAGCGACTCCTTCCACATCTTCAGCAGCCTGTATTCCGCCGTCCTCTTCTTCGGCGAGCAGGTTGAGGAACGGGAGCCGATCCTGCGCGCCCGCATCAAGGTCAGTCCCCAAATGATGAAGGCCATTGCGGTCCTGGCGGCCAAACACGTGCGGGAATATGAGGAAGCCGTCGGTCCCATCACCCTGCCGGAGCAGGTGTACGCCGCGTGGGAAATTGACGCCGACGGGCATTCCCACTGACCGACCGAGGGGCACGGTATGACTACTCCCGACCCAAACGGTGAACCAGCCGGGCAGCGCTTCGGCTTGCGGAATACGGATGATCCCGTCGGCGAGGGGCGCCCGCTAGGCGAGGACATCTCCCTCCCGGTCGATGTCATCCCCAACGCGAACACCGCGTTGCCCGAAGACTGGACGTGGCGGAGCACTTCCACCAGTCAGCCCAACGCCGCAACCTTTCACATCAACCATAGCGACGTTACCCGGGCTTTTGCCGACGTGCTGACGGCTGAGGACAGCCCCCCCGAGGCTCCGTTCGTGGTGTCCAAGGACATACCCATAGTCATCATAGATAGCCTGGATCAGTACTGGGCCGGAGAGTCGCGAAATGCTCTGCCGTTACACGGTCTGCGCGTCCCCGTGGCGGCGGACACCGTGGCCGAGGCGAAACGCAAACTGGCCGCAGACTTGGCTGCCCAGGTCCGGCTTTTGCTGATGCTGTCCAGAGGCGGAACCACCCTGGCTCCGGAATTGCAGGCCAACTTTCTGATGCTGACCGAGGTGCTGGAGGCGCGTTCCTAGTCGTCAGCGGGGGCTGGCCTCGCCTCCGGTTCCGGTGGCAATGTGAACATGGCCTGCCCATTATCCCGGTGGGAATGGTTGACCAACTTCAGCATCAGTTGCTGATGGCTGCGACGGAACGCGGTCCCGGCGGTCAATTGATCGGAAGTACCAAACCATCCACACCAGCGCTCCAACTGCAAGAACCAGCGGAACAATCTGTGTTGCAAGCATGGCGATGTAAAAGGTTGTCAGGCTCATGAGACCTTCCGTCATTACGGTCTTTGTCTTGCATAGTCATAACGCTGGTGGCTAGGGGCGGGTTTCAAACCCGCCCCTGCTCGTGGCTACTGCCCGTTAGCCTCCTGCAAAGCCTCCAACACCGCCGTGGGCGACAGCGGGAGCTTGTTCACGCGGACGCCGGTGGCGTGATAGACGGCGTTGTGCAACGCGGCCAACGGCGGGATGATGGGGGCCTCGCCGACGCCGCGCAAACCGTAGGGATGGCGCGGGTTGGGGACTTCGATGACCACCGTGTCGATCATCGGCATATCGAGCGCGGTGGGCATCCGGTAGTCCAGGAAGGTCGAGTTGAGCATCCGACCGTCGTCGGCGTAGGTGTAGTCCTCCGAGAGCGCCCAACCGATGCCCTGCATCGTCCCTCCCTGCATCTGGCCCTCGACGTAGCTGGGGTGGACCGAGGTGCCAGAGTCGATGAACGCCGTGCAGCGCAGGACGTCCACCTTGCCGGTTTCGGGGTCCACCTCAACGTCGATGATGTTGCCGGCGAAGATGGGGCCGACGCCGGTGGAGGTGGCGGAGGCCGACGCCGTGAGCGGGCCGCCGGTGCGCATCATGCGGCTGGCAGCGTCGGCGATGGTCATGCGCTCTTCGTTGGCGGTGCAGGTGAACACGCCGTCGGCGAACTCGACCTGTTCCGGCTCGACCTCCCAGACCATGGCGCAGCGCCGGGCCATCTGGTCGCGCAGGTCCTCGGCCGCGGCGATGGCGGCCAGGCCGGTGTCGAAGGCGATGCGACTGCCGCCGGTGGAGGCAGTCCAGCCAACGGTGTCGGTGTCAACCACGGTGGGGGCGATCTGGTCAACGTCGATGCCGAGGGTTTCGGCGACCTGCATGGCGACGGCCGTGCGCGTGCCGCCGATGTCAACGGAGCCGGTGATGAGGTTGAGGGTGCCGTTGGAGTTGACGTTGATGGTGGCCGATGATGCCTGGCCGGCCTGCCAACGGAATCCGACGGCGATGCCGCGGCCGCGGTTGGGGCCTTCCAACGGCGTCCGGTTGTGGTCGCTGTTGAGCATGGCCTCTTCCAGCTCGCGGCAACCGAATACGCGGTGAGGCACGCCGTTGGGCATCCGGTCGCCTTCCTGGACGGCGTTCTGGATGCGGAGTTCCATGGGATCCCTGCCGAGCATTTCGGCCAGTTCGTCAACCACGGCTTCCACGGCGAAAGCGACCTGGGGCTGGCCGGGGGCGCGGTAGGCCTGCACCTTCTGCTTGTTGCAAACCACGTCGTAGCCGTCCACCAGCATGTGATCCATCTTGTAGGGGCCAAAGCCGGTGAGGGCGCCGCCACCCACGGGAGAGCCGGGGTACGCGCCGGCTTCATAGACCATGTAGAGCTGGCCGGCGACCATGGTGCCGTCGTTCTTGACGCCCATCTTGCAGCGCATGAAAGTTGCAGATGCGGGGCCGCTGCCGATGAAGACGTCGGTGCGATCCATGGCGACCTTGACCGGTTTGCCCGTTTTCTTGGACAGGACCGCGGCCACCGGATCGGTGTAGGTAATGCCCTTGGCGCCGAATCCGCCGCCGATTTCCATGGGCACAATCTTCACCTGACCTTCGGGGACGCCGATGATGGCGGCAGTCTGCGCGCGAACGTTGAAGATGCCCTGGGTGCTGGTCCAGACGGTGACGCGACCGTCGGCGGACCACATGGCAGTGGACACGTGGGGCTCGATGTAGCCCTGGTGCACGGTCTGCGTCTCGAACTCGCGCTCGATAATTATGTCGGCCTCGGCAAAACCCTGCTCGACGTCGCCGACCTTGTGCTGGATGTGTCCGGCGACGTTGCTCTTGACGCCAGTATCGTCACCGCGGGCAAACCGTTCCAGGCGGAAGTAGGTGGTCATGTCGTCGTGGAGCAGCGGGGCGTTTTCGGCCATGGCCTCGCGCCAGGTGAGCACGGTGGGCAGGACCTCGTAATCCACCTCCACCAGTTCCATGGCCTCCATTGCAATGTGGGGGCTGGTGGCGCAGATGGCGGCCACGGCATGGCCGACGTACAGGACCTTGTCCTTGGCCAGCAGGTTTTCGGCGATCATCCGGGCGTTGCCTTGGACCTCGGCGAAGTCGATCATCCGGTTCTCGATGATGGGGAAGTCGGCGGCGGTGGCCACGGCGACGACGCCGGGCATGGCCTCGGCCTTGCTGGTGTCGATGCTGCGGATGCGGGCGTGGCTGTGGGGGCTGCGCAGGATGCGGGCGTGGAGCATCCCCGGCAGGTTGATGTCCGCGCCGTATCGCGCCGCTCCGGTAACCTTGTCCACGCCGTCGTGTCGCACCGGTCGGGTGCCGATAACGCGATATTGCTGTTCGGGCTGGGCGGTGGTGGTCATTTGGTTTCCTCCTGGGATTAGGCGTTTGGTTGTCGCAGTCACCGGGGATTGAGTAGGTGATCTGGAAGTTTATTTATTTTAGGTGGACCGACGGCGCATCACTACGATATTTCGCCACCGTATGATAGGCGAAATACGTTGGATAGCGAAGACTCGGCGTGATTTTGAAGTAGCGGCCAATGTTGGCAGAGGGTTCTCCACAGATCAGGCTTGCGTGCGTTAGCCCATCGCAAGTCCACCAGGATGGCGAATTTGAGCGGACTGGCGGACATAGCCCGACCGTGTATTTTCAGTCTGTCCCGTGTAATGACAGTCCATTCCTCGTTGTAGATTTCAATTCGGCGCTCTAATTCGGCCATCCAGTCAAGATCGTCAACACCCAGGGCGATCAAGTCTCGAATATGCTGTACGACTGGGCGGTCGTGTTCGGGGTAGAATAGTTGATTCAATTCTCCGGCAAAAGAAGACGGCCAGCCTTCATCAAGCAGATAAAGCATCGTCTCCCCAGAGCATGGTTTCGAAGCGGTAGCCCAGCCGGACTTGGGCAGCGCTCACCTCATAGTCGTCAGCGACGGTGCGATAGTCTCCGTCTTCCGCGAGCAAGGCATCGTGCAGTATGTAGGTTGGCACGTAGCACCTGGCCAGTACCGGGTATCCGAAAGACCGACCTGGGGCAATTATGACGACGGCGTCCTCGTCGGCAATTTCCCATTCCCGGGAAATGCTCCATTTTACCGGCACGCCTTGCTCGTCGTACTCTACGGTAGCAGCCAGCTCTGCCGCGTAGTGTTTGAGCCGATGATGTTCCCGGCTCAGGAAGAGGCGATGCGACAGGACATGCCCTTTGTCGCCTAACTTTTCTGCATCATGGCGCGCGAATTGGCAAACTTCGCGCCATTGCATCCCGCTCTTGTGCAAGGCCCAGGCAACGCGGAGTTCCATCAGGTCGCGGAAGTTCAGGTAGTATTCACGACGGCAGGATTGCTTACCCCATGGCTTGCCGTCACGGTCACGCTGCCGGGCGTAGCTGCGAGCGTGCCGCAACGGAAGCCGAACCAGACGCGCGGCCAATGCAACGGAGTATATCCCCGCGAAGCGCTCAGTCTTGCGAGCAGCGGGGTTTTCGGACAAGGGTGGTTTGTCTGTTGCAAGCATAGTCAGTTGCCTTGCTGCCTTGCAGCGCTGCCCCCGGCAACGGTCAGGGCGTCACGAAACCGGGCAGTCATGCCGAGGCATTCTTCGATTTCCTCAAATTTCATTTCGTCATTAAACTTCACTTCGTAATTCCCACCCTCCTCAAGCGGGCGCAAGTCCAGAGGACAGGGGGTTGGAATGACCGGCTAGTCGCAAAACGGCAGATCCGGCAATGACAGGCGATATATGCCAGCATCACGCCAAACGGCTGGTATGCACCCGGTGAATCGGTTGCCCCAGAGGTGCAAACCCCACAGGTTGGTGAGGTTGCCCAGTTCCGGCGGTATCGCCCCCGTCAACCGGTTGTCGGCGAGGCCCAAATACTCCAAGTTGGTGAGGTTGCCCAGTTCCGGCGGTATCGTCTCCGTCAACCGATTGCTGTAGAGGTCCAAATACTCCAGGTTGGCGAGGTTGCCCAGTTCCGGCGGTATCGCCCCCGTCAGCCGGTTGATGCGGAGGTTCAAACTCTCCAGGTTGGCGAGGCGGCCCAGTTCCGGCGGTATCGCCCCCGTCAACCGGTTGTCGGCGAGGCTCAACTTCTCCAGGTTGGTGAGGCTGCCCAGTTCCGGCGGTATCGCCCCCGTCAACCGGTTGGCGTAGAGGTGCAACTCCTTCAGGTTGGCGAGGCCGCTCAGTTCCGGCGGTATCGCCCCCGTCAACCGGTTGCGGCCGAGGCGCAAATCCTCCAGGTTGGTGAGGCCGCCCAGTTCCGGCGGTATCGCCCCCGTCAACTGGTTGCCGTAGAGGTTCATACTCTTCAGGTTGGCGAGGCGGCCCAGTTCCGGCGGTATCGCGCCTGTCAGGTTGCCCCGGAGGTCCAAATGCTCCAGGTTGGTGAGGTTGCCCAGTTCCGGGGGTATTGGGCCCGTCAGGTTGCCCAGTTCCGGTCTCGGCGGTGTCGCGCCCGCCAAGTTGCCCGATTCCGGCCGTATCGCGTCCGTCAACCGGCTGCTGCCGAGGTGCAACTCCTCCAGGTTAGTGAGGCTGCCCAGTTCCGGCGGTATCGCGCCCGTCATCTCGTTCCACACGATGCTCCCCTCTTCTCCCAACTTGATGACACGACCATTGCGGTCCACCTTGACTCCGTGCCAAAAGCCAAGAGGAGCGTCGCTCAGCCAGTTATAGTTGGTCCGCCAGTTATACTTGGTCTGCCAGCCGGGACCGCCCATAGCGTGGTAGAAGGCGACCAGCGCCGCCCGGTCGGTGGGTGGCAACGTCGTGGGCGCCGGGTCGCAGAATGGCATTCCCAGGTCTGCCAAATCATTGAAAAAAACATAGCGCCAATCTGATGGTACGCATCCCGTCAATTGGTTGCCGTCGAGGTACAAATTCTTCAGGTTGGGAAGGCTGCCCACTTCCGGCGGTATCGCGCCCGTCAACCAGTTGCCGCTGAGTCTCAACCTTTCCAAGTTGGTGAGGCCACCCAGTTCCGGCGGTATCGCCCCCGTCAACTGGTTGCGGCTGATCCCTAAAAACTCCAAGTTGGTGAGGTTGCCCAGTTCCGGCGGTATCGTGCCCGTCAACCGGTTGCTGCCGAGGTCCAACCACGTCAGGTTGGAGAGGCCGCCCAGTTCCGGCGGTATCGCTCCCGTCAACTGGTTGCTGTAGAGGATCAAATACTCCAGGTTGGTGAGGTTGCCCAGTTCCGGCGGTATCGCCCCCGTCAACTGGTTGCTGCTGAGGCTCAAATCCTCCAGGTTGGTGAGGCGGCCCAGTTCCGGCGGTATCGCCCCCGTCAACCGGTTGTTGCTGAGGCCCAAACTCGTCAGGTTGGTGAGGGTGCTCAGTTCCGGTGGTATCGCCCCCGTCAACTGGTTGCGGCCGAGGCGCAACTGCTCCAGGTTGACGAGGCGGCCCAGTTCCGGCGGTATCGCCCCCGTCAACCGGTTCCAGCCGAGGTCCAACTCCTCCAATCTGGTGAGATTGCCCAGTTCCGGCGGTATTGGGCCCGTCAACTGCTGGTTGTCGAACAGCCGCAAGGACCTCAGGTTGGTGAGGCGGCCCAGTTCCGGCGGTATCGCGCCCGTCAACCGGTTCTCCCCCAAAAGGTCCAACCTGATGACACGGCCATTCGGATTAGTAGTGACGCCATGCCATGCGCCGATAGGAGCGTCGCTCAGCCAGTTGCGGTTGTTAGTCCAGTTCGGGCCGTCGGTGGCGTTGTAGAACGCAATGAGCGCGGCCCGGTCGGTGGCAGCTGAGCCGGCGCATTCCCCGGTGGGCAGGGTAATGCCCGTCGGCAGGGTATTCCGCCCCGGCAAAAACTTCCAACGGGGGTTGCTGGGCCAGAAGAATTGGCTGCGGACGCTGCCGCCGCCGCCACTGTCGATGAACTCGTTGCTGGTCAGCACGGTGAAGGCGTGCCGCGCTCCCGGGGACAGCCGGCGCACCGTGTATTCCGCCCGCCCGTTCTGCTGCACCGGAATGTTCCGCGCGTTCACGTCGGTATAGACAAAGGCATCAATCCATTCGCCCGTGCAGCTGGCCTTGGCCAGGTGGTAATCCACCTCCATGTTCACGTAGCCGATGCGGTAGTGGGTCGCTGGCATGGGGTCCCAGGAGATCACCGCCTCGCCCGGATTGTCCCCCACGCGGACGGCAATGCCCGGCAGATACGGATGCGGAGGCCAAGTTGGGAATGCCGCCGGGCATTCCCCGGTGGGCAGGGTCATGCCCAGCGGGAGGGTACTTCGCCCATCCAAAAACTGCCAACGGGGGTTGCTGGGCCAGAAGAATTCGCTGCGGACGCCGCCGCCGCTGTCGATGAAATCGTTGCCGGTCAGCACGGTGAAGGCGTGCCGCACTCCCTCGGACAGCCGGCGCACCGTGTATTCCGCCCGCCCGTTCTGCACCGGAATGTTCCGC